>NZ_JBSSAF010000019.1:0-113315 GCF_054058375.1 Pseudomonas sp. TE24901
CCCCATAATTTTTTTCGCGCGGGGGGGGTTTTCGACCATAGAACCCCCCCACATACACCGCCGCCCCGGGGGGGGGGGGGGGGGGGGGGGGGGGGCCCCCCCCCCCCCCCCCACAACAAGCCAGCGCCTACAGGGGCATGCGTTTACTGTGCGGTGTAGATCTGGTCGAACACGCCGCCGTCGTTAAAGAATTTCGGTTGGGCAGTCTTCCAGCCGCCGAAGTCTTTGTCGATAGTCACCAGGTCCAGTTTCGGGAACTGCTGGGCGTATTTGGCGGCTACTTTCGCATCGCGTGGGCGGTAGAAGTTCTTCGCCGCAATCTCCTGGCCAGCCGGGCTGTACAGGTGCTTCAGGTATTCAGTCGCGATCTCGGTGTTGCCCTTTTTCTCGGCATTCTTGTCGACCACGGCAACCGGTGGCTCGGCGAGGATCGACAGGGATGGCACGACGATGTCGAACTTGTCGGCGCCGCCGTCTTCTTTCAGGGCCAGGAAGGCTTCGTTTTCCCAAGCCAGCAACACGTCGCCCTGACCGTTGTTGACGAAGGTGATGGTCGAACCACGAGCGCCGGTGTCCAGCACAGGCACGTGCTTGAACAGCTCTTTCACGTACTCTTGGGCCTTGGCTTCGCTGCCACCGGCTTTCAGGCCGTAGGCCCAGGCGGCGAGGAAGTTCCAGCGCGCACCGCCGGAGGTTTTCGGGTTCGGGGTGATCACCGAGACGTCTTTCTTGATCAGGTCGCCCCAATCCTTGATGCCTTTAGGGTTGCCCTTGCGTACCAGGAACACGATGGTCGAGGTGTACGGGGTGCTGGCGTCCGGCAAGCGAGTCTGCCAGTTTTCCGGCAGGGTCTTGCCCAGCTTGGCGATTTCGTCGATGTCGCCGGCCAGGGCCAGGGTCACGACGTCGGCGCGCAGGCCGTCGATCACGGCACGGCCTTGTTTGCCCGAGCCACCGTGGGATTGCTGGATCTTGACGTTGTCACCGGGGTGGGACTGCTTCCAGAAGTTGGTGAACTCAGCGTTGTAGTCCTGGTACAGCTCACGGGTAGGGTCGTACGAGACGTTGAGCAACTCGTAGTCCTTGGCAACGGCGGAACCTGCAAACACGGCGCTGGCCAGGGCGGCCAGGGCGTAACGGCGAATCGACGACATAGAAGCTCCTGAAAATTCTGGGTGTTGGCTTTTTCTTATAGTTGCGGGTCTAGCATGCGAATCGCCGTGGCTGCTTACGCCGGTTTGTTGCCCGGGTTCTGCAGACGGAATTTTTCTTTGCGTTCGATCTGTACCACTTGGGCGTTGTGCACCGTGATTTCCACCGCGCCAAACCGCAGGTCGCGCAACGCGCTCTGGATCTCACGCAAAATGGCTGCTTCGTCCTGGCCGTCGACGCTACGTAGAGATGCGCTCATGGTCTCGCTCCTGAAATGAATAGTGCCTCGCAGTGGCGGCACTGCTTGTGGCGTGAGGGCGATAGTAGATAAGCGCGGATATTCTTAAAAATACTATTTAAGAATGTTTATATAACCAGAAAGAATTTTCTGGCGGGACGTGGGGTTGCGAGAGTTTTCGGCTTCGAAATACTGCTGCAAGGGCGCTACGAAACCCTGTGGGAGCCGGGCTTGCCCGCGATGACGGCGTGTCAGCCACCCACTATTTTGAATGTAAGACCGCCATCGCGGGCAAGCCCGGCTCCCACATTGACGGCGTTATGCCTGTCGGATCGGGGGAGCCCTGTCCCAATCCATTTCACCTGCCGGCACCGGCCTTCCAAACCAATACCCCTGCCCCATGTCGCAATCATGGTCCAGCAGAAACTGCGCCTGCTCCCGTTGCTCGATGCCTTCGGCATGCACCTGCATGCCCATGCTTTTAGCCAGGGCGATGACCACGCGCACGATCGCGGCGTCGTCTTCGTCCCACGGCAACCCGGCGACGAAACCCTGGTCGATCTTGAGCTTCTGAACGGGCAGGCGCTTGAGGCGCAACAGCGAGGAATAGCCGGTGCCAAAGTCGTCGATGGCCAGGCGCAGGCCCAGTTCACGCAAACGGTGCAATTGCTCAAGGGCCACTTCCGGGTCGTCCATGACGGCGCTTTCGGTCACCTCCAGCTCCAGGAAGGCAGGGTCCAGCCCCGTGTCGTGCAACACCTGGGCGACCTGCTCATACAGCTCGCGCCGGGCAAACAGGCGGCTGGAGACATTCACGGCAATGAAGCTCAACGGCACGCCCTCCGCCAGCCATTGGCACATCTGGCGACAGGCCTGGTCCATCACCCAGGCATCGATGTCGGCGATCAGCCCGGTGCGCTCGGCAATCGGGATGAACTCGCCCGGGGGCACCAGGCCGCGCTCCGGGTGTTGCCAACGCACCAGCGCTTCCACGCCGATCAGGCGACTGCCGTACAAGTCATGCACAGGTTGGTAATAGACGCGCAACTCCTGCTGGTCGAGGGCGCGGCGCAATTCGCTGGCGATTTCCACGCGGTGCTGGGCGTGAGCCGTCAGCTCTTCGGTGTACAAGGCATAGCCTTCGCGTCCCGCGCTCTTGGCCTTGAACAGCGCCGAGTCGGCATTACGCAGCAATTGTTCGGCGCTCAGGGCATCACTGGGGAACAGGCTGATGCCAATACTGGCGCTGATAAACAGTTGGTGCCCGTCGAAGATGAACGGCTGCTTCATCGCATCCAGCATGCGCTGGGCCAGTGCCGCCGCCTGCACCACCTGTGGACAACTTTCGGCAAGCACCGCGAACTCATCGCCGCCCAGGCGCGCCAGGGTCACGCCGGGGCCGAACAGCCCCTTGAGGCGCTCACCTACCACCTTGAGCAACTGGTCGCCGACGTTGTGGCCAAGGCTGTCGTTGATGATCTTGAAGTGGTCCAGGTCCAGCAGCAGCAGGGCGCAGCCGCGCTTGTGAGCCTGGGCGGAGGCCAGCGCCTGTTCGGCGCGGTCGGTGAACAGCAGGCGGTTGGGCAGGTCGGTGAGCGGGTCGTGGTGGGCCAGGTGAGCCAGTTCGTGCTCGGAGTCCTTGATGGCGCTGATGTCGGAAAACACCGCGACATAGTGGCTGACCTGGCCCTGATCGTCGTGGATCACGCGAATGGTCTGCCACTGTGGATAAATCTCGCCGCTTTTGCGCCGGTTCCAGATTTCGCCGCTCCACTCGCCGTTGCGCGCCAGGGTCTGGAACATCTGTTGATAAAAATTCGACGAATGGCGCCCCGACTTGAACAGGCTTGGCTGCTGGCCCATGACATCTTCGCGGCTGTAGCCGGTGATCTCCATGAACGCCCGGTTGACGTGCACGATCTGTCCCTTGGCATCGGTGACCAGCACACCTTCACGGGTGCAGTCGAACACGGCGGCCGCCTGGCGCAAGCGCTCGCGGTTCTCTTTCAAGGGCTGCTGCAACTGGTGGGTGCGGGCAAATCGCAAGCAAATCAGGTAGATAGCCAGCGCGCTGAAGGCCACCCACACATAGCCGCGCACCTGCAGCCAGCGCCCCAACTCCCCAGGCTCATCGAGAAAGTTGATTAATAGGTGGTTGCTGAGCTGGAGCCATGCAATGGACACCAACAGGTATACCAGCCCCGCACGCAGGGCACCTCGGTATGAAAACAGCATATGGTCAGTAATCCTTACCAAAAAACAGAATCGCCCTACAAAGGCTGCGGATTATAGAATAAGAAACATCCAGTCACTCCTATCTGAAAGGGCGGCTGGTTTTCTCTGTAGGCTTAGTGATAATGCGTGAGCTGTTTTTTTCTTTATCTGAGGGCCATACAGCCTATGTGGTACAACGGTTTTCTTGACCTGTCAGCCTGGCAACTGGTGGCAGTCACGCTGTTGATGACCCACGTGACCATTGTTGGGGTCACGGTCTATCTGCACCGTTATTCAGCGCACCGCTCCCTGGAGCTCAATGGTGGGCTGAAACACTTCTTCCGCTTCTGGCTGTGGCTGACCACGGCGCAGAACACCCGCGAGTGGACCGCCATCCACCGCAAGCACCACGCCAAATGCGAAACCGTCGATGACCCGCACAGCCCGGTCATCAAGGGCCTGTCGACGGTGTTGCGCAAAGGCGCCGAGCTGTACCGCGCCGAAGCCGAGAACCCCGAAACCCTGCGCATCTACGGCAAGAACTGCCCGGACGACTGGATCGAACGCAACCTCTACACGCCCTACCCGCTGCTGGGCGTGGCGATCATGGCCGTGATCGACCTGCTGCTGTTCGGCACCATCGGTATCACCATCTGGGCGATCCAGATGATGTGGATCCCGTTCTGGGCCGCCGGCGTGATCAACGGCCTGGGCCATGCCGTGGGCTACCGCAACTTCGAATGCCGTGATGCCGCCACCAACCTGGTGCCGTGGGGCATCATCGTCGGCGGCGAAGAGCTGCACAATAACCACCACACCTACCCCAACTCCGCCAAGCTGTCGGTGAAGAAATGGGAGTTCGACCTGGGCTGGGCGTGGATCAAGGTGTTCAGCTTCCTGCGCTTGGCCAAGGTGCAGCGTGTTGCTCCCATTGCCCACCGCGTGGAAGGCAAGGGCCACCTGGACATGGACACTGCCATGGCGATCCTCAACAACCGCTTCCAGATCATGGCCCAGTACCGCAAGTTGGTGATCGGACCGCTGGTCAAGCAGGAGCTGGAGAAAGTCGATCATTCGGTACGCCACCAGTTCCACCGGGCCAAGCGATTGCTGTCGCGTGAAACCAGCCTGCTGGATGACCGCCATCACGTGCGCATCCAGAGCCTGCTGGAACACAGCCATGCCCTGACGGTGATCTACGAGAAGCGCCTGGCGCTGCAACAGATCTGGCTCAAGACCAGCACCAATGGCCACGACATGCTGGCCGCGATCAAGGAATGGGTACACGAGGCCGAGGCCAGCGGCATCCAATCCTTGCGCGATTTTGCTCATCAGTTGAAGACCTACTCCCTGCGTCCAGCAGCAGTGTAAGCGTGATGTGGGAGGGTTCGCCCTCCCACACATCCTCTTTTTGGCGTCATTTTCCGGGCACGGGCAATCCATGCCAATCACGGAACTTCACCGCAATTCCCCTCTCTCAAAGAACACTTCGCCATCATGGTGGCCCCTTGTAGTGACCGCTGTTCATTCCTGCGGCGCGCCCAGAGAGAGTTGTGCCGATGGTCCCCGAAAAGCCTTACCTGCCCGACACCCCCACCGCCGAGCCCCCTCGCCCGGCAGCGGCGGCCACCCTGCTGGCATTGATGCATGCCCAAGGCGAGGTCGAGCGCCTGAGCGAGCGCGAACAACTGCTCAGTTCGCTGCTGGTCAGTGTGAACGCGGTACTGTGGGCCATCGATTGGGCGACGCGCCGGGTGCTGTATGTGAGCCCGGCCTATGAACGGGTATTTGGCCGTTCAGCAGGCCTGCTGCTGGCCGACCATCGGGAATGGCGCAACAGCATCCACCCTGAAGACCTCGATTACGCCGAACACAGCCTGGCCCGCGTGCTCGAACACGGCAGTGTGGAAGACCGCGAGTACCGCATCATCACCGCCGACGGGCAGATCCGCTGGTTGAGCGACAAGTGCTACATCAACCAGCAGGTAGAACCCGGCGAACCGGTGATCGTGGTGGGGATGGCCGAAGACATCACCGAAAAGAAACAGCTTGAGCTTGAATTGCACCGCCTGGCCACCACCGATGTACTGACACAAAGCAGCAACCGCCGGCACTTCTTCGAATGTGCCAACCAGGCGTTCGACAGCGCCTGCGCCCAGGGCGCCCCGCTGGCCTTCCTGTTGCTGGACATTGATGACTTCAAGGACATCAACGACTCCTACGGCCATCTGGAGGGCGATCAGGTGTTGCGCCGTATCGCCGAGAGCGGCCGGGGCGTTTTACGTCGTGGCGATCTGTTCGGGCGCATTGGTGGCGAAGAGTTCGCGGCCGTGCTGCCCGGTTGTGCGCCGGACATGGCGTTGCAGGTGGCAGAGCGGCTGGGCAACGAGATCCAGGCGCTGACCTTCAGCTACGAGGGACAGGCGTTTACCGTGACCGTCAGCCAGGGTCTGGCCAGCCTCAGCGAAGAGGACTCGACCCTCGACAGCCTGTTCGCACGAGCCGATGCGGCCATGTACGAGGCCAAGCGCCTAGGCAAGAATCGCGTAGTCGCGGGCTAAAGCCGGACACGGTAAGCGCCAGCACTGAGTATCCGATGTGGGAGCGGGCTTGCTCGCGAAGGCGGTGGGTCAGCGACACAAGTCGCAGCTGACACGACGCCTTCGCGAGCAAGCCCGCTCCCACATTTGGATTTTGTCGTCCTCCAGGCCCTTGTATATCCGTAGGGGCCGGCTTGCCGGCGATAGCGGTGGGTCAGTGCGCAATGTTTTGTCTGATTGATTGCTATCGCTGGCAAGCCAGCGCCTACAAAGGCTGTGTGTTTTTCAGGAATTACGTACGCGGGTGAGTTCCGATAGACCCACCTTGAGCAATCGTGCGGTCTTGCTCTTGGCCAGCTCTTCCAGCCCCTCATGCTCGGTCAAGCGCGCCATCTGCGCCGCCAGGTTCACCACCAGCGCATCCCGGGCGTACACGCCGCCTTCCAATGAGTAAATCGCCGCGATCAGCTGACGCAGCTCCAACGGCAGGCGCCAACGCGCTCGCAACGCCGAGCCGTAGGCCGCGCCAAAGGTGTAGAGGGATTCACCAATCATCTCGTCATCCAACACGCCGCCACCCTGGCGCCAATCTTCCAGGCAACGCAGCAACGCCAAGTCGCCCAGCCGGTGCAGGATACCCGCGCTGTAGCAGCGCTCATGGTCCAGCTCCAGCATGCGCGCCAGGCGGCGGGCATAGTCGGCAGTGTCCTGGGACAATTGCCAGTGACGCTCGGCATAGGCCACCAAAGCCGGATCACCCAGCACCACGTTGTGCTTGAGCGCCAGGCCGAGGATCAGGTTCATGCTCTGCCCCGCCACCAGTTTGTGCAGCGCAGCAGGCAAGGTCTGCACCGGTGTGCCGTGATGACCGGCGCTGTTGGCGGCGGCGATCAGTACGGCGGTGATTTGCGGGTCCATGCGCACCCGATCTTCCAGGCGCTTGAGGTCCAGGCCATCAGCGCCCAGGCTGTGCTGCACGGCGGCTTTCACGTCGACCCGCAAGGGCGCGCCGTCGCAGGTTTCGCGGCGGCGCTCCAGGAACACTGGCAAGGTCATGCCCGGCGCCAGCGGCGGAATCTCGCAGTACACGCTCTCGCCTTCATTGAGCAGCAGGTCCTGCAGGCGCTGGGTCAGGCCTTCCATGTTCAGGGGTTTGGTCAGGTAGGCGGTCGGCGCCAGGGGCAGGGCTTCCCGTACGCTGGCACTGTCATTGCGACTGCTCAGCAGAATGAACGGCAGGGCCGGCGAGCGGCGCTTCTGGCGCACGTTGCGCAGCAGGCTCAGGCCATCGATGCCCGGCAATTCCCAATCCGCCAGGATCAGATCGTAGGGTTTGTCTCGCAACAACGTGGCGGCCTCGTGCCCATCGGCACACACATCCAGCCGCGCGTCGCAGCGCACATTCAATAACACTTGCTTGAGCAGATCCCGCGACCAAGGGTCCGCCTCGGCAATCAACACTCGGGGTACAGCTGGCAAATCAACAGCAGTCATCCGCACGCTCCATCGGCAATGCTTGCACCTTAGACAATCAAGGCGCCTACGTACAATGAACACGGCCTGAATGTGCGGCAATGGGCATAAAAAAACCCGCCGAAGCGGGTTTTTTCTGTCGATCAGGTCAACTTCGGCTTACAGCTCGGAGAAGCACTCTTCGATGATCGCCAAGCCTTTGTCCAGTTGCTCGTCCGGCGAGGTCAGCGGAACCAGGACGCGCAACACGTTGCCGTAGGTGCCGCAGCTCAGCAGGATCAGGCCCTTGTCACGCGCCTTGGCCACCACGGAGGCAACGGCGGCAGCGTTTGGCTTGTGGGTGTCGCCATCGTCGAACAGCTCGACCGCGATCATCGCGCCCAGGGCACGCACTTCACCGATGACCGGGTACTTGGCCTGGATCGCTTTCAGACCGGTGACCAGGCGCTCGCCGACAGCCTTGCAGCGGTCCAGCAGGTGCTCTTCTTCGAACACTTCCATCACGGCCAGGGCCGCGGCGCAAGCGATCGGGCTACCGGCGTAGGTGCCACCCAGGCCGCCGGGTGCGATGGCGTCCATGTACTCAGCCTTGCCGCACACACCGGCCAACGGGAAGCCGCCCGCGATGGATTTGGCGAAGGTGGTCAGGTCGGCGGCAACGCCCATCTGTTCCATGGCGAAGAAGGTACCGGTACGGCCGGCACCGGTTTGCACTTCGTCGGCGATCAGCAGGATGCCGTGCTTGTCGCACAGTTCACGCAGACGCTTCATGAAGGATTTTGGCGCGACGTAGAAACCGCCTTCACCCTGCACGGGCTCGATGATGATGGCAGCGATATCACGCGGCTCGGCATCGTTCTTGAAGATGCGCTCGATGCTGGCAATAGCGTCGTCGTCGCTCACACCGTGCAGTTCGTTCGGGTACAGCGCGCGGAACACGCCGCCGGGCATCAGGCCCATGCCGGCCGAGTACGGCACGACTTTACCGGTGAGGCCCAGGGTCATCATGGTGCGGCCGTGGTAAGCGCCAGTGAACGCGATCACGCCAGCACGGCCAGTGGCAGCGCGGGCGATTTTCACGGCGTTTTCAACGGCTTCAGAACCGGTGGTGACCAGCAGGGTTTTCTTGGCGAAATCACCTGGGACCTTGGCGTTCACTTTTTCGCACAGTTCCACGTAAGGCTCGTAGGCCAGTACCTGGAAGCAGGTGTGAGTCAGCTTGTTCAGTTGCTCGGTCACGGCCGCGATGATTTTCGGGTGCACGTGGCCAGTGTTCAGCACGGCGATACCGCCGGCGAAGTCGATGAACTCGCGACCTTCAACGTCGGTCACGGTGGCGTTCTTCGCGGATTCGGCGAAGATCGGGTGAATCTGGCCAACACCGCGTGGTACTGCGGCTTCGCGGCGTTTCATCAGGGATGCGTTGGTCTTGCTCATAAAGTCCTCATTCGCCACTCATCGGGTGGCGTGGTCCAAGGAATACGTGGCGGGGAGGAAACTGCGGCAGCATGCGATGATCGACTGCCACAGCTTTCCCGGCCACTACGAATAACGTCTTGAAACACGCAAAGGGTCAGCGCTCTCGTGCCCTCTGCGTTTACTGCAAGCTCTTGCCGGGGCGATCAGATGCCCAGGCAGAGGTATTTGATTTCCAGGTAGTCCTCGATCCCGTACTTGGAGCCTTCACGGCCCAGGCCCGAAGCCTTGATGCCGCCGAACGGCGCCACTTCGTTGGAGATCAACCCGGTATTCACGCCGACCATGCCGTATTCCAGGGCTTCAGCCACGCGGAACACACGGCCCAGGTCGCGGGCATAGAAGTAGGAAGCCAGGCCGAACTCGGTGTCATTGGACATCGCGATCACTTCGGCTTCGTCTTTGAAACGGAACAGCGGTGCCAACGGGCCGAAGGTTTCTTCCTTGGCAACGGCGGCGTCTTTCGGCACGTTGGTGAGGATGGTCGGCTCGAAGAAGTTGCCTTCCATCACCTTGCCACCGGCCAGCAGCGTGGCGCCTTTTTTCAGGGCGTCGGCAATGTGTTCCTGCACCTTGGCCACGGCTTTTTCGTCGATCAGCGGGCCAGTGGTGGTGCCTTCTTCCAGGCCGTTGCCGATCTTGAGCTTGGCCACCGCCACCTTGAGTTTTTCAGCGAACGCGTCGTACACCGAGTCCTGGATGTACAGGCGGTTGGCGCAGACGCAGGTCTGGCCGTTGTTGCGGTACTTGGAGATGATCGCGCCTTCGACGGCCTTATCCAGGTCGGCGTCGTCGAACACGATGAACGGTGCGTTACCGCCCAGCTCCAGGGAGACTTTCTTGATGTCCTTGGCGCATTCGGCCATCAACTGGCGGCCAATTTCGGTCGAGCCGGTGAAGGACAACTTGCGCACGATCGGGTTGCCTGTCAGCTCGCCGCCGATGTCGCCGGCGCTGCCGGTGACCACGCTCAGCACGCCTTTCGGGATACCGGCACGGTGCGCCAGTTCAACCAGGGCCAGGGCCGAGAACGGGGTTTGCGAGGCGGGCTTGATGACCATGGTGCAACCGGCGGCCAGGGCCGGGCCGGCTTTACGGGTGATCATCGCGGCCGGGAAGTTCCACGGGGTGATCGCTGCGGTCACGCCGATCGGCTGCTTGATCACGATCAGGCGCTTGTCAGGCTGGTGGCCGGGAATCACGTCACCGTAGATGCGCTTGGCTTCTTCGGCGAACCACTCGATGAAAGAAGCCGCGTAGGCGATTTCGCCCTTGGCTTCGGCCAGCGGCTTGCCTTGCTCGAGGGTCATCAGGCGACCGAGGTCGTCCTGGTTTTCGATCAGCAGTTCGAACCAACGGCGCAGCTTGTTGGCGCGCTCCTTGGCGGTCAGTGCGCGCCAGGCCGGCAGGGCCTTGTCGGCGGCTTCGATGGCGCGGCGGGTTTCAGCGGCGCCCATCTTCGGCACGGTGCCGAGAATTTCGCCTGTGGCAGGGTTGTTGACCTTGATGGTCTGACCGTTGTCCGCATCGACCCAAGCGCCATCGATAAAGGCTTGCTGGCGGAACAACTGGGCATCTTTAAGCTGCATGTCGGCTTTCCTTAACAGCACCGCGCGCACGCGGAGCGAATTAGAGTTGTTGAAAGGCGCCTTGTGGGCTGCCGTCAGGGAAATCAGCCCCAGCGCGCGAAAAAGTGAAAGGCGCACGGGAGACAGAGCGTTTGAAATCTCAAACGAATCCTAGGATCAATGGGGGTGCAGGGCAATAGTCTGTTCGAAAAAAAGAACGAAAACGGCGCTTTTGCCCAAGCTTTCGGATCAACGTACAAACGACAACACCCCCGGCGCGGGTGGGCGACGGGGGTGCTGGGGGACCTGCGGATTAAGACTGGAACGATTTGAGGATGGTCAACAGGCTGGTCAGGTTGTCGGCCACGCCGCCCTGGGCGACTTTCTCGGTAGCGGCGGCACCCGCGGTGGTGTCGACGCTGTAGATCTGCATCACGCCCTGGTTGGTCGCGGCCTGGGCCAGGGTGTTTTGCTGTTGCTGGGCCGAAACCGCGTTCTGGAACAGAATCGCCGTGGCCTGGCCCATGGACTGATAAATCGTGCTCATGGCCATCGCTGGCGATTCGGCGACGACCTTGACGTTGGTCTGGGTGACGGCATCGGTGATTTGCTGACTGACTGCACTCATGGTTGGAACTCCTGGATTAAGAAAGAACAACATCCGTTAGTGCTCAGGGATCAAGGCTGGAATGACTTGAGCACCGTCAGCAGGCTGGTGAGGTTGTCCGAGACGCCACCCTGGGCGACTTTCTCGGTAGCCGCGGCGCCCGCGGTAGTGTCGACGCTGTAGATCTGCATCACGCCCTGGTTGGTCGCGGCCTGGGCCAGGGTATTTTGCTGCTGCTGCGCTGAAACGGCGTTCTGGAACAGGATCGCGGTGGCCTGGCCCATCGACTGGTAGATGGTGCTCATCGCCATCGCTGGCGATTCGGCCACCACTTTGACGTTGGTCTGGGTAACGGCGTCGGTAATTTGCTCGTTGACGAATGACATGATCAATTTCCTTATTTAATACACGGTGCATTCCGTGTTCATGAATGAACGTTGTAAAACAACCGCTGTGAAGCCTTGCAGGCTAGGGTTTCGGCGCAGGGTCCAGGATCGCCTCGATCTGCACGATCAGCCCCTGGATCAGCGCCTGCACTTCCTGACGCTTGCGCGCGATCTGTGTCTCACTGTCCGCCACCGCGCCATCAAGCACCTGGCGCACCGCCGCTTCACGTTGCTCGGCGGCCACCCTTAACGCTTGCTCGTTGACTTTGGACTGCTCAAGCACCTGGGCTGCACGCTTGAGCGTTTCATCCACGACGGCCTGGGAGGTGCCGGCGAAGGTTTGCGGGTTGCGAATCAACGCTTCGAGTCGCAGCCGATCGGCAGCGGACAGTACTGGCGGTTGCATAGGGGGAGCCATGTGAACCTCCTGGTTCGATGCTTTACCGGCAGCGAGGCCGCTAAAGCCGCACCTCGACGTTGTCTTGCCAGAAGCCGGCGAAGTAGAACAGTGATGAGGCATCGCAGAACGTCGCCAATTCTGCTGGCGTGATGGCTGAAGGCTGTTGATTGAAGATTGCCGACGGCGGTGGGACCAGATTGGCAGCGTTGTAAAGATTGCCCACTTCATAGCAGTTGGCTGCGAATTGTGAGCAAAACGAGCCACTGCCAATGTCGACCGACTCGTTGATTCGCGTCACCAGGCTGGTATCGGAACTCCAGCGCCGAAAAGCCGAGATCATGGCGGTCCACACGCTGTAGCGACCGCGAATATCGCCACCTATCTTGTCGAAATAGAACTGCTTGGCGGCCAACGCGGCGGCTTCGCCCAATGCTTCATTCACACAGGAAAAAACCATAGCCGAACGCGGAGGTTTTTCCAGGCTCAAATCGGTCAAGGTCAGGCCACTGCCGACACTTTCAACCACCAGTGTGTCACTCACCGCAATCGCAGGATGGACGACATTCAGGTAGCACGTGTCTTGAGAAAACACCGTGGCCTTGACCAGCTGGCCAGCTTTGATAAACGCACGTGTGGCGCTGTCGTCGTCTTGTTTCACCGAGAAAATGATATCTCCAGGCTGCATGATGTCGCTCCTCACTCAAGAAAAGTTACGTTCAGGTTGCTGTTGCCGCGTTCCAGAAGGGCTCTGGAACGTCGTGCTCGGTTCAGGCCGCTGGCGCAGCCCGATTGGCCAGGGTGTCGGCGTACTTGGCGATGCTCTGGTCGATCTTGTCGATGGCCACACTGGCGGCCTCGGCCTCCATCGCCCCGGCAGCGGCAGCCACAGCGGCGGCGGCGCCCACCAGCAGGTCGGTCGCCAGCGCACCCAGCGCATCCTCGGCAGCGGCCGGCAGGTTTTCCTTGACGATGTTCTCGGTCATTTGCTGGAGCAGCACGGCTTGGGCCGCCAGCGCGATCTTGCTGACCCCGTCGAAATACCCCGCTGCCGACTGCGCCACCAACCCGGCGGCCTGGCTGATCATCATGTCGGCGGGGACGGCGATCTGCGCCGGGGCATAGGCCACGTTCTGCGCATTGGTGAACTGCACGGCCTGCACAATCTGGCTATTGAGTGCCGCAGTGCTGTCCGTGGAGGGCGTGCCGGCCTGGTTGAGCAAATGTTCGTTCATGCGCGCCATGACCGAGCGCGAAGGCGGTGCCGCTGGAGCGGGTGCAGGGGTTTCGGCGGCGGGGGTTGCGGGTGCGGCAGCAGGTTTCTTCTTGCTGAACCATGACATGATTCGTCTCCCCAGGGCTCAACCCTTCTCGCCAATCTGCATGATCAGCGCGACCGCCTTGGAGATCACCGCATTGGAGATCTGGTTCATGGCCTGCTGGCTGTTGACCGCGTTCTGCAAGGACAAGCCCGCCGCGCTGCTGGCAACCTGGTACAGCGACGCGATGGCCTGGGCCGGCGCCTCCGCAACCACCTTGACGTTGGTTTGGGTGACGGCGTCGGTGATCTGACTGTTGACCTCTGTCATACATCTCTCCTTGATGAAATGCACCCGGACATGGGCGTATTGAATGGCGGCGTGGTGTGCTCATAGAACTTGAACGCCCCCCGCCGACCGTTGTGAATAAAGTTCAGCGCAAGGCAATCCGCAGCAGTTGCACACGCTTGCGGACCAGCGGCAGTTTCACCTGCAACTCGGCAGCGATTTGCGGGTAAGGCAACTCATCCACGAAACGCATTTCGAACAGGCGCTGCTGTGAAACCGGTAACTGCGCCAGGTGCGCCTCGATCCGTTCCAGGCGTTCGTAACATTCCACGCGCTCTAGCACCGAGGCACAGGGGGCGGCGAGTTCGGCCAGGTGATCGTGTTCAAGCACCACCGAATCATCGAACACTCGCCCCTCACGCTTACTGCGCCGCAGGCTGTCAAAGAACACGTGGTCGAGCACCAGGAACAGAAACCCCTGGGGATCGCGAATACGCTCCGGTGAACGCCGAAAAAACAGCAAGGCCTTGATGGCCGTAGCGGACAGCCATTCCTGGCCCTGATCCTGATTGCCCTTAGCCCGGCGCAAGGCCCGGCGCTTGAGTTCCCCCTGTACCGAACGCCAACTCGCTTCGAACAACCGGTCGTCAGCCACGGCTGCTTTGTTCAACTCAAAAGTCATCCCCATCACGCGCACTCCCTTGCATTTTTGATGAGGGGCCAGTCTGAGAGGATTCAACGAAGCAACGCTGTTACCTGGGGAACACAGCACACACTAATTCAACGAAAAAGCCTTGCGCCGCAGGTGTTCGAGGTCATTAATCACCATCCGCTCCAAGTTGCCGCTGATCAGGCCACTGCGGCGCCAAAGCTGTAGTTGCACGTTCAGTTTGGGGCGACTGGTGTTGAGCATGGACGCCAGCACTCCCTGGTTGGCCGGCAAGGACACACTGGGCATGGCCAGGGCCAGGTCGATGTCGTCCATGTTCGCCAACAGGAATCGCGCCAGCCGCGACTCCAGCCGATGCAGGCTCACCAGCTCAAGCAACTCGATGACATGCAGCAGACGCACCATCATCAACATCAGCAGGCGCCACAGAAATATCGGTTCCTCGAACAACGCAGCAAAATGCCGGCTGCCCAATTGCAACAGGCGCGTCTGGCCACTGGCGAAGGTCGACGATTCGCGCCCATGTCCCTTGATCAAGGCGGTCTCCCCCACCACCTGCCCGGCACCGACGCTGCCGATAATCTGCTCTCGACCATCAGGGCCCTGCATCATCGAATAAATCCGCCCGTCCACCACCAACGCGATGAATTCGAGGGTGTCGTCCTTGAAATAGAGCACTTCACGATCATCCAGCGTGCGCTCCACCATATGGGTCGCGACGTGGTGCAACAGGTGTTCCGGCATACCCCGAAACAAATCCGAACGGGCCAGCAGGGTTTGTCGCAACGGGAGATCGAGCATCACGGTTCCTTTGGAATGCATGCGTTCACCTGGTCTGACGGGAAAATGCTGCGCGCGCGGCGCAGAAAGGTGCTTTAACACCTACGGAGCAAAGCAAACAAAGGGACGTTCGACCGGCGGACTTGTGAATACAGGGAAAACGCCAGCATTGGCGACACAAAACACCGGCGTGGACGCCTTGAACCGACATGGGTATGATGTCGCCCGCACAAGCATCCGTAGCTCAGCTGGATAGAGTACTGCCCTCCGAAGGCAGGGGTCGTGGGTTCGAATCCCGCCGGGTGCACCATATAGCAGTCTAGGACTGTCTCAGACAGTCTACGAAACACCCCAAGAAGCCCGCCCCGTGCGGGCTTTCTTGTTTCTGGCTATCCATCCCTGTCTACCCCTATAACTTCCCGCCGTGTATGCCCACGTGTATGCTTTGAGATTCCTATAACTGGAGGCATACAGGAAGTGAAGCGCACTGAAATCAAACGCCGCCCCTTAGCAGACACCACCCTTGCAGGCCTGGAGCCTGAGAACGCTACGTATCGTGAACAGGACGGGAATGGCCTGTACTTCCGGGTGAAACCTAACGGGCAAAAATCCTGGGAGCTACGCTACAAAAAGCCAGACGGGAAATGGTCGTGGCTGGGCCTCGGCGGCTACCCCGATATCAGTGGGTCATTGGCGAGACAGAAAGCAGCTCAACTGCGGGAAGACGCATCGACCGGCAAAAATCCATTGGTGAGCAAGCAAGCTCGCAAGGTTGCCGACCAGGTTGCTGCCAACAACACTTTTGAGGCGTTAGGCCGTGAGTGGTTTGAAGCCAGACGCACAAGCTGGGAAGCAGGTACGTCCCGACGAGTACTGGGAGCCCTGGAGCTTCATGTGTTCCCTGTCTTCGGCAAGCGCGTGTACACAGAAATATTGCCCCTGGAATGGATGGAGTTTCTACGTGGCATGGAGCAGAAGGGGATCATTGAACAAATGGGCCGAGTTCGTGCCTTTTGCAAAGAGATCTATGACCTGGCCCGCGTAACAGGACGAGCCGTCCACAACCCCCTTGAAGGTCTCAGCAAATTCCTGCAATCACGTAGCGCTGAAAACTATGCACACGTTTCGATTGAAGAACTGCCTGCGCTACTTCGAGCGATCAACTCCTACCCTCACGCAAAGGACGTTCGTATAGGGCTTCGCTTGCTTTCCTTATTAGCCTCGCGCCCGAGCGAGATCCGAGAAGCGCGCTGGTCAGAAATCGATCTCTCCAAAAAGCTATGGACAATCCCAGCCGAGCGAATGAAACGTCGTCGCGAACATGTGGTGCCTCTCTCTCGACAGGCCATCGAAGCGCTCACTGAGTTACGAACACTGACAGGTGCATACCCTCTCCTATTTCCAGGCAGGAAAGACAGGACAATCCCCCGGAGTAACACCGTCTTTCTAATGGCGCTCCGCAGACTGGGATATGCCGGTCGACAAACAGGCCACGGCTTTCGCCATATCGCCAGCACCATACTTAATGAGCAGGGTTTCGACGAGAATCACATTGAGGCTCAGCTCTCTCATGCAAAGGAAGGAATTGCAGGGGTGTACAACAAGGCGGTTTACCTGCCTCAGCGCAGAGTGATGATGCAGTGGTACGCAGATCATCTGGATGAGCTAGTAGATGGCAACATTATTCAGGGACAGTTTGGAAAGGCGGGCTGAATACGCCAACCCCACACCCATCAAAAATCGGTGTTACTTGTGTTACGCACGTTACGCATCCGACCAACCAATTGATTTTATTGAATATTTATTGCGTAACACGTATTAAAAGAGATCCGTACACCATGTGTTACGCGTCAAAAGTGTGTTACGTCTAAGGCGCCCAAAACCTCTGGCGGCCATCTCTTATTGGTCGCCTCACACTGAGGAGGGGCCGCTGTTATCGGACTACCAGAAGGGGCTCAGGGGACTACCGTTCGTCGGGACTTCACTGGGTTTCATTTCTCACTTTCCGTTTTTTAACTGTATAGAAAACCAGTAGGGCAAGGTAGGACAGCCCCGAAAAAAACTGAAACTTTGCTGCGATCTTGCTCAATTAAATTGCCTTATCCATAAAACCCGCGCCGAAAGCTATAAAAATAAAACTTTTAAAAAATAGAAAATCGTTTACATAGCTGGGGCCTGTACGAACTACGACAGGAAACGCGCTATGCAGCCTCACGACACCTCACACCACTCCACCACCTCTCTCACCCCTGCTTGTTTGCTCACTACCGACCAAGTCGCGAATGCACTAGGTCTGTCCAGCCGAACGCTTGCCGCCTGGCGAAGTTCTCGCAGCAACTCACTTCCCTATATCAAAACCGGGTCTCGGGTTCGTTATCGCTCCCAAGACGTGGTCGCGTGGCTTGAAACCCAACTGCGCTCACCTGCAAAAACCGCTGGAGACAGGACCTGATGAGCGCCCCAAAGCAATCTGCAAAAGTTGCGGGGCTTGCCCCCTCCACTCCACGAGAAAGTCACCAAAAGGCCCCTAGCGGATCCGCATGCTTGCCGTTCAACGCGCCTCATACGGAACTGGGACAGTTCGATCCGGCCGCCACGCTGATACGCATCAATCAAGTTATAGCCCTGACAGGTATCGGCCGCGCAACGGTTTACAAACTTATGAACCAGCCAGAGAGCGGCTTTCCGCAAGCGGTGAAGCTCACCGACAGCAATGCGCGTGGGGCTCCGGTCGCTTGGGTATTAGCCGAAATTTTGAATTGGACACGGGCGCGTATCGCGGCCCGCGACCGGGTGGCGGCATGACGAATCGTGTCGCTAACAAGGCCATTTTGCAGCCCTTCTCTGTACTCAGAAAAGTCGGTTTCTCGTCGCGGTGGATGCAACGTTTTGAGCGTCACAGAACGCAACAAAAACGCTTGAATCGAGTAGTTCTAGTCATGCGATGGGCTGACGGCACCTGGTGCGCACTGTCAGTACCCAACGAAGCCCCGCGTGCAGTGATCGTAGATGAAGGGCAACAAATCGACGCTTACGAAGATGCACGATCTTGCCTCGACGGCGACTTCCTCCCACTGCTCTCCCTGCGCTGGCAAGCAAATGCCTGAAACGAAAACGCCCCCGGCGGCAACCGGAGGCGTTGAGGTAAATCTACATGCCTGATCAATTTATGCCGCATCGAAAAAATCCGCAAGCCATATGCACAGTTGCACTTTCAAAAAACGGACGTTACCCTCTGCTCGTCGCTGCAAATTCAGCGACCGGGTTTGGCGACCCGAGTTACTTGGCGCACAGGCGCCCCATCCGACAGCAGGCGCTTTTTTTGTGCCTGCCGTTTCGTGTTATGGCAGCTGTGCGTGGGAGACCTTCGGGTCTGCCGGGTTCCAAGTTCCCGGTTCGCCAACCTGCGCACAGCTGCCACCCTAATTCGTTTGGCGACGATCAGTGGCAGCTCCATCTTCAAACTTGGAGTGTCACCTATGCCTGCCCTCAATCCGTCCAAAATTCGCGCCGCCGCTCATCGAGCAATGGCTCTCGCCGCTTTACACGCCAACTCCAGCCTCGCTACACGCCTTTCCCGTTACAACGCCCATATGTCCAAGGCTCGCGCCCTGGAAGCCGCAGGGGGTGCCCAATGAGCATGCTCCCAGGCTTTGCACTGCCCGAGGATCTACTCTGCGTCAGCCCGGACGCCGAAGCCGGTCTGCCTATCGACGCCATCACCTGTGCGCTCGACCGTGCCGACTCCGTTCTCATGCTGCTGGAGGACCACTTAGACGGGGATAAACCCCTGCTATCCAACCGCGTGCTGTCGTCCGTTATTTGGGACGTGCGCGGCACCTTGGGCTTGATCAAAACACTCACCATGTACGGTGATGCCACATCTGTGCCGATGGGCCAGAAAGGCGGTGCGCTGTGACCCACTCCAGCACGCTTGGACGCTCCGAGTTTTCCCCTGCCAACGGTAACGGCCAAAACCTGTTTCGAGTAAATGCCGGTATCCCGCTAGAGGACGCACTTGAAGCCGTCTCCCAGATTCTGCACCACGCTAATCAATTGATCCTCGACGCCGCCATCAGCGATGCGGGCGAGCGTTTTAGTTGGCCTGCGTTCTACCTCGGCGAGATGGCCAAAGCACTGATCGACGACGTGAACGAGGCGTTGCTTGAGTCGAGGACCACACCATGACTCATCGCACTGGCCACAACTCAAAACGTCCGAGCTTTGCCGACGTAAAAAATGCCGCCCTGAAAAATATCGAACGCGTCCTTACTCACTGGCTGCCAAACGGCAAACGTGTTGATGGCGGCAAGGAATACACCGCACCGAATCCCACGCGCACGGACAAACGTGCGGGCTCACTTAAGGTAAATTTGAGCAAAGGCACCTGGGCGGATTTTGCCACCGGCGATAAGGGCGGCGACCTGATCGACCTGGTGCGTTATATCGATGGCGGCACGGACGTTGAGGCGTGCAAAAAACTGGCGGATCTGCTCAGCGTTTCCGCAGGTTCAGCGACAACCAAAAGCGCACCGACCAAGAACGCAACGCCGGAGTGGATCGCGATTCAGCCGATCCCGGTCGAGGCCATGAACAAGTGTCCTGCCAAGCACCGGCAACACGGTGTTCCATCCAAGGTGTGGATCTATCGCGATGCTCAGGGCCAGCCAGTCATGGCGCTGTATCGCTTCGACCTGGGCCCAGATGAAGACGGCAGACCGAGGAAGGTCTTTGCACCGCTGACCTGGTGCAAGCGCTCCGATGGGCAAACCACACAATGGCGCTGGCAAGGGTTGCCGGAACCTCGGCCATTGCTGCGCCTGGATGAGCTGGCACAGCGTACCGACGTGCCTGTGGTGCTGTGTGAAGGCGAAAAGGCTGCTGACGCCGCTGCTGAACTGATGCCGGAGTATGTAGCCACCTGCTGGCCGAACGGCTCCAACTCTTGGCACAAGGCCGATCTGACGCCACTCAAAGGGCGCACGGTGGTGCTGTGGCCGGATAACGATGCCAGCGGCAAGGCCTGCATGGACGCCATTGAGCTCAAGTTGATTGAGCTGGGCGTCGCTTCGGTACAACGAATCTCGCTCGACGTATTTAAGCTCAAGCCCAGCAGCAAAGGCGGAAAGTCCACGCTCATCAAGGGTGGAAAATGGGCAGACGGCGACGATGCAGCGGATGCGTTAGCCAAAGGCTGGACCGCTGCCCACGTTGCCGAGCTGGTGCGCAGCGGTGAGTTTTTCGGCAGTGCCGCTGAGCCAACTGAACCTCAAGAACAGAAGGCCAAGGCGCCCGCCAAACACCCTGCGAAATCGAAAAATGACCTATTGCCGGGCGGCTTTCGCCTGACGTCTGAAGGGGTGTTTTATTCCGGCGATGATGGCGAGGCGCGCCCCGTGTGCTCGCCTCTCGAAATCATCGCCCGTACTCGCGACGACAAGGGCCACAACTGGGGGTTGTTGGTCGAGTTCGATGACCCGGACGGCGCCAAAAAACGCTGGAACATTCCAGCCAGGACCATGACCGGCGACTTCGGCAAAGACGTACTCGGGCCACTGGTAGACATGGGGCTACGCCTTGCAGGAAGTCGATCAGGACGCAACGCACGCAACGACCTGCAGAGTTACCTCGGAGGCTTCGACAGCGCCCAGCGCGCACGTTTAGTGACGCGCCTGGGTTGGCACGACAACGCCTTCCTTCTACCCGAACAGCAGATCGGCTCGCACGCTGAACATCTGCATTTTTATGAGGCAGGTGCACAGCTGCCACCGATCAGCGAAGCGGGCTCCCTGGCGCAGTGGCAACAGCAAATCGGCGCACTGTGCGTTGGTAACCATCGCTTGGCGTTTGTCGTCTCTGTGGCCTTTGCAGGACCGTTGCTGAACCTGCTCGGACATGAGTCGGGCGGCTTCCACCTCTACGGCGACAGCTCAGGCGGCAAGACCACACACTTGCAAGTCGCCGCCTCGGTCTATGGCGGTCCGCGTCTGGTGCGTTCGTGGCGCTCGACAGATAACGCCCTGGAGTCCATCGCCGCTGCACACTCAGACGGCCTCCTGGTGCTGGATGAAATAGGCATGTGCGATCCGCGCATTATCGGCGAGACGGTCTACATGCTCGGCAACGGCACCGGTAAGGCCCGGGCGAATGATCGAGGACAAGCTGGCCGACAGGTGCAGGAGTGGCGCTTGCTGTTTCTCTCGACGGGCGAAAAGACGTTGGCGCAGCACATGGCGGATGCCAACAAGGAGCTGAAAGCGGGCATGGAGGTGCGCATGCTCGCCGTGCCTGCGGATGCCAGCAAAGGCCTCGGGATGTTCGATGTGCTTAACGGTTTTGAGGACGCTGCCGCCCTCTCCGATGCCCTCAAGGCCCGTGTAGCCAAATACTACGGCACGCCCCTCACCGCCTTCCTGCACGCACTATGCGCGCCAGGAGAAATGCTCAGGTGGTCGGTGATCGTTCGCCGCACGGTGGAGCAGTTCATCAACCAAAACCTACCCGCATCGGCCAGTGGTCAAGCCCAACGTGCCGCCCTTCGCTTTGGCCTCGCAGCAGCGGCCGGAGAGTTGGCCACCGCCTTCGGCGTCACCGGTTGGCCTGATGGCACGGCCACGACCGCCGCACGTGTGTGTCTGCATGCGTGGCTAGCAGAACGCGGAGGCGCCGGAAACTTCGAGGGCGATGCGATTTTGGCGCGGCTGAGGCAGGTCATCGAGCGCTTTGGAGAAAGCCGCTTTACGCGCTGGGAATCTGCCGCCGCCAAGATCGACGAACACGGCCCACGCACGATTGATCGGTTGGGCTTTCGCAAGACGATGGAGCACGGCATGGGCGACGCCTTGCACACCACCAACACCTACTACGTGCTGCCAGAAGCCTGGAGGGCCGAAATCTTCAAGGGCATGAATATCAGTGCGGTGAACAAGGAGCTGCTGCAACGGGGCGTGCTCGAGCCGGGAACCGACGGAAAGGCGTACAGCTTGATTCGCCTGCCCGGATTAGGGCCTCAACGCTGCTACGTGGTGAGGACCGTTCCAGGAACGGATGAAGGCGAGGCCAAGGCCGCCTGACGGCATGCCTGCTGATAGAGGTAGCGCCGGCTCATTACCGGCCTCGCCAGCCACTCGACAACCATCCCTTTTAACCGCAGTACCCAGAGACAATACAGATGAACACTATCCAAGAATTGAAAGACCGCCGCGACCAACTGTCCCTCGAAGTGGAGAGCATTCAGGGTGACCTGGCTCCCTTCGAAGAGGCGCTGGAAAGCCCGGAGGTTATTCAGCAGGGCCGTCAACGGGCAGTGCAAGATGAAATCAACGATCACAAAAGACGCATCGACTCACGAGATCATGAGATCTATCGCCTGAATCAAAAAATCGATCGCCTCGAGGCTCTGGCGAACCGTGAGAGCCTGGCTGCGGGTTACCTCAGCGGCATTGCGAACTGGAAAGCCGACGAGATGGAGCTTTACGAAAAGCGAAGCAGCATCGAGACCAGGTTGCAGCAAGTCCGCCAGAACGATCAGGAAGACATGGCAAAGGCTCGACAAGCTGAAACGGACGCAGCCACCGCTTATGCGCAGGCTGTCGCCTGGGGCGATGTGGAAGGCGAGAAAGCCGCTAACGCCGAAGCTCAAAAGGCAGCAAAAAACCTTACGGCGGCGGTTGAGCATCACCGCCGCCAACAGCTGCTCATCACGGCTCTGGAGCAAGAGTTGGTGACGATTGACCTGCACATCACGGAGGCACAAAAAGAACGCACCAAAATCGAGAACAAAGCGGCTCACCTGGCGAATACTGTTCTGGAAGAACAATGGAATGAGGCCGCCAAAGCACTGTTAGAGACCGGGGGCAAGTTGTGGGCTGCGCGCAAACTGATTAATCGTGATCCGGTTGCGCTGCTGAAACTGGAAATCCCTGAGCAAGGTGAAAACTTCGGAAGCTGGACCTTCGGAGAAGTTGCAGAACGATCACACCAACACAGCCTGCTTGACCTGCTGGCGGCCTAACCTGATCCCTCCCCGAAGCAGCCTGAGAAAGGCAGGCTGTTTCGGTCCTACCATCGGCCCAACCATGAATAAACCACCACTGAACAGTGCTCAGATGCCTGATTACCTAAAGGCCCGAAAGCTGCATTTGAACGGAATAATTGTCGGCATGGCCGGAATGAAAAAGCTCAACGCAAAAGGAATCAAAGAAACTAAAGTTGAGATGCTCACGATTGATGCAATCAAGGCAGAACTTGATTTCATTGATCTTCAGCTTAAAAGAAAGGAGGGATAATAAAAAAGCGGAAGCCTAAACAGCTTTCGCTTCGCTAGATCCTCCCATTACAAACAAGGCTTCAGATTTCTCGGCGTCTGATCTGTGGAGGCTATGGGCCTATTACCGCTGACGGCCCAGAGTGTGTAAAAGCGCTTCGCCAAAATTGAAGTGTCCGCGTCTACGTTAAATCTGAAATTTATCGGCACGTCTGCAGATGTGGATTTCGCGTAGAAACACGATTTCCAGTCCGGTTTTGAGCACCTGACATGATCAAAAACCTTTTTACACAGCCTAGGCCAAAAGCTGACATACCACGAGTTCGAAAATATGTGGCGTGATTCCTAAGCCCTACCCGACGGATGGGAAGGTCAGTGAATGATATTAAATTGACATATTGATGACTGGGGAGCCACGATCGCTGTTGATCTACAGGGAGCGTAGACGTGGCCTTGGATCACTACCGTATCTGAGGATTGCAAAATGGCAAAACAACAAGCAGCTGTTTTGGAAGCAGTTTCTTTAACCACACCAGATTCTCCTCGTCCACGCCTACACAAACTAATAATTAGAAACTTCAGGTCTATCAGCTCTGAACCTGTCGAAATAGAACTTGACGATATAGTTGTACTCGTTGGTGCAAACAATGCTGGAAAAAGTAGCATTCTGAAAGCGTATGAAAAAGTTATGTCTCATGGATCAAACGACGGAAAGTTGACTATTCAAGATTTTCCGAGCGGCATGGTTGATGTGAAAGAGCTTCCTAATATTGAACTGCAGACGATAGTTTTTGATAAAGCCCCTGGAGACCGCTGGCTAGGATTGCTGCCAAATAACGAGTATTTAGTCCGGGAACAATGGACTTGGGAAAACCCTGGCAAAGATCCTATTCGCCAAGGGTGGGACGTCCAGAAAGGAAGTTGGGATAAACAAGTCCCTTGGGGGGCGCCTAATATAGCCAACTCAAAAAGGCCAAGACCTCATAGGATTGATGCTTTCGCTTCTCCCGATGACCAAGCCACTGAAATTTCAAAACTGATAACTTCATTATTAAAAGATAAATTAATAAAAATAAAAAGCAACCCTGAGCAAGAAAAATCCGACTATGAACTAGTAATTGAAAAAATCAAAGACTTGCAAACAAAAGCAGTGGCAGCGACAGATAAGGAGGTCAAAGTAATTGAGGCCGAGATCTCCAAGTATCTAGACAAGTTATTCCCCAATCATCATGTCATGTTTGACGCTAAACCTGAAATGGATATCGAAAAGGCTTATACGCCCTTTAAGGCCACTACAGATCTGTTAATGGGGCCAAAGGATGGATACTTATCGGGCATCGCAAATCAGGGAAGCGGAGCCCGGCGAACACTACTATGGGCGGCATTGAAGTATCTTTCAGAAGTAAATGACGGCGAAGGTGCTCGGCCACACGTTTTGCTTATGGACGAGCCAGAGATCTGTTTGCACCCTTCAGCTATTCGAGAGGCCCGCGCAGTACTTTACGACCTACCGCAAAGCGGTAATTGGCAGGTAATGATTACATCTCATTCGCCAATATTTATCGATCTATCTCGAGATAACACGACAATAGTTAGGGTGTTCCGTGGTGAGAATGAAAATGTGGAAAGCACCACGTTATTTCGCCCGGAGAGAGCAAAGCTGGACAATGATGACAAGAAAAATCTGAAGATGCTTAATATCTGCGACCCTTACCTTAATGAGTTTTTCTTTGGTGGTCGACAAGTAATTGTTGAAGGCGATACTGAATATACAGCTTTCTCTATAATAAGAGATATGTATATCGATGAGTACAAGGATGTGCAAATCATTCGCGCTCGCGGCAAGGGTATTATCCCTTCAGTCGCGAAAGTGCTGCTTCAGTTTTCTAAACAGTTCACTATTTTGCACGACACCGATGCACCTGAGACAGCCAAAGGAAAGGCTAACCCTGCCTGGGGGATGAATAGAACTATCCAATCGGTTTTTGATCTGGAACATGCGCAGGGAAAAATTCGACTAATCGCTTGTAAAACCTGCTTTGAGACAGCACTTTTTGGACGTGAAGAAAAAGACGAAAAGCCGTATCGAGCGTTCGTGAAAATTCAAAACGATCCCAAAGCGGCGGCCAAAGTTAAGGAGCTTTTGGATTTCCTCTTGGATCCTGGCAAGCCAAAGCCAGAGAATTGTATTGAATGGAAAAAAGTCGAAGACTTAGTAGCGTAAGGTACTCTGCCCTTACCCATGAACTTCCTCGATGGGTAGGGGTAATTTACACGAGCGCATGTTGACTTAGACTGGCAGCTATTGGGCGCTTGCTGCCCCTCACGACAGGCAGCAATCGGCCGAGGCTGTGTAAAAACGTTTTTCAGCGCGACAGTTACTTAAAACCGGACTAGAAATCGCGCTTCTATGGAAATCCACATCTGCTGACGGGCAAATAAATTTCAGATTTAACGTAAACACGCAGCATGATGAGACACTTATCGAGTAGATAGGAGCGGCCGTTTTACTCGGTCAGACAGCTCCAGTATTCTTTGCATAAAGCTCTGAATCGCACCTATCCCCGCCGAAGCGTTACGTCAAAACTAATTTCGGACTTCCAACTTCCTCTCGAATTAATGAAAAGGCTCCGCCGCTCTCTGTTACTCGACCTAGCCTTAAAGCTCGAACCCGCTCAATTAAGAAATCACGGTCCTCTCTCGTTATATTGGAAAAAAGTACTTGCATGGGTATTAGTTCTCCGTTTAATAAGCGAGAAAGATACGCTCTTTCTCGCCCTTCGTCGATATTCCCTCTAAATATAAATGACCCCTGTTTAAATAGGGAAATCAGCATAGGTATTTCACCCTGCCTTTCGTATTCAGACCAAAGTGCTGCATGGCTGGCATTGAATAGAGTAATGAGCCTCTGACTGAAAACCACATGATATGCAAAGAACAGGTTACTCATTTCCTTTTCGGATAGAGCAATATGCTCCGCGGTAGTTGCAGCCGAATAGCGAATTGTTGCGCGGATAAAATTGTAAATATCCCCTGTTTTTTTTGCTGCCTCAGCAATTGACATGAATGTCTCTCGCGCGTCATTATCGACGCCGAACATGCTCTGTATACGCATTGATATATTATTCGAAGCAACGAAGCAACGCTTGTTTTTGCTTTTAGCTTTCAAGTCTTTTAGCTTTTTCTCTTTATTTCCTTTGTCGCTGTTACAGATAATGATAGTTTGCGCGTGAAAATAAATTGACCCCTCATCTCTATATTCCAAAGCTTTTTTTGCTGCGCTTAATGCATTGAGCTTATCATTTTGCTCATCATAGTTTAAGGCTATGTCCGAGTAGATCTTCGCTTCAAATTCAATGGTCAGCACTTTGGCCATCAGAAGTTCGGTCATAACCTCAATGGATCGTTGAAACTCGCGCACCATGCGTAGGCTTTTACCATAGGCATAAAGAATATCTTTTACAAAGTGGCTGTCACGTTGAGAATGTAATTTTTTATATAAAGCATGACACAGGGATATCACGTGTCGGTATTGATGGGCTGAAATTAATCGTCGCACGTAATAACTTAACAAAGTAAGGCTGTCTTGGATTTTTCGAGGGATTTTAGCTGCAATTGCATCATTGTAGACCCTGCGAAGTAGGCAGTTTGCATTCCGTATGGCATATGTCGAATAGTTAGAGTTATCTAGATTGAAATTGCTGTTTAGCTTAGGCTTCCCCATAGACCAGTCGGAGCCAAAGTATAGATTGAGAGCGTTAGTGGTAAGCCCTTCGTATTCCTCTTTGGTCATGTGTAGCCTTAGATAATCTTGGACTAAACTTTTTGCTACGATTACTTTAGGCAGCACTGCTGGTTCGTTGCGAAAAATAAAGAAGCGGAGGCCTTCGGATAGTCCAGCTTTTACTAAAGGCCCACCAACTCTTGGATAAATTGCTTTATCTTTGTAAAAATATTTTAGGTTTGAAATATCTTCGCCGAATGGAAAAATTGTTAGGCACTTAAGCAGGTCAATACTGTAGTCGCCTTCGCGCCCCTCAAACTGACTCATCTGATGTACCAGGACTTCCGGAATATCCTCAATCGAAACATCATTTAACGCAGCTTCAGACGTCTCCGTTGCCATGTCCGTGAGGTTCATGTACTCAAGTTTATCTAGAAGTCTATCAATAGCCAGCGATGAGCCTTTAGTGACGAGATAAATTTCGCCGCTGGCGAGATCGATCTCATTTACTCGGTAGCTGAGTGGGTGCGAGAGCACATAGCGACCACAATCCACTTCATCCATGGGCTTTAATATTATTGGCTCTAGTCCAGCATTCGCTATATCGTGCGACGTTTTAAGTACAACTGAAATAGTTGAGCAACGCTTAACTAGTGCTTCGCTAAAATTCCTAATCTCACTAAATATGCTCAGACCACTGGAATATTTACCGGACTGTATATGGTCGAAAATTATGGCGGTTTCTTGCTCTTGAGCAAGTAAATAATGTAGCTCGGATTCAGATAGCCCAAGCTCTGCTTGCAGTGCCTCTATGAAGGATGGAAAGTCGTTTAGCTTATGACAGTCGATCCTGTAGCAATGTTCTGGAATCAGATTTTGCTTTTGAGCGCAGGAAAGAAATGCCTCCCCATCAATATCCCATGGTGAGACTAGCCAGGTAAGCTTGTCGTTCTTGGCTATGCAACCAAAGTTATCAAAGTCAGTTTTAGGGAAAGCAAGTTCCATATGAGGCTTGGGGATAGGAAGCTTATGGCGCTTGCTCCTCCAGCGACTGGTACTGAACTCGTTCGGTGGAGCAGCAGGAGCCAGAGCGTATTGCCGACTGCTCAGACGTTGAAAGTTTTTTTTTTGGAGCTAAAGGCAAGCTCTCTGAGCTTGATTGGACTTTCCGCTACATCACCGCCATCAGGTAGTTCGACAAAGTCAATATTTACCCGCCACCCACCAGCACTGATCCGATCAACTTTTCGTGGCCAGACGCTCAAATATCCCCTTTCGGCGTCAATCTTTGCGATAGAGAATCCATGCCGGCGTGTGATTGTCCCGTTAGAATCCCGTTCGGAGCCAAAGAGCGAGGCTGCTTGGTATTCTCGCTTCACTTGTTGGCCGCCGAATCCGTAACTCCTCGTGCTCAATTCATGCATGTGACCGAACAAGTGAGCATCAAAACGGCCTAAGGGACTAATCTCATTCTGGAAGTCTTTGAGAGCATCTGGATTTAGCCAATCTTTTGGATGATGGGTAACCAGTAAATTGATATGGTTCGCGTACGACCACTTCTCAATGTCTCCACCAACAGCGGCGTTGACTTGTAGGTCGGAAAATTCTAGTTTTCCTTTGAAATCGCCTTGTTCTAGATGAGACCAAGCACTACTTAAACCAACTATACCAACCCGTAGCCCATTTACTTCTATGACGCCAGCGCAGTCGCCCGGAAATATGCCTCTGCTAGTTGCAGCAAGGGGTATCTCACTATTCTCTAGACTAGTGATGAAATTCTCATAGTTAGAAAAAGCGGCATTCAGTTCTTTTCTATATTCGCTGCCATCATCTTTTGTTAGAGAATCCCTAACACTAGATCTTTTTCTAAAGTTTTCGACCGCCATTAGAAGGGAGCAGTCTGCGGCGGGGCGAGTCAGGTCATGATTACCGGGAACGACGACCAGTTTTGGGCACGTTTCATATTCAGAAAATACCGCCCAAAACTCCCTTAGATCGCTAAGAACAGCTGCAAACTCTTCTTCCTTCGCCATCTGGGTCAAGTCGCCGGAAAACACAACTAAATCAATAGCTCCGTGTTCAACGAGATGGCGTCTTAAATCTTTTAGAATTTGCGTTCTTATCTGCGGCCAGAGATGGGATGCATCCTTCATTCCTGCGTGTAGATCACTAACGTGAAGCCAACTGAACGTGGCAACAGTATCCATAAGCTCACCCCTAAAAAAAACATTTCCTTGTTACTTGCCTTCGCTCAGTCCGTAACTGTCGTAGGTTTCGGGCATATAACGCAAAATTCAATCGAATTGAGGCTTGGCATAGTATCGCTCATGATGCCTGATTGCCATCGTTGTTCAGAGCGCGCTGTGGAGAGTCGGTGGGCGCTAGGGGACGGTCTGTCTGCCAAGCCTCAGAAAAGCATTGTGAAAAATTGAAGGATGCGTTTTGTCTCCCAGAAGCTTATGTGAAAGGGTGGCGCCTGATACACGTGATACTCCGAGATTCAACCAGGCTTAGCATCTCTCCATGCTCGTTTATCTACCTAACACTTGCGGCGAGGCCTTGGCGGAAGCTTGGGGTAACGGTTGTTAAATACCTTGTTATGGCCGGTAGCTGTCCTCCGAGAACGGGCGCTACTGGCCGATCGCAGCCGGTGGCGACTGGCAGCGATCGGCCAGAAGTGGACACCTAGGATAGAAGTATCTACTCTGGGCTAGGCGTCATGTGCTTCAACAGTGGTAGTAGTTCACTCAGCGAGTAAATGCTGCAAGTGGGCTCTAGTAAGATTTTGGGCCAATCGTGAAACCCCTTGAGCCAAACGGCTTGCATCCCACTCGATCTCGCGCCCTGATAGTCGTTGTGAGGGTGATCCCCGACAAAAACACATTGCTCGGGTAGGTAGCCAAGTGCTTCAGCACCCGCCTTGAAAATTTCAGGTGACGGCTTGCTGTACCCGAACGCTTCCGAACTAATGACCACTTGAATCAAGTTGCTAAACGGCAGAGCCTCAATGGTTCTTCGTCGAGAGCGTTCGGCGCCATTGGAAATCACACCGCAGGCAATCCCTCTGCGCCCAAGCTCTTGCAGCAGCACCTCAGCGTCAGGCATAGCAACCGCAGAGGCTGCGAAGTGAGTTGTCCAGTGGTCTACCAACAGGTTCATAGCCATTGGTGCAGTCCAGCGCAACGACTCCGCCAATGTTCGGCCAACGGCCTCACGAATTGTTGGGTAAGGCGAGCCTGCTGGTAGGTAACCGCCATTGTCCGCAGTCACGATCAGTTTCGCGACTTCAGCAATGCTTACACTTCGCGTCAATGCATGAGCGTAATCCGAAAGAAAACGCTGGGCATATTGTTCAATGCTGAGCGCTCGATGGGTCAAGGTATTGTCAAGGTCGAAAAGAACGGCTTGTGGCGACATGGTTTTCCCTCATGAAGGCCATAGATTCCTTCTCCCATAGCAAGAAAACTGCCGCTTTGGCTAAGACCCATGAAACACAGAGAATCAGTGAAAACGGTACTCTGCGTTCATGGCCAAGTGTTCGCGGATCAACAGCTATGCCAAATATTGTTGCCTCTGCCATCCAGCGGCCACCCGTCATAATCCGACTACCGCGACCGACCGCTTCTGGCCGATAGCAACCTGGCAGACAGAGCTGCGATCGACCCAAAGCGGACATTTGACAGAAATGTAAGCGGTAACGAATTTTTCACTGTGGCTCCAATTCTGACCATAAACAACTGCGCCCAATGCCGGCCATTAACGTACCGTAGTCTTCAAAATTACTGGCACTCACCTCATCCTGGCTCGTCCACGTTGCTTCACACTCTTCGCACACCCACAGCAAAATATTTGTGGAGCGCACCCGCATTGCTCGAACGTAACCTTGGCTGCACCTTTGGCACTCAATCAGCATACAAATAATCTCTGACAAGACTTCGATGTAGTCTAATCCTATCGGCTGCTTCTGGCCGAAAGCACCCTGTCATGGATGGCTGCTTTGGGTCGATTGTGTTGAAAAGTCGGTTTTCCCAAAACACTCGAATATTGACGGATGAAAACACCTCTGTTGCACGCTGCTACGTGAAATCCGAGTCCTGAACATACTGCCAAAAATTCAGATTTCAATCTCAGGCGCGTACCTTTTTGGCGTGGAATTCGAAGCCGACTTTTTCAACAGAATCGGCCGGTAGCCGCCCTTCTAAGCGAAAGCCCATAGTTCGATAACACTCGCCTTGATCATCACAAACCGCTCCTCCCAGAGCATTTATTGCTGTAACACCTATTTGCCATGTAACACGCATGTCGACAAACCAATGACAGCTGTGTAACGCCATATAAATCATTTAAAATCATATACTTATATATTTCCGTAACACGCGTAACACCCGTAACACGGTTTTATTAGGGTATCCCCTAGCCCCATTAGTATTGCTCCTCCAGCGAAGCGAGATGGGTCATGCTCTTGGCTTTGGTTCGATAGTGGGGACCCTGGAGCATTCTTGAAGGTACGGGGTAGAAAACCCGCGCGTTCGTGTTAGCAGCTGGATTTTTTAAGTTGGTTGACAGGTTGACGTGGTTGACACCCATCACCATGGTTGACGCCACGCAGGTGTTCACTATCAGCAACAGATACAGCCACCTTTACCGAAGCTGTAACGATGGCCCTTTTCCTTCAAGATCCTTTCAATTTCAACGATTGAAATTTCAGTAACTTCCGGCACCTCCCACTAACTCGATCCCGCGGGTTTCATGCCCCGTACCAGCGTCACCTTCCCAGGGTCCCCGGCAGCTTTTCATTTGATCCCCCTAGCTAGAAACGCCTTGACTGAGTATGTTTCCCTCTCGATAGCTCACAAGGAAGTGCCGTGTTCTGGAATAGAGAAAAAAGAGTCAAGGTAGAGTTGACGACACCGATCAACATTTCTATCCCTCCGTTGCATCCCGTTCGTGAGGTGCCAGCCGATCCCCAAGAGGTAAAAACAAATACAGACCTAGCCTTCAAGCTGGTCGTCTACGGTGCTGTGTTCTTACAGTCGGCTCTCGTAGTCACTGGATATTCGGTACTACTGGCTTACTACGAGCAATTCGGCATCGATACAAACGAACTCACACTGAGTACACCCACCCTGCTGCTCTACGGCTACGTGAATATTTTCACCGGGGCTTTGACCGCAGCAAGTCGAATCCCCATCTTTGGACCTGCCCTTCTTGCGCTATTGTTTATTGGCGTTGCTGCGATCTTCATCGGGCTCATCACAAAACGACTGAAGGCACAGGTGATTATTGGCCTTTCGACCTGGATCGGCTTTTCTATGTTTGTAGTTTTTCTCGCCCCAGCAGCTGGTGTTAAGAAAGGCGTGAATATGGGCTTGGAAAAATTCGGTGAGTACGCAGGGCAACCAGTACCTACGGCATTGGAGACTATCCATAGCGTTACGACGGACAAGGGTCAGAAGCTCACAGGCCACCTGATTCTGGCAGATACCAAAAACACCTTTCTGCTTGTTAACGGCACGGTCTTCAAAATCGATGGAAGCACTGGTCGAGTCATTCGCGAGACGGACCTGCGTGCCGAAGAGCCAAAAACGAAATCGAACAAGTGAATTAGATCCCCGTGTATGGACAAGGATTCTCGTGCCCCCCCTTGAGGATCATCTGGTACACGTCACCAGCATTTATGGGGTATGTGGATATCGCTTCAAATGCCCCTGCCTTGGAGAACGCTCATGGAGGATATCTCGCTGCTCGCATCATTGCTAAAGCGCATGAACGAAAACCAGCTGGCGTTAGGGGCTGCTATCGAGGAGCTGTCGAACTGGGTTGAGCAAAGAGGATCGACAGAAGTCGCACAGAACATTCGAGGGACGCTGGACACTCTGGATGGGAACGCAGGATTCATCACCCTTGCCCTCGCCTCACTGTCGGCAGAAGGTCGGACAAAGAAATAACTATCCAGCTGGATGGCAACACACCACTAGCGACTTGGTGTTGCTTGACCCTGCGGGGATACCACGAAAGCTGTGGCCAGAAAGAAGCACCGTGTATGCCCACGTGTATGCCTAACCGGCCAACCACCAAATAGACCCAATAGATACGGGCCCATGACTGCCCAGTTCAAACGACGCCGGGGCACCAGATACAGACGAAAAAGCCCCAGGTCGAAAGACCTGGGGCTTTTTTGTGGGTGTCAATTCACCGCTTCTGCAACGCCTCCAACCTTGCCGGCAAATCCTCCCCAGGGAAGCGCGCATGCAGCGCCAGCAGCTTCTCATCCGCCGCCCTCGCCTGCCCTGCTTCACGCAGCCTCATAATTTCCCGCAAACCCTCCTCCAACGAAGGCAACGCCACCGGCGCGCGCTTGCTGAGCCTGGCGCTTGACTCATCCGCCATCGAGCCCATGACTTGCGCACTCTCGGCCTTCGGTGCAACGGCAAGGCGTGCCACGGGCGCAGGGGCGGACATCGGGGGCGGCGCCGGGCGGGCGGCTTCTTCGTGGAGCGCGGAGAAGGTCGCCGTGGAGATTTCCGGCTGTGGCACGGGCGAGCGCATCACCACGCCGATCATCAGCGCCAGGCCGGCCACGGTGGCGAATGCCATCTGCCAGCGCGGGCGTTGGCAGGCCTGCAGCCAGCGTTGCCAAAAGCTGGGCGGCGGGGCTGGGGCTTCGCGGCGGGCCGTGGCGAGGATGAAGGCATCAAGGGACGCAGGCGGCTCGCCGGTGCTGTGTTGACGATAGTGCTGGAGCAGCACGTCGTCGGAGTCTGGGATATGTCGGGAGTCGGTCATGGGGATATCTCCTCGGCCAGCAGGCGGCGCAGTTTCTGCTGGGCGTAACGCAAGCGGCTTTTCACGGTTTCCAGCGGGGTGTTGGTGAGTGCGGCGATTTGCGGCACTTCCAGGTCGCCGTGCAGGCGCAGCAGGAAGACTTCGCGCTGGTCTTCGGGCAAGTCTTGCAGGGCAGCGTCGAGGCGCGCCTGGTCGCGGCTCAGGCTCAGTTGCTGCTCGGGACCGGCGCTGTCGTCGGCCTGGGCGTGCAGTTGCTCGTCGTAGCTGTCGTGCAAGGGGTTGTGAATGCCGTGCTTGCGCCAGTAGTCGATCAGGCGGTTGCGGGCAATCTGGAACAGCCAGGTGCGAAAGCTCGCCCGGCCCTGCGGCTGGGTGTGGCTGCGGATCAGGCTGAGCCAGGTCTCCTGGTAGATTTCCTCGGCCAGTTCGGCTTTGTTGCTCAGGGACACCAGGAACCGGTACAAGCCTTGGCGGTGCCGCGCGTACAGAACCTCGAACGCGGCCCCCTCACCGGTTCGGTAGCGGGCCAGCAGCGCTTCGTCGCTGGGTGAATCGTCTGGGACAGCCATGCAGGTGACGAACTCCTTTCGGTATTCCTTGTAGGAGTCGGCTTGCCGGCTCCTACAGGTGGGCGGTGTGTTGAAGATCAGTGTTTCAGGGCCTGGGCCATCTCTACCAGTTGCACGAATTCGTTGCGCAGGCCAAAGGGATCATCGCCCCGGGCCGAGCGTGCCAATGCCGCCGTGTCACTCAAACTCATGGACCCAGTGTAGCGGCCATCGCCCTTGAGCTGTTGGGCAAAGGCGGCCACGGCCGCCGAGAAGCGCAGGTCGTCGCTGGCCTTGCCTGATGCATTGCCGATCGGGCGCTCGATCAACCGGCTCTCGCCCCCCGCAGCGGGCTTGTAGCGTACGCGCAACATGGCCAGTTCCGCGGACGAGCCTGACGCAGAAGGCTCACCGGCGTAGCGCAACGGTTCTATCCACCCTTTTTTGCCCTTCGGCACAATTTCATACAACGCAGTTACCGTATGCCCTGCGCCGATTTCACCCGCGTCGACCTTGTCGTTGTTGAAATCCTCACGCTTAAGCGCGCGGTTTTCATAGCCGAGCAAGCGGTACTCGCTGACCTGTGCCGGGTTGAACTCCACCTGCAACTTCACGTCCCGCGCAACAATCGCCAAGGTCGAGCTCAACTGGTCCACCAGCACTTTGCGGGCTTCGCGCAAGTTGTCGATGTAGGCGTAGTTGCCATCGCCCGCATCGGCCAACTGTTCCATCAGGTGCTCGTTGTAGTTATCCACACCAAACCCCAGGGTGGTGAGAGAGACGCCACTTTTGCGCCGGTCCACGGCCATCTGCTTGAGGCTGTCGAAGTCGCTGACACCCACATTGAAGTCACCGTCGGTCGCCAGCAGGATGCGGTTGATGCCGTTGTCGATAAAACCTTCGCGGGCCATCTGGTAGGCCAGCTCGATACCCGAGGCTCCTGCGGTGGAGCCGCCGGCGGTGAGCTGGTCGATGGCATTGCGGATTTTCGCCTTGTCGCGGCCAGACGTAGGCTTGAGCACCACGCGCGACTCACCGGCGTACACCACCAGCGACACACGGTCTTGCTCACGCAGTTGATCCACCAGCAACTTCAAGGTGCTTTTGACCAGCGGCAGGCCTTCCGGGCGGTCCATGGAGCCGGACACGTCCACCAGGAACACCAGGTTGGCCGGCGCCAGCTGTGCCACGGCACGGTCGGACGCCTTGATGCCGATGCGCAGCAGTTGCGTGTCTGGATTCCACGGTGTGGCCGCCACTTCGGTGGTCACGCCAAAGGGTGAGCCATCCGTGGGCAGCGCGTAGCCGTAGGGAAAGTAGTTGACCATTTCCTCCAATCGCACCGCGCCGTCAGGCGGCAAACGACCTTCGTTGAGGAAACGCCGCACATTGGCGTAGCTGCCGGTGTCGACGTCCACACTGAAGGTCGAGACCGGTGTTTCGGCCACGCGGTGCACCGGGTTGTCCGGCAGGTTGGCGTATTGCTCGCGAGGCTCGCTGCGGTACGCCATTGCCGTCGAGTCTTGCGCCATCAACCGCGCAGTCATCGGGGCCGGCAGCGCCATGCGCTTGACCAGCGCGCCCTGCACCGGCTGACTGCTCAACTCGGACAGGGGCGCTGCGACGGCGGCCGCTTCAGGCTTGGCCACTTCGCGGGAAGAAGACAGCCCGCACCCGGCAAGGGCGATCAACGAGACGACGGCAAAGCCCTGGAAGAAGGGGCGCAGGTGCAACGTGGAGAGAGGGGACATGGCGACAGGACCTCGCGGATAAATGATGCCTACACAGCATCAGACGCAAGGTGCCTTCGGTTCGGGTTAGGCCTTTTTACTTTCGAGGGCGATCCTGTAAGCCCATGTGTGTATCTTTTAATTTCCCGCCACCGGTTTCCGAAACGTGCACGCATACAAATTTCTGGAACCCCTTCTAGATTGATACCTCGGTCACAGCACTGCATTTACATTCAAACAACACATCTGCAACAGCATGCGACCTCTCCCCCCGATAGCCCTTCAAGAAACATTTAAATCATTGGCTCCCGCACTTGGCGCTGCCAACTTAATCCTCGCAATAGGATATTGCCCAACGCCATTGACCAAGGATAAAAACAAGCACTCCCTGGAACATTCCTCACATGAGAATACCTTCTGGATTTACCGGTTTCGTCATGCCGTTCATCCGCCATCCGACGGCACAGCACTTCTTCCGGCCCTTCAATGTGCCATTGATCTTTCGCCCCTTTGTTCACCCGTTCATCAGCCATCCCTTCGTCCGACCATTCATCCAACCATTTTTTCGCCCTATGCCCCGGCCAGACCACCAGCCCCTGACACTTGATCGAAGTGCCCCCTCAGGCAATCCGGACAAACCGACCCGACGCAACTGGGATGGGCAGGACCCAACCCTGCGTCCGAAAGATCCTTACGTCAGCCACGTCAACAAGCGCGCTTTCGACGAACAACAATCCGTCACTCAGCTGACCCAGCACGTTCTGACATGGCAGGACCGCAACAGGAACAACGTGACCGAGATTTCCTATTCGTTCTACAACAGCGGGTTCAACGAGGCACAGAAACACGAGGCGCGACGGTCGATAGAATCCTGGGCCGATGTGGCCAACCTGGAATTCCACGAAAATGGGGGCCCGGCCGAAGGCCGGTTGACGTTCGGTATTTCACCTTTTATCGCCAGGGCACAAGGCACCTACCCGAATCCGTACGGGCATGGCGGCGGCGAAACCCTCTACAACCGGGGCATGGTCAGTCGCGTCGTCATGACCCATGAAATCGGCCACGCTCTCGGTTTGAGACATCCGGGCAACTATGACGGCCGAGCAAGAGAAGGCCAGCGCGTCTATGCCCAGGACTCCACCGCCCACACGGTCATGAGTTACTTCGGGGATCGCAGCAGCGGCAAGGAACTGGGCGCCAAACCCAAGGCCCCCATGATGGATGACATCGCAGCCATCCAGAAGCACTACGGTGCCAACTATCAAACCCGCAAGGAAGACAACACCTACGGCTTCAATTCAAACACTCGAAGAGACTACTACACGCTGAAATCGGCCCAGGACCGCTTCGTGGCCTGCATATGGGACGGGGCGGGCAACGACACCCTGGATTTTTCCGGCTACCGCTCCAACCAGACCCTCAACCTCAAGGCCGGCGCGTTTTCCGACGTGGGAGGCCTGCAGGGTAACCTCTCGATCGCCAGAGGCTGCATCATCGAAAACGCCATCGGTGGCTCAGGGGATGATGCGCTGATTGGCAATGCGGCGAACAACCGGCTCACCGGCGGTGGTGGCGCAGACCGGTTGCGCGGCGGCGGCGGCGCCGATACGTTTGTCTACAACCACGCCAGCGACTCCACGCCCGATCAATCCGACACCTTGATGGACTTCACCAGCGGCACCGACAAGATCGACGTCTGCGGCGCCCTCCAGCAAGCCAACGTACCGGCACTGATTTTCACCTCAGCTTTCAGCGGCAAGGCCGGCGAAAGCGTTCTGGCGTATGACGAACAGACCGGGCGCGGCAGCGTCTCCATCGACCTCACGGGCGACAGGCACGCCGACCTGCTGATCAACACCCATGGGCGGGTCAACCCCGAAGACCTCGTGCAGGCCAAGCCTGGCGCACCGTTGCCGCGCAGCAGTTACCGCCTCCGAAAGCTGTGATTGCAAGCACGGTGATCACCACGGGCGCTACGTTCGTCATCATTCTGCTCTGACGTAGTGAACGGGCTTGCCCCGCGCTGGGCGGCGAAGCCGCCCTAAATCCAGGCGCCGCGTTTTACCTGATACGACGCGGCGGCCTTTTTGGGGCGGCTTCGCCACCCAGCGCGGGGCAAGCCCGCTCACTACAGACCAAGCCCCAACCCGCCAATAGGCAAGACATCATCATCCTTGAAAGGGGTCGCAGGCTGCAGCGCTTCAAGGAAGCTTTTTGCGCAGATCACTGATGATTCGGTTCCAATAACGCACGGCCTCAAAGTGCTGCTGGCGTGTCAGCCAGGTTTTGTTCTCGGGGCTGGAAGGGTCACCCCCCAGAATAATCGGGGTGATGTCGAACAGCTCCATTCCCTTGGGGCGCGGCGCTCTTTTCTGGTCACTCATAGCTGGGGCAACCGAGTAAAAAGATCGGGCAGATCACGCGCTACCACGTCAGCGTATTGCCGCTCCATACCGACGAAGGGCATACGCACGATCGGCTTGTTCACGTCTTGCATGTCGAAACCATAGCCCTCACCACCGCCATCAGAAGCGAACAGGAAGATGCCGGGCGCGTAGGTGGCTACTTCATATTCCCGGTTGAATGCTTCAAGCTCTTCAGCCGACCAGAAAATGATGTAGTTGTCGCCGATAAAGCCTTCGCCACCGTTATGGGCTCTCAAAAAATCGAGGTAGCTTTCGGGCAGTGAAAACCCCAGGGCCTTCACCACCTCATTGATGGCCTCACGCTCGGCGGGAGGGTTGAGCTGCCCTTCTGTCAGTTCATATTTCATCACTATCGTCCCAAGTCTTTCTGCAGTTGGTTCCACCAGGGCGTCACTTGCTGTCGATGAACGTCGCGCGGCAGAACCAATTTGTTGGTCGAGTCCGTTGGGCTGCCACCAAACTTGACGGGGTTGACTTCATGCACATCCACCGGCAAACCCACCAGTCCCTGGTCTTTGCGAATCGTCCGGTTGGCGTTGTTGGCGGCACTGCGGGCGGCAGCATACTCGGCGCCCTCAAGTAATCGGAAGGGCCCTGCAGGTTGCGGTACTCCCGAAGGGTAACCTGTCCAATCGGAAATCGAAAAGCTGCCCGTAGGAAGATCTGCGACGTGTTGAAGCCCGGCTCGCTCCGCGGAGTTGGCAGCAATGGTCCTCTCGGCGTTGGCAAGTACCGCCAGGTTGCCTCCATCCTTCGGTACAAGACCCGTTGGCGTTTCCATGTACAGCTTGCCGCCCGACAGCACCTCATAATTACCCGTGCGGGTATTGATGACGCGACTCGCGCCCTCAGGCAGACCGCCGCCTGTGGAGACAAACTCAGCACCGGCAGCACCCTCAGTGCGGTACCACGACGGTAGTTGCACCTTGCCGGCCGTGCTGGACTCCGCGATCACGCCTTTACCAGCCGTGCTTGCCGCGCCTTCGTAAATCACCCCGACCAAGCCCAGGCTGTTCAACAGCGCTTGAGAGCCCCACATCACTCGCTGGCCGGTGGTCTGATCACCCAGGGGGCTCGCGCCGCCAGCGGCCATCCAGGTCTGGCAGCCAATGCCGATAGGCCCCATGCCACCGCATCCGGCGACAAACATCTCATCGGACTTTTCTTTCAAGACACCGCCCAAGTCCTGCTGCAAGGCCTGTTGATAGTCCTTGCCCACCTTGGCTTGTGTGTCGCTGGCCGGTTGCAGCGCCCACTCATCGCCCAACGCCGTCTTGACCGAAATGCTCGTGACCACGCAGAACCCATTGCCCGAGATGCCGCATGGCAGGACCTGCCCTGGTGTCACTTTTGTATCCGAGGCCTGCAGGAAGTCCGTCGCTTCAAAGTGATCCACCTTCAGCGTGCTACCCCCCTTTTCCAACAGCGCATTGATGTCCGCTGCCAGCGCTTTACAAGCGGTGGACGTCACGTTGAGACAGGAGGCCTTGAACTCTTTTTTCTTCTCCGTCAGGGACAAGCCTTCCAGGATGCTCAGGTGGTTGTTCTCCACCGCGTTCTTGCCGACCTGCGCCGCCGCCACCGCATTGAGCGCGTCCTTACCGACCAGCGAGCCGGAGAGCCCGGCCGCGAGTGTTGAAAGGCTGGAGATCGTCGTCTTCTGCTCCTGAGTCAGGCTTTCGTTGCTCGCGCCGCCGTAGAGTTGCTCGCGGATCAGGCGCTCGGTTTCCTGCGCTGCAACAGCCCCGGCGGCTCCGGCCAACGCCGAGTTCCCGCCGGCCCGGGCCAGCACGGCACCCAGCACCGCGTGAGCCATCAGGTTGGCGTTCGGGTCACCCTCGGTCATCTGCTTGACGGTCTGCGCCAGGTACGGCGCCGCAGCACCCGCCATCGCCCCACCGATACTGCCACCCATGGCCGCCTGCACCACGGCGGTCACCGCTTGGCTGGCCTTCTGGAAACTGCTGCCGATGCCGTAATCCTGCTGCGCTCGTTGGCTGATCTGGGCCTGTGACGGGTTGGCGACACCTTCTTCGATCAGCTTCTGCCTGGTCGCTTTGCTGATATCGCTGTTTTCGTCGCTGGCGGCTTTGATCCGCGCCGAAGCGATGGCATCGCCGATACCTTTGGTCAGCTCCATCGAGCTCTTGATCAGGTCCATGCGTTCTTGCATGGCCTTTTTATCAGGCTTGTCGAGGCGCTGATTGGCATTGGCGGTATCGCGGTTCAGACCGATCAGGTCGTCGGCACCTTGCGGGTTGCGCACCACGATCGTGCCTTCGCTGACCGCACTGCGCGTGTAACTGTGGTCCGAATCGTTGAGCGACATGCCATACAACGCACCCGGCGACAGGGTACCCACGCCACCGCTGTAAGAGCCGGAAACGCTCACGCCCGCCGACTGGCTCTTGATCTCGCTTTTGTTCTTGATGTCGCTGACCAGCAGGCGGTCGGTCAGCAGCAGGTTCTTGTCAGCCGTGGCCTCGCTGGCAATCACCGCACCCTGCAAGGTGGTGTTCTTGGCGACATCGATGGTGTAACCGCCCTTACCGGCAAAGAAACCACTCTGGTCGGTCACCGCCTGGTAATCGCTGTTCATCTTCGACGCCGCGAGGTTGGCGGACGCCGAAACGGTGGACCCATAGCAGAACGGTGGAATACAAATACTTGCGCCAAAGCCCGCGCTATCCTGCTTGCTCTTCGAGGTGTCAGTGTCCTGGCGCGACAGGATGTTGAGGTTGCCGCCGATGTCGGCATCGATACGGTCAGCCCGTACCTGCGCACCGGCCAAGGTGGTGTCCTGGCCACTGCTCAGCAGCAGGGAACGGGCCTCCACGGTGGTATTGACCTGCGTTACGGAACCGCCCGATCCCAGGTTCTTGGCAGTTTGTGCGCCCAGGTCCAGCGTAAAACCATTTTGCTCACCGATGTTGAAGCTGGCACCGATGGCCGTTCGGTTGCGCGAACCATCGTTTTTACGGTCGGTGGTGTTCTGTGCGCTTTGCAGCAGGATGTTGTTTTTCGTGGACAACAGCAGGCTGTCGGCCTTCAACGAACTGCCCGTGATGTTCAGGTCACCCAACGTGCCCGGCGCGTCACCCGCTGCGATGATCGAGAGTTTCTCTCCGGCATTCAGGCTGCTCTGGTGCGCGGTCTGCGCCGTGTATTCGCTGCTGCTTTTGGTCCGGGTGTTGGCCAGCTCGGTACCGATCTTGATCAGCGAACCGTTGCCGGCAGACCCGCCGGTTTTGTCCTTGAAGCCGGTGCTTTGCTTGGCAACTTCGCCCGCCTGGTTATTGAGGTTGTAGAGCGACAAGGCCGCCTGGGCGATCTTCACCGCCTTGAGCCGCGGGTCATCGGAGCTGCGGGCCGCTTCGGCTGCATCGCGAATGCTGTTGGCGGTATCGACCACCGTGCCGGCGATCACACGGCCTACGGCGAGGCTCTTGGAACTGTCCTTGCTGGTCTGGCTGGCGGTTTCCACACCGGAGGTAATGGTGACGTTGGCACCACTGAGTTCCATGTTCTTGGTACTCACCAGGTCACTCGCCACCACCGACAGCTCGCGCCCTGCGGTCAGCGACACATTGCCTGCGCTTGAGCCAATGGTGCTGCCGGTCAAGGTCATTTCATTGGCCGTGCCGTTGTGTTTCGAGCTGTTGATGTACAGCTTCTGATTGCCGGTAAGGTCATCCAAACCGAGCGTGTTGCCGGTCAGCACGCCAGTAAGGTCGCGGTTCTTTTCCTTGTGCATATCGGTGCGAGCGAATGTGTTTTGCGCCGCATCGATGGTCAGGTCGCGACCGGCTTGTACGGCGAGGTCGCCGGTGCTGACCAGCGCGGAACCGGTGACCGTTGCATCACGCTTGGCCGCCACACTGACGGTTTCGCCGGAGACCATGCTGCCCATGGCTGTGGTGCGCTTTTCGTTGACCTGGTCTTCAACCTTGCTCGACTTGAGCCCACCCCAGCTGCTTTTGCTTTCCTTGCGCTCATGACGGGCGCCGTCGGAATTGCTCACTGCCAGGATGCTCACGTCCTTGCCTGCGACCAATTGTGTGGCGCCTTTTTCAGCAGTGACGGCGCTGCCCGCCAGCAACAGGTTTTCACCGGCCACCAAGGTGCTGTGGGTGCCCGCACTGACGAGGCTGCCGACGTTATTCACCGCGTCGGTTTCGTCGAGGCGGAATGACTTGCCCTGGGACGTTTTCTTGGTCTTGCTGAAGAAGCTGTAGTCGTGGTCTTCGGCGGTCTTGAGGCTCAGGTTCTTGCCGGCCACCAGGTACGCTTCGTTGCCGGCACTCACCTGGCTGGCGACCAGTTGCAAGTCTTGACCTGCACTCAGGCTGGCATCGCCGCCAGCCTTGAGCACGGAAGACACCTGCTGCACGTGGTCCTCGATGCTCTTGACCTTCTTCGAGTTGTACGCCGAATGCTGTTCGTTGGCGGCGGTGATGACATTGAGGTTGCCGGTGGCCACGACGGCCATGTCGCGCTTGGCTTCCAGTTGACTGGCAGCGATGTTCACGTCCTGCCCGGACGTCACCTTCAAGTCGCGCCCGGCCTGGATGATCGAACCCTGCTGGGTAATGCTGGCCTGGCGCGAGCGAGTGCCGATCACGCTGCTGTTCTGGGTTTGCGCGGCGACGATATTCACGTCGCCCACCGCCTGGGTCGTGGTGTCGGTGCCGCTGCTGAGCGCGCCGCCGACGTTGTTGATGTTGCGGCCGGCTTGCAGGGTCAGGGCACTGGCCGATTCGATACGCGCGGCGCTGTCGGCGAAGTCGGAGCGCTCGGCGCGATAGTCACTGGCACTCTGGTGGGTGGTGACCGTGCGCTGGTTGAGCAGGTCGCCGCGTGCGGCCAGGGTGACCTCATGTCCGGCGATCACGCCACCGGCCCGGTTACTCAAGGTATTGCCGGCCAGTAGATCGAGGCGACCACCCGCTTCCATCAAGCCGGCGTTACTCATGTCGCGCCCGGCGCTCGCCAACAGGCTGCCCGTGGCACGCAGGGTACCGACGTTGGTCAGGTCGCTGCCCGCCAACAGGCTGATGTCATTGCCGGTAATCAACGCGCCATTCGGGGCCAGGCGGTTGTTGGCCTGGGCCAGGTAAAGCACGGGCACCAAGACTTGCTGGCCGGCGACCGTGGCGTTTTCCATCCACACGATATCGTGGGTCAGCGCTGCCACTTGCTCGGCGGTGAGGCTCACGCCCACCGACAGGTTGAGGGCGTCCTTGCTGCTGATGGCGTTGTCCATCAGGTGCTTGAACAGGTCGGCGTCGCTGGTCTGGCCGTCGATAAAACGCTGGCCGGTGCGGGCGAGCACCGCCTGTTGGATCAGGCGTTGTTCGTAGAAACCATCGCCCAGGCGACGTTGAGCCGTGTCGGGGTCATAGCCGAGCTTGGCGAGCATGTAGTCCGAGCTCATGAACTGGCGCATGTCGGTGAGCAGCGGGTTGGTTTCGATCAGGTATTTGTGCGGGTTGGCCGCGAACTGGCTGGTGGGCAGGCCATTGACGCCATTGCCGTCGTTGAGATGGAACAAGCCGTTTTGCCCGGTGGGCAGGCCGAAGCCTGGCAGACCCAGCGGGTTGACCTGCTGTTGCGCGACGTCAGCCGGCAATTGCGCGTTGAGGTTAATCTGCGTCGAGTAAACCGGTGCGCCGCCGCCCACGGTCGCACCGCTGCCAACATAGGTGTAGCCACCGCGTACCACGCTGTTGTCGATACCGGCCTGGGCCTTCACATCCACCGCTCCGCCGGCCTGGATCACCGCGCCATAGCGTTGGTCAGGTGTGCTCAATTCAGTGGTTTTGCGCAGCCCGGTCTGTTCGCTTTCCATCTGGCCGATAAACGACGCCATGGCCGCTTCCAGGCCGCCAAGGTTCTTCGGATCGTACTTGGCGCCGCCTTCCGAATATTGCTGTGTGAAGGCCGCCGCCGCACGGTACCAACCGTCCGGGTTACGTTCACGCTCGGAAGTGAAGATGCGCTGGTATTCGGTGTCATGAGTCACGACACCGACGTTGGTCAGTTGGTTGACCGTGGCCGTCAGGTTGCCCCCCGCCGCGATGCTACTGCTGCTGTTGAGCAATTCACCGCCGGTGAGCAGCAGGTTGCCGCCCGAGGTGATGGCGGAGCCCGCCGTCGCATCGCTGACGATGAAATGATCGCGCTGGGTGATCAGGAAGGGACGGTTCTGCTTGCCGCCGTCGCAGTCGCCACCGGTCACGCCTTCGATGCAAGGCGTGGGGGTGATCGACGCACTGTAGATGCCGGACTCGGTGGTGAGCACAGTGCGGATGTTCTGGATCGAGCCGGCAGCCAACGTCAGGCCTCCATCGGCCTGAATCGTCGAGGAGCTGTTGATGATGCTACTGGCCAGCCCGCCTTGACCATCGCGGTCAATGCGCAGGTTGCCCATGGCGTAGATATCGGCGGCAAGGTTTTTCAGGCGGTCGACGCGCAAGCCCATGTCGCCGCCGCTGAAGATCAGGCCGTGGTCATTGAGCAGGCTGCCGACGTTCAGATCGAGGGTGCCCTGGCTGGCCACGGTGCCGGCCAGCGTCCAGTCCTGGCCGTTGCCGACCAAGGCGCGGGTGCCGAGCAATTTGCCGGTGGCGGTCTGCTGCAGGTTGCCGACGTTGACGGTCAACTGCCCGGCCTGGATCGCGGTGCTGTTGGTCCAGCTGGCTTTGTCGAGGGTCAGGTCACCCTGGGTCACCAGGCTGCCGCCCACGTCGTCGAGGCTGATGCCGCTGAGATCGAGCGTGCCCTCGCCCACGTGCAGCACACTGCCGCCCACGTTGTTGAAGGTGCCCGCAGCGAGGCTCAGCTCGTTGTTGGCGGTTTCCAATTTGCCGCTGTTGTTCAGCGACCCGCCGATGGCGTAGCGGGTCTTGCCCGTGGCGCCCAGTGCGCGCATCTGGCCGCTGTTGTTCAGACTGGCGGTGTCGACGTCGAGGGTCGTGGCGCTCTCGATCAAGCCACGGTTGGTCAGGGCGCCGCGCAGGCTGACGTCGATCTGATGGCCGGCGATTTCGCCACCGTTATCGACATTCACACCGCCCAGGCGCACGCGGTCGCGGGCAAACAGATAGCCGCCGCCGTTGTTGAACGCGGTGGCATCAACGACAGCATCCCCGGCTTTGGCCGTGATCTGCCCGCCGTCGTTTTCCAACGTGCCGACGGTCAGGTTGAGGCCGGCCTTTTCACTGTGAATCAAGCCATTGGTACCGTTCTGCAACAGGCCGCCCACCGTCAGGGCCAGGCCATCGTTGGCGGCCAGGGTGCCGGTGTTGCGGTTGTCGACGCTGTTGGCGAACAGGGTCAGCAGGCCCTGGCTGGTGAGCTTGCCGCCCTGATTGTCGATGTGGTCGACGTGCTTGATCAGCAATGCACCGGCACTCGCCAGCTTGGCGTTCTGGTTGACCAGGTTGCCGAGCAGATCCAGGGTGATGGTGCTGGCGCCGGTGAGGCTGCCGGCGCTGTTGTCCAGGGTATTGCCGTGCAGTTCGAACGCGCCGGTGCTGTCGATGGAGCCACCCTGGCTGTTGTCCAGCACACCGCTGACGGTAAGTGTTTGCGCACCGTCGCTGGAAATCACGCCTTCGTGGCTGTTGTTCAGTTGGGCACTGGTGACGTTCAGGGTGTTGTCACTGAGCAGTCGGCCCTTGTTCTGGTTGTCGACCGTGTCGGCGGTGACCTTCAAGGCCTGCTTGGCACTCAAGGTCCCGCCCTGGTTCGTCAGGGTTTGCGAGGCGTTGGCGGTGAGGTTGCGGTTGGCGATCACCGTGCCGGTGTTGGTGATGTGCTGGCTGTCGAGCTTCACATCGCCACCGCTGTTGCGGGTGTTATCGGCGTTGACCCCGGCCTCGATGATGCCGTCGTTGGTCAATTGGCCGTTGCTGGCCAGGGTGATGCTGTCGCGCGCGGCGAGGGTCTTGCGGTTTTTCATCTCGCCCTTGGTCTGCACCTTGAGCGTGGTGCCGGCGTAGACCGGCCCTTGGGCGTCGAGGCTGACCGCCTTGATGTCCACCGCACCGCTGGACGCGGCCTGGGCCATGCTCAGGTGGCCGTTGGCGTCGAGCTGGATGTCGCCGCCACTGGCGGCAAGCGTGCCGTCGAGTTTCACACCCACCCCGGCTTCGGTGCCCACCAGCTTGATCGCGCCTGCGTACATGCCGCCCAGGGCCGAGGAGTCGATGGCCAGTTCCGGCTTGGCGCTGCCGTCATCGGCGCGGGTGGTGGTTTTCAGGCTCTGCGCATCGACGTCATTGCGCCCGGCGATCACCGTGAGCTGGCGTGCGTTGATCTGCGCATTGATCTTGGCCGAACGGGTGATGATCTCGAAACGGTCGACGTTGCTCGCGTTCAAGCCTTTGCCGTCGATGGTCACGGCGCCACCGTCCACCTGGTAGTGGTCCAGGCGGCCGGCCTTGTCGATGATCGGCTTGCCAGTCGTCAGAGTAACGTTGGGGGTGTTGATGAAGCCGCAGCCGTTGCACGTGATGCCGTAGGGATTGGCGACGATGACCTTGGCCGACTGGCCCGCCACTTCGGTGTAGCCGCGTAGTTGGCTGGGGCTGCCGCCGTTGACTTCATTGAGGATGACGTTCGCGGCGCCGCCCTTGAGGTTCGGGTTGCCAACGATGATCCCGCCCAGCTGCGTGCTTTGCACCATGCCGGTGGCGTTGTTGAGGATCACGCCGTTGGGGCCGACGTTGTAGTCCTTGAACTGGTTGTGGGACAAGCCACTGCCATTGGGCGTGGCGATGTTCACCACCGGCACGCCGTTGCCCGCCTGGCCCACGGTGGTGCCGGGGCCGCTGACCACGATGCCGTCGGCCTGGGCCAGCAGTGGCTGCCAGAACAGCGCATTGGCCAGGATCAGGGCCAGGCCGCGTTGAAACAGGCTTTTCAGGGCAGAAGCGGGGCGAACATCCATATTCTTAACTCTCATGCAGCGGGCGTTGAATTACAGGAAGACATCCAGACGCAAATAGATCGGCGCTTCGCGCTCGGTCATCACGCCAGGTCGCTCCAGGGAGTGGGCAAACGTCACACTGGTGCTGACGTATTTGCCCCGCGCAAACAACTCCACGGAGTTGCTCGACACCCGGCCATGCTGGGTGTCGTTGTAACGGTCATTGCGGATCACGCCCTGGTCGTAGCCGACGCCAGCGCCGTATTCCAGGAAGGCCGGGCGCAGCCAGGCGACGTTCACCGGGCGGGTCCAGCGCAGGTCGTTGCGCCAGTAGCCGCCGCTGTCACCGGTCAGTTGCTGGTCCTTGAACCCGCGCACCGAATACGAACCGCCGAGGCTCATGCGCTGCGGTGCGTAAAGCACGTCTTCACTGCGCTGCCCGGTGGCCAGGCTGGTGAAGCTGAACGACTCGCCCCACAAGGTGAACGGCTGCAGGTAACTGGCGGTGGCGGTGTATTTGCGGTAGTTCGAGGTGGGCGTGAGGTTGCCGAAACCATCGCGAAACTGCGTATTGCTCTGGGCGTCGAAGGCACCGATGCCGTTCTGCATGCCCACGTCCAGGTTGACGAACGCGCTGGCGATGCGGCGCCCGTGGCTGATGCCCACCTGGAACTCGCTGAGGCGGTTGCTGCTCACGTCCAGGCGCGTGTCATTGATGTAGTTGTTGGTGCGCAGATGGGTCAGGCCGACGTTGACCGAGGTCTTGCTCACGTCGTCACGGTGCACCACGCGTTCGGCGCGCAATTGGTGGTTCTGGCTTTCACCCCATTGCTTGTACTTGAAGTCATCGACCGCGCCCGGCGTGCGGTATTCGCTCTCGCTGTAGGCGTAGCTGAAGTTCCACCAGCCCCAGGGCAGGTTGTAGTAGAACATGCTGTTCTTCGAGGTTTTCTGGTGGTCGCTGATGGCATCATGGCCGCCGCGCAGCACCAACTGGTCCGCCAGGCCCAGCGGGCTGTCCCACTCCAGGCCCGCGCCCCATTGCTGTTCACCGGTGCTGCGCTGGCCATCGTTGTTGCGCGACAAGCTGGCGCGCCAGGGCTTTTGCGGCACGTTCTTGACCCGCACTTCGCTGCCGCCGATTTCGCTGCCAGGGGTCAGTTCCATCTGCGCCTGCTTGGAGGGCAAACGGCTGAGCTGGTCCACCAGTTGCTCGACCTCACGCAGGTTGAGCGCTTCGCCGACCTTGCCGGGAAAGGCCATGGCCAACTCACGGTCGGTCACGTTGCTGCCCTGGGCGCCCTTGATGCCTTCGAGCTTGCCCTCCACCACCAGCACACGCAGGTGGCCGGTGGAAAGGTCCTGCTGGGGCAAATAGGCGCGGCTGGTGACGCGGCCCTTGGCGATGTAGTAATCGGTGACGACCTTGAGCAATTCATTGAGCTGCGAAACGCCCAGGCATTGGCCGATGTAGGGTTTGACCAGGCTCGCTTTAACCGAGGCCGACAGGCTCTCGGCACCTTGCAGCTCGATGTCTTTGATGGGGAAGCAGCGGGTGTCGGCAGGCAGCGCCGGGGCTTGGGAGCGAGTGTCCTTGCCAGGCAGGTCCTGCAGCTCTTCCAGGCGCCGGCGCTGTTCTTCGAGCAGGCGGTTCTGCCGCTCACGAATCAGGTCTTGATCACCCGGGGTAGGCGCAGCCGTGGCGCTGTTCACACTCATGTAAGCGAGCAGGAAAGTGCACAGAAGATACCGAGTCCGTGGCAGTAACAGAGACATGTTCGATCCGTCGAAAATCAAGGGCCGGCAAACTAACATCGAACTTCAACGAATCCAAGAAAACGGATTAGTTGGACATTCGTACTAATTAAACCTGCAAGCTATTGATAAATAACAAATAAAATTTATAAAAAAGACAGAGCGCCTGTAACTGGAGTTTTAATTCCGACAAGCGGCGACTGTTTTGATAGCGATACGGAAAACAACCTGTTAATGGCCATTAGTTGGCCATCAAGTTGTCGCCGAGATAAGTTAGTACCGAGAAAGTGCGAAAAGTTCGCGAAGGTTTTGTGAATTGGATCCCATTTATCGGAATTCCAAAATCTGATCGGGAATAGGCAGGAAAGCGTGTGGCGAGCGGGATTGCCCCGTTCGCCACAACCACTTGCGTGGGTTCAGCCGATGTCTTTGTCTTTCTGCTGGCCCGGCACCAGGGTCAGCCCGGGCCGCTCCACATCACGCGACACATGGGATTTCACTTCCTCCACACCGCCGTCTTCGTCGTTGTGGATCACCAGCACACCCGGCCTACGCAGTTGTTCGAGGTCGCCCTCGCCCAACTTGAAGCTCTCGCTCAGGGTCTTGTCGGTGAGTGCATTGGCTTCGGCGCGACGCTGGGCGAACTTGCGGCCACGGCGCTGTTGGTAGCGTGCCCAAGTGATGAGGATCAGTGCGTTAAGCAAGGCGATCCACAGGTACACCTGCAGGGTATTGAGCGCCGCAAAGATCGGCGCTTCGATACGCGGGCCACCGTGGGTTTCCAGCATCGCGTTAATCCCGCGCGCCAGCAGCCAGATCAACCCGGCCCAGGCGAGCAGGGTCAACACCACGTCGACCAGCCACATCAATCGATTCTGGCGAGTTCTGACCAGTTTCATGATCAGGCCTCCTCTTCAGCAGGTTTAATACCGCGATCCGGGCTGACCCAGCGTGCGCGCTTCTGGTGCTGGTTGAACAGCACCTTGGGAAAACTGACCAGGGTGGTGAACAAGCTGACCAGCCAGAACACCATCGGGTACCACACGGTCCAGAACAGGGTTTTCCACAGGTCCTTTTCGTAGCGACGGTCAATCATGATGCTCACCGCAAACTGCACCAGGCACACCATGGCCAGTACCAGGCCGGTGAAGGCCGGAGGCACCAGGGAGTCCACGGCGATGGCCGGTGGCAGCACCACGAATTTGCCCACCGCCCAGAAGATCACCGACAGCAGGAAAGTAAACGCCCAGCCGGTGGACAGGCAGTATTCGAACAGCAGCGGCCACAGGTAACGGTGACGCCATTGCCAGATACCGCGGATGTTCTTGAACAGCACTTCGGCGCCGCCCTGGGCCCAACGCAGGCGCTGTTTCCACAGGCCGCCGACGGTCTCGGGCATCAGGATCCAGCACAAGGCGCGCGGCTCATAGAAGATCGCCCAGTGATCGAGCTGCAGCTTCCAACTGACATCGATGTCCTCGGTGATCATGTCGGTGCTCCAGTAGTCGATGCGGTCCAGCGCCTTCTTGCGAAACGCCACCACCACACCCGACACCGTGAAGATCCGGCCGAACACCCGCTGGGTACGCTTGATCAAACCAATGATCGAGGAGAACTCACCCACCTGCACCCGGCCGATCAAGGTCGAACGTGTGCGGATCCGTGGGTTGCCGGTCACGGCACCCAGCCGTGGGTTGTCGAGCATCGGCGCCACCATGTAGGCCGCCGCGTTTTTATCCAGCAACGCATCGCCGTCGATGCACACCAGGTACTCGCTGCGCGCCGCCACGGCGCCCATGCGCAGGGCCACGGCCTTGCCCTGGTTCTGCGCCAGGTGCAGCACCCGCAGGCGCGGGTGCTGCAGCGCGAGGGCATCGAGCACGGCGGCGGTGTTGTCCTTGGAGCCGTCGTTGACCGCGATCACCTCGATGTTCGGGTAGAGCTGGTCCAGCGCGGCATGAATGGTCTCCGCCGCGTTTTCGCCCTCGTTGTAGCAAGGGATGATGATCGAGATCAGCGGGTCGCCAGCCAGGGTCGGCGCCGGGGTGTCCTCTTTCCACGGCCAGTGGCGCTCCCAATGCAGCCAGAAGTACAGGCCGCCGGCGATCCACAACGCTGACATGAACAACGGGTAGAAGAACACGAAGTCCATCAGGAACTGCCCGGTGACCAGGAAAATCAGGCCCAGAGGCACGCCCAACACCAGCGCCAACACGAATAAAGCCAGGATTCTGTCGAACATGGTCAAGGGTTCCATTGGTTGGAAAGGGCCGGACGTACTGTCTTCAAGTCCGGGGAATTTTCCAGGAAGTTATCCGGGTAGTAGCCAAAGCTCCTGACCCCCTGGCGTTTAAGCACCCCCATCCACTCCGCCATCTGCGCAGCGTCGATGTCTGGCGCTTCCTTGGTCCGCCAGTCTTTGGCCTGCAGTTCGAAGACCGTGCGCTCCAGCGCACCGGGCCGCTGCTTGACCGTCGCCACCAGTTGTTCCAGCCAGGCGTTGGACGTCTTGTACTCCTGGCCTTCCATCAGCGGCATGGCCATGGGCGCGGTCCAGTCGTAGGTCTGGAGGAAATCATCCAGGTTCTGCGCGAACCAGGTTTCGCTGCCGGGGTTGAGCATCGGCTCGGCGAAGATGTTGCGCGCGGTCTGCACCTGCGGCCCGCCGATGGCGCGCACCTTGGCGGTCAGCTCATTGGTGAAGTCGATCAGGTAGCGGCTCTTGAAGCGCGTCCAGCGCTGCATCACCGCCGGGTCGGCGCGCAAGGCCTCGATGGTGTTCGGCAGGCCGTTGGCGGCGTACGCCTTGAGCGCAGCGGGGCTGGCATCTTCGAAGTCATTGAACACCGCATCGTCGTGGTACAACACACCGTCGATGGCGTTGTTGCGGGCCAGGTCTTCATAGATTTCACCGATGATCTTGCGCACCTGCGGGTCAAACGGTGACAGGCGTTTGTATTGGTCCGGGTCCAGGCCGACCTTGCCGGTTTGCGGGTCCCAGCGCGTCACGCGTGGCAGCTTGGGGTCGAGGGCGAAACTGAGCACCGGCATCCAGGCATAGACCGCAGCATGGGCACGGGTGTGCAATTGCCAGGAGACGCGGTTGAACAAGTCAGCGCGAACCGGCAGGTGGCGGTTGGGGAAGTACAACTCGTGTACCAGGCCATCACCCTTGGGGTCGGCAAAGGCTTGCAGGAACACAGTGCCCGCGCCCATGTCCACCACACGCTGTACCAGCACGTCCAGGTTGCGCGCCTGCTGGGCCGGGTCAGGGTCGTAGACGTTGTCCAGGTCCACATGCAGCACGCGCAGCGGTGCCTTGGCCTGCACCGCCACCATGCTGTTGGCGAAATGCTCGCCATCCGGGTCGGAGGCCACCAGGAAGCGCGGGCTGTTCATCAAGTCATTGGAACTGTCGAGGCCATCTTCCAGGGTCAGGGCCATCTGATAGCCCTGCTCGCCCACGATGGCCAGTGACGTGCCTTTGGCGGCGCCGTAAGGCCATACCCATACGCGAGGCTTCTTGCCGGTGACTTTCTGGATTTTTTGCGTGATCGCCACCACGTCGGCACGCATCCGCGCGTCGAACTGGGCCTGGCTTTCATAGCGGCCCGTGGCCGGGTCAAACCGCAGCGACGTCGCCGCCGGTTCCAGGTTGCCCTGGGGGTTGGCCAGGATGCCGGTGTGACTGGCATCGGTGTGCGCGGCGATTTCCACCAGGCCCGACTGGGACACTTCGCGGATCTGCTGCCAGGTCAGGAACTCGCCACGCGGCCTTGGCTGGCCGGCGAAATCCACCGGCTGGTTCATCGGCGTGTCGATCCAATAACCCACCGGCGCCAGCAAGGCCGGCCAATGGTAGGCCCGCAGGATCGGCATCACCCGCGTGTAGAAGCTGGAATAGCCGTCATCGAAGCTGAGCATGATGGCTTTGGGCGGCAACGCAGGCCCACCGTTACGGGCAGCCAGGATCTGGTCGACGCTGACCGCCTGGTAGCCGTTTTCACGCAACCAGGCCAACTGCTCGATCAAACGCTCGGTGCGCACCGCGACCACCGCCTGATCGGGGTCGCGATCCTCGACGTCGTGGTAGGCAATGCCCAGGAAATGGTTTTTCGGCCACGCCAGTTCGTTGGCCGGAGTGGGCCGCTCGGCGGGTGGAGTGAAGGGCGCGGGCTGCTGGGCACAGGCACTGGCCAGCAATACGCCCAGAATCAACAAGCAACGGCTGAGGACGGTCATGGTCAGGCTCTTCTAGAAACGGTAAGTGAGGTCGACGAGCAGGCGCAGATCGCGTTCGCGATCACCGTCGTAAGGTCGGCTGATCAGGCTCAGGTTGGCGCCGGCTTCCAGTACATCGTTCCACCGAAAGCGCTGGCCGTAGCCCACCAGGCCAATGCCACCCGTGGAGTAATCCTGTTGGCTATACGTCCCCGCACCGATCTGGAACTGCTGACTCCACTGGGTCTCGTAACGGTGATAGAGCACATGGTTGACGTTGATCACGGGCAACACGGTGAAGTCCGACTTCGGGTTGAAGTAGACCGTATCTTCCTTGCTGTTGCGGCTGGCCCCGACTTCCAGGCCCAGGTCCACTTGCACCTTCGGCGAGCTGTAGAGGCCCTCGCGGCCACTGAGCAGGGCTTCGAAGCGGTCGTTGCCGTCACTGAAATGGGAAGGGCTGAGGGTCAGTTTCCACTCGCGGCTTTCGTTGGCGCGCCAGCGAATAAAACCGCTGCCGCCATTGGCCGTGACGCCGTCATTCAGCGCCCGCAGCGGTGTGGTGGACAGCAGATAGCCGAGGCTGCCGCCGTATTGCCAGTTGTCGTTGATGTCGCGGGCAATCGACACCGCGGCGCCCTGTTTGGAGCCATCGCCATAGGAATGGTTGGAGACCTCGGCTTCAATCGTCATATCGCGGGTGCGCCGCTCCACGCCTACCGTCTGCCAACGATGCTGGCCGGTGCCTTCTTCGAAATCGGCACGGGCATAGCCGGCACCGGCGAACAGGCGCCAGTCTTCGTCGATGGGCGGCGTATAGAGCCGGCTTTCAATGCCCCAGTCGCGGCTGCCCGAGACGGCGCCCGCGTCACCGTTGTTGCCACCACCGAAGCTTTTTCCGGTGTAGGCCTCGACACGCAGCTCAGCCATATCGTGTACGTCGCGCAAACGGCTGAGGCGCTGTACCTGGCGGTTGTCCGGGTTGCGGGCGAGCACGTCATCGGTGAGCAGGTCGAGCTGGCGCCACTCCTGCAGGTCCATGGCGGTATAGGCCTGGTTCACTTCCAGGCCGATATCGCGCGGGGCCTGGGCTTCGGTTTCCTTGAGCACGCCTTCGGCGCGCCGTGGCCAATCCCGGGCGCGGTACATGTCGGCCTGGGCCAGGCGCAGGCCGACGTTACCCGGGGCCTTTTGCACCAGCGCTTCAAGCCCCGCTTCACTGGCGGGCAGGTCGGCGCCGTAGGTGCCAGCCTGAGCGGCCAGTTGTTGAGCGTCCATCCAGTTGTCATTCGGGTTGCCGATAGGCAGGCCCTTGAGTTCGACGCGCGGTTGCTGCTCCTTGGCCAGGTTGTTGGCCACTTCACGGGCCTGCTCCACCTTGTCGCTCTCCAGCAAGGCATAGAACAACGCCGTGCTGTCGTCGACACGGTAACTGGCGTCGGCATCCGGGGCGGTCAGCACCTGGCGGTACAGCGGTTCGGCTTTTTCCGGCTGGCGCTGGTCCAGGTAGGACGCCGCCACCCAGCGCAACGCGTACGTGGGCAGTTGCACCCCTTCGCCATTGAGGGTCTGGTACTCGCGAATCACCTCTGCCGTGCGTGCGCGCGCCTTGAGCGCGCCCAAGCGGTCGATGCGCCAGCGCACCACGTCGTCATGGGCGCTGGCGTCCGGGGTCCAGCGGGCGAGCAGCTTGTCGTAGTCTTGCAGGGCGCGGTCGGCGATCACATAGCGCTCCTGCTCGGTGCGCGTGGCGAACTCGGCCATGCGCACACGCTCGGCTGCCAGGTCGCCTTCCAGGCGGCGCTGGGTGACCTCATCCAGCAGGCCCGGGCGCTTGGCCGACAGACGCAGTGCCGGTTCCGGCAGGCGGGCCTTTTGCAGCGCGACAATGTATTCACGGGCCACTTCGGGTTTGTCACCGGCACGGATAAACGCTTGGTCGAATTCGAACAGCGCGTCGTAGTTCAAGCCGGCGCGGGTCAGCGCGTAGCCCAGCGCCATGCGCCGGTTGGGATCGTTCGGGTTGGCCGCCACCAGCGCGCGAGTGCGCTGCACGGCCTCAGTGGCCTGGCCACCGTCGGCCTGCGTCAGCGCCAGGCCCAGTTGCAGGTCGACATTGTTCGGTTCACGCAACAGCGCCTGGTTGTAGACCGCCGTCGCCTGGGCCCACTGCTTCTGGTTGCGATAGGTGCGCGCAACCGTGGCGAGCGCCTGGGTGCTCAGGTTGCGATTCTTGCCCTGGGCCTCGTACACCTTCAGCACTTCGGCGTCCTGCCCGGCCCAGCCGGCAATCACCAGGTGATCGCTGATCTGCCCCGGCGTCTGGCGCTCGGCAGGCAATTGGCGCAATTGGGTCAGGGCGGGGGTGAAATTGCCGTTGCGCGCCTGAATGATCAGCGCGTCATAGGCCGGATCGGCCAAAGCGAAAGCAGGCATCAGCAGTTGGCTGCATAAGGCTGCCCCGATGAGCAGTCGCAACCGGCCTGAAGCACTGAGTGGTAGGTTTCGCAGCATATCGTGAGCTTCCTTACACACGGAAAGCTGTAACGATAGGTGGTCCTGAGCAATTTGCATCAGGGTGTCGGCGTCTAGTGACCCGACCTAGCTTTCCTGTAGGAACTATCCATTAGGAATGTAGGGAAAAGTCCAATTCAGAACAATTGTTCAGAATTGTCTTTGTTTGGAAAAAACCAGTGTGGGAGCGGAGTTGCCCACGATAACGGGGCGCTGGCCGGCACGAGTGTCGACTGTTTGACCCTTATCGCGAGCACGCCCGCTCCCACACTATTTATTTCTGCTTGATGTAGAAATGTTTACTGCGCACCGCCGACCGCACCGACCTTGGCCATCACAAAACTCAAGAACTGCTCGACGGTCATCTTCTGGCCGTTGAAGGTCACTTCATTGTTGGCGTAGTGCAGCTTGGACACCACATCGGTGCCGACCAGGGTTGCCAGTTGAGTACCCACCGCCACACCGCTGACCATTTCGGCCGCCATCTGGGATTGCTGCTCGATGGCTTTCGGATCGGTCACACCACCGGCCTGCGCCTGCAGGGCGGAAACGTCAGCGATCATCGGCTTGGACAGGGTCAGGTTGGCATCTAGCAACGCCACCATCTGCTTGCCCAGCTCAACCGGTGGCAGCTCCATGGACGTTGGTTTGGTCAGGTCGACCAGCAGGTTGAACTTGCTTTCACCATGGGTGGTTTTCAGCGACAGGTTTTCCACCGCCAGTTGCGGCTTGGCCGCCAGCACCTGGTTGACGTTGGCTTCGGCCAGGGTCTGTTCGGCTTCGGTCAGTTGCAGCTCAGGCACTGGCTCACCGGCTGCGGCGGCGGCTTGCACCGGCTGCATCTTTTCCTGGTAAAGCTTGGTCAGCACCAGCATGCCCGGGATGTCGACGTTCTTCATGCTCAGGGCCATGGCGGCCGAGCCAACAGGTTTGCCCTGATAACCGATCTCGTCGATCTTGTAGTCGACGCGGCCGGCCAGGTTGTTGTCCTTTGTTTCGCTGGAGTCTTTCTGCTCGAAGCCCTTGAGCGTCAGCACGGCTTTCTGCGGACCGAAGGTGACCTTGGTGTCGGTCAGCTCCACAGTGTTCTGCCCGGTGTAGAAGCCGAAGGTGGATTTCTCCAGATTGCTGGCCACGGTCAAACCCGCCAGTTCGGCTTCAAGCGGTTCGCCGTTGGCGTCGACCACGGCCACCTTGAGGCTGTTCATGTAGCCGTTGGCCTTGACCTTCTGGCCTTCGGCGGTGCTGTCGAAGTCCATGTTGGCGCCAGAGAAGCTCACCGAAGACTTATCGTCCTTGAGCTCCAGGGGCAGCAGTTCGACGTTGCCGGTGACCGAGCGGTTGTAGCCGATGCTGGCAACACCCTTGAGCGGTGACACGTCTTTGCTGGCGGCAAACCATTTCTCGGTGGTGGCGTTCTTTTCCAGTTCGTAGTGACTGGTGGCCATGACCGGCAACCACTTCAAGGTCACCAGACGCGAGAACGGCAGCGGGCCGTGTTCGATGTGATCGACGAACAGCAGCTCAGGGTTCGGGTTGTCTTCACCGAATACCGAACCTTGCCCCTTCAGGCGGTAGTGGGCGGTGCTGCTGAATACGCCACGGTCCAGGGAGACCAGCTCAAGGGTCGCCGTGCCGTCGACGCCGGCCAGGGACGTCTGGATCTCCTTGTTGGCGTTCTGGATCGCGGTTTGCAGCACGGGCTCCAGTTGCTTGCCGGTGTACCAGGCACCGCCTGCACTGACGGCGCCCACGGCGACAACAAAACCCAAGAAAACAACGGCTGGCTTATTCATGAAGTGACCTGATCAAATCCTGTGAGAAGTGGGCTGTCTTCCTTGAACCCCGAGGGGGTTGGCTCAAGCCCGCCGAAAACGGGGGAAGATTAGCACTGGCGGCCGCGCACGGCCCAGTTTTCTCAGAGCGATCAAGTCGGTACTTGGTTCAGGAATACTCCATATCGATTTCATCGAGCTGGTGGTCAAAGCTCTTCAGGCGGGCGGTCCAGGTGTACACCAGCACCTCAAACTCGCGGTGAATCACCGCATTGCCCGGGGTGTCAGCCTTGGGATCGCAGAAATCCAGTTGGTAACGTTCGCGCGCCATCTGGTTGGCCACGTCGGACAATTCCCGCGCATTGTTCAGCCAATGCCGGCCATCGGCGACCTGCTGGTCGAGCAGCACACACTGTTTTTTCAGGGCTTCGAGGCTTTTTTCCAGGGGCGTACCGGTGAGTTCGCCCATGACTTCCTGGAAGGTGCGCCCGGGTTGCCAATAGCTGCCCCAGAAATAGCGGTCGAACACGGTTTCGACCCGGCGCAGGGCGACTTTGGTGTCCCAGATCGCCACGCGGGTCTTGCCTTGCTCAAGCAGCCGCTTTTTCACGCGTTGATTCTGGTACGACGCCCACGCCACCACGCCGATGGACAAGGTGCCGATCACCGCGCAGGCGCTGTCGAGAAACACCATGGCCTTGTCGATTTGATGGGCCAGCATGACGCCGTAGAAATAGGCAGCCGAGAGCAACACCAGTGCGAAGAACACGCACCAGAAAGCGGGAGCATAAGGGTTTTTCATTATTGGAATCCCCATGAGCAAACGCGAGCAGTGTCAGGTGAGGCGTCACGGCGCCTCACCTGACAAAGCATAGCGTTTCGTTCAGGGTTTGCCGGGCTGTGACGCTTGCGTTCGTCCGCTTTCCCAACCGCCGCCGAGGGCCAGGAACAGATCGATCTGGCTCATGGCAACCTGGGTGTTGGCCGCCGCGAGCTGCGCCCGTACATCGGTGTAGGTGCGGGTGGCTTGCAGGTCGGCCAGGAACGACGCGCGCCCGGCCTGGAAGAAGCGGTGTGTCTGCTCCGACGCTTCCTTGGCCGACTCGCCAGCATCGGCCAGGGCGTCACGGCGTTGCAGCTGAGCGGTGTACTGCGCCAGGCCTGTCTGGGTTTCGCGGATGGCGTTGAGCACCACGCCGTCAAAGTGCGCCAGGGCGCCCTGGGTGGCGGCTTCGGCCTCATGAATACGCGCCCGCGCGCCGTTGGTCGGCACCGACCAACTGATCAGCGGGCCAAAGCCCCAACGGTTGGTGGGCGCAGTGCCCAGGTCATCGAGGATACCGACCGTGCCGACGGTAGCGCCGATGCTGATGTCCGGGTACAGCGCCCCTGTGGCCACACCAATTCGGGCGGTGGCGGCCGCCAACTGGCGCTCGGCCTGGCGTACGTCAGGACGGCGCTTGAGCAGCGCGGCGCCATCGCCCACGGGCAGCAACTGGGCGATGTGCGGCAGCTCGGCGCACGTGCCGGTGCCGGCCGGCAGTTGGTCCACCGGCTTGGCCAGCAGCATCGACAGGCGGAACAGCCCGGCCTGGCGCGCCGCTGCGTAGCGCGGCATATCGGCGCGCAAGGATTTGTATTGGGTCTGCGAGCGGGTCACCTGGGTTTCATCGCCGCGCCCGGCGTCACGCAGGCGCTGGGTCAGCTTGGTGCTCTGGGCTTGCAGGTCGAGGGATTCGTTGGCAATCGCCAGCTCTTCGTTCGCCGCGCATACCTGGGTGTAGGAGCGCACCACATCCGCCACCAGCGTGATGCGTGCGATATCGGCAGCGGCCTGGGCGGCGTCGGCACTGGCCTGGGCGCTTTCGATGCCGCGCTGCAAGGTGCCGAACAGGTCGAACTGGTACGAGGTGGTGATGCCTGCGCTACCAATGTTGGCGACCGGAACTTTTTCCGTCAGCAAAAACGCTTCGCCGGATTCCTGCAGGCGCTGTACTTCAGCCTTCGCACCGGCGTTCCAGCCCCCGGCGGACTCAGCCTGTTGCACCTGGTAGCGCGAGCGTTGCAGGTTGGCGGCCGCCACGCGCAGGTCAGTGTTGGACGCCATGGCCTGGCGCACCAGCTCATCCAGGCGCGGGTCGTGGTAGAGCTTCCACCAGTCGGCCGGCACCGGCGCCGACACCACGTTGTGCCCCTCACCCGCGATCTGCCCTTGCAGGTCGCCTCGGTTGACGGCGGCGTTGTCCGGCAGCTTGTAATCCGGCCCCACCATTTGGCAGGCCGACAGCAACAACCCTAAGGCAGCGGTTGCCAGGAGCTGCTTCATGGCTTGTCTCCGTCTTTGGCCGTGTCGGCGATGATCGATACCGTCGCCGTGCGCCCGGCGATCATGCGAAAGTCCGCTGGCACGTCGTCAAAGGCAATGCGCACCGGAATCCGCTGGGCCAGGCGCACCCAGCTGAACGCCGGGTTGACGTTGGGCAGCAGGTTGGAGCCGCTGGTGCGGTCGCGGTCTTCGATGCCGGCGACGATGCTCTGTACGTGGCCGCGCAGGCGGGCGTTGTCGCCGATCACGCGGATATCCACGCCCATGCCGACGTGGATGCCGTCGAGCTTGGTCTCTTCGAAATAGCCGTCGATGTGGAAAGAGTTACTGTCCACCACCGACAGCACCGGGCGCCCAGCTGTAACGAACTCCTGGGTACGCGGTGCGCGGTCGTTGACGTAGCCGTCCACCGGGCTGCGGATCACCGAGCGGTCGAGGTTGAGCTGGGCGGCGTCCACCGTCACTTGCGCTTCGGCCAGGGCCGATTGGGCACGCGCCACGCGGGACTGGCTTTCTTCCAGTTGCTCGCTTGGCACCAGGTTGCCCAGGCCACGGTTACGCTTGTACTCGCGCTGGGCCTGGGCCAGGGTTTCCTGGCGGTCGGCCACGGCGGCCTGGGCTTGGCGCAGGGCCAGCTTGAAGCGGTCCTGGTCCACGGCAAACAGCACCTGGCCCTTGGTCACCAGTTGGTTGTCGCGCACTTCCACTTGCTGGATCAACCCGGACACGTCCGGGGCGATCTGCACGATGTCGGCACGGATGTGCCCGTCACGGGTCCAGGGCGCAAACATGTAGTACATGACCATGCGCCATACGACGACGACCGCGAAGGTCACGATCAACAACGTCAGGACTACACGGCCGATGGTCAAAAAAGGTTTTTTCATGTCATCAGGTATCGACTGAGTGAGTCCACGGCGCCCAGCAACAGCGCGTAGAGCCCCACATTGAACAATGCCCGGTGCCAGACCAGGCGATAGAAGTGGACGCGGGTCAACAACCCGTGCACCACCAGGAACAACACATACGTAATGCCCATCAGCACCAGCAGCGTGGGCAAGAAAACCCCGCTGATATCCAGATCACCGATCATAAAGGCGCTCCATCAGGTAGCGGCGCTTCCATCTCGGTGCCGCCAATGAATTCCACCCCCGGCAACAACGCCAGGCGCAGGCCAGCCAGCGCATGCAGCAAGTGCACGCGGGTGTCGTCTTCGTCTTGCAGGCCCTGGCCGTTGAGGGCGCGGCGCGTGCGGTCCAGGGTCATCAGCAGACCGCTGGGCGCAGGCAGGCGTTCACCGGCTTTCAGGCACGCCTTGAAATAGCCGCCCACGCCTTCGACCACTTGGTTGAGCAGCACCCGTGGCACGCCGAGGATGCGCGGTGAATAGGCCAGCAGGTCGAGCAGGTTCAGCGCCACGCGCAGGTCACGCAAGGCGATGCCGGTGTCCTGGTTGGTCAGGGCCAGGCGCGGCAGGTGCTGCATCAGGCGGTCGAGCATCTGCGCGGCCATGTGACGGTGCTCGGCCAGGGTCGCGGGCTCGGTCATGCCGACAATGTCGCGCCAGCTGAAACGGGTCAGGCGCTTGGCCGCCAGCTCGGCGCCGAAGGGCCGTGCGATCAGCGTCCACACAAAGGCGAACAGCAGCCCCACGGGCCCGGCCAGGTTGACGTTGGCGAAGTTGAGGAAGTCCGCGTCATAAGCACCCTGGATACTGATGAACGACGAGGTGTTCACCAGCGTCAGCAGCATGCCCAGGTAGAAACGCGGCTGTACGGTGAGCGTGCCGATGCAAATAAAGGGCACGGCGAATGCCAGCACCAGCATCGGGAAGTCATGCAGATTAGGCAGCACCAAAAACAGGTAGAGGCTGGCGAACAACACCGACATCGCGGTCCAGAAAAAGAACCGGTAGATCTGCGGTGCGGGGTCGTCCATCGACGCAAAGAAGCTGCAGGCCACGGCGGCCAGAATCACCGCGCTGCCGCCGTCGGTCCAGCCCAGCAGGATCCACAGTACCGAGGCCACGATGATCGCGCTGACGGTGGAGAACGCCGAATAGAACATCAGGCCACGGTCCAGGAATGGCGTGAGGCGGCCCAGGCGCCAGTGGCGGTACACGGCGCGCCAGGTGTCTTGGCTTTCGCACTGGATGGCGGCTTGCAGGCTGCGGCAGTCTTGCCATAGGTCGACCCATTCGGCCAGGCGATACAGCGCGTTGGAGAACAGCAGGGTGTGGCGATCGTCCAGCGCTTCACCGGTAGGCTGCTGGGCGTCGATCTGCTCACGCAGGCTGCGCCAGCTGTCCAGCGTGGCGTTTTCGGTGGTGTTTTCCAGCCACTGATTCGCCGCGTCCAGCAACGGCGTGAGGCGGTCGAGAAACGCCGGCGCACGGTGCTCGATGGCGTACAGCGCGTCGTCGAGTTCTTCCACCACCGGCAGCAGATGGATCATGCGCCCGCGCAGTTCCTTGGTATTGCGCACCGTCTGCGGCCGCGCGCCTTCGTGGGGCAGTTGGCCGATCATCAGTTCGAGGGTGTTGAAGGTGGCGACCATGCCGCCGCGCAGGTTGCTGATCTCCTCGGGCTCCACGTTGCGCGTCAGAAAGCGCTGGCTGTAGACCTGCGCGTCGGCAAACCACTTGCTCACCGAGCCATCGAACACCGGCGCCAGGCGCCGCGGCCAGAACATCGCACCCACCACCGCCGCCACGGCAATGCCAAGGAAAATTTCTTCGGTACGCGCTTCGGCCACATCCCACACGGCGAGGGGGTTGTCCACCACCGGCAAGGCGATCAGCGGCAAGGTGTAGCCGGCCAGCATCAGCGCGTAATTGTTCGCGGTGCGCAGGTGCATGGAGAGGAACAGCAGGATGCCCGTCCACAAGGCAATCACCACCACCAGCACATAGGGCGACTGCACGAACATCGGCACGAAAAACACCGCCGCCGCCGCGCCCATGAACGTGCCGATGGCGCGGTACAAGGCTTTGGAACTGGTAGGCCCGACAAACGGGCTGGAGACGATGTACACCGTGGCCATCGCCCAGTACGGCCGTGGCATCTGCATGAGCATGGCGATGTACAACGCGATCATCGACGCGGCGAACGTGCGCACCCCGTAGAACCAGTCGCGTGCTGGTGGAAAACCGGTAAAGAATCCGTTCAAAGCGAGGCCGCCTCAAAGGCGCGCAGCACCCGCAGCGCAGCCTCCAGATCGGCGGACGCGATGTCGGCCAGGACTTCCTTGCGCAGGCGCACCAGCTGCACCTCCACCGCTTGCACCAGCTCGCGGCCACGCTCGGTGAGGCTCAGGGCCTTGGCGCGGCGGTCGTGGACGTCTTCGGTACGGCACACGTAGCCGCCTGCGCACAACTGGTCGAGCAGGCGCACCAGCGACGGGCTTTCCATCCCCGACGCCTGGGCCACCTTGACCTGATGCACACCGTCGCCCAGACGCCCGATCATCAAGAGCGGCACGGCGCAGGCTTCGGAAATACCGTAGCTCACCAGCGTGGTCTGGCAGATTTTGCGCCAGTTGCGGGCGCCCACCACCATGCTGCTGCTGAGGTTCATCTGGAGTTGTTCGAGGGTCTGGGACACTGGATAGTTCGCATACAGTTAGTTTGCTAACTATCAATATGGTGGATGGATCCAATGTCGTCAAGTTTTGAAACAATTTATGGATGGGCGGCTGGGGATAGAGGTAAGTAAAGCGGGTTTAAGCGTGGGTGCAGAATTTTCTGCACACTGCAAAACACCCGTGGGAGCTGGCTTTCCTGCGATGACCTGGGTCCGGTCGAGAGAGATATCGACTGACACTTCGCTATCGCAGGCAAGCCAGCTCCCACATTTGGATCAGTGCAGGTTTCAAGATTGCTGTTCGGCTTGGTCGTGCAGATGGCGCTGGATTTCGTCTACCCTCTCCAAGCGGTCTAGCAGTGCCCGCCCTGCCTCCTCCTCAATAAACTCAAACACCTCCTCCGGCACGCTGTATTGAAACTGCTTGCGCCGATGCCTGGACACCTTGCCGCCGTTATCCAGGCACATCATCACCAGCTTGGACAAATCACTCCCGCGCACGTCATAGCGCTGGTTCACGGCCTTGATCACACGGTCGTAGCGGTCGAGGAACTCGGTCTCTTCGCGCAATTCCACTTCCAGCGCACGTCTGGCCATCTGCAGGGTGAATTCGACGCAGCGGGTGGCGTCCCAGTAGCGGTAGATAGCGGAGTGGCCAATGAACTCGAAAGCCATTTGCTCACCGTCCAGCCAGGTAACATTCCAGAAGTCTCGAGTCGGCTGGGAAAATGCCTTGAGTGTCTCCAAGTAGGCTTGCTCTTCGTGTTTCATCGCAACGGAAACGGGCAGCAACAGGCCGTTTTCCAGTGCACCGAAGTGGCAGAGTGTCTGGTGGATCAGGAATCGCGACAGACGTCCGTTACCGTCCATGAACGGATGCAGGAACACAAAGCCGAAGGCGGTGACGGCCGCAGCCACAAGCGGGTCAACCTCACGCACAGGCTGACTGGCAAAGGCCATCAACTCTTCCATCAGTTCCTGGCACAGCTCAGGTGCGGGTGGTACATAGCTGACGCCCGCCGCGCCGCGCAAACCATTGTGCAGATAGTTTTGTTCGTGGCGGAATGCAACGGCTTTGTCGAAAGGGTTGGAGACAGTGCTGTTTTGCAGCTCTACCAAATAGTCTTCAGTCAGCAGCCGGCCTTCATGGGCTTGGCGTAGCAGTTGGACGAAACGGCGCGACTTTTCTTCGCTGGGTTGTTCTTTTTCGATGGCGAACGAGTCGCGGGTTTCATGGAGATAGGCCCATTGGATGGCGCGGTCCATCATTTCAGATGGAAGGGTAGCCATGAAGGACTTGGCACGGCCCAGGATGTCCAGGTTCAACAAGGCTTCGATTTCAGGCGTGCGTTCAACTGTCACGCAATAAGCCAAAGAGCCCAGACCATTGAAATCGATACGCCAACGCGAATTACGTGTTGAGGGTCCAGTCACGTAGCGCTGTGGATCAAACAAGGGTGAAACGCGGCTGTTGATTGGCTTGTCGTAGTCCAGCCGTTGAAGCGTCAAGCCTTCCCAGAGGTAGCAGACCTTGCGAATGAACACGCCGTTGGGGGCTTTTTTCAGCTCTTGCAACAGTTGGTCCGGGCTAACCGCTTCGAGCGCCTGAGCCAGGATGCCGAGGTTGATGCCTTCATGTTTGAGTGCGAAAAGAATGTGGTCGAGTATCGCGTCGGCTGAAGGCGCAACGGTATGAGGAACCGCCAGACAGTCACCAATTATCGAGATCCGCGTAACGGGCTTGATCATCGCGGCACGAGCAGGAGCAGTCGCTTTTAACCCGAGCAATTGATGAAGATGGGCGTAACCAACCAGAGACATCGCGCAACCTCAGAAAAAGTTCACTTACGCGATTAAAGCCCAGATTTTTTCAACCAACACCAGATTTTTTCAACTTTCTGTGTATTCGCTAAGTTTTTTGCACCCCTCTTGCGCTGTGCAGCAGAAGATTCAGTTCGTCCACCACCTCGGCCCAATCTGCATCTTCCAGAATTTCATTACGCAAAAACTTCTTCTGGTTCTCCGTCCAGAAAAACGCATCTGCCAGATGCAACTCAGGCTTCAGTGGCGAATGCACTGCCACAAACTTCTCGATACTTACCGGGTCATCCGGCAGACCAAGCTGTTTGAACAGAGACGGCAAGCTGTGCACAGGCGATTCCATGGGAGGCTCCTAGAAAGACGGCTCCCCAGAGTCTAGCCCAGGCGCCAACCAGCCCAGCAACCGCTCGACGCATTGCTGGGCCGAGAGCACGCCGGTGTCCAGTTCCAGCGAGGCATGGGGGGGCGGTTCGTAGGGTGAGCCAATGCCGGTGAAACCGGGTAATTCGCCTTTGCGGGCGCGGGCGTAGTGGCCTTTGGGGTCACGTCCCTCGCACACCGCCAACGAGGCGCTGCACCACACTTCCCGATAATCGGCGCCCAGGCGCTCGGCGAAGACTGCACGCAGTTCCACCAACGGCGCGATCATCGCCAGGACCACGATTTGCCCGTTTTCCACCAGCAACGCCGCGAGTTCGCTGGCGCGGCGGATATTCTCCAGGCGGTCGCTGTCGGCAAAGCCGAGGTCTTTGTTAAGGCCACCACGCAGGGCATCGCCATCGAGCACGATGCTGTGGCGGCCTTGTTCGAACAAGGCCGCTTGCAGCCCCTGGGCCAAGGTGGATTTGCCGGACGCGGGCAACCCGGTGAGCAGGATCGCCACACCGCGATGCCCATTGCGCGCCTCGCGCTGACGGCGGCTGATGCTCGCCGTCGGCGCCACCAGGTTACTGGGCAACGGGACGCGGCGCCGGCGTTGCGATGTTGCCGGCCGCCCACGCCGACTCGCGGCTGGCCAGCGCCGTGGCGATGGTCTGCACGCGGTCCGAGTCCAACTGCTCCGGCAGCGGGTCGAGGCCGGCGCTGGCGAAGATCTGGCCGTAGGCGTTGCGCAGGTCGGCGTAGGCCAGGTCGCGGCGCAGGTCGGCTTGCAGGGTGTTGAGCTCGCCCTGGATCAGGTCCAGTTCGCCTAAACCTGCCGCTTCGTGGCGGTTGCGCAGTTGCGTGAGGATTTGCCCGTCGATATTGGCCAGTTGGTCGTTGGTCTTGAACTGGCGCACCGCGTCCTGGTAGTTGGCGTTGGCCACATAGACCTGCGCCAGCACCGCAATGGACATCGCCTGGCGCCGCGCGGTGGCGACTTCTTCACCGGCCTTGGCGACATCGATGGCCGCCGGTGCGGAGATCACGTTGAACAGGTTCCAGGTGATCTTGGCGCCATAGTCGGCCCAACGGTTGTCGGTCAGGAACGAGTTGCTGTCGTAATGGCCGCCGGCGGAGAACTCAAGGCCCGGCAGCAGGCGCAACATGGCCTTGCGGGTTTCGGCCGCGCTGATGCGGGTCTGGTAGTCCTGCTCGCGCAACTCGGGACGGTTGGCCAGGGCCTCTTGCTCCAGGCTCGCCAGATTGACCTTGAGCTGGGGCACGTCGTAGTCGTCCGGCGTGGCCAGCTTGAGGTCGGTGCCCATTGGCAGGTTGATCAAGGTGGCCAGTTCGGTCTTGGCCAGGGACAACGCACGGCGCTGTTCCTGCAGTTGGCGCGTGGCTTCGATCAGCGAGCGCTGATAACCCAGGGCCTGCACCGGGTCGCCGATGCGCTGTTCGCTCATGCTGCGGCTGTTGGTCTGGGCCTGGTCGACCCGGGCCATGAGGCTGTCGATCTGGGTCAGCAAACGCTCGGCCGCCACGGCACGCCAGTAGGCGGAGCGTACATCCTGCACGATGGTGTTGATCACCTTGCGCCGGCGCTCCTGGATGATCAGGCGCTGGTCGCCTTGCTGCTTGGCGCTGATGTAGCTGACGCCGAAGTCGAGCACGTTCCACACCATGGTCAGGTCGGCCACGCGGCGGTCGCGGTCCTGGGAGGTCGACGGTTCCAGGGATTGGGTGCCGGTGAGCACGCTCTGGCTGCTGGAGGCGTTGGTATTGTTGCGCCCGGCGTAGCCTGCCGACAGCGCCATGCGCGGCAGCATGTCGAAACTGGAGAGGTCGGACTGGCGCTTGGCCAGGGCTTCCTCCATGACTTTCAGGCGGCCTTCGAGGTTGTATTTCACCGCACGGGCCATGGCCTGGTGCAGTGTCAGCGGGCCATTTAGCGGCTCTTGATCCTTGTACATGCCTTGCAGGTCGCTGCGGGCTCGCTGCTCACTGACACTGCGCTCAATCGGCTGGCTGGTGACCGCGCAACCACTGATCGCCAGCACCAGCAAGCTGATGCCGCACACCTTATGACCTGTCTTCATCCTTGTCTTGCCCCTGTTACTGCGCCTTGAGTTAAGTGTGTTCAGGCCTGCATTTCGCTGATGCCGACCTGTTGCAGTGCATGCGCCAGGTCAACCACCTGGCGTTGTTCCGTGTCCTTGATCTGCTGCAATTGCTGGCCAAGGGTTGGCGCGCCAAACACGCCACGCAACCCTTGGGCCGGGTCGCTAACGCCCTTGATCGATTTGCTCTCGAACGCGTTGAAACCGCTGTCGTCAGCGCTGTCGCGGTTGAACAGTGTCGACAGGGTGCTCGCCCCGAAGATCCCGCCGTCCCCGCCACCAAAACCGAGGAAGCCCTTGCCGGCGCCATCCCCGCCACCGTCCGTGTTGAACACTTGCGCGAGGAAGCTAGGGGCCAACTCGCCACGATTGATAAAAATGCTGCCCACGGGGGGTAACCCGCCACCCAGTTCACGCGGCTCGAACAACGGCGGGAAACTGAGGGGTGAACCCAGGTTGCCGGTAGGCTGGCCGTAGATGATCGGCTGCAACGGCGCGTCGGGCGCGCCTTGTGGCGGCGCCGGGTTGGTGGTGCGAAACAACGGGTCGCCCGTCAGCGCAATGGTGTTGATCCCATAGTTGTTGGAGTTGGCATACCCGCTGCCGGCGTTGCCCGACAAGTCGGTGACCAGGCTGGTGTCGAGGGTGATGAAATTGCTCGGGTCGGTGATGTTCGCCGTCGGCGTCAGGGTGGCCGTCCAGGTCTTGCCGCCATCGCTGCTGGCCAGGTTGGACAACACACCATTGGCCACGCTCAGGTCCGACAAATCAAAGCCGGTGACTTTCTCGCTGAAGGTGAAGGTCACGGTGCTGGTCTGGCCCACGGTCAGGTTCGGGTTGGACACCGTAATGGTCGCAGTGGGGCGGTCGGCGTCCACACCGTAGTTGTTGGATATGGCAATGCTGGCCCCTGCGTTGCCCGCCAAGTCATTCACCTGGCTGGTATCCAGCACGATCAGGTTGGTGGCGTCGGTAACCGCCGCGGTCGGCGTCAGGGTTGCGGTCCAGGTTTTGCCACCGTCGGCGCTCATCAAGTTGGACAACACACCGTTGGCGACACTCAGGTCAGACAGGTCAAAACCGCTCACCACTTCACTGAAAGCGATGGTAACGGTCGTCGTCTGGCCAATGCCAAGTTGGTTGTCGGCCACGGTAATGGTTGCGGTCGGGAGTTGGGTGTCAATGCTGTAGTTATTGGAATCGGTGCCCCCCACGCCCGCGTTGCCCGAGCCATTCGTCACGCCACTGTTATCCAGGGTGATGAGATTGGTGGCGTCGGTGACATTGCTGCCAGGCGTGAAAGTGGCGGTCCAGGTGATGCCGCCATCGCTGCTGCTCACAGCGCTCAACGTGCCATTGGCGATGCTCAAGTCGGCGTTGGTGAAGCCGCTCACCGCTTCGCTGAACGTGATGGTCACCAGCGAGGTTTCCCCGGCCTTGAGCGAGGGGGCGGCGATGACAATGGTCGCGGTCGGCACCTCAGTTTGCACCTGGTAATTTGCCGAACTGGTAGTCCCGGTGCCGGTGTTGCCAGCCAGGTCGGAAATACCGGTGTTGTTCAGCACAATCAGGTTAGTGAGGTCGGTAACCCCGATGTTCGGCGTGAATGTAGCCGTCCAGGTGATGCCGCCATCGCTGCTGCTCACAGCGCTCAACGTGCCATTGGCGATGCTCAGGTCAGCGTTGTCGAAACCGGTCACCGCTTCGCTGAACGTGATGATCACCAGCGACGTTTCACCTGGCCGCAGGCTGGAATCGCTCATGACGATGGTCGCGGTCGGGCGCTGGCTGTCGACGGCATAGTTGTTGGAGTCGGTAGTCCCGCTGCCTGCGTTACCCGCAAGGTCCGCGATGCCGGTGTTGTCCAGCGTGATCAGGTTGGTGGTATCGGTGATACCTGCGGCCGGCGTATAGGTGGCCGTCCAGGTGATCCCGCCATCACTGCTGCTCACAGCACTCAGTGTGCCATTGGCGACCGTCAGGTCGGCATTGGTGAAACCGGTCACGGCCTCGCTGAAGGTAAAGGTCACCAGGCTGGTCTGGCCGACTCCGAGCGCGGTATCGGCGACCACAATGGTGGCGGTCGGGCGCACGGTATCGATTGAATAATTGTTCGAGTCAGTGGTGCCACTGCCGGCGTTTCCGCTCAGGTTCTGCACGCCGCTGTTGTCCAGCGTGATCAGGTTGGTGGCGTCGGTGATGCTGGTGGTCGGCGTAAAGGTCGCCGTCCAGGTGATGCCGCCGTCGCTGCTGCTGACCGCGCTCAACGTGCCGTTGGAAATGGTCAGGTCAGCGTTGGTGAAACCGGTCACCGCCTCGCTGAAGGTGATGGTCACCAGCGAGGTTTCGCCGATTTTCAGCGCATTGTCGGCAATGATGATGGTTGCGGTCGGTGCCACGGTGTCGATGGTGTAGTTGTTGGAGTTGGTCGTGCCGCTGCCGGCGTTGCCCGCAAGATCCGCGATGCCGGTATTGGCCAGCACGATCAGGTTGCTCGCGTCGTTGACGCCCACGTTCGGGGTGAAGGTCGCCGTCCAGGTGATGCCACCGTCGCTGCTGCTCACCGCCGTCAGCGTACCGTTGGCAATCGTCAGGTCGGCGTTGGTGAAACCGCTCACCGCTTCGCTGAACGTGATGGTCACCAGCGAGGTTTCACCGGCCGTGAGGTTGCTGTCGGCGACCACAATGGTCGCGGTCGGGCGCACGGTATCGATCGCGTAATTATTCGAATCGGTGGTGCCGCTGCCGGCGTTGCCGGCCAGGTCGGCAATGCCGGTGTTATCCAGGGTGATCAGGTTGGTGGTGTCAGTGATGCTGGCGCTCGGCGTGAACGTTGCCGTCCAGGTGATGCCGCCATCGCTGCTGCTGACTGCGCTCAACGTGCCGTTGGCGATGGTCAGGTCGGTATTGGTGAAACCGGTCACGGCCTCGCTGAAGGTGATGGTCACCAGCGAGGTTTCACCGATCCGCAGGTTATTGTCGGCCACCACGATGGTTGCGGTCGGGCGCACGGTATCGATGGCGTAGTTGTTGGAGTCGGTGGTGCCACTGCCGGCGTTGCCGTTCAGATCAGCAACACCGGTATTGTTCAGCGTGATCAGGTTGGTCGCGTCGGTGATGCTGGTGGTCGGCGTGAACGTCGCCGTCCAGGTAATGCCGCCGTCGCTGCTGCTCACCGCCGTCAGCGTGCCGTTGGCAATCGTCAGATCGGCGTTGGTGAAGCCGGTGATCGCTTCGCTGAAGGTGATGGTCACCAATGAGGTTTCGCCGATTTTCAGCGCGTTGTCCGCCACCACGATGGTCGCGGTCGGCCGCGCAGTGTCGATCGCGTAATTGTTGGAATTGGTGGTGCCACTGCCGGCGTTGCCGGCCAGATCGACGACCCCGGTGTTGTCCAGGGTGACCAGGTTGGTGGTGTCGGTAATGTTGCTGGTCGGCGTCAGCGTGGCGGTCCAGGTGATGCCGCCGTCGCTGCTGCTCAGGCCGGTCAGGGTGCCGTTGGCCACTGTCATGTCGGCGGTGGTGAAGCCGCTGACCGCTTCGCTGAAGGTGATGGTCACCAGCGACGTTTCACCCGCCGCCAGACTGGTGTCGGCAACCACAATGGACGCGGTCGGCCGCACGGTATCGATCACGTAATTGGCCGAATCAGTCGTGCCGCTGCCGGCGTTGCCGGCCAGGTCAGCGATACCGGTGTTGTCCAAGGAGATCAGGTTGGTGGTGTCAGTGATGCTGGCCGTCGGGGTGAACGTTCCGGTCCAGGTGATGCCGCCGTCGCTGCTGCTCACTGCGCTCAGCGTGCCGTTGGCGATGGTCAGGTCGGCGTTGGTGAAGCCCGTCACCGCCTCGCTGAAGGTAAAGGTCACCAGCGAGGTATCGCCGATCTTCAACGCTGTGTCGGACATCACGACAGTCACGGTCGGCCGTGCGGTATCGATCGCGTAATTGACCGAGCTGGTCGTGCCGACGCCCGCCACGCCGTCGCTGATGGCGGTCACCCCGGTGTTGTCGAGGGTGATCAGGTTGGTGCTGTCGGTAATGTTGTTGGTCGGCGTGAAAGTCGCGGTCCAGGTCAGACCGCCGTCGCTGCTGCTGACCGACGTCAGCGTGCCGTTGGGAATCGTCAGGTCGGCGTTGGTAAACCCGGTGACTGCCCGGCTGAAGGTGATGGTCACCAGCGAGGTTTCGCCGATTTTCAGGGCCGTGTCCGACATCACGATGGTCGCGGTCGGCGGTTCCACATAGGCGGTGTTGAGCGTGCCGCCGTTGTTGTAGATCGCCGCGAAGGCCAGCGGTACAGAGCCCGTCACGCCACCGCCCAGTTCTGCGCCGCCGGAACCGCTGCCAGCCGCGTTGCCGCTGATGGCACTGAAATTGGACGACGTAATCAGCACCGTGCCGCCCTGGTTCCAGATTGCGCCGACACCGCGACCGCCGTCGCCACCGTTCAGGTTATTGCTGCCCTGGCCGCTGCCGCCGCCACCACCGCCGCCCGCGCCGATGTTATTGCTGATGACCGAGGTGCCGATGATTTTCAGAGTGCCGGTGGATGCGTTGTAAATGCCGCCGGCCGCATTGCCGCCGACACCGCCGACCTTGTCCCAACCGGACCCGCCACCGCCGCCGCCGATGGAAATAGTGCCGTTGTTGGCCGTGCCGCCATTGCCGCCGTTGCTGTAATAGGACACACCCACCCCGCCGGCCCCGCCGGTGGTAGAACCGCCGCGCCCGCCCATGTGCGTCGCGTCATAGCCTCCGCCATAGCCCCCCGCGCCACCGCTGCCAGCCTGCCCGCCCAGCGTACCGGTGCCCGGCCCGGCGGTCCCGCCATGGCCACCGCCCTGACCGCCCAGGCCGCCACCACCGCCGCCACCGCCGCCGTAATTGGCGCCCGTGACACCGCCGCCACCGCCGCCGCCCGCCGCTGCGTTGCCGGTGACTGAAACGTTATTCAAGGTCAGGATACCGGCGTTGAAAATCCCGCCGCCCATGGCGCCGGTTGCCCCGTAGCCGCCATTGCCGCCATTGCCGGAAACCAGACCACGAGTGATGACCAGACCGTCCAGCGTCACCGTACTGCCGGAGGTGATTTCCACCACCCGCGTCTTGTATTGACCATCGAGGGTAACGTCAGCGACGCCGTCGTTATTCAGGTCACCGTCCACGGTGATGTTCTTGTTGATCAGCAATTCAGAGGTGAGCTGCACCGTCATACTGCTGCTGAACGTCACAATATCGCCGTTCTGCGCCGAAGCCAGAGCCGCGCGCAGCGAGCCCACCCCGGTGTTCGCGTTGTTGGTCGCGGTCCACGTGGCCAGCCCCCACTGGTAGTCGTTCATGGCTTTGGTCGACAGCACGTTGGCGCTTTCGATGGTGCCGGTGGCGATCTCCAGGTCCCAGTCACCGCCCACACCGGTGCGGTTGGTCGACGCCGCCACGTCACGGCCGGTCAATTGCGCCAGGGAATCAACGAAATTCTGCCCGCGCTCGCCTTCGGCGGTGTAGCAGCCGTAGATCAGGATGTCGCCGCCGACATTCATGTCCTTGCCGATTTGCCCCAGCACCGCGCTGCGGGCAGCCACGTTATCCGCCGACAAGTACGTGGTGCCGAGCCACAGATCGCCCGCGTTGCCGTGGGCGATGATTTGCACCGAGCTGACGCCCTGATGCGTATCGAGGTAATCGGCGATTTGCTGCAGGCCGTCCTTGCTGCCGTCCAGCTGTACCACCTGGGTTCCGGGCGCCACGCCCTGCAGCAAGCTGGCGGAGTCTTTTACCCGGGCGTCGACAAACACCACGGTTTGCCCCGGCACCGCCACGGGTGCAGCGGCTGGCGCGTCGGCCTGGCCATGGGTGTCCTTGCTTGCGACCGGGTGGTCGCCGGTCGGCGCCTTGGCCGCGTCAGCGGTGGGGTGGCTGTCGGGCTGCGCCACGTCGGCCACGGTGGCGGCGACGGCGCCATCGAACAGCATGCGCGGTTCAAGGGGCATGATCATGGGCGAGACCCGCGCCCGTGCTACTTCGCTAACCCGCGACTTGCGATTGCTCCACCACATGTTGCTCACCCGGCGTCGAACGTTCTTTGAGAGAAAATAAAACGCCGCGATCAATTGATCGCGGCGTTGGCCTTCATACGAATCACATTGGCGGCACTGGCTGAGCCGTCCTGCCAAAACGACAACTCGGTGTACTGCTGGAACAGGTCCGGCGGCAAAATCGTGCGCCGCGCCTGCAGGCGCACCTTGGGCTGGACCTTGTGCAAGCCGGACACACCCAGCGCCTGGTCAAACTCGGGCGCGTCGTAGACGAGGTTGTTGAAGTCATGCTCAAACCACGGCTCGCCGATAAAGTCGTACACCAGCCGCAGTACCCGCTCCGGGGCCTGACTGAGCAGGTCGTAATCGACGATCAGCAATGAATCGGCGTGTTCGCCGTAATAGGCTTCCTTGAGCGCCGCCCACGAGAAGCCCACCAACCGGTTGCGCTGCGCCAGGGTTTCACAGCGGCTGTACACCGTGTTGCGCTCGACATCGTCGCCAAACAGCTTGGTGTTTTCGAAAGGATTGGCGCGGTACAGCCGTTCCAGGCTGTCCATGATCCAGGCGACGTTGCGCACGCAGGCAATGACTTTGGATTGGGGAAACAGGTCATGCAGCGCGGGCATGCGCGCGCACCATTGGCGGTTGGTGTCGAACACCAGCGGCGTGGCGGTTTTGTCGGCGTAGTAGGAGTCGAAGAGACCGCGCAACAGGCGGCGGCGGGTATTGGCGTCAATCACCGCGCCAAACTCGCTGCCGGCGCTGCATTGCGCCAGCACGCCATTGAACAGGGTGCCAACGGGGCTGCTCATGCCCGCGTGAAAACGCGGGTTCTGCAGCAAAATCGCCGAGAGCAGGGTGGACCCTGAACGGGGCAATCCGGAGATAAAGTGATACTGCAATCCCTTCACCACTTTGTCAGACAAAAATCCATTTGTGGCCGTAGAGTAGTTCAGGATTGCGCGATCAACTAGTGGTCAATTGCCACTATTTTGGTATTCCCCTAATACCGAATGGATATTAACGGCAGCCCTCGGGCTGCGAAGGCTCTGGCCCGCGGCACAGCACGAACAGACGCGCCCGAGCCCCGCCGCCATCTTGTTGCAACAATTGGCGCCAGCCTTCGGGAATCGGCGCGAAATCGTCCGGTATGTCGGTGCTGCTGATCAGCCACACGCGCCGGGTATCGGCGGGTAATGCCGACAAACGGTCGAGGTAAATGCGCCCGCCGTCCTGGTCCACCAGGGTGCCGAAGCCATAGGCGTTCGGCCGGGTGGGCGTTCCGTCGGGCTTGGGCGGGGTATAGAGCTGCAATTGGGCGTCGGTCTGGTCGTAATACACGTAGCTGAGGTACCACATCATGTCGCTCAGGACGATGCGGTCATCCTCCTGATAGTTGCGGTTGACGAACTCCACCGGCACGTTGAACTGGTCATGTTCATCCACGGTGAAGTTGTTCTTGAGCCCCACCAGCTCCACGCCGACGAACAGCACGAACAACGCGGCGCCCAGCCACGATAGCCGTGTGGGCAGGCGGTCGATCGCCAGTGCGACAAGGATTGGCAAGCCCAACGCGTACACGGTGAGGTAGCGCTCGATAAACACCGGCGAGATAAAAGACACGCCGTACACCAGCAGCAACGGCAGCAGGAAGAACAGCACCAGCAGGCAGGCGGGGCGCTGGCGCTCGCGGTCTCGCCAGGCAGTCACGCCGACCACGGCGATCAAAAGCAGCGGGAACAGCCAGAACAGCGGCTTCCAGAAGCCGATCCCCTCGTCCTGGAGCATGAACTGCCAGATCATCGACGGTACCGAGATCAACGACACCGGGTCTTCCCAGCCGATGTCGCCGCCGACCTTGAGCTGCTCGACATGTTGCACCAGGTCCAGCAGGTTCGGCAGCCAGGGCAGGTACAGCGCCACAACGACCGCATTGGCGCACCACCAGGACGGGCGCAGGATCAAGCGTTGGCCTGCCGGCTGGGTGCGGCACAACAGGCCCAGGTAAGCCCAGTGCACCAGCACGCACAGCGCGGTGAAATAATGGGTGTAGAAGCCAGCCGTCAGCAGCAGCACATAGGCCGCCAGGTAGCGCGTGCGTTCGGGCTCGCGGACCCAGTACACCAACGCCAGTGTGGCGCCCAGCAGCCAGACGGCCAGCAGCGAGTACATGCGCACTTCCTGGCTGTAGCGCACCGCTGACGGAAACAACGCCAGCAGCAGGCCTGCCAACACGGCCGCGCGGCGAGTGGACACCTGCCGCGTGAGCCAGATACCCAGGCCCACCGCGACCACGCCAGGAATGGCACTCATGCCGCGGATCGACCAGATGCCGTCACCGAACAGCTCGATCCAGCCCCGCAGCATGAAAAAATACAACGGCGGGTGTACGTCATGGGCCGCGTGAAACCACAGGTCGGCCATGGCGTATTCACTGAGCAGCAGGCTGGAGCCTTCGTCGCCCCAGATCGCCGCTGCCGTCAGGCAATAAAAGCGCACGCCCATGGCCAGCGCCAGGATCGGCACCCACCACAAACGGCTGAGCCAACCGGCACCTTCCCAGGCGCCATCGAGGCGATTGACTGCGGGAAATACCCCAACCTTGTCGTCTTGTTCTACCACAGACCGTCGCACCTCAATTCCCCTGAAACTGCCCGTTGGCCGGGCAAAACCTGCACACGTGCAAACAAGCGCCACTCTAGGACAAAAGCCCCGGTTTCGCTCGCTGTTTCGCAGCCGACAGGCGGCGCGCAACAGCTGCGTCTACGCTCTGCGATGACGCCAGATCGATTGGCGTCACACCCCGTATAGCCCATACAAGGATGAGCGATTCATGGAAGTATTCATCGGCACCATTCAACCCTTTGCGTTTAACTTTGCCCCGCAAGGCTGGGCCTTGTGCGCCGGCCAGACCCTCTCCATCAACCAGAACCAGGCATTGTTCGCCCTGATCACCACCACCTATGGCGGCGATGGCGTGCAAACCTTCAAGTTGCCAGACCTGCAAGGGCGGCTGCCCGTCGGCCAGGGTAGCGGCGCAGGCCTGACCACGCGCGTCATCGGCGAGTTTTCCGGCACCGAATCCGTGACGGCCACGCTGGTCAACCTGCCGGTCCATACCCACACCGCCACCTCAATCACGGCCACAACGGCCATCCAACTGACGAGCGTGACCAGCAACCCGGTGACAACACCCACCGCCACCAACGCCTTTATCGGCGCCTCCGGCGGCGGACCGGGCAGCGCTTCGATCTACTCGGACCAACAGGGTGCCAACCCGGTGCCACTCCAGGGGGTGACCACCACGGTGACCAGCCCGACGATCGGCCCGGCCGGCCAGGGTCAACCGATGGGGTCCATGAACCCCTTCCTGGCGATCAATTTCAGCATTGCCCTGAGCGGCATCTTTCCGTCACGCGGCTGACGCACTGCCTTGGCCGAGGCTCGCGGGCCTCGGCACCTCTGACGTGGAGCCTTCCCATGCTGAACCTGGTTACTCTCGAACACTTTCGACCGTTGCTCACGCGCACCAGCGTGCTGTACCTGCCGGACGGCTCGGCGCTGCCGATCCAGGTGCAAAGCCTGCGCGAAACGCCAGACGCCACTATGCCCGGCGCCACTCGTGGAGCGTTCAGTGTGCAACTCAACAGCCTCGGCCCGACGGACTTCGTCGATGGTTTATGCCGCTTGCCACTGCCCGGGGCTTCCCTGGAACAGGTGTTCGTGTCTCGCGAGCCCGCCATGGGCCGCGACAGCGAGCGCGGTTATTTCTGCATCGTGTTCAACTGAGACGGGTACCACACCAACCGCTGTGCGGCGGGTGTCTGCTCCTCCACCCGAAACCCCAGCGCCAGGTAATGCTGGCGCGCCTGGGGGTTACTGGCCCACACCACCGTGGCCACCGGGCAGAACACCTGCGTAGCGGCTTGCTGCACCCCTTTGAGCACCGCACGGCCAAAACCCTGGCCGCGAGCGGCAGGGATAAACGCCAGGTACAACACGCGGATTTCATTGGGGCCGAAGTCTGCACTCAAGGCGCCGATGGGCGTGCCGAGTTTTTCGATCACGTAATGCAGGGCGCCGGGAAAATGCGTGTCCATGCCGGCTTCCTGAACCTGGAACTGCTGGCTGATCACCTCGTCCACCAGGCCCTGCTCGCCATCGATCCACTGCAAATCCGCCCGCGCCGAGCGGTACAAACTGTGCAAAAACGGCTGATCACTCGCCCGTGACGGGCGCATCTCCAACCCCAGCGCCAACGCGCCCTCCTTGTTCATCATCGCGTTCAACTCCTGTCAGAACCCGCTTTCCCGAACCCCCAATGCTGCTGCCCGTCGCCAGGCCACACCCAGCACCGACTCGCTGCGCCCTTGCAGCACCACCACGCCGCGCAACGGTTGGTGTGGGGTTTCGATTGTTTGCACACTTTTCAACCGCGCGCCGTATTGGGCCTGCACCGGCTCCGGGCGCTGGTTTTCGTCACGGCGCACGGCAATCGGCCCGTGGTGATCGGATGTCAGCGCCTCCTGGTCCAGATAGGCCACGCCGTTGGCATCGATATCGGTCAACTCCACGGCGATGGCGGCGTGCATCGGGTCATCGGCGATAAACCGCCCGGTCGCCCCCGACGCAACCCGCCACAGTTCCGCTTCGGCCAGGTAACCGCGCAGGCGCGCACCGTCTTCCACCACTCGCGCCAGCACGTCTTTGGGCGACAGCCAGCGACCCACGCTCAATTGCGGCAACACATCGCGCACGGTGCCCGCGTGGGGCGCGCGCAACAGCAAGCGCTCACGCTGAGCGGCCAGCCCACGGTATTCGGCGAGGGCCTGGGACAAGCGTTGATCGTTGATGCCGGCGTCTGCCGCCGTTTCGCTGCGCCCAGCCTGGCGGCGCATCTGCAGCTGCAGAATCTCCACTTCACGGCGCACGATGCTTTGCCGGGCGTCCAGGTCCGGCGACTCCAGCTCCACCAGCACCTGGCCCTGGGTCACCACCTGGCCATCCACCACCCGCAATTGTTTGACCCGCGCCGCCACCGGCGCATGCAACGCACTGGCCCGCCCGGCTTCGAGCATGGCGGGCAATTCCACCGCGCTGCGCCATGGCACCACCAACACCAGCACGATCAACGCCAGGCCCAGGCCGCTGAGCAGCGCCCGGGGCGTGTGGGCCTGGCTGCGACGACCCCACCATTCGCGCCATTCCTTGCAGATGGGCAGGAAGATGAACCACACCAGTTCCACCAACATGAGGAAGATCCCCAGCAACTTGAAGAACAGGTGATACACCGCCAGCGCAATCCCCAGAAACAACGCCGCGCGCCACAACCACGACAGGTAGCCCCACCACAACAGCCGCCGCTGCATCACCGGCGACCAGGACTCCGGCGCCGGCTCGCCATAACCGAACAGCGCCTCGCGCAGGCGCCAGCGGCACAGGGCAAAGGCGCGGCCTTGCAAATTGTCGACGCCCCATAAGTCGCTGATCAAAAAGTAACCATCAAAACGCATGAACGGGTTGAGGTTGATCGCCAGCGTCGTCAACCACGTCGCACTGGCCAACATGAACGCGGCGGTACGCGCGGGGCCGTCCGGCAACAGCGACCACGCCAGCAACGCCACGCATGCCAGCAGCAGTTCGGCCATCACGCCACCGGCACCGATCATCAACCGCGCCCGGCGATCATTGACCCGCCAAGCGTCGCTCACATCGGTGTAGAACATCGGCAGCAACACCATGAACGCCACCCCCATGCTCTGCACGCGACAACCGGCGCGCTTGGCCATGAACGCGTGGCCGAACTCATGGCACAGCTTGGCAAAGAACAGCGCCACGCCAAATGCGAGAGCGCCGCCCAGGCTGAACAGGTGCGGAAACGTCGCCAGGAAGCGCTGCCAGTCCCGCGCCACCAGGAACACGCCCAGCCCCAACACAATGGGCAAACCGTAGCGCAACAACCCCGGGCCGAAGCGCGCCAGCCATGGCCAGGCGCGGTTGAGGAATGCATCCGGCCGCCACAGCGGGATGCGGAAAAACAGGTATTGATGCAGCAGCACCTGCCACAGGCTTTGCTTCTGGGCGGCGGATTTGTAGAGATAGCTGGCGCGTTGCTCCGGGTCGAGAGCGGCGATCAGGTCGTGGGCGCGCAAGAAGCACAGCAACTCTTCCACCTCGGCACCGCCCAACGGCAAACCCGGCTCGCGGTTGGCGGCTTGCAGGACTTTTGCCGGATCCCCCAGGGACCAGTGGCGCAACAAGCGAATAGCCGTGGCGCCCAATTTGAAATAGCGCCCGCGTACCGGGTCAGCCAGGGTCCAGCGAGGCGAACCATCCAATGCCGGCCCACTGCTGGACAGTTGCAGGTCGTCGCGCAGCGGGGGCAGGCTCATCAGAGGCCAACGCTCTGGCGCAGGCCCGCCAGCGGCCGGCGCAACAGGTACAGCGCCAGCGGTGCACGCTCACCGTAGATCTTCGCCGTACCACGCAAGCCGATACGGGGCGATGCGGCATCGAACTGCGCATCCAGGCGGTAAGCCAATTGGCCGCCCGGCGTGGGCTGCGCCTCGTAGGCCGCGCGTTGCAGGGTGGCCAGGTAGCGTTGCAAGGGGTCGCTGTCGAGAAATAGCGCGACCTGGGCGTTGGGCGCCAGGGCAATCGCATCACCCACGGCCAGTTCGATGCGCAGCTCGGCCTGGCCAGGGTCGGCGATCTGTAGCAGGCGCTCACCGGTTTGCACCGGTTTACCGGTCCAGCGCTCGGCGTCGGCGAAGACCGCAATACCGTCGCGCTCGGCGCGCACTTCGCTGCGCTTGAGCAGTTCACGAGCGTAGTCGCGTTCGGCGCGTTTTTGCTCGACGCGGGCGGCCAGCAGGTCGATGCGCGAACTCGATTCGGCATCGGCGAACGCTCGCTGGGCGTTGGCCTTGAGTTCGGCTTCCGCCACGCCCAGGGCGCGCGCCGCCACATCGGCCTGGGCCGTGAGGGTGGTGCTTTCAAAGCGCAGCAGCAGGTCGCCGGTTTTCACCGTCTGGTTGGGCTTGACCAGGAACTCGGCGATCACCCCATCCAGCGGTGCTGCCACCACCTGCCCGGCCAGCGGCACCACTTCGGCCGGCGCCAATACCGACTGGCGCACCGGAATCAGCAGCATCAACAGCAACGCGACCACCACCAGCACCTGGCGTTTACGCGTCAGGCGCAGGCGCCATGGCCGGCGCGGTTGCAGTGCATGCCAGGCATGGCTGTAGGTGCCGCCTAATTGCGAAAGCAATACTTGCTCGGCAGGGTTCCACGGCGTATCCCGTGCCAGCCACAGGCCGCCGAACACTTGACCTTGCGGGTCGATCATCGGCAGCCAGAACACATGGGCAGCCGACAAACTCTGCCAATCGGCCTGCACCGCGTCGCTCAGTTGCTCGGCGGGCACCACCCGCGCCGTCTCGCCCAACCCTTGGCTGTGCAACTGCGCCACCGCCTGCTCGACAAATGCCACAAACGGCGCGTTCGGGTCGACACTGCTTACCGCTGTGACAGCCTGCACCTTGCCGGCGATCAGCAGTGCGGCATGGCGATAACCGAACAGCGGCTGCCCATCGTTGACCAGGCTGTAGGCCAGTTGCTCGGTGGTGCGCGCGGCGCGGGTCTGGCGCTCAAGGTCGAGGAACTGCGCGAACACCCGCTCGGTGTTGCCCGGCATCGGTGCGTTCATTGCAGTTGAGCAAAGTGCGCGGTGCCGCTCATGCCGGCCATCAAGCCCGTGGCATTGGGCAGGGTGGCGACCAACAGCAGCGTCTGGCTGCCCTCATCGATACGCGCGCCGAGGCGCTTGACCGTGGCGCTGAACGCCTGGCCGGTCTCGTCGGGGGTGAAGTTGAAGGTCTGGCCGGGCTTGAGTTTGTCCATCCAGCGCGACGGCACCAACAGGTGGATTTCCAGGCTGCGGTTGTCGACGATTTCCAGCAGCGGCGCGCCCGCCGACACGCTCTCGTAGCGCTGGACCTTGCGCTGCACCACCTGGCCGTCATACGGCGCCAGCACGCTGCAGCGTTTGACCTGCACCTGATACACCTGGGATTGGGCTTGGGTTTCGGTGAGCTTGGCTTCGGCGCGGGCCACTTCAAAACGCCCGACGGAATTGAGCGCCGCCAATTGCTTGTTGTGGGCCAGCTCTTCACCGGCGCCACGGCTGGCGGCTTGGGCGGCGTTGAGCTGGGCCTGGTAGGCCGAGCAGTCAAAACGCGCCAGGGTGTCGCCCTTCTTGAACGACTCGCCCTCGCTGAACGGCAGCTCGACGATGCGCCCCGACAGCTCGCTGGCCAGCATCGCCTGGTCGCGGGCGCGCAATACGCCACGGGCCTCGCTGCTGGCGCTGGCTGCGGCGGCGGCCGGCTGATCCAGCAACGGATCCTGGGCCAGGGCCAACGGTGCAATGCCGATCCAGCAGGAAAATCCGAACACCCATCCACGTAACAGCTTCATACGATCGACCTCCCTGACGATGTCCGCAGTCTAGGGCAGAGAGGGTAAATTGCCACTACTAAAAATCGGACAAATCAGCATTTTGCGTAGGCCTTCACCGAAGCCGATGTCGGTTCAAGCTATGATTGCCCTCCTCCAAGGACTCAGGATCAAGGACACGTCATGCGCATCGGTTTTCTGTCACCCCTGGCACTGGCCCTGCTGGCCGGCGCTTCCCTGCAGGCCCAGGCCAGTTCCGACGACTCGTGCTACCCCGATTGGCGGGTGTCGCGCAGCAGCCTGGACACCTGCAGCAACCTGCCCTTCCTGAGCCCGGGCAATGACAGCCGGGTGAACCTGCGCCTGTTGCTGGCCGATAAAAAATCCGCGCCCCTGACCCCCGACGCCCTGAATGACGATGACCTGGCCCAAGGCTTCGGCCCGGTGCCGTTCCCGGTGTATCGCCTGGCGCCACGGGCCGACAGCACCACCGAGCCTGATAACGGCCCCGACGATTCGCGCACCGCTGAACTCGATACCTTGCTCGGCCCGCTGGGCATCAAGCGCGACGAGTACAAAACCGCCGGCGAAGCCTTCCTCAATGGCGAAGGCAGCCGCTGCCGCAGCAACGACGATGACAGCGCCACCGCGTTCATCAGCCAGGTGGTGAAAGCCGACATGCCCGCGCCCGAGCGCGAGCTGCTGGTCAAGGCACGCCTGCAACTGCTGAGCACCTGCGACTGGGACGGCCCGGTGGTCGCGGACCCGCAGCAGCTCCAGTCCGCCGACGGCCAGTTGCTTCTGGCCTACCTGCAAGCGGCCGCCGATTTCTACAGCGGGCGCTTCGCCGAGGCGTCCAGCGGCTTCACGGCGGCCGGCAAAAGCGCTCTGCCATGGCTGAAGGAAACCGCGCAATACATGACCGCGCGCACCGCACTCAATCAGGCCCAGGCCAACGCCTACGACGAAGACGGCATGCCGCACCTGGACCGTGTGGACAAGTCCGCCCTGGCCGAGGCCGAGCAAGGTTTCGACAGCTACCTGAAGGCTTATCCACAGGGCACCTACAGTACTTCTGCACGGGGCCTGTTGCGCCGGGTGTATTGGCTGGCCAACGACAACAGCAAGCTGGCCGACGCGTTCGCCTGGCAACTGACCCAGGCGACCGATGCACAGCGCAACGTGTCGGTGAATGAACTGGTGGAAGAGGCTGACCTCAAGCTGCTGATGGTCAACAGCGAGACCGTCAACTCGCCGATGATCCAATTGGTCAGCGACCTGATGGTGATGCGCGGTGGCAACCAGCCGACCCTCAGCCGGGCAGACATCGAGAAGCAGAAAGCGGTGTTCGCCAGCGAGCCTGAACTCTATGACTACTTGCTGGCCGTGAATGCGCTGTACACCGAGCAGCAGCCCGACGCCGCCCTCAAGCAATTGCCGCAAAGCGTACCTTCGAGCCTCAACTACTTCGCCTTCAGTCAGCAGACCCTGCGCGCCCTGGCCCTGGAAGCCAAGCAAGATTGGAAAGGTGCCGAGGCCTTGTGGCTGCAACTGCTACCGCTGGCGAAGCTGCCACTACAACGCGACCAGTTGGAATTAGCCTTGGCGATGAACTACGAGCGCAGCGGCCAGTTGGCCAAGGTGTTTGCCGCCGACTCGCCGATCGGCGCCAAGCAGGTGCGTTACATCCTGCTGCGCAACATCGCAGGGCCCGACCTGCTGCGCCAACAGATCGCCAAGGCCAGCGACCCGGTGGAGCGCGAGACCGCCCAGTTCGTGCTGCTCTATAAAGACTTGCTGCGCGGCCAGTACGCGACGTTCGCCGACGACCTCAAGCAACTGCCCGCCTCGGCCCCCGAGGACAAGTTGGGCACCAGCCTGGGTTACATCTACAGCGCCAGCCAGACCTTGAAGCTGTTCCAGTGGAATGGCGACAAGGCCGAGTCCGGCTACGCCTGCCCGAGCATCGCGCACACTGCCGCCACCTTGCAGGCCGACGGCAAGCACCCGCAGGCGCTGAACTGCCTGGGTGAGTTCATCCTGCGCAACAACCTGGATGGCATGCCGCTGGAGCAAGCCCGTGCAGCGGGCAGCCTGGGCAGTACCGCCTCGCAGTTCAAGGGTGAAACCTTCTCGCGGCTTGATGGCTACAAGCAGGTGATCGCCAATGCCAAGGCGCCGAAGAACGACAAGGCCTACGCGCTGTTCCGCGCCATCAATTGCTACGCACCGGCCGGCTATAACAGTTGCGGCGGCGTTGATGTTGAGCCGGCCGTGCGTAAAGCCTGGTTCCGCCAACTCAAGAGCGGTTTTGCCGATACCCAGTGGGGCAAATCGCTGCAGTACTACTGGTGAGGCGCCTGTGGCTAGGCTTGCTCTTGCTGGCAAGCCCGGCTTTCGGCGCCGTCGACGCTCAAGACTACGATGCTTTCTGGCTGTGGAGCGGCGTGACACCCCAGCCGGTGCTCAAGCAGGCCAACACCCTGTACATCCTTCAGGGCCAGATCAACTCCACGCGCCGGGCGCCAGCGCGTGGTGTTCAGCTCATCGCCCAAGGCATGAGCGTGCCGCGCCTCACCCGTGGTGAAGTCTGGGTGGTGTACCGCGCCCACACGCTGCACTGGCCCGAACGGGTCTACACCCAACTGCTCGGCCAGGTGCAACGCTGGCGTGATGCGGGCAACCCGGTGGTCGGCATCCAGATCGACTTCGACGCCCGCACCCAATACCTGCATGAGTACGCCGACTTCCTGCGCGACCTGCGCCAACGCCTGCCCGCTGACCTGCGCCTGAGTATCACCGGCCTGATGGACTGGAGCAGCAACGCCGACCCCGCCGCCATCGCCCAGCTCAAAGGCGTGGTGGATGAAGTGGTGGTGCAGACTTATCAAGGGCGGCACAGCATCCCGGACTACGCGGCGTATTTGCCACGGATGAACCGGCTGGGTTTGCCGTTCAAGATCGGGTTGATCCAGGGAGGTGTTTGGGAGGAGCCGAGGTACTTGAAGGGAAGTGAGTGGTTTCGGGGGTATGTGGTGTTTTTGCAGAATCGTTGACATTTATGTCAACTCTATGCAAGAAAGTGTCCTCTGTCCGCGGACAGAGGACACTTACCTTTGGAGCCCCATGAAAAGTCAAGACATCGTGGTCCTATTCAAATTAATAAGCCTGGAGCTCCAAGCCAAAGGGGAGCGCGTGAAAAAGCGAGAGTTCTCTGTTGAAAAAGAGAACGCGTCCCTCGGGTTTCAAAGTCTTCCGGAATACATTCAAAATTTCGAGACCATTCTACTTTCCTCATTTGATGACTGGCGGGGCTGGGATGACGTTGATGAAGACTCCGAAAAAAGCAGCCCACACAATTACTCGGTGAGGGCGTTGTCTTCTGCACTGGGTCTTAGCAAAACCGAAGTTTCTTCGTCCCTGAATCGCTGCAGGGACATTGGATTGATTTACACGAATCACACTGACGGCCTACCTCTGGTAAGAAACAAAGCGCTGCTTGACCTGGTCACCTACAGCATTCGCTATATTTTCCCGGTTAAACCAGGCCCTATCGTGCGGGGTATTCCGACGGCTTTCGCCGCGCCGATCCTGGCAGGCAAGGTCATAAGTGGCGGCGATCTCATTCCCGTCTGGCCGGACGCCTACGGAAAAAGCAAAGGGCAGGAAATCACGCCTCTCTACAGAACCGTTCCCGGCGCCGTGAAAAAAGACGAGCTTCTCTACCACTTCCTCGCTCTCGTTGACGCCATCCGCATTGGCGGCCCGCGCGAAACAAAAATTGCTGACGCGATGCTTCGGGAGTGGATCTTGTGACCTCCAACAGAACAATGATGCTGCAGATGCTTGAGGAGGTTGCCGAGGCGCTAGGTGAGACACTGCGAAAGCAAATTGCCTTTGTCGGCGGCTGCACCACTGTTTTGCTCATCACCGACGAATACACTCTGGAGTCGATTCGCGGCACAGACGATGTGGACTTGGTCATTCATTTGACGGGGACCACGGACTGGTACCGACTGGAAGAAAGCCTTAAACCCAGAGGCTTCAAAAATACCGGTCAGGATTCAGTCACCTGTCGCCTGAGGCTCGGCGCATTAAAAGTCGACTTCATGCCCACCGATGAAAAGGTCTTGGGATTCTCTAATACCTGGTTCGTCGGCGGACTGGAAAATGCCATCGACTACACACTACCCAACGGAACATCGATCAAGGTATTCGCAGCACCCTGGTTTCTTGCCGCAAAGCTTCAGGCTTATCAGGGTCGAGGATGTGGAGATGTCCTGATGTCCAATGACATTGAGGACATCATCGCTTTGCTGGACGGCAGAGAGGAACTTATCGAAGAAGTAAAACGGGCCCCCATTCCATTGCGACACTTCGTAAGTGAGCAATTCTCGGCACTGCTGAAGCTATCAGCGTTTCGAGACGTCATTCAAAGCACGGCCCAGGACTCAGACCGTGAGACGCTGATTCACGAGCGATTGAGGGCGCTGATCGGATTCGGAGTGTCCGTTTGACTCTGCTCTTGAACCTCAGCAGACAAGGGGTTGGCAGAACAGAAAACCGCGATGCGAGCGGTTCGGCAGACAATTCAGGCGCGTGCCTGTATGTGATCGCCGACGGCACCTCAAAACCAGGAAGCGGTGACCTCGCGCGGGCACTGATTCACCACGTGCTTGAGTGTTTTTCCCGCGCAGAATCCTCTGTTGCTTCTTGTCCCGACAATGCCTTGAAACTGACGCTCGACTCACTCAACGCAGTACATTCAAACCTTTGCCCGGACTTCCCTTTTGCCTCCACCAGCTATCTGGCATTGCTGGTGGTGGGTCAATCGATGGTTTCTATTCACGCCGGTGACTGCTGCCTGGGATACCTGGATAAAGACCAACGAACGATCTGGCTAAGCGCCCCCCACTGTGGGCCAAATTGGAAAGGCGACCTGAGCCACTCATTTATAGCCAATAGCCCCGCCCGCAAACGACTGCTCAACTGCATGAGCGGTCGTCGCCCCCACGAGCCTCATGTTCAGCCATTGCAGGCGAGCATAGAAAGAACATGGGTCCTGGCCACTGACGGTTTCTGGGCCGAACTCTCGGCCGAGCACCAGGCTGGCGCCATCAGAGAGCAAACCCTTCACGGATATGCCACAGATGACGACGCCACCGTCATGCTGCTGCGCACGTAAAGCTTCCCTCACCAGTCGTAGGTCAGGCTTGATACGGCGGTGCGCCCTTCCCCGTAGTAGCAATCCAGGTCGCTGGTGCATTGCGACACATAGGTTTTGTTGGTGAGGTTCTGCACGTTCAGCGCCAGTTTCACGCCCTTGAGTTTGAGCGGCGAGCGGCTCAGGTCGTAGCTCAGGCTGGCGTCGTAGACGCTGTAGGATGGCACCGTGAAGGCACCGGCATAGTAATCACCCAGGCTCTGGCGGGCGTAGCGTACGCCAAGGCCTGCACCGAGGCCGGCCAGCGGGGTGTCGCCGAGCACGGTGTAGTTGACCCACATCGAGGCGGTGAGCGGCGAGATGCCGGCCGGGTGGCGGCCTTCTCGGCCGTCGTTGTCCTTGGTGTATTTGATGTCGTTGCGGGCGGCCGAAGCGATGATGTCCCAGGCGTCGCTGAGCGCCGCCTTGGCTTCCAGCTCAACGCCCCGCGAGCGCATGGCGCCGCTTTGAGAGCTGAACAAGGGGTTCGTGGGGTTGGTGGTGAGCACGTTTTCCTGATCGAGCTGGTAGACCGAAACCTGCACAAAACTCTTCTGGCCGGGCGGTTGGTACTTCACACCGACTTCATATTGCTTGCCGGTCGAGGGGTCGAACGGCTTGCTGCCGGCATCGGTGCCCGTCAACGGCAGGAAGGATTCGGAGTAGCTGATGAAGGGTGCAACACCGTTATCGAACAGGTACACCAAGCCTGCGCGCCCGGTGAAGGCTTCGTCCTTGCTGGCAAAGCGGGTGTCCTGGATCGGCTCCTTGTTCACCACGCTGGCCCAGTCATAGCGGCCGCCGAGGACCAGCGCCCACTTATCCCATTTGATCTGGTCCTGCACGTACAGGCCGGTCTGGCTCAGGGTGCGGTCCCAACGGTACGGTTGGCCGTAGTTGATCCGCTGGCCGTAGACCGGCTTGAACAGGTCGATCACCGGCGGGTTGCGGTCATACAGCCCGTGGAACAAGGAGCCGGAATGGTAGTAATCCAGGCCGAAAATCATCGTGTGCGACAGCGCGCCGGTGTCGAATTCAGCCTGGGCAATGCTGTCCACGCCGAACACTTTGTTGTTCTGCGCCCAGTCCACGGCATAGCGCTGCAGGTAGCGTTGGTCCTGCACGCCGGTGACCGGGTTGGCGACAAAGGCGTAGCCGTGCAACGGCGCGGTGTAGCGGTCGTCGACCTCGGCATAGCGCGCATTCTGCTTGAGGGTCCAGGTGTCATTGAGACGGTGGGACACCTCATAGCCCAGCACGTACTGCTCGCGGTTGTACTGGTTGACGCCCGGCTCGCCGATAAACAGGTCGCGCTTGATCTTGCCGTTGGGGTTGTTCCACAACGTACCGGACGCCGGCAGGCCTTGGGCTTCGGGGACGCCTTTGTCTTTCTGGTACTGGGCGAACAGGGTCAGGTGGGTATCGTCGTTCGGCCGCCAGGTAAAACTGGGGGCGATGAACTGGCGCTTGTTCTCGACGTAGTTGATTTCGTCCTGCCCGTCATTGGCCAGGCCGGTGAGGCGGTAGAGAAATTGCCCCTGCTCGTCCAGCGCGCCGCCGAGGTCGATGGCGGCGCTTTTGTGTTCATAGGTGCCGGCTTCCAGCACCACCTGGTGCAACGGGGTTTCGGTGGGGCGCTTGCTGACCATGTTGACGATGCCACCTGGCTGGTTCTGCCCGTACAACACCGACGCGGGCCCTTTGAGCACTTCGATGCGCTCCAGGGAGTACGGCTCGATCTGCAACGCGCCCCCGGTGCTGCCGCCGCCGTAAGGCAGGTGCAGGCCGTCGAGGTACAGCGGCGTGGGCGAGAAGCCGCGCGAGGTCGGCTCATCGAATAATTTGACCCGGTCAGAGAACCCACCCGCCGTCATGCCCGGTGTGTAGAGCAAGGCCTGGGTAACGCTCTGGGCACCGCGTGCCTTGATCTCGGCGGCGCTGATCACGTTGATGGTCTGGGGGATTTCCACCAGCGCCGAGTCGGTCTTGCTACCGGAGGCGCTGCGTGTGGCGACGATGCCATCCACCGGGCCCCAGGCGCTTTCCTGCACTTGTTGGCCACTGACCTGGGTGGCGCCCAGCTGCAACGGGCCGTTACCGGTCAGCGCCTGCACCGACCAACCGCCCGGGGATTGCACGGCCACCAAGCCACTGCCCGCCAGCAACCGCTCCAGGCCGGCCCCGATCGCATAGCGCCCTTTCAGGCCGGCGCTGCGCTTGCCTTCGGTGAGCGTTGCGTCCACCGACAACAAGATGCCCGAGGTACTGGCAAAGAGGTTCAACGCCTGGTCGAGGCTGCCTGCAGCAATGCTGTAGGTGCGCAACGCTTCAGCGCTTTGTTCGGCGTAAACCTGCGTCGGCACCATCGGCACCGTAGCCAGCAGGCTGACAAACACGCCACGGCGCAGGGCGCGGGCCAAGGGTTGGATTGGGTGGTGCGGCATTGCAGGACTCCCCGTGAGATCGCTTCTTGATTGGCTTTCAAGAGGTATCCCGGACGAACACGGAAAACCGACAAGGCGACGCAACATTATTTTGTAGGGTTGGGGTCAGGCTCGGGCTTTGAGGGTGACCCAGTAGCGTGTGACGCTGTGTATGTGGATAGGCAGCGAATGCGCCAGGGCCGCAAGGATGGCGTCGGTGTCGTTCAGCGGAAACACGCCGGTGAGCAGCAAGCCGGCCACGGCGGGATCGCAGCGCAACACACCGGGGCGATACCGACCCAGTTGCGTCACAAACTCACCCAACGGCTGGCGCTCGGCGATCAGGCGGTGCTCGGTCCAACTGTTGGCATTGGCGTTGACCGCAGGCAGCGCCGAGCTTTGCCGTTGGTTGAACCACAGGCTGTCACCCGGGTTCATCTGCACCGCAGTGCCCTGTGCCGGAGTGACGCGCACGCGACCTTCATACAGATCGACACGGCTACCGTCAGGCAATTCACGCACGGAAAAACGCGTACCCAGCGCCTGCACATCACCTGCCGGCGTCTCGACGATCAGCGGGCGCAACGGGTCGTGGCCGCTGGTCAGCAGGATCTCACCACGGATCAGGCGGATGCGGCGCTCACGGGCACTGAAGCGCAAGTCCACGGCACTGTCGCTGTTGAGGTCCAGGCGCGTGCCGTCGCTGAGGGTGAACTGGCGGATCTCGCCCGTGGCGGTGTGGTAATCGGCAAACGCCGCTTGCCAAGGTTCGCTACGAGGCACCAGGTAACCGCTGCCGCCTGCCACCAGCAACACGCCGAGCAACTTGAGGGCCACCCGGCGCTGGGTATCCGGGGTGTCACGCAGCACGGCACGGGCACTGTCGGCCGGCACGCCGCTGAGGGTGTGCTGCAGGTGCTGAAGGCGCTGCCAGGCGCGACGATGTTCCGGGTCGGCGGCCTGCCATTGGGCGAAGGCCTCGCGCTGCTCACCGTGCAGGTCATCGCCCCATTGCAGCATCAGCCACTCACTGGCCTGCTCGACAATGGCCGGGGCGATGGGCGCATCGTGTTTCATTCGGCGTAGGCCACCTGGTAGCAGGCGACGATGGCGCGGGTCATGTACTTCTGCACCGAGCTGACGGTGACGCCCAGGCGCTCGGCGATCTGCGCGTAGCTCAGGCCTTCGAACTGCGACAGCATGAACGCGCGGCGCACGTTGTCGGGCATGCGGTCGAGCATGGCGTCGATCTGCATCAGGGTTTCGAGGATCAGCGCGCGGGTTTCCAGGGACGGTGACTCCGGCTCCGGCAGGTGCGCGATGCTTTCCAGGTAGGCGCGCTCGATGCGCAGGCGCCGCCATTGGTCGATCACCAGGTTGCGAGCGATCTGCACCAGGTAGCTGCGGCTTTCCTTGTCACCGGGAAAACGCCCGGACACCAGCAGGCGCAGGAACGTGTCCTGCGCCACATCGGCGGCGTGCTCGCGGTCGCCCAGGCGCTGGCGCAACCAGCCTTGCAGCCAGCCGTGATGGTCGCGGTACAGGAGGTGAAGCTGTTGCTGGCCGTCAGTCGCGGTGTCCATGAAAAGCTCAGATACATTATTGAGAGCAATTATCATTACACCTTATTTCGCGACTGACAAAAACTCTTTGCAGATCAGCGTGCGGCCGTTTGCAGCGGGTACACCGATTCCCAGCCGCCGCCCAACGCCTTGTACAGCCCGACCATCGCCAGCGAAACGCCCGTGGAGCTTTCAACCCATTGCTCCTGGGTGGCCAGCAGCGCGCTTTGCACGGTCAGCACGTTGACGAAATCCACCACGCCTTCCACGTACTGGTGCTGCGCGGTGGCCAGGGCGATCTGGTTCTGGCGCACGGCCTCGGCGAGGCTGTCACGGCGCAACTGGCTGGCGTTGTAGCGGGTCAGTTGGTCGTCGATCTCATGCCAGGCGCGCAGCACGGTTTGCTGGTAGGCCAGCGCCGCTTCCTGCTGCTGGGCTTCACGCAGGTTCAACATGCCTTGCAGGCGCCCGCCATTGAACAGCGGCAGGCTGAACTGCGGGCCGAAGGCAAAAGCGCGCGAGCCCCATGAGCCAAAGTCCGACAGTTGCATCGCCTGGGAGCCAAGGCTGCCGGACAGCGTGATGCGCGGGTAGAAGTCCCCCTTGGCCACGCCGATGTTGGCGGTGGCGGCATGCAAACGCGCTTCGGCCTGACGGATATCCGGGCGACGCTCGGCCAGCTCCGAAGGCAGGCCGATGGCGACCTGGCGCTGGGTTTGTGGCACGGCGGCGTCTTTGGACAACTGTGCATGCAGGGCTTGTGGCGGCTCGCCCATCAACAGGCTCAGGGCGTTGATCAACTGGTCCTGGCGTTGCTGCAAATCCGGCAGCCGCGCTTCGATAGCCGCCACTTGGGCGGCGGCTTCGGCAACGTCCAAATCGGTGGCCACGCCGTCGGCCAGGCGCAATTGCGAGAGCTTGAGGCTGTGGCGGGCGACGTCGAGATTCTGCTCGGTGACGGCGCGGGTATTTTGCACGCCGCGCAGCTGGATGTAGTCCTGGGCGGTCTCGGCAAGGACTGACAGCAGCACAGTGCGACGGTCATTTTCGGCCACTTGCAGGGTGGCGTCCGCGGCTTCGGTCTCGCGTTTGACCCGGCCCCAGAAATCCAGCTCCCAGGCGGCGGAGAAGCCCATGTCCCACTGGTTGTAGGCCGAACGGCCATTTTCGCCGGATGGGTCGCTCAAGCCCTTGGCGCTGTTGCGCTGGCGCAGGTAGTCACCGGTGGCGTTGACGTTGGGGTAACGCTCGGCGGTGGTCACCTGGCGCACGGCACGGCTCTGTTGCAGGCGGCTGCTGGCCAGCTTCAGGTCGAGGTTGTCGGTGAGCGCACGGCGCGTGAGGGCCGAAAGTTGCTCATCGTGGAACACGTCCCACCAGCGCTCTTGCAACGGGTCGCTGGTCGCACGGCTGTCGGCCTGACGGCCCTGGGGTTCACTCCATTGCGTCACTTGCGGGCTTTGGGGCGTGTGGAAATCCGGGCCGACCGTGCAGGCGCTCAGGCTGATGAGGCTCAAGGTGAGCCACGCGATGTGCTTCATTGCTGAGCCACCTCACGGTTTTTTGCCACCGGCTGGGTATCGACGCTGGCTTCCACCGACATGCCGACCCGCAGGCGCTCGGCGTGGGCCTGGCCAGGCTCCAGCACGATCTTCACCGGAATGCGCTGCACCACCTTGGTGAAGTTACCGGTGGCGTTGTCGGGCTTGACCGACGCGAACGTCACCCCGGTGGCCGGCGCCAGGCTTTCGAGATGGCCGTTGAGCAACTCGCCATCCAGGCTGTCGACACGCACCTGCACCGCCTGGCCCGCGTGCATGTGGGACAGTTGGGTCTCCTGGAAATTGGCTACCACGTAGGCATCGGCCAACGGCACCACGGCGAGGATCTTGCTGCCCGGCGTCACGTAGGCACCGACGCGCACGGCACGCTCGCCGACCATGCCGTCCACCGGCGCCACAATGCGCGTGTAGGACAGCTGAAAGCTGGCCAGCTCCAAGGCCGCCTGGGCACGCTTGAGCCCCCCTTCGGCGGCATCACGCTGAGCGGTGAGGATCTCAACCTGCTTGCGTTCGGCCGCGAGCACGGCAGTGGCGTTGGCCAGCCGTGCGGTGGCCTGATCGATGCGGGTCTTGGCTTGCTGGGCGTTCTGCACAGTGCCCGCGCCGACGCCGGCGAGGTGGTTGTAACGGTTCAGTTCGTGTTCGGCAAAGGCCATTTCGGCACGGTCTGCCGCGACGGTGGCCTGGGCCTGGGCGATGACCGAGCTTTGCCGCTCCAGGGTGGCCGTGGCGTTTTTCAGTTGGGCCTGGGCGACGAGAGTGTCGGCGTCGGCAGCCTGGGCGGCAGCACGAAAATCGCGATCGTCGATCAGCGCCAGCAACTGGCCGGCCTTGACCCGCTGGTTGTCTTCCACCAGCACTTCTTTGATGAAGCCCGCCACGCGCGGCGCAACCAGGGTGAAGTCGGCGGCGACGAACGCGTCGTTGGTGGTCTGGCGCTTGCTGCCCAGCACGCCCGGTGCAATCAGGTACACCAGCACGCCCACAGCGAACACCGCGATAGTGGAGACGGCGATTTTGTCTTTGCGTTTCATGAGCAATCCTTTTGGCTAGGTCGGTGCGCGCGGTGGAAAAATCCGCGTCGGCATCCAGAAAATCAGCAGAATCAACGCCACCGCGACGGCGGCCATGACGTAATAAAGATCTGAAGACGTGAGCACCACAGCCTGTTCGTGCAGGCGGTGCGCCAGGCCCGGCGCATCGGCGTCGACCAGTGGGGAGTTGCCCAGGCCGTCCACCAACATGTTCGAGTGGAAGTGCAGGCGCCGAGTGGTCAGCACATCCAGCACGGCGGTCGCGATCACGGCGGCCAGGCCTTTGATGGTGTTGAACCAGGCCGAGGCGAACGGCCCATCCATCGGTTGGATGCTGCCGGTGGACAGCATCAGCAGCGGGAGCACGGCCATGGGCTGACCGAAGATTTGCAGCAGGTACAGGCCATAGAAGTCGTCGCGGATCCACGCCGAGGTCAGGTGCGCACTGCCCACGCAACACAGCACCAGCATGCCCAGGCCAACGCCCAGCACCCAGCGGCAGTCGACCCAGCGCAGGTTGCACAACGCGGCCACCAGAGGTAGTGCGATGAGCTGCGGCAGCGCCATCAGCAACATCACTGGCGCGGTTTGCAGCGGGCGGTAACCCTGGACCTGTGCGAGGAAACTTGAGGGGATGAGGATCACCGAGGTCAGCACCATCAGCACGCCGGCCAACACGATCAGGGCAAACGACAGGTTGCGCAGGCCGAGCATCTGCAACTTGAAAAACGGGATCGGCTGCGACCATTCATTGAGCATAAACAGCACCAGCAAAAGCGTGCCGCCGCACAGCAAGCCGGTGATCAGGCTCGACTCGAACCAGTCCAGGCGATTACCTTGCAGCAGGCCGATCACCAGCATGCAGATCGCCGGGAACCCCAACAGCAGGCCGCGCCAGTTGAACTGCTTGAAGCGTTCCAGGCGCAACGGGTCTTGCGGCAGGCCGTAGCCCACGGCGGCCATTGCCAGCAGGCAAGGCCCGACGATCTGCCAGAACGCCCATTGCCAGCCGACGTATTCGGTCCACAGCGCCGCCAACGGCGTGCCGAGGCTCGGGCCGAAAGTGGCGGTCAGCGCGTAGCCGGCCAGCCCATACAACTTGACGTTGGCGGGCAGGAAACGCAGTGCCACGGTCATCAGCATCGGCGGCAGCGCCCCGCCCGCCAGGCCTTGCACGGTGCGCAGCACCAGCAGGCTTTCGTAGTTCGGCGCAAACGGGCACAGGATGCCCAGCACGGTGAACAGGCCGATGGCGCACAGGGTGAAGCGGCGCAGGGAAAAGGTCACCGAACACCAGGGCGCAAAGGCCATGGCCGCGACTGACGTGGCGGTGTAGGCCGCGACCAGCCAGGTGCCTTCGTCATAGCCGATGTACAGCGCCCCGCGGATATCGGCGAGCGCCACTTTGGTGACCATCTCGTTGAGGCCTGACACCAACACCGCCAGCAACACACCGACCAGGCCGATGATGATGCGCGGGCCGAACACGGGTGGGCTCATCGCGGTGGGTTTGGCTGCGGCCGCGAGGGTGGGGGCAGCGAGGGAAGTCATGAACGGATAGCTCGAAAGTAAAAATACCGGAGCAGTTTAATCAGCCACATACATGACAAAAAGTTACTTATCGGAAGCTTATAAGTGCGTGAAACGCAATCGTGTATACAACGCACATACCTGTAGGAGCCCGGCTTGCCGGCGATGGCGGTCTTGGAAACGCCATCGCCGGCAAGCCGGGCTCCTACAAAGGGTGTGGGGTGTGAGATGGGGTTTGTGTCAGGTGGGCTGGGCTTCGAGCCAGGTGGCGTGGCAGCTTTCGCGCATGGTTTCGCGCAGCCACTTGTGGGCCGGGTCTTTGTCGAAGCGCGGGTGCCAGGATTGGGCCAACACCAAGGTGGGCAAGGAGATCGGCAGCGGGAAGGCGCGCAACGGCAGCTTCAGGCGGTTGGCGCTCAGCAACGCTTCCTTGGGCACCGGCAGGAGCAGATCGGAATCGGGCAGCATGAACATCGCGCCGTGGAAGCCTGGGGCAATCATCGCGACACGGCGCTCCAGGCCCAGGGCATTCAGCGCGGTGTCGATCGGCCCGCGGGCCTTGCCACGCCGCGAGATGCTGATGTGGGAATAGCTGGCGAAGCGTGCGGCGGTGATCTCTTCGTCAAACAACGGGTGGTCTTCCCGGGCGAGGCCGACAAAGGTAGTGGAAAACAGGTTCTGCACTTTCACTTCGGGGCTGGCTGGCAAGGTATTGCTCACCCGCAGGTCCAGCCGCCCTTCACGCAGCGCATCGTCGTCGGTATCGCCTTCGGGCACGAAGCACAACTCACACAGCGGTGCGACACGCTCCATGGTGTCGAACAGCCGACCGCCATACACCCCGATGAAAAAGTCATTGGCCCGCACACTGAAGCGGCGGCGCAACGTGCTCAAGTCGACCTGCTCGGCGGAACGAAACAGCACCGCCGCCTGCTCCACCACATTGCGCACCTGGCCTTGCAGCTGCAGCGCCTTGGGCGTCGGCACCAGGCCACGCCCGGCGCGCACCAGGATCGGGTCGCCCACCGCTTCGCGAATGCGCGTGAGGGTTCGGCTCATGGCCGCAGGGCTCAGGTTCATCCGCCGCGCCGCGCCCACCACACTACCTTCGTCGAGCAAGGCGTCGAGGGCGACCAACAGGTTCATGTCCGGTAGTTGCATGCCAAGCACTCGTGTTCAGTGGAGAGTGAATGGGGTGCAATCCTAGCAGGGTTAGGAGCGCTGCATGCCCCAGCGCTTCACCGTCAGCCGCTCGAAGGTGTCAAACACCAGGTTTTCCACCAGCAGGCCGATGAGGATCACCACGGCCAAACCGGCAAACACCTTGTCGGTAAACAGCTCGTTGCGGTTCTGGAAGATGTACCACCCCAGCCCGCCCTTGCCGCTGGTGGCGCCGAACACCAGCTCGGCGGCGATCAGCGTGCGCCAGGCAAAAGCCCAGCCGATCTTGAGGCCCGAGAGGATCGACGGCAGCGCAGCCGGGATCAGGATGAACAGCACGAAACGCATGCCTTTGAGGCCATAGTTGCGGCCGGCCATGCGCAGGGTTTCGGACACGCCGAGGAACCCCGAATAGGTATTGAGCGCCAACGCCCACAACACCGAATGCACCAGCACGAAGATCAGGCTGTTCTGCCCCAGGCCGAACCACAGCAGCGCCAACGGCAGCAGCGCAATGGCCGGCAACGGGTTGAACATCGAGGTCAGGGTGCTGAGCAGGTCACGGCCCAACTGGGTCGAGACCGCCAATGTGGTAAGGGCAAACGCCAGCACGATGCCGATCAGGTAACCCTTGATCAGCACCGCCAGCGAAATGCTCACCTTGCTGAGCAATTCGCCGCTGAGCAGGCCGTCGAACAGCGCCTGGGACGTCTGCAAAAAGCTCGGCAGCAGCAGGTCGTTGTTCTGATACCGCGCGACAGCCTCCCACAGAATGGCCAGCACGATCAGGATCAAGCCCTTGCGCAGCCAACCTTGCTGCCACAGGCGCTGACGCAGGGGCAGCTCGCGTTCCACGGGGACGCTGAGCAGCGGTTCGAGGGTGATTTCGTATTCCTGGCGCATGAGCGGCCCCTTCAGTAAGCGATGCGGATATCAGCAAAACCCAGCTCTTGCTCGGCCTCGGGCGCTTCATCGAACAGCAGGCGATGGATACGCCGCGCCGAGGCCTGGAACTCAACGCCGCCAAGGCTGTGCAGGTCGTACTGATGGCTATGGATTTCCGCACGCACCCGGCCAGGGTGGGGCGACAGCAACAGGATGCGATTGCCCACCACCAACGCCTCTTCGATGGAGTGGGTGACGAACAACAGGGTGAAGCGCACCTCCTCCCAGAGCAGCAGTAACTCTTCCTGCATCTTGCGTCGAGTCAAGGCATCGAGGGCGGCGAAGGGCTCGTCCATCAACAGGATTTTCGGTTGCATGGCCAAAGCGCGGGCGATGGCGACGCGGGCTTTCATGCCGCCGGACAGGGTATGGGGGTAGGCGTCGGCGAAGGCGCTGAGACCGACCTTGTCGAGGTAGTGCAAGGCGCGTTCTTCGGCTTCGCGGCGCTTGAGGGTCTTGGACGCCAACAATGGAAACATCACGTTCTGCTTGACGGTCTTCCACGGTGGCAACTGGTCGAATTCCTGGAACACAACGATGCGATCGGGGCCTGGCTGTTCGACTTTTTGCCCCTGCAGGCGGATCTCACCTTCGCAGGGCTTGATAAAGCCGGCGATGGATTTGAGCAGCGTGGATTTGCCACAGCCCGACGGGCCGAGCAGCACGTAGCGGTCGGCCGGGTCGATCTCGAAACTGACTTGGTGGGTGGCCCGCACCACGCGCTCGGGGGTGCGGTACTCAAGACTGACTTTGTCCACCGCCAACAAAGGCTGGGGGGTATTCAACGTGCTGGCCGCGTGGCCTTGCAGGGGCGCGTTCATTTCATCTCTCTAGCCGGGAAGTGGGGATCAGAAAGGCGCGTCGCCCTGGATGGTGGTGCGAAACAGCTTGCGCCGCAGGTGGCTCGGGCAACCGGCGGCCAGGTGGATCAACGAACGGTTGTCCCAGAACACCATGTCGTGGGGCTGCCACTGGTGGCGGTAGATGTTTTCCGGCAAGACGCTGTGGGCGTAGAGCTGGGCCAGGAGGTCGCGGCTTTCGTCCTCCGGCAGGCCCACGATACGCGTGGTGAAGCCTTCACTGACGAAGAGCGCCTTGCGACCGTTTTCCGGGTGAGTGCGCACGATCGGGTGCACCACTTCGGCCACTTGGGCGAGCTGTTCCGGGGTGAGGGTCGGGCGCCAGTTGCCTTCGAATTTGGTTTCGCTGTAACGCGCGGTGTAGGAATGCGCGGCGCTTCGGCCTTCGACCGCTGTGCGCAGGTGTTCAGGCAATTGGTCCCAGGCTTTGTGCATGTCGGCAAACAAGGTATCGCCGCCCTCGGAGGGCAGTTCCTGGGCGTGCAGCATCGAGCCCAGGCTTGGCAGCTCTTTATAGGAAAGGTCCGAATGCCAGAATTTTCCTGCGTCACCCAGGCCAATGGATTGGCCGTTTTCGATGATGTTGGAGACGATCAGGATTTCCGGATGGTTGGCCAGCAGGAACTGTTTGAGCACGTGGATCTGCAACACACCAAAGCGGCGGCTGAAGGCGATCTGTTGTTCGGGAGTGATGCGCTGGTCACGAAAAACCACGACGTGATGGTCCAGGTGCGCACGGTGGATGCGGGCGAAATCCTGGTCGTTGACCGGTCGGGACAAATCCAGGCCGATGACCTCGGCGCCGACACTGCCGGCCAGTGGACGGATCTCGAACAATTGGGCGGATGGGGTCGCTGTTGGAACAGTAGAGGCGGCGGACATGAGTTCACTCCCGATCAGACAGGAGGGTGACTTTATAGATATAAGAACAGCAATTTAAATACCGTTAATGAATATCTATAGATGGGGAATGTAGGGGGCACAGCGTGCACCGCTCGGCCGTGGGGGAATAAACGGATGGGGCGAAACGTTTAATCCTTAGCACGCAAAATGGGCGTTGGACGCGCAATATCAAGCCGGTTTGACCTGAGTGCGTAAGACGCCATCAAGGCTTGATGTGGGCGTGCGGAGTGGCGTGTTGAGCCGCTTACAAGCCGAAACCGTGCCTGTTTGACAAGCTTATGGGCAGTCTCTAGTGTGCTTTGGATCCAATTAGCCACACCCTTTTGAAAAGGAGGATAGCGTAACCGTGACGCAGAAGCCGAACCCTTTGAACAGCATCAAGATCAGTGGGCCTATTCCCGCGCACCTTGCGCGCGGCGTGATTGAAGAAACCCTGCGCAATGCCATCCTCGATGGCCGTTTGCCCTGTGGCACGGCCATGCGCCAACAGGAGCTGGCCAGCCTTTTCGGAGTCAGCCGCATGCCCGTGCGGGAAGCCTTGCGCCAGCTTGAAGCCCAGTCGTTGCTGCACGTGGTGACTCACAAGGGTGCCGTGGTTGCGCCATTGATCGAAGACAATTCGGCGGAAACCTACGCCCTGCGCATGCTGCTGGAATCGGAGGCGTTGCGCCTGTCGATCCCACTGTTGACGGCCGACGATATTGCCAAGGCAGACGCCTGCATCACCGCCCTGGAACAAGAAAAGGACTACACCGAAATCGGTCGCCTGAACCGGCTGTTTCATATGGCCTTGTACGGCAAGGCGCCGAACCAGCGACTGCTCAAACTGGTGGAGCACGGTTTGAACGAAGAGGAGCGTTTCCTGCGCTTCAACCTGGAAGCCATGGGGCTGGGCGAGACGTCCCAGGAAGACCATCGCGAATTGCTGAACCTTGTGGCCCAGAAGAAAACCGAGGAAAGCATCCTGACGCTACGCAATCACTTGATGCGAGGCATGGAAGTGATCACGACCTACCTCAAGGGCCTGGAAGCTGCCAGCAAGTAAGTCACGGTGGGGTTCTTTCGTGCAGAAAGAGCCCCGAGAGAAATAGCCTCCCAAACAACTATTCCTATTAAAACAACTGATATTAATGGTCCCGCTCGCCTTCAAGAAATGTCCCACCTTTAGTTACGCCCCCAACTTACAACTCAAATTATTTAGAAAAACTTCTAATAAATTCGTATACCCAGAGCCGTAACTAACCGGCTTATCATCTTTTATTACCAGACCCCACACATCTACCACCTTTGCACCACAGCGTGTGCAAGGCCTGGACCTATCTACTATTCGGCTATAAAAGCCAGACGCTGCTCTCACAGCGAACGCAACAACTTATAGGCATCAACCATGTATCAATCATTACTGGAACAGAAAAAACTTCATCTGTGCAACCACCCGCTGTTTATTGAAATAACCTCACACAGAAAGTTACAGCGTTTCATGGAAAACCATGTATTCGCAGTCTGGGATTTCATGACACTCGCCAAACGCCTGCAACGAGACCTGACATGCGTTCGATTACCCTGGCTTCCCCCTTCCGATCCACAGTCTGCTCGCCTGATCAATGAAATCGTATTGGCCGAGGAGTCCGACACGCATCCAACCGGCGGCCATTGCAGCCATTTCGAGTTGTACCTGGAGGCAATGGGCGAGGTGGGTGCCGACACGTCGAGCATCCATCGCTTCCTCGCATTGCAACGCCAAGGCGTGGACGCCCGCGCCGCCCTGCCCATGATCGATGTGCTTCCCGAGCTTGCCCGCTTTGTCGACAGCACACTGCACCTTGCCCTGAATGCACCGACCCATTGTGTGGCAGCGGTCTTTCTTCACGGGCGCGAGTGTGTCATTCCAGGGATGTTTGAACGCCTCCTGCACCAGGATGTGCTTATGCCTGGCCAGGCACCCGCCTTGCGCAACTACCTTGAGCGCCATATCGAACTGGACGCCCAGGAACATGGGCCCGCCGCAGAACAGTTGCTGGAACGCCTGGTGACTGCCGATCCGAACCACCGGCGCGAAGCCGATGAAAGGGCACTCGCCGCCGTAGAAAGCCGCATTACGCTCTGGGACGCCTTACGTACCTCGCTGCATGAGGTACACCCATGAACACCTGCGACTACCGCTCCATCGCCGATGACTGGGAGCATCGCGCAACCATTCGCACACGCCCCCGCCGCCTGCTGGAAGACGATGACAAGCTGATCTACCCGCTGTGCCGACAGCCCTTGGTGCTCAGCGCGACGTTTCTTGAACATTGCCCACAGTGGCGCGACTTTGCGCTGGTGCAGAGCTTCTATAAGTTCATCAATGACGTGGTGATTTTCGAAACCGAGATCGTCGACAAGACCGCCCGCCGTATTGCGAAGAACCGTTTCCCACAGCCCCTCCCCCTTGCCTGCCGATACGACGCGATGACCGTCGTTGTCGACGAGGACTACCACGCGCTGGTCGCGCTGGACTTCTTGCAGCAGACCGTGGCGTTGACCGGCATTGCTCCTATCGACATGCCCGAACAGATCGAGCTGAGCCACGCCTTGCCAGCAGCCCAGGCGCAGGTGCCGGCACATCTGCGCGATGCCATGGAACTGGTGGGCGTGGCGATTGCCGAGAACACCGTGACTCATGACGTGGCGGCGTTTTCCAAGGACAGCAGTATCAAGGCATCCGTACGCGGCTTGATGGCCGATCACCTGTTTGATGAAGGACGCCACGCGCTGTTCTGGACACGCCTGGTGCGCCTCTATTGGCAAACCGCGAGCGCGGATGACCGTGACAGCATCGCCCAAGCTCTGCCTATCTTCCTGGCACATTACCTGACCAATAACCTGCAAAAGCACTTCAACCTGCAGCTGATCGAACACTTCGATGTCAGCGCTGACGTTCGTACTGCTCTAAGGGCCGAAGTGGCGGCCATGGATTTTCCCATCGGCCGCCACCACCCGTTGCTTGCCAACATCATGGGGTTCCTGCATCACAGCGGCCTGCTGCAGACTGCGAGCGTGGCCCGGGCGCTGAACGACTATCTGCCGGTTACCGGGAGGCCAGCATGAGGCGCTTGACCATCGCGTTTGCCGGCATCAGCAAAGCCCTGGCGGCGCTGAGGCTGGAGCTGGAACAGTATGGGCATGTGGCAGGCGACGAGGCGGTCGACCTGTTGATAGAGGACGGCAGCCAGCCGGTACCCGCCCACCGTTACGAAGCCCCGCGAATCAGCCTGCGCCTGGGCGTGGGCCCCGTGGCCGAGTGCGGGTTGCCTGCCCTGCAACTGCGCAGCTACGACAATGCCCGGCACCTGCTGGCTACATTGGACCTGGCTGCACACCCCAGCGGTAATGGCCAGTGCCTGCGCCAGCAAGCAATCGCCGTGTTAACGGAGTGGGTGGCCTTGCAGGTCAGCGGCTTCTCACGGGACCCGGAGCATTTTCGGGAGGGCGCAACGGCCAATGATTGGCCCGAGAAGGGATTGCAGGCGTTGGATGCGCTGGCATTTGTGCATCATTTGAATCGCACGACCGATGAGACCTTGCTGCAGCAGGCCGAGGTCCCGTTGATCGAACAGTTGCAGGCCAGCCTACAGGCGTTTGCGTCGCGAACAGCCCTGAACCTCTCAGGCCGCGAGGTGACGTATCGCCAATTGCAGGCTCGTGCCCTGGTGATCCAACGCCAACTGTACCCGTTGCTCAAGACGTCAGAGACGGTCCCGGTGGTCGGGGTGTGCCTGGAGAAGTCAGTGGACCTGTACGCCAGCATGCTTGCCGTACTGGGCTGCGGCGCCGTCTACCTGCCACTGGCACCGGACCATCCCACGCGACGCCAACGGCTGATGCTGGAAAACGCAGGGGCGAGCGTTTTGCTGCACGGGGAGGCGCATCCGCTGCGCCATGAGTTCACATCGTTGAATGTCAGTGCGCACGCCCCGTTGAACAGACAGGCCATAACGCCGCTGATGCGCAAGCGCCCCGCTGCCGCCCTGCCGTGCATGGTGCTCTACACATCGGGAACGACTGGCCAGCCCAAGGGCGTCTTGCTGAGCCAAGGTAATCTTGCGCATTTCTCGACGTGGTTTCGTCGCCGCATGGCCGTCGACGAAAACAGCCGAGTCCTGCAATTTTCGCCGTTGAGTTTTGACTCCTCGCTGATCGATATCTTCCCCAGCTTGATCGCCGGCGCAACATTGGTCGTCCCGACTGCAGAGCAACGCCGCGACCCGCAACAACTGCTGGCGCTGATCAGCCAGCAGCACATCACCCACGGTTTCCTGCCACCGGCGTTGCTCAGCATCCTGCCCCTGAAGCAACCGCTGGGCCTGACACACCTGTTCACCGGTGGCGAGGCCTGTGAGCCCTGCGTGATCGATCGATTGGCGCAACAATGCCACTTGCACAACCTTTATGGCCCCACCGAAACCACCGTACTGGTCACCCATCGCACGCTGCGCCCTGGCGACGGTAATCGCAGCCTCGGTCGTCCCATCGCCAACTGCCAGGTACTGATACTCGATGACGACCTGCAGCCGGTCGGTGAGCACGTCATGGGCGAGTTGTACATCGTCGGCCCTGGCGTAAGCCTTGGCTATGTGGGCAGGCCTCAACAGGCACACGGCCCCTTCCTGGAACTGGACATTCCCGGAGGGCAAACCCTGCGAGCCTATCGCAGCGGCGATTTGGCAAAGTGGACAGCAGACGGCATCGAACTGGGCGGACGCCGCGACCAGCAGGTGAAAATACGTGGCTTTCGAGTGACCCCCCAGGAGATCGAACAGTGTGTGCGCAACAGCCGTCTGTTTCGCCAAGTGACCGTGGTGATTGATGATGATCAGCGGATCCGGGGATTTGCCAGCCAACCCGAAACGGGGGCCACTGTCGCCTGCCTGGCCGAGTACGCACAGCAATGGCTGCCAGATTACATGCGCCCTCAGATCTGGACGGAGTTGCCGCGCATGCCATGCTCCGACAACGGTAAGGTCGATCGCCAGGCTTTGCTTGCATGGCCGGTCACACGCATTGCATGTGCCGCTGCCGACACGGCACGAACGCCCCTGCAAACGCACCTGGCCGACCTGTGGAGCGAATTGCTGGAACGGCCCTCCGACGGGTTGCCCATCGACGTGAGCTTCTTCAACCTTGGCGGCCACTCCTTGCTGCTGTCGACCTTGTTGCTGCGGATTCGCGATCAGTTTGGGCGCAGTTTTTCCCTGAGTCACTTTATTGAAAGCCCAACGATTCGCACGCTTGCGGTGCTGATGGAAGACGGCGTGATGCCCGACAGGGTGACCGACCAGGCTTCATATGATGCTCAGCGGGAATGGGACTTCAAAACGCTGCCCGGCGATCACGTCGGTAACCCGCGCAAAGTCATCGTCACAGGGGCCAACAGTTTTGTCGGTGTCCATATCGTGCAGGCGCTTCTGGCGGGCGGCGCCACACACGTTGCGTGCCTGGTACGTGAATCACCCGAGCGTGCGGCGGATACCCGCTTTGCCGACGCCCTGCGCGAGTATCAACTGGAACACCTGGACCTGAGCCGAGTGCAGGTTTACGCAGCCGATATCAGCCGGCCCCGCTTAGGCCTGACCTGCGAGCGCTACAACGACCTGGCGCGCAATTACGGGGTACTCGTGCACAACGCCGCACACGTCAACCATGTGATGGACTATGCGTCTCTGGCCCCGGACAACGTCGTGCCGATAGCCGAGTGCGTGCGGCTGTGCGAAACCCACTGCAAGAAAGTCTTCAATTTTATCTCGACGCTGTCGGCCTCCAGCAGCCGCGATGCACAGGGGCATGTCCTGGAAGCCCCCGCCGCGGCGACACCACCGGTGTTCATCAAGAACGGCTACAACCTTTCCAAATGGGTGGCCGAGCGACAGTTGGGGCGCGCGATCGAACAAGGCGCGTGGGTGAATATCCACCGCCCCGGCAATATCAGTTTCAACACGCGCAACGGTGTCTGCCAACCCCACCGGAACCGCCTGATGCTGATGCTCAAAGGTTCGCTGCAACTGGGCCTGGTGCCTGAGCTGGACCTGAACTTCGACCTGATGCCGGTAGACTTCTTCGCCCGCTTCATTGCATTGCACTGCGGTGAATTTCACTCTGCCGCACATGTGTTCAACCTGCATAACCCACAGCCCTTGAGCTGGGCAGAGTACCTGGACGCGTTCAACCGCGCAGGCTGCCTGTTTGAGCGGGTAGACGTTGCGCACTGGCAACAGGCACTGCGTACGGTGGGCCAGGACAACGCGCTGTTCGGCGTGCTCGGGTTCTATCTCGATACCCTGGGGGACGACATCGGTGACACCTCGATGATTCTGCATGACAACGCGCGGCGAGGTGTTCAACGGATGGGTGAACAGTACCCGGCCAAAGACCCTCTCTTGCTGAGCAAAGGGTGCAACTACCTCAAGACCATCGGCTTTTTGTAAACCGCGTCAGGAAAACCTCATGAAACCGCTGCAACCCGATACATTGATTCGCAACCCACAGGCCAGACCGGTAGTGGCCGCTGCCGTTGTCACCAGCAGTGCTGCCCGCGTGTGGGATGTGGTGGGCCAGTTCGCCCGCTTCGATAGGTTCATTCCTGCCCTGGCCCGTATCGAAATGACCGGCACTGGAGTAGGAGCTTTACGCACGAAGTTCTTCAAGGACGGCCATTGCGTCGTGGAGCAACTCAACAGCCGTGATGAGCAGGCCATGCACATGACCTGGACCACCCTCTACAACACGCTAGGGATCGCCAGGCTGTGGGCGGCGATGAGCGTGGAGGCCCATGGCACAGAGTGTTCGAAAGTGGTGTGGACGATTATTGCCGAGCCCGTCGAAACGGCACACGCAGGTTTTGAAGCGTTTGTTCAGGCATTCGCCGACAGCGCCTTGGAGAACGTCCGCCGGCTATTCAGTTGAACAGCAGGAGCGAGGTGGCTCGCTCCTGCCCGTCCAATCAACGCGTCAGATCTTGAAGCTGTCGACCAGTTGCTTCAAGCGGCTGGCCTGTTGCGACAGCGCATCGCAGTCTTTCAGGGTTTCGTTGAGGTTGGCCACGCCCTGCTGGTTCAGCAGGTTGATCTGGTTGATGTCGACGTTGAGGGTCTCCACCACTGCGGTCTGCTCCTCGGTCGCGGCAGCCACCGACTGGTTCATGCCGTCGATCTCTACGATCCGCTGCGTCACGCTGACCAGGCGCGCACCGGCCTGGTTGGCCACTTCAACACTTTCCTCGCTGGAAGACTGGCTGGCGTTCATGGTGGTCACCGCTTCACGCGAGCCCACTTGCAGCGAGGTGATCATTTTGTGGATCTCCTCGGCTGACTCCTGGGTACGGTGAGCCAAGTTGCGCACTTCATCGGCCACCACGGCAAAACCACGCCCGGCTTCACCGGCGCGAGCCGCTTCGATCGCTGCGTTCAGGGCCAGCAGGTTGGTCTGCTGGGAAATACCTTTGATCACATCGAGGATGTGGCCGATGTTATCGGTGCTGGCATTGAGGGTTTCGATCTGAGTACAGGACAGGCTGATCTTCTGTGACAGCTCCGACATCGCCAGGATGGTTTGCTCAACGACCTTGCGTCCATCGTCGGCCTGCTCGCTGGCCCCGCTGGCGTGCTGGGAAGCATCGGCAGCGTTGCGGGCGATCTCTTGGGTGGCAGCACCCAGTTCGTTGATCGCCGCAGCCACGCTGTTGGTACGTGCACTCTGCTCGTCGGAGCCGATGATCGAGGCGTTGGACGACGCCATGACACGCTGGGACAGATCGTGCACCTGACGGGTTGCCGAGGACACTTCGGAGATGGAGGCGTGAATACGCTCGACGAATTGGTTGAATGCACTGCCGACTTCGCCGAACTCGTCCTTGCTGGTGACATCCAGGCGGCGGGTCAGGTCGCCTTCGCCTTGGGCAATGTCCTGCATGGCCACGCCCATGGTGGTCAACGGGCGTAGCAACACTTGAATCAACAGACTCAAGAGCACGGCAATCACCACCACCGCGATCAACATGGCGATCAATGCAGAAGTACGGAATTTGCCCAGCGGAGCGTAGGCCTTGTCTTTATCGATCGACAGACCGATGTACCAATCTGCCCCCGGCAAACCGCTGATAGGGGTGAACGACAGGATGCGATCCTGGCCGTTGAGCACGACTTCCTGGTTGACCTTCTCGATTCGAAGAGGGGTGCCCGGGTAGATGTCCTTGAGATTTTTCATCACCTGGTCCTGATCCGGACTGACGATGACCTGGCCGTCAGCGCTGACCAGGAACGCGTGGCCGATACCACCGAAGTCGACCGAGTTGATGATCTTCACCAAGGTCTGCAGGCTCAAGTCACCGCCGACCACACCCAGCAGTTCGCCGTTCTTTTTCACCGGCATGGCGATGGTGACGATCTGGCCACCCACTGCGGCCATGTAAGGCGGAGTGAGCATGGTTTTATCCGCTGCCACCGCTTGTTTATACCAAGGGCGCTGACGAGGGTCGTAACCGTCGGGCATCTTGGCGTCAGGACGCTGTGTGAACACGCCGTTGGTTTGGCCGACGTAGGTGAACTGGAAGTTCGAAGTGAACGCAGGTTGATCGACCAACCCTGGGAGGTCGGCACCGCTGCCTTGGTGGGCGACGTTCTGCGCCAGGCTTTCGAGCACCAGGATGCGGCCACTGAGCCAGTTCTGGACGCTACTGGCGGTGAGTTCGCCGGATTGCTGGATGGACGACTCCAGGTTTTGCTTGATGGTGCTGCGCTGCAGGTAGTCGTTGTAGAGCGTGAATAACGCGAAGGCCAGAACCACGACGCCTGACGCGGCCAACAGAATTTTATGACTGAACTTGAGATTCATTTCATCGACTTCTTTTGCCAAAGGGGGTGAGCGTGCCGAGTGGAACATTCCATGTAACGGGATAGGCGGACTCTCGGGCCGCTCTATTTCGGTGCACGCATGGCTCATCAGGCTTTCGGCCAAGCTCCGGCAAATCTTAGAAATTTGTGAGAAGCATCCTCTTTTGACGTGGGAAACCGACCAGCGGTACAGCCGCACGCCTCAGCGATTGCAAAATCTTTCAGCCTTCCCGACAATGCGACTAATTATCATTTGTGACGCTTGGCCAGGCCTGTGTGAATGCCATCTTCTGACTACATCCCGTGTGAAAGTGTTGTGCAGACGCTCTACAGCACCCATCACCATTGGCTCAACACATGGTTGCGCAGTCGCCTGGGTAATGCCGCCGATGCCGCAGACCTGGCGCAGGACACCTTTGTGCGGCTGCTGCAGAAAACCGAACGCTTCGAACTGAAGGCACCTCGCGCTTTTCTGCGCACCATTGCTCGGGGTTTGGTGATTGATCACTGGCGTCGTGAAGAAATAGAACGTGCTTATCTCGACGCTATTGCGCATCTGCCGGAGGCATTAGCGCCAAGCGCTGAAGCCCGTGTGTTGGTGCTGGAATTGCTGGAGGAGGTCGCCCGGCTTCTGGAAGGCTTGAAGCCCAAAGTGCGTAAGGCTTTTCTGCTGGCTCAGTGCGATGGGCTGGCGTACAAGCAGATTGCGCAGCAGATGGGCATCTCGTTGCGGTCAGTGGAGCGGTATGTCGCGCAAGGGCTCTATCACTGCTACGTCCTGCGGTATGGAACATGAATGCTTCCCGGCACGGCCCCGACTCCCAGGTCGTCAAACAAGCCATCAGTTGGGCGCTGCGTCTGCGTCACAATCGGGCCAATGTGCGTCTGCATGCGCAATGTGAACACTGGCGCGAAGCCCATGTTGATCACGAGTTGGCCTGGCAGCGGGTACAGGCGCTTCAGCAGGAATTGAACAGCCGGCTGACGGCGATCCCTGGGGCACACGCGGCGTTGGAGAGCAGCGCACAGGGGCTCGATCGCAGGCAGGCGCTGAAGGTGTTGTCTGGCATCGTATTGGTGGGCTCGGCAGGCTGGATCAGCAGGGATCTGATGGGCTGGCAGCGCTGGACGGCCGACCTCGCCACCGCCACGGGTGAGCGGCGCAACATTCAATTACCAGATGGCACTCGTCTGCAACTCAATACCGACAGCGCAGTGGACCTGAGCTTCGATCCTCAGCAACGCCTGATCACGTTGCTGCGCGGGGAGATCCTGGTCAATTGCGGCGCCGTGTCGCCAACGCCCCTGCTGGTGAAGACCCGCCATGGCCTGTTCGAAGGCATCGATGGGCGCTTTACCGTACGCCAAGAGCGCGATTGCACACGGTTGAGTGTGGTCAGCGGCAACGTGGCCATTCACTCTCCTCATACAGCCGGGGGACTGTCCACTCAGGCCCACTCGGGGCAGGACTATCTTGTGGACCAGACGCAAGCCGTCGTTGCTCCGCCTCTGGACATGGATGCAGGGGCCTGGGCCGACGGATTGATCATCACACGAGGCATGCGGCTTGAGGATTTCCTGGCAGAAGTGGGCCGCTACCGACAGGGTTATCTTGGCTGTTCGACCGATGTTGGCGATTTGAGGCTGTCGGGCGTGTTCCGCCTGGAAGACACCGACACGCTGTTGGCGATATTGCCCAAGACACTCCCGGTTCAGGTGCGCTATCGCACACGTTGGTGGGTGAGCCTGGAACGGTCCACCTGATTTTTTATGTGCTGCATCAACTTTTTTTGGCGGCTTTTTTCCGTGAGCCCGGCTTAGACAGTAAGCCTCTCAACCTGCCTTCGTCGGCCTCTACGGATATTGACCATGACTGTGCGTTTTCAAACCGATTCATCTGTCTTACCCCACCCTTTGCTAGCCAACGCCATCCGCGCCGCGCTGTTGTCGACGGCACTGGGGTTGGGTGCGCTGCCGACTGTCGGCATCGCCGCGCAATCAGGCACTGAACAGATCCACCGGCACTACGATATCCCCGCCGGTTCGTTGAGTGACGTGCTCAATCAGTTTGCCCGTGAGGCAGGTATCACCCTCTCCAGCACGCCGTTACAAACCCAGGACAAACAATCGATCGGATTGTACGGTGACTATTCGGCTGAGCAAGGCTTGAACCAATTGCTTACCGGTTCGGGGTTGCAGGCAGAATCGCAGGACGGCGTCAGCTTTGTTCTACAGGTGTTGCCGAAAAGCGCCACGCTGACTTTGCCCAGCACTGACATCAAAGGCTTCGCCCTGGGTAATGCCTTGGGCAGCATGGACGGCTATAACGCGACCCATAGCCAAATCGCAACCAAGACCAGCACCGCCCTGCTTGAGACCTCCCAAAGCGTTTCAGTGGTGACGCGTGAACAGATGGACGACCAGGGCTCCCAGACCGTCGCGCAAGCCATGCGTTACACACCTGGCGTGTTGACCAACCCTTATGGCGCAACCCATCGTTATGACTACGTGGCCATGCGCGGTTTCAACGATGGATCGGTCGACAACATCTATCTGGATGGCCTGAAGTCCATGGGGGACAGCGGTACCTACAGCACGATGCAGGTGGATCCCTACTTTCTGGAACGGGTCGACATTCTTAAAGGACCGTCTTCCGTGCTGTATGGACGCAGTTCGCCGGGCGGCCTGGTGGCGCTGACCAGCAAGAAACCACTGTTCGAACCTTATCATCAGGTTCAAGCGACAGTTGGCAGTCACGGGCAACGGGGCATGGGTTTCGATTTCAGCGGGCCGGTGGACGACGACAAGCGCATTGCCTATCGACTGACTGGGTTAGCGGACAAGTCTGACACCCAATTCGACCATGCCAAGGAGAAACGCTATGCATTGGCTCCAACGCTGAGCATCGATTTCACTGAGGACACTTCGCTTACGCTTCAGGCCTATTTGCAGCATGACCCTGATGGCGGTTATCACGGGGGGATGCCAGCGGATGGCGCGTTGCATCAACGCAACGGGCAGCGGATCTCGAGTCATTTTTTTGAAGGTGAACCTGGGGTCGATGGTTACAAACGTGATCAGCAATCTTTCGGTTACCAGTTTGAACATCGCTTCAATGATGCGCTTACGGCCCGACAGAATTTCCGTTACCTCGACTCCAAGGTGCAACTGGATCAGGTGTACGCCTATGGCTGGACCACACCGACCAGTAACGAGCTGAACCGCTATTACTCGGGAGGTGATGAAAAGCTGCATGCGTTCATCATCGACAACATGCTGCAGGCAGAAATTTTTACCGGTGCGACCAAACATACCGTGTTGTTGGGGGCCGATTATCAACGTCGTAAGACGGTGGTGGACTGGACCAGTGGGTCGCTGCAGCCGATCAACGCGTTTAATCCGGTATACGGCAATTCCGCTATCAGCTACTACAGCCCGACCAGTTACTTGCGGCGTCTGGAGCAGACTGGCGTCTATCTGCAAGACTTGGTCGAAATGGATAAGTGGCGGTTCTCTCTCGGGCTGCGCCAAGACTGGGTGCAGACGTCTGATGAAAACCGCATCGCGGAGGCGAGCCGCCCCGTGGGTACTGAGATCAGTGACAAGCGGACCAAGCTCACAGGGCGTGCAGGGGCGTTGTACCTCTTTGATAACGGCCTGGCGCCCTATGTCAGCTATTCAGAATCCTTTAACCCTAACTCCTATTCCGACAGCGCCGGCAACCCGCTGGCACCGACCGATGGCACACAATGGGAGGCGGGCTTGAAATATCAACCGCCAGGCACCGATAACCTGTTCACGGCGTCGTGGTTTCGCATCGACCAGGAAAATCTGGCAACCAAACTGCCGCAAGAGAATTTCTATCGGGCTGTAGGTGCTGTGCGCTCCCAAGGGCTTGAATTGGAAGCCCATATGCAACTGACCGACAGCCTGAAGGTTTTGGGCAGCTACACCTTCACGGATATCAAGTACTCCAAGTCGATGGTGAGTACGTTGAGCACGGCTGACAATCTGATAGAAAACAAAGGTAACTCACCGACCCAAGCACCTCGTCACATGGCGTCGGTATGGGCAGACTACAAGTTCAATAGCGGGGCCTTGGATGGCTTGCGTCTCGGGGGCGGGGTACGTTACGTCGGGTACAGCTGGGCGGATGCAGAGAACACCATGAAGGTACCTGCCTATACCTTGTTTGACGCGTCGATAGGTTATGACTTGGGCAAGGCAGGGTTGAAAGGTGTGGATGTCCGGCTTAATGCCAACAACCTGTCTAACGAAACCTATGTCGCGTCGTGTGCGAGCCTGAATTTCTGTTACCTGGGCGAGGAACGCAATGTCAGTGCGACGGTGAGCTATCAGTTCTGATCCATGACTGACTAAAAAGCCAGCGCCTGATTTCAGGTGCTGGCTTTTTTGTGTTTGCCGATTGGGGCTGCCCTCGTCGTTTAAGGGCGTGGACAATTCGCGTCCTTAAACGACAAAACCCCTGTCTGCTTTAGCAGACAGGGGTTTCGGAATTCAATCTTGACGATGACCTACTCTCACATGGGGAAACCCCACACTACCATCGGCGATGCATCGTTTCACTGCTGAGTTCGGGATGGGATCAGGTGGTTCCAATGCTCTATGGTCGTCAAGAAATTCTGTATACCAGCCCGTTGTGTTAACAACGTCCCGGTGAAATTCAGGGACTTCTACATAAACAAAACCCCATCTGCTCTCGCAAATGGGGTTTTGGAATTTAATCTTGACGATGACCTACTCTCACATGGGGAAACCCCACACTACCATCGGCGATGCATCGTTTCACTACTGAGTTCGGGATGGGATC
>NZ_JBSSAF010000020.1:0-104560 GCF_054058375.1 Pseudomonas sp. TE24901
CTGACACCCCACATTCCAACTGTGGGAGCGGGCTTGCTCGCGAAGGCGGCCTATCAGGCGATTTAGTGTTATTGGATGTACACGGTTCTAATGTGGGAGCTGGCTTGCCTGCGATGACTGTGGGCTGGGCGCTATAGATTTTTGGTCGGAGTACATATCCGTTGCTGCGGTCACGGCGGCTTAGGGTTCCGCCCTTACGGCGGGTCACTTTTGGCAAACGCCCCAAAAGTAACCAAAAGGTCTTTGCCCCACCACTCGGCACCTCGCCTAGGCTCGGTGTGCCCGAACGAAGGCTTGAATCCGTGGGCCGCCGTCATGGGCCATCCCTGGCCCAGGACGGCTAACCCGGCGTCCTGCCGGGTTACCCACGGATTCAAGCCTGCGTTCGGCCAGCGTGGTTAACGGGGCGCCTCAGATCAAGATCAAGATCAAGATCAAGATCAAGATCAAGATCAAGATCAAGATCAAGATCAAGATCAAGATCAAGATCAAAAGCCAAAGCCAATGGCTGGGGCCGGAGTGTCTGTAGATACCTGCGTTGCAATGAGGGCTAAGCTTGTCGGCTTACAGGTTCCTTTTTGGAGTTGTCCATGGCTCGGCCCCGCCCGCAACTGGTCACCGGCAAGCTGGAAAAGCTGCACCCCACGCAACTCACTGTCGGCCTGGCTGAGGTCGCCGCCAAGCGCGAAGCCTGGACCAAGCTCAAGCGCAAGGAGCGCGCCGCTGCGCTGGATAAACACTGGTTCCCCTGCGTGTTGGGGCCGGACGAGCGTTATTACATCACCGATCACCACCACTTTGGCCTGGCCCTGCTGCTGGAAGAGGTCAAGAGCGTGTCGTTGCTGATGCTCAAGGACTTGTCGTTCGTCGAGCGCAGCACGTTCTGGAATGTCATGGCGTTCAACCAGTGGGTTCACCCTTATGATGCCCGGGGGCTGCGTCGTTCCTACGAGGCTATCCCCCGAAAGATTACCGACTTGCAGGATGATCCCTATCGCAGCCTGGCGGGCCTGCTGCGTACGGCGGGCGGTTACGCCAAGGACGCTACGCCGTTCAGCGAGTTTCTCTGGGCTGATTTTTTCCGCTCCCGTATCGGTAGCGATGTGGTCAGCCAGCCGAGTGCCAAGGTGTTGGCCAAGGCTATGGTCCTGGCGCGCAGCCAGGAAGCACGTTATTTGCCGGGATGGGTAGGGCCGATTGAAAACTGAAACCAATGCCCCGTTTGTTGCATCACCCAACCGTATCCAGGACCTGCTTGCCGGGTTGTCCATTGCCGGGTTGTTGCTGCCCGAAGCGGTGGCGTATTCCAGCATCGCCGCATTGCCACCCCAGGCTGGGGTGATTGCCCTGTTTGCAGGGCTGCTGTGTTACGGCCTGTTCGGCACCAGTCGCTTTGCGATTGTTTCGGCCACCTCGTCTTCGGCGGCGGTATTGGCGGCGGCTACGGCCAGCCTGGCCGGTGGTGATCCGGCGTTGAGGCTGTCCCTGGCGTTCGGCCTGGTGCTGATCACTGCGGTGCTGTTCCTGCTGGCGGGGTTGTTCAAGCTGGGGGGTGTGACGTCGTTCATCGCCAAACCGGTGTTGCGCGGCTTTGCCTTCGGATTGGCGCTGACCATCATCCTCAAGCAGTTGGCCAGCGTGGTCGGCGTGCACCTGACCGACAACAACCTGATCCGCTTCCTGCCGCAATTGCTCGAGCAGTTGCCTCGCTGGAACTGGCCGGCCGCGACGGTGGCCGGGGTGGCGTTGCTGGTGCTGTGGGTGTGTGCGCGGATTCCTCGCTTGCCGGGCGGGCTGTTGGTGGTGGTGCTGGGCATCGTTGCCGGGCAGTACCTGGACTTGCAGGCCCACGGCGTTGCCCTGATCGGTTTGATCGATCTGCGCCTGGCGTTGGGGCACTTCCCGGATTTGCCGTTCGCCGACTGGCTGCGGTTGGGCGAACTGGCGTTTGCCTTGGTGATGATCCTGTATGCAGAGTCGTACGGCTCCATCAGCTCGTTTGCGCTTAAACACGGCGATCATGTGTCATCCAACCGCGACCTGCTGGCCTTGGGCGCGGCCAACCTGGTATCCGGGTTGTTCCACGGCATGCCGGCCGGTGCCGGGTATTCGGCCACCTCGGCCAATGAAGCGGCGGGGGCCAGCTCGCGTCTGTCGGGCATTGTCGCGGCCTTGGTGGTGCTGCTGATCGTGCTGACCGTGCTGCCGTATGTGGCGCTGACCCCGGAGCCTGTGCTGGCGGCCATCGTCGTGTATGCCTTGGCGCGGGGCTTGAGTCTGCAGCCCCTGGGGCGTTATTTTCTGTGGCGGCGCGACCGTTTGCTGGTGGTCTGTGCTGTGGCGGCGGTGCTGGTGTTGGGCGTGCTGGATGGTTTGCTGCTGGCGGTAGCGATCAGCGTGGTGTTGATGCTGCGGCAGATGTCGTCGGCCGACATACAAGTGCTGGGCCGCCTGGGCGATAGCCATGACTTTGTCGACTGCCAGCACCACGCCGATGCGGTGGCAGTGCCCGGTGTGTTGATCGTGCGGCCCAGCGAGGCGCTGTTCTTCGCCAATGCTGAACGTATCCTCGGCGCCGCCTTGCGCTTGATGCGCCAGTCGCCGGTGGACGCAGTGGTGTTGAGCCTGGAAGAGTCGCCGGACCTGGATGGCACCAGTATTGAAGCTCTGGCGGCGTTCTTTGCCCAAGTGCGCGGGGAGGGCAAGCGCCTGGTGCTGGCGCGTGTGCGGCATCCGGCGATGGACGTGTTGCAGGCATTGCCCGAAGCGCAGGCGCCGCAGGTTCAGCTCTGCGCCCTGAGTGTCGATGGTGCCGTGCAACTGGCCAAATCCCAGGCATAAAAAAACGCCGCGTATCGTGGAATACGCGGCGTCCTTTTACGTCAACACACCTTAGGCTTGAATCACCGGGATGTTGGCGCTTGCTGCGATTTTACGGAACTCGGCGATCTGGTCGAAGTTCAGGTAGCGGTAGACGTCACTGGCCATGGTGTCCAGTTTCGCTGCGTAGCCCATGTACTCTTCGACGGTCGGCAGGCGACCCAGAGTGGAAGCAACAGCCGCCAGCTCAGCCGAGGCCAGGTAGACGTTCGCGCCGTCACCCAGGCGGTTCGGGAAGTTACGGGTGGAAGTCGACACAACGGTCGAGTTCGGCTCTACACGTGCCTGGTTACCCATGCACAGCGAGCAGCCCGGCATTTCCATGCGCGCGCCAGCCTTGCCGTAGATGCCGTAGTAGCCTTCTTCGGTCAGTTGGTGAGCGTCCATCTTCGTCGGCGGCGACAGCCACAGACGGGTTGGCAGCTGACCCTTGACCTGCTCCAGCAGCTTACCGGCAGCGCGGAAGTGACCGATGTTGGTCATGCACGAACCGATGAACACTTCGTCGATCTTCTCGCCTGCAACGCTCGACAGCAGACGGGCATCGTCCGGGTCGTTCGGTGCGCAGAGGATAGGCTCGTTGATTTCCGCCAGATCGATCTCGATGATTTCGGCGTATTCCGCGTCGGCATCGGCTTCCATCAGCTCAGGGTTCTTGACCCAGGCTTCCATCGCTTGAGCACGACGTTCCAGGGTACGTGCATCGCCGTAGCCTTCACCGATCATCCAGCGCAGCAGGGTGATGTTGGAGTTCAGGTACTCGGTGATGGACTCTTTGGACAGCTTGATGGTGCAACCGGCAGCCGAACGTTCCGCCGAGGCGTCGGACAGTTCGAACGCTTGCTCCAGCGTCAGGTCGTTCAGGCCTTCGATCTCCAGGATGCGGCCGGAGAAGGCGTTCTTCTTGCCTTTCTTCTCTACGGTCAGCAGGCCCGACTGGATCGCGTAGTAAGGAATGGCATGAACCAGGTCACGCAGGGTGATGCCAGGTTTCATCTTGCCTTTGAAGCGCACCAGGATCGATTCCGGCATGTCCAGTGGCATCACGCCAGTGGCTGCGGCGAACGCGACCAGGCCAGAACCGGCCGGGAACGAGATGCCCATCGGGAAACGGGTGTGGGAGTCACCACCGGTACCCACGGTGTCCGGCAGCAGCATGCGGTTCAGCCAGCTGTGGATGATGCCGTCGCCTGGACGCAGCGATACACCGCCACGGGTCATGATGAAGTCAGGCAGGGTGTGGTGGGTGGTCACGTCGATCGGCTTTGGATAGGCCGCGGTGTGGCAGAAGGACTGCATCACCAGGTCGGTCGAGAAGCCCAGGCACGCCAAGTCTTTCAGTTCGTCACGGGTCATCGGACCGGTGGTGTCCTGGGAACCCACGGTGGTCATCTTCGGCTCGCAGTAGGTGCCAGGACGAACGCCTTTGCCTTCCGGCAGGCCGCACGCCTTGCCCACCATTTTCTGTGCCAGGGTGTAGCCCTTGCCAGTGTCGACAGGTGCTTCAGGCAGCTTGAACAGGTCGGTTGGGCCCAGGCCCAGTTCGGCACGTGCCTTGTCGGTCAGGCCGCGACCGATGATCAGCGGGATACGGCCGCCGGCACGGACTTCGTCCAACAGCACCGGGGTCTTCATTTCGAAGGTGGTGATGACTTCGTCGGTGCCGTGTTTGCAGACTTTGCCAGCATGTGGGTACAGGTCGATCACGTCGCCCATGTTCATGTTGGTAACGTCGAATTCGATTGGCAGTGCGCCGGCATCTTCCATGGTGTTGTAGAAGATTGGAGCGATCTTGCTGCCGAAGCAGAAGCCGCCGGCGCGCTTGTTCGGCACGTATGGCACGTCGTCGCCGAAGAACCACAGCACGGAGTTGGTGGCCGATTTACGCGACGAACCGGTACCGACCACGTCGCCCACGTAGGCGATCGGGAAGCCTTGGCCGCGCATTTCTTCGATCTGCTTCATCGGGCCGGTCTTGCCTTGCTCGTCCGGCACGATGCCTTCGCGCGCCATTTTCAGCATGGCCAGGGCGTGCAGCGGGATGTCCGGGCGGGACCAGGCGTCAGGCGCAGGGGACAGGTCGTCGGTGTTGGTTTCGCCGGTGACCTTGAAGACGCGCAGGCTGATCTTGTCGGCCAGGGTAGGGCGGTTGCGGAACCACTCGCCGTCAGCCCAGGACTGGATCACGGCTTTGGCGTGTTCGTTGCCGTTACGGGCTTTTTCAGCCACGTCGTGGAACGCATCGAACATCAGCAGGGTGTGCTTGAGTTGGGCGGCGGCGACAGGAGCCAGGGTGGCGTCGTCCAGCAGCTCGACCAGGGTCACGATGTTGTAGCCGCCTTGCATGGTGCCAAGCAGTTCAACGGCGCGCTGTTTGCTGATCAGGGGGGAAGTGGCTTCGCCCTTGGCCAGGGCAGACAGGAAACCGGCCTTGACGTAGGCAGCTTCGTCAACACCTGGTGGAATGCGGTTGGTGATCAGGTCAACGAGGAATTCTTCTTCGCCAGCCGGAGGATTTTTCAGCAGCTCGACCAGGCCTGCGGTTTGTTCGGCGTTAAGCGGCTGGGGAACGATACCCAGTGCTGCACGCTCTTCGATATGTTTGCGGTAGGCTTCAAGCACAGTTATTACCCTCATCAGTGGTCCCACGGGACGCTCATCCAGAAATGAACGGCACGCATGCGCTCGGGGGCTTTTTGGGCCGCAAAGCCAGCGCTGCCGGCATTCCTCACAGAAGCTGCTTTCAAAGTTTTACGCCTGCAGAGCGGAGCTGATGAGGGTTGGCGCTGGCTATTTACCGCGTAAATAACCGTCGCCAACACCGCTCTGAAGGAACGACTGTGCTCGTGACGCTTTGAAAACAGCTTCCAATGGACTATTGGCGCCTTACAAGGCCGGATGATTCTACGGCAAAAAATTTCTAAAGGTAAGTTGCCTAACCAAGTTTGCGGGGTGATAGCCGTTAGACAAAGGGCTAACATGGCGCATTGTTTCGCTGATCGGCGTGTTGTTGCCCATGTCCAACCAAACCATCAAGACCCCCTGCGTCGGCCTGTGCTCCACGGTTTACGGCGATCTGGTGTGCCGTGGCTGCAAGCGCTTCCATCACGAGGTGATCCAGTGGAATGGCTATAACGAGGAAGAAAAACGAGCGGTCTGGCTGCGCCTGGAGCAACTGCTGGTGCAGGTGATGGCCGGCAAACTGGAGGTGTTCGACCCCAAGGCCCTGCGCGGGCAGTTGGAGCAACGCAAGATCCGCTTTGTGCCGCACCAGTCCGAGTACTGCTGGGCCTACCAGTTGATCGCCCGGGGCGCGCGGGTGATTTCCAACCTGGAGGCCTATGGCATGGTGCTATTGCCGGAGTTTCGCGGGTGGGCGTTGCCGGATTTGCGCGATGCCATTGATCGAGAGTTCTTCATCCTCTCCGAGGCGCATTACCAGCGCTACATCGCCCCCGGGTTTCTCAAGGATGTATTTTCCACCTGACACCACACAAAACACCTGTGAGAGCTTCACGGTTTGAAAGGGCAGTGTCAGGGCTTGCTGGCCAGTTCTTCCAGATGATCCATCAACTCCTGCGGCTTGAGCACCAATACATCGCTTTCCAGCGTATCCAGCACGACCTCTGCGGTGTTGCCGATCAATGCCCCGGAAATACCCGTGCGGCCCACGGTGCCGATGATAGTGACCGCCGCCTGCAGCGTGTGGGCGAGATGCGGTATCAACACGTCCGCCGGCCCTTCCTCGATATGCAGATGTTTGTCATCCACATCGAACTCCGCCTGAAACGCCCTGCATTGCTCGCGATAACGCGCCTCGATGGTCTCCTTGAGCTGGAAGGTCGGGTCGGCCGCTGACAGCATCGGTGACGGGTGGGCGCTGATCACATGCAGCTGCGCCTTGGCCAAATGCGCGATATCGAAACCGTGATCGATGATCGAATTATGCAGTGAGCGGTGCTCACCGTCGTTGTTGCCCACGTCGATGGCCGCCAGGATCACCCGGCCCGCCCACGGTGTGGCGGTCTTGACCAACAGCACCGCAGTCGGGCAATAACGCAGCAACTTCCAATCCGCAGGCGTCAGCAGGGCCTTTTTCAGCGCGCTGTCAGGGAAGTGCTGCTTGATCACCAGCCCGCAGCCCTCGGCCTGCTGCACATCGATGATGGTTTCATGCAGGCTGTCATTCCAGGCCTGCTCGGTGGTGACGCTGTAGCCGTCCTCCTGCAAACCGGCCTTGAGCAGGCTCAGCAGCGCCGAGTGCTCGTGTTTCTTGTCGCACACCAGTAAATGCAAGTGCGCGCCGGTGACCCCGGCGATCAGCTTGGCACGCTTGAGGGCCAGGCTTTCCGAATGCTCGGGCTCGATGACCACCAGGAGGCTGCGGATGGCTTGCATGGTCGGGAACTCCAGGAAGAGGGTGGGCGTGCAACAACTATAGTTGCTGCCACGCTGCCGTCATGTTGATGCACATCAAGGGCGGTGGCTGGTGGTCTGCGGCGTGGTCGGTATAATCGGCGCCCTTTTGTGATCCTTTTGCCCGTGAGCCCGATGAACCTGCCCGAAATCCACGAATTCCTCGGCTGCCGCACCCCCGACGCCTGGGTCCAGGCCGCACTGGCCGATCAGGAAACCCTGCTGATCGACCATAAGAACTGCGAATTCAAAGCGGCCAGCACCGCCCTGAGCCTGATTGCCAAGTACTACAGCCATGTCGACCTGATCAACATGATGTCGCGCCTGGCCCGGGAAGAACTGGTGCACCACGAACAGGTCATGCGCCTGATGAAAAAACGCAAAATCGAGCTGCGCCAACTGAATGCCGGGCGTTATGCCTCGGGTTTGCGCAAAGTGGTGCGCACCCATGAGCCGGTCAAGCTGGTGGACACGCTGGTGGTAGGCGCGTTCATCGAAGCGCGCAGTTGCGAGCGTTTCGAAGCACTGGTGCCGCATTTGGACGAAGAACTCGGCAAGTTCTACTTCGGCTTGCTGAAAAGCGAAGCCCGGCATTTCCAGGGCTACCTGAAACTGGCCTACCAGTACGGTGACGCCAAGGATGTCGCCCAAGTGATCGAGCGGGTGAGGGCGGCCGAGCAGGAGCTGATCGAGTCACCCGACGTCGAGTTCCGCTTTCACAGTGGCGTGCCAGCCTGACGCCACGGCCACGCCGATCAGCGCGGTGATTCCGGTCAGCAGCAGGATCACCGTCTGCGTGCCCAGGGGCGCCGCCGCCACGGCGATCAGCAAACCGGCCAAGGGCTGGGCCAGGTTGTTGAACAGGGTGATCACGCCCACCGTCTTGCCAAAATCCTGCACCGGGATCACCCGCTGCCGGGTGCTGCGCATGTACACGTTGAACATCTTGTCGAAGCCGGTCACCAGCAGGAACCCCAGGGTGTAGGCCCAGAGATTGGGGCTGATCGCCATGATCAGCGCGCCCACGGCAATCATCGAATACGACAGGCCGCCCAGCACCTTCAGGGGCAATGTGGCACGCGCCAGGTAAAACAGGATGGCGATGGTCACCCCGGCACCGGCCGCCTGCAGCACGGCATAGCCATCCTTGCCCGCGCCAAACTGGCCGGTGACCATCGCCGCCGAAGTCGCCAGGGTCACGCCGATGATCAGGTTCACGCCCACCGCCAGGATGATCACGCGTTTCAACTCCGCCAGGTTGCGGATATGCCCCAGCGCCGTGCGCAGCGGCTGCAGCCAGATATCCCGATGCTGCACAAAGACTTGCAGGTTCACCGTGCTGTTGCGTTGCCACACGCGCATCGCCACGTCGGCCATCACAAACAACCCGGCCACCCCCAGTACCACGAGGTGCCAAGGCCACACCTCCAGCATCAGCGCCGCCACCAGCGGGCCCAGCACCAGCCCGCTCTGGTCGGCGATTTGCGAGTAGGACAGGGTCTTGGCATAGCTGTATTGCGGGAATACATGGGGCATCAGCACTTCTCGGGCCATGATGCCCTGGGTGGTCAACACCCCGCACAGCGCCGAGAGCAGCACGATCCAGTGGATCCCCTCGAACAGGCCGTACAGCGTCACCGCCATCACGCAGGCCAGTGCCCGATACACCTGGCTGATATGCAGGATGCGCGCGGGCGGGTACTTGTCGCACAATGCCCCGCACACCGGAAATGCCAGGTAGCGCGGCAGCGACTCGACAAAAAATGCCAGGCCGGCCCAGGAAACGCTCCCGGTACTCTGGAACACGATCAACGGCACGATAAACAGCAGAATCTGGTCTGCCAGTCGCGACAAAAACAGCGAAACAAAGAACGCCAGGTAATCCTTGCGCATACAACTCCCTGTGAATGGCGTTAAAGAGTGCGGGGTATTTGTTAAAAACTCTTAAAAGCATGAAGCTTCGTCGGCGCGTAATGGCCAACCGCTTCAGTGCACCGGCTTGCCACCTATAATGCGCACACTTCAATTCGCGCATCCACACTGAGAATTTATGGAAAACCTGGGTCTGGGCAAGGTTCTGCTCGTCGAGGACGATGAAAAGCTGGCGGGGCTGATCGCGCACTTTCTGTCGCAACACGGTTTCGAGGTGCGTGTGGTGCACCGGGGCGATGAAGCCTTGGCAGCCTTTCTCGATTTCAAGCCGAAAATCGTCGTGCTCGACTTGATGTTGCCGGGCCAGAGCGGCCTGCACGTGTGCCGCGAAATCCGCAATGTGTCCGACACGCCCATCGTGATCCTCACCGCCAAGGAAGATGACCTGGACCACATCCTGGGCCTGGAGTCCGGTGCCGACGACTATGTGATCAAACCCATCAAGCCACCCGTGCTGCTCGCCCGTTTACGTGCCTTGCAGCGTCGCCAAGTGCCCGAGCCCACCGTGCGCGGCTTCCTGGAGTTCGGCCGTTTGTCGATTGACCGCAGCTGCCGGGTGGTCAGCCTGGGCGACGAGAAGGTCGACCTCACCACCATGGAGTTCGAGCTGCTGTGGTTGCTGGCCAGCCACTCCGGCACCATCCTGTCGCGCGACGACATCCTCAACCGCATGCGTGGCATCGCCTTCGACGGCCTCAACCGCAGCGTCGACGTTTACATCAGCAAGCTGCGCGGCAAGCTCAACGACAACCCACGGGAACCGGTGTGCATCAAGACCATCTGGGGCAAGGGCTACCTGTTCAATCCGTTTGCGTGGGAGGCCTAGATGCTACGGCTGTTTTTGCGCCTGTACGTCATCCTCGCGCTGGGGTTGGCCGGGGCGATCTGGCTGGTCAACTACACCTTCGACGAGCTGCTGCCCGAAGCCAACGAAGTCTATAACCGCGAAGCGCTGCGCGGCCCGGCTTATGGCGTGGTGGAGCAACTGCGCCCGGTGCAGGGCGCGGCCCGCGAGGCGCGCCTGGCCGAGCTGCAACCCCATTACGGCTTGCACCTCAAGCTGGTGGAGCGCGATGCCATGGCCCTCAACGAGCGCGAGCAAAAGCTGCTTGCCGACGGCCAGTTGGTGGTGCGTGGCGACTTCATGGAGTTCATCACCAATATCGACGGTGGCCCGCAACTGCTGGACATCAAGTTGCCGGAAGAACCCAAGTGGTTGTACCTCTGGGCCTATAGCTTCCTCGGGGTGAGCCTGGCGATCGTGTTGTATTTCTGGGTACGCCCCCATTGGCGCGACCTGGAGCATATCCGCCTGGCCGCGCAGCGGTTTGGCGATAACGACCTGGGTTCACGCATCCTGCTGCCGCGCCGCTCCACCGTGCGCGAACTGGCCGGGCACTTCAACCAGATGGCCGAGCGCATTGAAAGCCTGATCGCCAACCAGCGTGAGCTGACCAATGCTGTCTCCCACGAGCTGCGCACGCCGATTGCGCGGTTGTCGTTCGAGCTGGACCAGCTCAAGCAACAGGCCGACCCGCGCCAGAGCCGCGAGCTGATTTCCGATATGTATGCCGACCTCGGCGAGCTGGAGGAAATGGTCTCGGAACTGTTGACCTACGCCAGCCTGGAGCGCGGCGCCACCCAGGTCACCCGCGAAAGTATCGAGGCCCACAGCTGGCTCGACAGCGTGATCGGCAGCGTGGCGCTGGAGGCCGAGGCGGCCGGTGTGCAGTTGTCGTTACGCACCTGCGAGGTGGATTTCATCCAGATCGAGCCGCGCTTCATGGCCCGTGCGGTGATCAACCTGCTGCGCAATGCCATCCGCTATGCCGAGCGCCGCGTGGAGGTGTCGCTGGTCAAGTTCGGCAGCGGCTACGAAGTGCGGGTCAACGACGATGGCCCGGGCGTACCGCTGGACGGCCGGGCCAAGATCTTCGAACCCTTCATGCGCCTGGACGCCAGCCGCGACCGCCGCACCGGCGGCTTCGGCCTGGGCCTGGCGCTGGTGCAGCGTGTCAGCCAGTGGCACGGCGGGCAGGTGGAAGTGCTGGATTCGGAGTGGGGCGGGGCATCGTTCCGCATGACCTGGGCATATGCCGAGTGAATGTGTAGACGTTCTAATGTGGGGCGGGCTTGCTCGCGAATGCGGCCGATCAGTCGAAATATCTTTGCCTGACCCACCGCCTTCGCGAGCAAGCCCGCTCCCACCTATCAGGTCAGAAGGTGTACTCGACCATCCCCATCACCGACGTCTGCAACCGCCGCTCCACAATCGGGCTCTTGCCCGCTTCATCTGCCAGGTACTGCACGTCCAGCAAGGTCGAGAACTGGGTGTGTTCGCTGATTGGCACGCTCCAGGTCAGGTTCATGCCGTTGCTGATGTTGCCCGCGCCAGCCTTGTAGGCCTTGAAGCGGCTTTGCGCGGCCTGGCCGGTGGTCACGCCGTACCAGGTCTGCAAGTACTCACGGTCGCCGAAGTGGCTGCTCAGGCCTGCATCGACTGAACCATAGCGGCCTTCATACAGGTTGGTACCCAGGCTCAGCTCCAGGTGGGTATAGGCCTTGCCGGTGTCCTTGTGATCGTTTTCCTTGAGCGCATGCTCCAGAGTCGCCCCCGCGATCACGCCGCCCAGGTTGTAGCTGGCACTGACGCCCAACTGCGGGCGTGACTTGATCTCGCCCATGCCCTTGAGGCGTTTGGAGCCTGCATGCAGGCTGTCATTTTTATCTTTGCGTGAACCGCTGGCGCCCACGTAGGCGCTGAAGCTAAGGGCATTACCTTCATAACCCCAACCCAGGCCTTTGTCGGTGTCGAGGAAGATGCCCCAGGGGCTGACGACTTTGCCGCCCAGCACTGGCGCGGTCATGCGTTCATCGCTGCCGCTGTAGCGCGGCGCATTCGCCACGCCCGCCTTGAGGCTGTATTCCCAGTCGTCGGCGAATGCCGTGTTGGCGCCCGCAAGCAGGCACAGCGAGGTCATCGACAGGCAAAGGTTTCTTGAGCGCATCAGGGTGGTCTTCCGTATTAAAAAATCAGAGGGTTATTGGGGGAGTGCGTGCGTTTGAAGGAGTAGCCCGAAGCGCTCAAGCCGTTGACCTGGCGGCTCACGGTGTCGCCCAGGCCATAGCCGTTCCCGGCCAATACCGCGTGGGCGTTGTCGACGGGGAGCAGGATGTAGTCGGTCAGTGGCTCGTCATGCAGTTGGCCGCGAATCACCAGGAAACCTTCTTCCAGGCGCACGCTGATCCCGCTCAAGGGCGCGTCGGGCTCATGGGTATTGAGCACTTGATAGGTGCCGATGGTGTCGGCCCAGGCCAGGGGCAGGGGCGGCGGGTCGATGCGTTCGCCAATGGCAATGCGCTGGCCGTGGCTGCGGGCGGTAAGCATCTGGCGGCCCTGTACCGTCACCACATCCAGCTGCACGCGGCCCAGTTCGCCGAGGTCCTTGAGCCAGAAGCCGAGGATTTTCTTCTGCGCACGCAGCCAACCGTGATCGTCACGCAGCAGTTCGAAATCGTACCCGGCCAACTCGCCGGTCAAGCGATCAGGCTCATCCTTGATCCGGAACACCCCCCAAGCCGTCGCATAAAACCCGGCCAGGCGCTTGCGGTCGACGGCGGCCGGCACATGGCGCAGCTTGAGGCCGTGGGTGGGCGCCTGGCAGTCGTCGGCGCACACCGGGTCGCCGGTCTGGGCCTGGAGCATCAGGCGCAGGGCGTCGGTGGACAACGACACCACCATGTCCTCAGCGTTGCTGTCGTTGGCCATGATGATCACGGCCAGTTGCTGGTCGGGCAGCAGGGTCAGTTGCGCGGCAAAGTCATCGCCACCGCCGCTGTGCTGGTAGGTGCGTACGCCTGCGCCAATAGGCTCGTCACCGCAGGGCGCAAGGAACCAGGCCAGGCCCACCTGGCAATCGAAATCCAGGGCGTTGCCGGTGTTTTGCTGGGTGAACATGTCGTCGATCGAGGCGCGGCTCAGCACGCGATTGCCCTTGTAGGTGCCCTGGGCGAACAGCATCTGCACGTAGTGGGCGAGGTCTTTGGGGCTGGTCCACAAACCGCCCGCAGCGAGGTCGCGCACTTGGGCGTCGGTACTGGCGACGCCATCCTCGTAACCCAACGCGCGATAGCCGAGTTCGGCGCGGGTGCCGACAAAACTCGACTGCTTCATCTCCAGCGGCTTGAGCAGGCTGTTTTGCAATTGGGCCTCAAAGCTTTTGCCGCTGCTGCGCTCGATGGCGGCGCCGACCAGCGAGTACCCGAGGTTGGAATAGGCTACCTGGGAGCCGGGTGGGCTGCTCAGCCACACCCCTGATATGCGCGCCGGCATCTGGCCCATGGCAAAGCTGCTGCGCAGGTCACGCAGGTGTTCGCTGGGCAAGCCGGATTGGTGGCTGAGCAATCGGCGCAGGGTGATATCGCGGTCAGCGGCAGCCTGGTCGGTGTGAAAGCGCGAACGCACGTAAAACTCGCGTAGGGTTTGCTGGATCGGCGCGTCCAGCGCCAGGCGTTGCTGCTCCACCAGTTGCAGGGCCGCCGTGGCGGTCAGCAGCTTGGAGATGCCCCCGGCACGAAACGCCGTATTGGGCGTGACCGGTACACCCTGGCTTTTGTCAGCCAGGCCAAAGCCACGGGCCCAGATCAGCTCCTGGCCATTGACCAGGGCAATGGACAGCCCGGGCACATTCTCCCGGGCCATGTCCCGGGGAATGCGGGTTTGCAGGTAACGGATGATCGCGCTGTAGTCACCCTTGGGAATCGGCGGCGGGGCAGGCGGTTGCCCATGGCACCCGATACTGCCCAGCAGGCAACCCAGCAGTGGAATACCGCGCAATGTGCGAAACATGAAGAGCACCCGGATGGTGATGTGGATGCTCGAATGCTAGGGCCGTGCCCGCCCACAATCTTTGAGAGCTTTGTCGGGAAACTGTCAAAGACTGTTAACGGGCCAATCCCAATCGCGCATGCCACTGGGCGATGGACTCCTCGGGGTATTCGTCGAATTGCAGGTCGCCCTTGCGCACGCTCACTTCAACCCAGGGTGCCTTGGAGCCCAGCATCAAGTGGGTGTGCTCCGGCGGCACCGGCAACGGCGTGTCGATGGCCGAGGCAAACGGGTGGATCAGCTCCGGCCACTCGGGGCTGAACAACCACAAGGCACTGGCGCACTGCGAGCAGAAGTGTCGCTCGGCCGTGCTCGCATGGGCGCGGCTGGCGCCGTCTGGCTTGAGCTTGGCGTGGTAGATCGAAATGTATTTGCGTCCGCGTACTTTCAGGCTTGAGGCGTCGCCGCCCAGGTTGATCGCGTAGCCGCCACCGCCCCCGGTCTTGCGACAGATCGAGCAATAGCAACGCTGGTAAGGGTAGGGGTGGGCGCTGGTGAGGCTGAACGTCACGGCGCCGCAATGGCAGGATCCTTCTAAATGCATGGCTGTCTCCTTTGGCAAGGTGACTGTTGAGCTTAGGCGCTCTCGGGCATCAAGGTGGCGATCAACGCGCGGATCGTCCCCGGCAAGGCTTCCAGCTCGCGCACCAGGATGCTGCGCTCGCGAATCGCCCAGGGCTCATCCAGCTTGACCGCCACCAGTTGCATGGTCCGGCTGTGCCGCACGGCGGCAGACTCCGGAATGATCCCGATGCCTACACCGGCCTCGACCATCCGGCAGATCGCCTCGAAGCTCGACACCTGGATACGCAGCGACAAATGCTTGCCGATACGCTCCACGTGTTCACGCAAAAAACTCAACAGCGTGCTGCCTTCATGCAGGCCGATGTGCTGGTAGGCGAGGGTCTGTTCCAGGGTGACTTTAGCGTGGCCAGCCAAGGGATGGTCCACGGGTACCATCAGCACCAGTTCGTCGGTGCTGAAATGCAACACCTGCAAACCTGCCGCTTCCACGGGGCCGGCGATGATGCCCATGTCGCTGGTGCCGTCCAGCACGCCGCGCACGATATCTCGGGACAGGCGCTCCTGCAGGTCCACTGTCACCCCGGGGCGCTTGGACAAGAAACCCGCCAGCACTTCCGGCAGGAACTCGGTGACGGCCGTGGTGTTGGCGAAGATGCGGATGTGCCCGGCCGAATCCACGCCGTACTGGGTGAACTCGCTTTTGAGGTAATCCACCTGGCGCATGATCAACCGCGCATGGTGCAGCAGCCGCTCGCCGGCCGGGGTGATCTCCACGCCCCGGCTGTCACGGTAGAGCAGGCGCGTGTCCAGCTGGCCTTCCAACGCCTTGATCCGCGCACTCGCGGCGGCCGGTGAAAGAAACGCCCGCTTGGCGCCCTGGGTGAGGCTGGGGGATTCGGCGATATGGATAAACAGGCGCAGGTCAGCAAGATCGAAGTGCATGGCGGCTCCAGGTTGAACATGACTCTCATCACAATGGAGATCTCATTGTGGGAGCGGGCTTGCTCGCGAAGGCGGTGTCTCAGTCAATGAATGTGTATCGGGCAAACCGCTTTCGCGAGCAAGCCCGCTCCCACAGGGAATCGCCCCGTACATAAGAGTGGCGTTCAGCATAACCGAACGCTGGTTTATTGAAATGCAAATTCTCAGAACGGGCACGCGCTTGCATGATCCGGGGCAGACACCCACTGCCAGAGGACCTGCACCCGATGAGCGCCACAGACTGGATCGGCCGAAGCGAAACCGCCCACGACCATTTGAGCCATAACCTGCTCAAACGCATTGCCGCCACGTTCGGTGAGCCAGTGCCTGAAGACGGTGCGCCCGTGCCCCCGCTGTGGCAGTGGTGTTTTTTCCAGGATCCAGTGCCAGAAGCAGCGCTGGGCAGCGACGGCCATCCGGCCCGAGGCGGCTTCCTGCCACCGGCTGACAACCGCAACCGTATGTGGGCCGGTGGGCGCCTCGAATTCCTGCACCCCCTGCGTGCCGGCGAAGCGGCCACCCGCGTATCCACCATCACCCAGGTCGAAGAAAAGGCCGGTCGCAGCGGTTCACTGTTGTTCGTCACCGTGCGCCACGACTACTCCCAGCAAGGTCGCCTGGCCATCCGCGAAGAACAGGACATCGTCTATCGCGAGCCCACGCCACCCAAGCAGGGCAGCGGTGAGGCGCTGGCGGCCGGCGAATGGCGTGAAGCCGTCGAGCCCACCCCCACCTTGCTGTTTCGCTACAGCGCCGTGACCTTCAACGGCCACCGCATTCACTACGACTACCCCTATGTCACCGGCACCGAAGGCTACGCCGGGCTGGTGGTGCACGGGCCGCTGATCGCTACCTTGAACCTGCGTGCCTTCTGCCGTGCCCACCCCGACAAGACCTTGCGCCGTTTCGCCTATCGCGGTGTGCGCCCGCTGATCGCGCCGCAGGCTTTTGAAGTGGGTGGGCGCCTCACTGAAACCGGCGTTGCCGAGCTGTGGGCCGGTAACGGCGATGGCCTGGCGCAGACCGCACACGTGCATTTCGAATAATCAAAGAACAACAGGCGGAGAGCCGTTAATGAACCCCCATGACAATGAAGAACTCAACGCCATCCGAGAAGGCGTGCGCGCCTTGTGCGCCGAATTCGATGCCGCCTACTGGCGTAAGATCGATGAAGAAAAAGGCTTCCCGGAAGCCTTCGTCAAGGCCCTGACCGATGCGGGCTGGCTGTCGGCGATGATCCCCGAAGCGTACGGCGGTTCCGGCCTGGGCTTGGCCGAAGCCTCGGTGATCCTTGAAGAGGTCAACCGTTGCGGCGGCAACTCCGGCACCGTGCATGGCCAGATGTACAACATGTTCACCCTGTTGCGTCATGGCAGCGAAGCGCAAAAAAGCTTCTACCTGCCCAAGCTGGCCAGCGGCGAACTGCGCCTGCAATCGATGGGCGTCACCGAGCCTACCACCGGCACCGACACCACCAAGATCAAGACCACCGCGATCAAGCGCGGCGACAAGTACGTGATCAATGGCCAGAAGGTGTGGATCTCACGCATCCAGCATTCCGACCTGATGATCCTGCTGGCGCGCACCACGCCGTTGGCCGAGGTGAAGAAAAAGTCCGAAGGCATGTCGATCTTCCTGGTGGACCTGCGCGAGGCCATCGGCAACGGCCTCACCGTGCAACCCATCGCCAACATGGTCAACCATGAAACCAACGAGCTGTTCTTCGACAACCTGGAGCTGCCCGCCGACAGCCTGATTGGCGAGGAGGGCAAGGGCTTCAAGTACATCCTTGACGGCCTCAATGCCGAGCGCACGCTGATCGCTGCCGAATGCATCGGTGACGGCCGCTGGTTCATCGAAAAAGCCAGCGCCTATGCCCGCGACCGCGTGGTGTTTGGCCGGCCCATCGGGCAGAACCAAGGCGTGCAGTTCCCAATTGCCGAAGCCCATATCGAAATCGAGGCGGCCGACCTGATGCGCTGGCGTGCCTGCGAGGAATACGACAGCGGCCGCAATGCCGGAGCCAGCGCCAATATGGCCAAGTACCTGGCGGCCAAGGCGTCGTGGGAAGCGGCCAACGCCTGCCTGCAAACCCACGGCGGCTTCGGGTTTGCCTGCGAGTACGACGTGGAGCGCAAATTCCGCGAGACCCGCCTGTACCAGGTGGCGCCGATCTCCACCAACCTGATCCTGTCCTACGTGGCCGAGCACCTGCTCGAACTGCCACGCAGTTTCTGAGGGCCCGACCATGAGCCATACCCAAGCGCTGTGCCGGTTCCTCGCCGCATTGAATTATGAGCAATTGCCTGACGCCGTGCTGGCGCGCACCGAAGACCTGTACCTGGACTGGTTGGCCTCGGCCCTGGCCAGTAAAGGTGCGCACCCGATCCCGTTGTTCGAACGTTATGCGCAGAAGATGGGCCCTGCCAGTGGCCCAGCCCAAGTGATCGTCAGTGGCGGCAGCAGCAGCGCCTATTTCGCTGCGCTGGTCAACGGTGCGTCGTCCCACCTGGTGGAGCAGGACGACCTGCACAACAGCTCGGTGCTGCACCCGGCCACCGTGGTGTTTCCGGCGGCGTTGGCCGCAGCACAAGACCTCGGCAAATCCGGCCGCGACCTGCTGCTGGCATCGGTAGCCGGCTATGAAGCGGGCATTCGCATCGGCGAATTCATGGGGCGTTCCCATTACCGCATCTTCCACACCACGGCCACCGTCGGCACGCTCGCAGCTGCCGTGGCCGTGGGCAAGCTGCTGGGTTTCAACGAAGAACAATTCATCAACCTGCTCGGCAGCGCCGGCACCCAGGCCGCAGGGCTGTGGGAGTTCCTGCGCGATGCCGCCGACTCCAAGCAACTGCACACGGCCAAGGCGGCGGCGGATGGGTTGCTGGCCGCTTACCTGACGGCCGACGGGCTGACCGGTGCGCGCAATATCCTCGAAGGTGACCAGGGCTTGGCGGCGGGCATGTCCACGGATGCCGAACCCGCCAAGCTGTCCGCCGACCTCGGTAGCCGTTGGGCGCTGCTGGAAACCTCGTTCAAGTTCCACGCCTCGTGCCGCCACACCCACCCGGCCGCCGATGCCTTGCTCGGCCTGATGCAACGCGAAGGCCTGCACGCCGAGCAGATTGCACGCGTGCAAACCCATGTGCACCAAGGCGCCATCGACGTGCTGGGCCGCGTGAAGGTGCCGGCCTCGGTGCACCAGGCCAAGTTCTCCATGGGCACCGTGCTCGGCCTGATCGCTGTGCATGGCAAGGCGGGCCTCACTGAGTTTCACGAACTGGCGTTGAACGACCCGGCTGTCGCTACCTTTCGCGACAAGGTCAGTATGACCCTCGACCCCGAAGTCGATGGCGCCTACCCGCAGCGCTGGCTCGGCCGCGTCACCGTCACCACCACGGATGGCCGCACGCTGCGTGGTGCCATCGACGAGCCCAAGGGCGACCCGGGCAACACCCTGAGCCGGGCAGAGCTGGCGGACAAATTCCAGCGACTCATCCACTTCAGCGCTGCCCGCACCCCGGCCCAAGCCAACGCCCTGATCGAGAAGGTCTGGGACTTGCGCAACGCCGCGTCCATGGCCCACTGGCTTTGAGGGATCATCATGACTAACCAACGACCACTGGACGGCATCACCGTCATCAGCCTGGAACATGCGATTGCCGCGCCATTCTGTACCCGCCAATTGGCCGACCTGGGGGCTCGGGTGATCAAGGTGGAGCGCCCGGGCGCCGGCGATTTTGCCCGAGGCTACGACGAGCGCGTGCGCGGCCTGGCCTCGCATTTCGTGTGGACCAACCGCTCCAAGGAAAGCCTGACCCTTGACCTCAAGCAGGACGAGGCGGGCGCGATTCTCGAGACCCTGCTGGCCGACGCCGACGTGCTGGTGCAGAACCTGGCGCCCGGCGCAGCGGCGCGCATGGGCCTGTCGTTCGAGGCGCTGCATGAGCGTTTTCCACGGTTGATCGTCTGCGACATTTCCGGCTATGGCGAAGGCGGGCCGTATGAAAAGAAGAAGGCCTACGACCTGCTGATCCAGAGCGAAGGCGGCTTTCTGTCGGTGACGGGCGGGCCGGGCGAAGACCAGATGGCCAAGGCCGGCTGCTCCATCGCCGACATCTCGGCGGGCATGTACGCCTACAGCGGCATCCTCTCGGCCTTGCTGTTGCGCGGCAAAACCGGCAAGGGGAGTCGTATCGACGTGAGCATGCTGGAAAGCCTGGTGGAGTGGATGGGCTACCCGATGTACTACGCGTTCGACGGCGCGCCCCAGCCACCGCGTGCGGGCGCCGCGCATTCGACGATCTACCCCTATGGGCCGTTTCCTACCGGTGACGGTGGCACGGTGATGCTCGGTTTGCAGAATGAACGCGAGTGGGCGGCGTTCTGCGACAAGGTGCTGCTCACGCCGGAACTGGCGACGGATGAGCGTTTTTCGGCGAACTTCAAGCGCTCGGCCAACCGCGAGGTGCTGCGCCAGATCATCGTCGACCGCTTTGCGCAGCTCGATGCCGAGGCCGTGATCCAGCGCCTGGAGGAGGCGCAGATTGCCAGTGCACGGGTCAACGACATGCAGGGCGTGTGGGAGCACCCGCAGCTCAAGGCCCGCGACAGCTGGCGTGAGGTTGATAGCCCGGCCGGGCCGTTGCCTTCGCTGCTGCCGCCGGCACGCAACGCGGCGTTCACCCCGCGCATGGACGCCGTACCGGCACTGGGGCAACACAGCCAGGCCATCCTCGACAGGCTCGGTTACAGCGCCGACGCCATCGAAACCCTGAAAACCCGCGGCGTCATCTGACCCGCATCCCCTTTGTAGGCGCCGGCAAGCCGGCTCCTACGGGGGCTGTGATAACAAGGAAATTCTGTGATGCCCAAGCCATTAGTGCGCTCTGCGCTGTTTGTACCCGGCAGCCGCCCGGAACGATTTTCCAAAGCCTTGGCCAGTGGTGCCGATGCGGTGATCGTGGATTTCGAAGACGCGGTGGAAGAACCCCTCAAGCGCCAGGCACGGGACAATCTCGGGGCCTTTCTCAGCGCCAACCCGGCGGCCCAGGTCTGGGTGCGCATCAACGCGCCGGAACATGCCGAGCACTTTGAGGACGTGGCGTTCTGTAAAGCCCACCCGAATGTGGCGGGTGTGCTGTTGCCGAAGGTCGAAAGCGCAGCCCAGGTGGCGGTGGTGGCCGCCACCGGCAAAGTGATCTGGCCGATCATCGAAAGTGCACGGGGCTTGCTGGCCGTGGCCGAGATCGCCCACGCCCCTCAGGTGGAACGCCTGTCGTTCGGCGGCCTGGACCTGGCGCTGGACCTGAACCTGAGCAGCCATTCACCGGCCGCCCAGTTCGCCCTGGACCAGGCGCGCCTGGCGCTGATCGTACATTCCCGCGCAGCCGGGTTAGTGGCGCCGCTGGACGGCGTGCACCCGGCCATCGACGACCCCGAGGGCCTGCGCCGCTCGATCCGGCATGCCTATGAAATGGGCTTCGCCGGGGCGCTGTGTATTCATCCCAAGCAGGTGGCGGTGATTCATGAGGCGCTGGCGCCCAGTGCCGAGGATCTGGCCTGGGCTAAGCGCGTGGTGGAAGGCGGCGCCAGCGGGGCAGGCGCCTACCAGATCGATGGGCAGATGGTGGATGCACCGGTGTTGCTGCGTGCCCAAAGATTGCTGGCCGCCCAGATCTGACTGACACCACCTACTCAAAAACTGTGGGATCTCCATTGTTCTTTGGATTGGTGTTCGGCCAGGCCGAACGCAGGTATCAAAAAATCGAAATTCACTACACGCGCCACATCAGGCACCTTGCCCTACAACACAACAATAAGAAGGTGATTTCCCATGCTCAAGCTTTCCCGGGCGCTGCTGTGCGCCGCCACCTTGTTTGCCGCGGGCCTGTCCCAGGCGGCGGACCCGATTGTCATCAAGTTTGCCCACGTCGTCGCCGAAAACACCCCTAAAGGCCAAGGTGCGCTGCTGTTCAAAAAGCTGGCGGAAGAACGCCTGCCGGGCCGAGTGAAAGTCGAGGTGTACCCCAACTCGTCGCTGTTCGGCGATGGCAAGGAAATGGAAGCGCTGCTGCTGGGGGATGTGCAGATGCTGGCGCCGTCCCTGGCCAAGTTCGAGCAATACACCAAGCAAGTGCAGATCTACGATTTGCCGTTCCTGTTCAACGACCTGGCGGCCGTCGACCGCTTCCAGGCGGCCCAGGGCAAGGCGCTGCTGACCTCCATGCAGGACAAGAACATCCTCGGCCTGGCCTATTGGCACAACGGCCTCAAGCAATTGTCGTCGAACAAGGCCCTGCATGAACCCAAGGATGCCCGGGGCCTGAAATTCCGCGTGCAGGCGTCCAGCGTGCTCGAAGAACAGTTCAAGGCGATCCGCGCCAACCCGCGCAAGATGAGCTTTGCCGAGGTGTACCAAGGCTTGCAGACCGGCACCGTGAATGGCACCGAGAACACCTGGTCGAACTATGAAAGCCAGAAGGTCAACGAAGTGCAGAAGTACTTCACCGAGTCCAACCATGGCTTGATCGACTACATGGTGATCACCAACGCCAAGTTCTGGAACGGCCTGCCACCGGATATCCGCACCACCCTGGAGCAGATCATGGCCGAGGTCACCGTCGAGGTGAACAAACAGGCCGAAGCGCTGAACCAGTCGGCCAAGCAAAAGATCATCGACGCCAAGACCAGCGAAATCATCGAGCTGACCCCCGAGCAACGCCAACTCTGGCGCGAAGCCATGCGCCCGGTGTGGCAGAAGTTCGAGGGTGAGATCGGCGCTGACCTGATCAAGGCGGCGGACGCCTCCAACCAGTGATTCCGGGTTGTACCGAGATCCCATGTGGGAGCGGGCTTGCTCGCGAATGCAGTCTGTCAGTTGATAGAACTGGTGACTGACACACCGCTTTCGCGAGCAAGCCCGCTCCCACATTTAGCTCCGGCTTACACCCTGAGCCTTGCACAACCCATCTCTTTTACGCGAGGTTTTGCCATGCAAACGCTAAGGCGCGTCTGGGAGCACCTGGAGGAAGGTTTTATCGCTTTCCTGCTGGCCGCCATGACTCTGGTGACGTTCGTCTACGTCATGCTCAACAACATCTACACGCTGTTCTTTGCCCTGGCTGACAAGTGGGCGTTCAGCAGCGGCTTCTTCAACGCCCTGGGCGACGGCACCATGACCTGGGCCCAGGACATGACCTGGAGCGTGGCACTGACCAAGGCCATGTTCGGCTGGCTGATTTTCTTTGGCATTTCCTACGGCGTGCGCACCGCTGGCCACCTGGGGGTGGACGCGCTGGTCAAGCTGACCAAGCGCCCGGTGCAGCGCATCCTCGGCATGCTCGCCTGCCTGTGCTGCCTGGCCTATGCCGGGCTGTTCATGCTCGCCAGTTACAAGTGGGTGAGCGCCGTGATGACCGCCCACATCGGCGCCGAAGACCTCGACCAATACGGCATCGACGTCGGCGACATCGTGGTGATCGTGCCCATCGGTTTTGCCATGGTGTTCATCCGCTACCTGGAAATTTTCTACCGCATCTTCACCCACCGTCAGGTCGGGTTGGGGCTGGCCGATGAAGCCGGTGAGGCCAGCAAGTTGGCCGGCAGCCATGAGGAGCGTCACTGATGGCCGTGCTCTGTCTGTTTCTGCTGTTGTTCGTGTTCATGTTCCTCGGCGTGCCGATCGCGATTTCCCTCGGCTTGTCCGGCGCGGTGTCGATCTTGATGTTCAGCCAGGACTCGGTGAGTTCCCTGGCGATCAAGCTGTTTGAAACCTCTGACGCCTACACCTTCCTGGCGATTCCGTTCTTCCTGCTGTCCGGTGCGTTCATGACCACTGGCGGCGTGGCGCAGCGGCTGATCGACTTTGCCAACGCCTGCGTCGGGCATATTCGCGGCGGCCTGGCGATTGCCGCGGTGCTGGCGTGCATGCTGTTTGCGGCGCTGTCCGGTTCGTCACCGGCGACGGTAGCGGCGGTGGGCTCGATTGCCGTGGCGGGCATGGTGCGTTCCGGTTACCCGAAGGAGTTCGGCGCGGGGATCATCTGTAACGCCGGTACTTTAGGCATCCTGATTCCGCCGTCGATTGTGATGGTGGTGTATTCGGCGGCCACCGAGACCTCGGTGGGCAAGCTGTTCATGGCGGGTGTCATCCCGGGGCTGTTGCTGGGCTTGATGCTGATGGTGGCGATCTACATCGTCGCGCGCATCAAGAAATTGCCGGCCCAGCCACGGGCGACCTTCCGCGAGTGGCTGACCTGCGCACGACGGGCGTTCTGGGGCTTGCTGCTGCTGGTGATTATCCTCGGCGGTATCTACAGCGGCATGTTCACCCCGACCGAAGCAGCGGCGGTGGCGGCGGTGTACTCGGCGTTCGTGGCCTTGTTCATCTACAAGGACATGAAGTTCCGTGACTGTCCCAAGGTGCTGTTGGAGTCCGGGCGCCTGGCGATCATGCTGATGTTCATCATCGCCAATGCCATGCTGTTTGCCCACGTACTGACCACCGAGCAGATCCCTCAGGAAATCACCGCGTGGGTGATCTCCGAAGGGCTGACGCCGATCGGCTTCCTGATCATGGTCAACGTGGTGCTGCTGGTGGCGGGCAGCTTCATGGAACCGTCCGCCATCGTGCTGATCCTGGCACCGATCTTCTTCCCGATTGCCATGAAGCTGGGCATTGACCCGATTCACCTGGGCATCGTGATGGTGGTGAACATGGAGATTGGCCTGGTACACCCACCGGTGGGGTTGAACCTGTTCGTGACATCCGCCGTGACCGGGCTGAGCCTGGGGCAGACCATCCGTGCGGCGCTGCCGTGGCTGATGATTTTGCTGGTGTTCCTGATCATGGTCACCTACCTGCCGTTCATCTCGCTGGCGTTGCCGCACTGGCTCGGCATGTAACTCGCGCCCCAAACAATGTGGGAGCCGGGCAAGCCCGGCTCCCACATTTAGTTGTTGTTCGACGTTAGTGGTCGAGCGCGCTCAAGATCGCATGGGCCAACTTCACCCGCTCCGCATTCGGGTAGTTCTTGTTCGCCAGGATCACCACACCTATATCCTTGCTCGGCACAAACGCCACGTACGCACCAAAGCCTGAGGTGGAACCGGTTTTGTTGTACAGCACGTTGGCGGGTTGCACCTGCGGTGTCGCGAGCCAATTGGCCTTGTGCGGCTCCATGGCCATCGGCGTGGAGTTGCCATCGATCAATGCCTGCAGCGTGATCGGATAGGCGTAGTACTCCCAGCCGAGACCCTGGGTCATGTCGTTGACGGTGTAGTAACCGGTATGCGTGGTGGCGATGGCTTGTTGCAGAGGTTTTGCCAGCGTCTCAGTGTGCATGTTGACCATCACGTAGCGCGCCATGTCTTGGGTGCTGGTCTTGATGCCATAGGCTTCACTGTCCAGCGCACCGGGCCCGACACGTACAGGTTTGTGCTGCTTGTCGTAGCCCTGGGCATACTGGCCGGCCTTTTCGGCGGGGACGCTGACATGGGTGTTCTTCAGGCCCAGCTTCGGCAACAGGGTGCGTTCCATGGCCACGTTGAATGGCTGATGAAGGCTTTGCGCGGCAAGGTAGCCGAACAAGCCGATGCTCGGGTTGGAGTACAGCCGCTGGACGCCGGGTGCGTAAGTGGGTTTCCAGTGCTGGAAGTAGCCGAGCATGGCGCCCGCATTGTCGGCGGCATCCGGAAACTGCAGTGGCAGGCCCCCGGGCGTGTAGGTGGCCAGTTGCAGCAGGCTGATACGGTCAAATGCGCTGCCATAGAGGGTGGGCAGGTACTGGCTGGCGTTGTCGGTCAATTTGAGTTTGCCCGTGGCCTGGGCATAGCCGCCGAGGGTGGCGGTAAAGGTTTTGCTGACGGAACCGATTTCAAACAGGGTGTTCTCGGTGACAGGCTGTTGGGTGCTTTTAGAGGCCACGCCGTAGTTAAAGTATTGCGCCTGCCCATTTTTCACCACCGCCACCGACAGGCCGGCAATGCCTTGTTGCTGCATCAGCGGTTCAACGCGGCTGTCGACGACCTGGCGCAGGCCCGTGTCCGCCATGCAGCTGCCGCTTGCGAGCAATAACGCCGAAATCATTAAGGCGTGTACGTTACGATTCATGCTGATTCGCTTCCCTATAAAAACGCAATGAGAGGATGGCCTGCGCAGGCGCCGCAAATCTAGGTAGATTTCAGCCGTGGGGCAAACGATGATATCTCGCACCAGCCATTAGATAAATTTGGGTCAGACATGCTGCGTTCCCATCTTCCCCTCAACGCCCTGCGTGCCTTTGAGGCTTCCGCCCGGCATTTGAGCTTCACCCGGGCCGCCATCGAGTTGTGCGTCACCCAGGCCGCGGTCAGCCATCAGGTCAAGAGCTTGGAGGCCCAGTTGAACGTCACCCTGTTCAAGCGCCTGCCCCGAGGCTTGATGCTGACCAGCGAAGGCGAAACCTTGCTGCCGGTGGTGCGCGAGTCCTTCGACCGCATTGCCCAGACCCTCAGCCAGTTCGAAGGCGGCCACTACCGCGAAGTGCTCACCGTGGGGGCGGTCGGCACCTTTACCGTGGGCTGGCTGCTGCCGCGCCTGGCGGATTTCCAGGCGCGCTACCCCTTTATCGACCTGCGCCTGTCCACCCACAACAACCGCGTCGACGTCGCCGCCGAAGGGCTCGACTACGCCATCCGTTTCGGCGCCGGTGCCTGGCACGGCACAGACGCCTGCCAACTGCTCGAAGCCCCGCTGACCGTGCTGTGCGTCCCTCAATTGGCCGAGCAGCTGCACACGCCCGCCGACCTGTTGAAGCATACGCTGCTGCGCTCCTACCGTGCCGATGAGTGGACCCAATGGTTCCACGCCGCCGGCTTGCCCGCCGACACGCCTGTGCCGCGCAGCATCATGTTCGACTCCTCCCTGGCGATGATGGAAGCCGCGCTGCAAGGCATCGGCGTGGCCCTGGCCCCGGCGATGATGTTTTCGCGGCAGTTGGAAAACGATGCGATCCGCCAGCCGTTCGACGTGGGCATCACCACCGGCAGTTACTGGCTGACGCGTTTGCAGTCACGGGCAGAGACGCCGGCGATGTCGGCCTTCAAGGGCTGGCTGACGGAAGTCATCGGGCAGGCATGAAATTTTATTCGTGAAACAAAATGAAACATTTGTGCCGGGCTAACCTCTACCGTACCCCGACCTGAGTGCATTCATGAAAAGTCCGCGTCCCTCCGCCCGCATCCCTCACCTCACTCAACTGCGTAACCTGAAAATGGCGCGTTCCGCCCACGCCTACGTGCGTGGCAGCACCGTGCAGTTCTACGAGTGGCTGCACAGCCAGCGCGGCCGGCGCTTGCCCCATGGCCCGGCGATCTGGATCTGCGGCGATTGCCACGCGGGCAACCTGGGGCCGACCGGGGACACCAAGGGTCGTATCGACATGCATATCCGTGACCTTGACCAGACCGTGATCGGTAACCCGGCCCATGACCTGGTGCGCCTGGCGCTCTCATTGGCCACGGCGGCGCGTGGCTCGGACCTGCCCGGCGTGACCACCGCACGCATGCTTGAAGAAATGATGGTGGGTTACGAACAGGCTTTCAAAGACAAGCCTGATGAAGTGCCACCGCGCCCGTCCCAGGTCAAGGCGGGTATGCGCAGTGCGGTAGAGCGCACCTGGAAAAACCTGGCGCGTGAACGCATCGAAAATGCCCGGCCGACGATTCCGTTGGGCAAGCATTTCTGGTCGTTGTCGCGGGCAGAAAAAAGCGCGCTGGCCAGCGTCTGCGCTTCGGACGAGATCCACCAGTTGGTCACCTCTCTCAAGGGCCGCCCCAAGGACGCCAAGGTCGAACTGCTGGACTCGGCCTATTGGGTCAAGGGCTGCAGCTCCCTGGGCCTGTTGCGGTATGCCGTGCTGTTGGGCGTGGGCGACAAGGACGATCAAGAATACTGCCTGATCGACATCAAGGAAGCCGTCGGCGCCGCTGCGCCCCGTGCCCCGCGCGCGAAGATGCCACGGGACAATGGCCGTCGCGTGGTGGAGGGCGCCTGCCAGCTGTCCCCCGGACTTGGCGAGCGCATGGTAGCCACGCGGTTCCTGGACCACGGTTTTTTCATCCGCGAACTGCTGCCCCAGGACATGAAGTTGGAGCTCGATGAGCTGAGTGAAATCGATGCCATGCACGCGGCCGGTTACCTGGCGCGTGTGGTGGGGATTGCCCATGCCCGGCAGATGGACCGCGACACACGCAAGGACTGGATGGCAGTGCTGCAGGAAAACCGCTCCAAACAGCTGGATGCGCCGTCGTGGTTATGGACCAGCGTGGTGCAGTTGGTGGGCAGCCATGAGCAGGGGTATCTCAACCATTGCCGGCGGTATGCCCTGGAACACTAATCTTGAGGACAACGACGTTCAAATGTGGGAGCGGGCTTGCTCGCGAATGCGGTTCGTCAGTCACTGAAGATGCAGCTGATCCACCGCATTCGCGAGCAAGCCCGCTCCCACATGTTTGATTGCAACTAGGCCAGGTATTTGCGAAACCAGCCCAAAGTGCGTTCCCACGCCAGGTTTGCCGCCGCTTCGTCATAACGCGGCGTCGAGTCGTTATGGAAACCGTGGTTGGCCCCCTTGTAGATAAACGCCTCGTACGTGGTGCCTGCCGCCTTCAAGGCCTTTTCATAGGCCGGCCAACCTTCATTGATCCGTGTATCCAACTCGCCGTAGTGCAGCATGATCGGCGCTTTGATGCGTGGCGCGTCCTTGGCCGCTGGCTGGCGCCCGTAGAACGACACCGCGGCGCCCAGTTCCGGGTAGGCCACCGCCGCCGCATTGGTCACGCCGCCGCCATAGCAAAAGCCGGTGATGCCGACTTTGCCGGTGCTGCTGTCGTGGTGCATCAGCCATTCGATGGCGGCGAAAAAGTCGTTCATCAGCTTTTCGGGGTCGACTTTCTGTTGCAGTTCCACGCCTTTTTCATCGTTGCCAGGGTAGCTGCCCACCGAGGTCAGCCCATCCGGCGCCAGGGCGATGAACCCGGCCTTGGCCAGGCGCCGCGCCACGTCTTCGATATAGGGATTCAGGCCACGGTTTTCATGCACCACCACCACGGCCGGCAGCTTGCCGCTGGCCTTGGCCGGGCGCACCAGGTAGCCGCGCACCGTGCCGTTGCCCTTGGGCGAGGGGTAGGTGATGTAGTCGGCGACGATGTCCGGGTCGGTGAACTTCACCTGTTCGGCCAGGGCGTAGTTGGGGCTCAGGGCGGCGAGCAGGGCCGAGGCGGTGAGGCCGCCAAAGGTGAACAGCGCAGCGCGGTCGAGAAATTCACGGCGGTTGATCTTGCCGTGGGCGTAGCCGTCGTAGAGTTCCAGCAATTCGGGGGCAAAGTCTTTCGCGGTAAGACGAGTCATCGGTGCAATCCTCGATTAGCGGTGGCCGTCAATGTAGACCAGGTTCAACCCTCGCGGCCATGGGCAGCGGCGGCCAACTGCGCGGTGTCGACGCGCACGAACACCGAATCGCCAATGGCCGTCAGCACGTCACCGGCGTACACCTCGCAGACCACGCGGCTCTTGCGCCCCACATCGCCTTCGACGCGGGCGCGCAAGGTCAGCGTAATGCCCATGGGTGTCGGCTTGATGAATTTGATGCCGAGGTTGCCGGTCACGCAGTCGATGCGCGGCGCACTGCCGGGCTCGCGCCCTTCGGCGCGATAGTGGTAGGCCATCGCGGTCCAGTTGGAATGGCAGTCCACCAGCATGGCGATCAGGCCGCCGTAGACCAGGTCGGGCCAGCCGGTGAATTGAGCGTCGGGCAGATGCTCGGCGATCACGTGAACGCCGTCGGCATCCCAACGGCTCTTGATGTGCAGGCCGTGCGGGTTGCTGCCGCCGCAGCCGTAGCAGATGCCTTCGGGTGCGGTGGTGTCCTGCAGGGAAGGGGCGTGCATGAGAGGTCCTTATCTTTCTGGGGCGACTACTCTGTTTAGCAGGACACGCGCCGGATGGGAATAAATCCATGACATGGGGTGTTAGCTCAGCACGTGTGTCCTTTTCTCTTGTGGAGTGCTCCCTGATGCGTCGAATGGCCCCAGTCGTCCTGCTGGCTCTTGTCTTCGGCTGGTTGTCCAGTGCCCAGGCCGTGGAGTACCAGGACGTCAACCGCACCGCCAGCCAGATCAGCTTCACCTTCCAGCAGTTTGGCCAGCGGGTGTACGGCACCTTCAGCCAGTTCGAAGGCACGTTGACGTTTGACACGCAAAAGCCCGAGGCGGGGCATGCCTTGCTCAAGATCCAGCTGGCCAGCATCGACGCCGGCAGCCCCGATGCCAATGACGAGTTGCAACGCGCCTCATGGTTCGACACCGCGACCTATCCGGTGGGGGTCTACGAGTCCACCGGCGTCAAGGCCTTGGGCGACAACCGCTTCAAGATCAGCGGCAACCTGACGATCAAGGGCATCACCCAGCCGGTGGATATCGATGTGCTGCTCAAGGAGCAGAGCGGCATCGGCGTGTTCGACGGTGAGTTTGTGCTCAAGCGCGGCGACTTCAAGATCGGCGAGGGTGAATGGGCGGGGAACAGCGTGGTGTCCGACGCCATCAACATCAAGTTCAAGATGGTTGCGCCTCAGCGCTAGCGCGCAAACTTCTTGGCCCCGGCCACGCAGCCGATCACCGCAACGGTCACCAGCACCATGCCCAGGCTGACCTGCTCATGCAGCAGGCCGGCGGCCAGCGCCAGGCCAAAGAAGGGTTGCAGCAACTGCAACTGGCCAACGGCGGCAATGCCACCCTGGGCCAGGCCGCGGTACCAGAACACAAAGCCGATCAGCATGCTGAACAGCGACACGTAGCCCAGGCTGAGCCAGGCGGGCAGGCTGATGCCGGTGAGGCTGTGCGGCGCCAGCACCAGGCTGAACGGCACCACTATCGGCAGCGACACCACCAGTGCCCAGCAGATCACCTGCCAGCCACCCAGGCTGCGCGACAGCTTGGCGCCTTCGGCGTAACCCAGGCCGCACACCAGCACGGCCAGCAGCATCAACAGGTCGCCGGCCGGTGCCGCGCTCAGGCCCTGGGCCAAGGCGTAGCCCATCACCAACAGGCTGCCGAGGACTGAAAACAGCCAGAACACCGGGCGCGGGCGTTCGCCACCGCGCAGCACGCCGAACACGGCGGTGGCCAACGGCAGCAGGCCGATAAACACGATGGAGTGCGCCGAGGTCACGTATTGCAGCGCCAAGGCGGTGAGCAGTGGAAAACCGATCACCACGCCCAGGGCTACCACTGCCAGGGGTACCCACTGGTGGCGTGCGGGGCGTTTTTCCTTGAAGGCCTTCAACAGCAGCAGTCCCAGCACAGCGGCGAGTGTGGCGCGGATCATGGTCAGGAACACCGGGTCGAACTCCATCACCGCCAGGCGCGTGGCCGGCAATGAGCCGCTGAAAATCACCACGCCGATAAAGCCGTTGATCCAACCCTGGGTGCGGGTGTCCAGGGTGCTGAGTCGTGAAGTACGTTCCATGGGGAGAGGCCCGAAAAAAGAAAGGTTGCGTGGCGCTCATCCTAGGATTGAAGATAAAGACAATCAAAGAATTGTCATGGATACATCGCCCATGCCTCGCGCTCGCTACAAGTCCTTGGTCGACGCCTTTGCCCAGAGCATTCGCTCCGGCGAAATGCCCCCCGGCACGCGCTTGCCCACCCATCGCCAATTGGCTGCCGACCACGGCCTGGCGCTGGTCACCGCGAGCCGGGTGTACACGGAATTGGAAGCCATGGGCCTGGTCAGCGGTGAAACCGGGCGCGGCACTTTCGTGCGCGAAATCGCCTTGCCGCCAGGGCAGGGCAGTGGGCAGATGACCTTGGCCACCGGCATGCTTGACCTCAACTTCAACTACCCCTCGCTGCCAGGCCAGGCGGATCTGCTGCGCAGCGCCTTGCGCCAATTGGCGTTGTCCGGCGACCTGGAAGCGCTGTTGCGATACCAGCCCCACGCCGGCCGCTTGCATGAGCGCGCAGCGGTGGCGCGTCATCTGGTGAGTCGGGGGTTGGTGGTGGAGGCCGAGCAGGTGCTGGTGGTCAGTGGCGCCCAGCATGGCTTGGCAGTCACGATGATGACGTTGCTCAAGCCTGGGGACGTAATCGCGGTCGATGCCTTGACGTATTCGGGGTTCAAGGTGCTGGCCGAAACCTTGCACCTGGAAATCGTCGCCGTCGCGGTGACGCCCCACGGCCCGGACCTGGACCATCTGCACAGCCTGTGTCGCAAGCGCCCGGTGCGGGCGATCTACAGCATTCCCACCCTGCATAACCCGCTGGGCTGGGTGATGAGCCTGGAACAGCGCGAGCGGTTGGCGGCAATTGCTCGTGAACATAACGTGACGATCATCGAAGACGCGGCTTACGCCTTCCTGGCGGAGGATGCGCCGCCGCCGATGGCGACGCTGGCACCTGAGCGCACGGTCTATATCGGTGGGTTTTCCAAAAGCGTTGCCACCGGTTTGCGGGTCGGTTTTATCGCCGCGCCTTCAGCCTTGGTGAAGGGCCTGGAACGCACCATCATGGCCACCACCTGGAACGTGCCGGGGGTGATGAGTGCGATTGCCGTAGGCTGGATCGAAGACGGCACCGTCGCGCAGTTGGAAGCCCAAAAGCGCCAGGACGCTCAGGCTCGGCAAGCGCTGGCGGCGCAGGTGTTGAAGGGGGTGGATTACATCAGCCATCCGTCGTCGTACTTTTTATGGCTGCCGCTGGCGGAAGACATGCGTGCCGATCAGATCACCATGGCGCTACAACGGGAAAACATTTCGGTGTCCACTGCCGAGCCGTTTGCGGTGTCGGCGACGGTGCCTCATGCGCTGCGCTTGGCATTGGGGTCGGTCACGATGCCGGCGCTGCGCGAGGCACTGCTGGCGGTGCGCAAGGTCGTGGTGTGGTGAGCCGACGGGCGCGGCTCACCCACAGGCCTCAGTACTTGTAAGCCTGACGGCCGATCAGCAGCCATTTGCCTTTCTGTTTCTGCCAGACCTGGAAGTTGTCGATGTCAGTCGGCACTTCGACGCCGCTGTTCACCGCCAGGGCGTGGAAGTGATTGCGCACCAGGGCGGTGTCGCCATCCAGGGTGATGGTCTGGTTCTGCATCTCAAGGGTCTTGAATGCGCTGGTGTGGGTTTCCAGGTCGGCGATGAATTGCGCCTTGTTCTGCACCTTGCCGCTGGAGTGGCCATAGGTGAGTTTGTCGGAGGTCAGCGCGTGCAGTTGCTTGAGGTCCAGGTGCAGCATGGCTTGGGTCAGTTGGTCGACCGCTTGGGCCACATCCTTTTCGGCAGGGGCAGGCGCTGCTGCGACGTAGCCGGTGAACAGGCACAGAAAACCGATCAGCACTTTGACATTTTGCATGGGTGTTTCCTTATTGTTGTGGGGGGGCGACACGACGGCTTAAGTCGTCGTACAACCATGCAATATTTACCGGCGATAAGGAAAGTGAAATTTTGAAATATCTCGAAAATATTCAGCGATAAGCTGTTCTAAGCGAAGTTTGATCTTGTACGACGTCCCAACACATTGAGTTTTTCAGACGTGCAGTGTGTGCGGCTTCCTGCGCCAGTAGCACATCGCTATGCTATGGCCGAAATAACAAACCACCTCCGAGGGACAGAATGGATTTTGACTGGCACAGCGGTTCCATCACCCGCGCCACCCCCGTGACCCCGCGCTATAAAAACACCCAGAATGTTCGCCGCTTCATGCTCGAACACTGCGGCCCCGGGTTCAAATTCGACCGGCCATTCATGGCCTGGATTCGCAACGGCCAGCCCAAGACACTGGGCGATGTGGTGCAAGAATGGCAACGACGAAACCCGGAGATACGCCCATGACACGCGACGAAAAATACCAGGCCGCCCAGCAACGTATCGGCTATTTGCTGGAGGCGTTCAAGGTCGGTGGCAACTACACGCCGTTGGTGCGCGACGGCAACCACCTGTACATCAGCGGCCAGATCCCCCGCGTCGGCGACACGATTGTGCTGCCGGGCAAGGTCGGCGAAAGCCTGACTCTGGCCCAGGCCCAGGTGGCTGCCGGTATCAGCGCGTTGCGCTGCCTGGGGCTGCTCAAGCAGGCGCTGGGTTCGCTCGACCGGGTCAAGGCGATTCCGCGCATCGGCGTGTATGTGCGCAGTGCCGAGGACTTCGACCAGCAAAGCGAAGTGGCCAATGGCGCCTCGGACCTGCTGCATGAAATCCTTGGCGAGGCCGGGGTGCATACGCGTACCTCGGTCGGTGTGTTCCAGTTGCCGAAATCGGCCGCCGTCGAAATCGAAATGCTCGCCATCGCCCACGCCTGACCCCAAGGATTGATAACCGATGATCACCGAAGGAATGGTGGTGCTGGTGCGGTACGCGGCTCATCTGGCCCCGGGGCTTGCGCTGTTTGGCCTGTGGTTCGCGCTCACGCCCAGGGCGCTGACCGCGATGCGCATCCTGATTGTGCTGGCGGCGTTTGTGCTGATGCGCGACGCGATGACACCTTTGGGCATGTGGCGGCTGGGCAGCGAGGTGCAGATCGCGTTCACCGCCAATGCGTTTGTGTTGGCGGCGCTGGGTGGTTTGTCGGTGCTGTTGATCCTGCTGCTGTCACGTGTGGCGCCGGAGCTGTGGCGGCTGATTCGCTGGTCCATTGGCAACCCGGTTGCCGGTCTGGCGGTCGGGTTGGCGGTGGGTGGCTTGATTGGCGTGCCGTTGCGGATTTACCAGGGGATCGACGCTGCCGATTTCCACGGTTACTGGGTGTGGTTGCCGGGCATGGTGGTGTTGGCCTATGGCGCCAATGCATTGGAAGAAGTGCTGTTTCGTGGGTGCCTGCAGGGCTATCTGGAACAACAGGTCTCACCCCTGCGGGCGGCGTTGATCAGTGGTGTGGCCTTTGCGGCCTGCCATGCATTCCTGGCGTTGAGCGTGACCCAGTTGGGCTGGCCGATATTGGCCTTCACCCTGATCGAAGGCCTGGCCTGCGCACTGGTACGCCTGCGCTACGGCGTGCTACCCGCCACCGTGGCCCATGGCACGGCAATCCTGCTGATCGCCGTGCCGTACATGGCTTGAGGTGAAACCCGACCCAACTGTAGGCGCTGGCTTGCCAGCGATGGCGGTGAATCAGACAGACCGCAATCGCCGGCAAGCCGGCTCCTACAGGGACCGTGTTAGTCCGTGGTCAGCGCCGGGGTGCGGGGTGGGATCTGGCGTTTGCTGCCGGTGGCTTCATAGGCGGCCGCGAGGCGCAGCAAGGTGGAGTCGTCATAGGCACGCCCCGCAAACGTCAGGCCTACCGGCATGCCAATGTCCGCCATCACGCCCATCGGCACGGTCACAGTCGGCACGCCCAGGTGGCGAATGGCGAGGTTGCCGTTGGCCACCCAGATGCCGTTGCTCCAGGCGATGTCGGCGGAGGCTTCGTTGACGTCGGCGTCGGCCGGGCCCACGTCGGCCACGGTGGGGAACAACACGGCGTCCAGCCCCAGGGTGTCCATCCAGTCTTCCAGGTCCAGGCGGCGGGTTTGTTCCAGGCCGCGCAAACCGTCCGGCACGGAGCTGATTTCATTCCAGGGGGTGATGCCGCGCTGGGCCATGCGTACGTATTCGTCCATGCCCGCGGCCAGGTCGTCTTCACGGTTGGGTAGGGTGCCCGGGTCGTGGGGGAAGATCTTCGGCCCGTCCACATCCGCCAGGCGGTTCAAGGTCGGGTCGCCGTTGGCCCGCAGGAAATCATCGAACGCCCAGGCCGACAGTTCCCACAGCTCATCGTGCAGGAACTCCTTGGACACCAGGCCACGGGTGAACACCGTCGGCGCGCCGGGGCGGTCGCCTTCGCAGTTGGACACCAGCGGGAAATCCACCTCGATCACTTCGGCACCGGCCGCTTCCAGTGCCTGGCGTGCGCCTTGCCACAACGCGATCACCGATGCGCGGGTGTTGATCTTTTGCCCGGTCGGCCCGCCGATACCCGGCTTTTCGCTGGTGCCGGCTTCGGGGTCGGCATTGATGTACATGCGCGGCACGCCGAAACGCTTGCCGGCCAGGGCGGCGCTGCCAACGGCCAGTTCGGCGTAGGACGCCGGGCGTACCGAGGCCACGCTCGGGATCGGTACCCAGGGTTGCAGGCGCCACAGGTCGCCACGGGTGTCGGGGTCTTCGGCGACCACCACGTCGAGCACTTCCAGCAGGTCGGCCATGGTGCGAGCGTAGGGCACCACCACGTCCATGGTCGGCGTCAGTGGCCAGTTGCCGCGTACCGAAATCACCCCACGGGACGGGGTGTAGGCGCACAGGCCATTGTTGGAGGCCGGGCCGCGACCGCTGGACCAGGTTTCTTCAGCCAGGCCGAACGCCGCAAAGCTGGCGGCGGTGGCGGTGCCGGCGCCATTCGAGGAACCGGAGGCAAATGGTGCGGTGAGGTAATCGGCGTTGTACGGGCTTTCGGCGCGGCCATAGACGCCACGCTGCATGCCGCCATTGGCCATCGGCGGCATGTTGGTCTTGCCCAGGCAGATGGCGCCACCGGCGCGCAGGCGTTCAATGGTGAAGGCGTCACGATGGGCGGTGAGCTTGGCAAATGCTGGGCTGCCCGAAGCGGCCGTGAGGCCCTTGACCAGGTAGCTGTCCTTGGCGGTATACGGGATACCATCCAATGGCCCGAGGGTTTCGCCCTTGGCCCGGCGCGCGTCGGAAGCCTGGGCCTCTTCCAGGGCCTTGGGGTTGCGCACCACCACGGCGTTCAGTGCGGTCGCGGTCTGCGGGCCATCGTAGGCATCGATCCGCGCCAGGTACGCCTGGACCAGTTCAACGGCAGTGGTCTGGCCGGTTTCCAGCGCAGTGCGCAATTGGGCAATGGAGACTTCGGTAACTTGCATCACGTTTTTTTCGCCGCCTTCAAGTGGGAGGTATGGCGGCAGTCTACGTACAGATATTTCACAAAACCAGCGCCGCATGGTCGGCATACGCCGCACGCATGACCTGCCAGGTGTGCTCGTTGGCGGGAATCAGGTGTTCGATTCGCAGCGAGGTCAGCGTGATGTCCTGGGGCATGCCGAAGGTGGTAAAGGTCGACAGGAAGTTCAGCTCGCCCTGGGTTGAGAGGATGCGCGTCAGCACCAACGGCGGCATTTGTGCGGGCAGCTCGGTGCTGTCGGGCACGGGCAAGGTTGCCAGCAAGGCAGCCAGTTCGGGGTTGCCCAGTGCTTCGCGGGTTGCCCGTTGCCAGGCGAGGGTGCGGACCTCTTCGGCATTGATCAGGTGGTCGCCCAGGCCGCCCGTTTGCAGCAGGGTGGTGAGCAGGTTCAAGCCATCGGCCGCGTCTGGCTGCAGGCCGACCAGCGCGAACAGCACGCCAGCGCTGGCATTTGCCGCCAGCACTTCCCAGTGGTTGCCCAGCAAAATCGCCGGAGCGGGGTTGTTGGCATGCAGCACGTGGTGGACCGCTTCGCGCACTGCCGCCATGGCGGGCGAGGCGAGCGGGGTGGCGGCGTAGCGCGGGGCGTAGCCGGCGGCGAGAAACACCCGATTGGCTTGTTCCAGCGGCGCATCCAGAGCCGTCAACACCCGGTGCAGCGTGCCAGGGCTTGGCGTGGCACGGCCGGTTTCGATGCAACTGAGGTGGCGCTGGGAAACACCGGTGATCAGGGCCAGGTCCAGCTGGCTCAATTTGGCGTCGCGGCGCAACTGGCGCAGCAGTTCGCCGGCAGGCGTGGGCGTGTCCATGAGGGTTTCATGACCTCCGAGGTCATTGCGAGGGTCGCCACCTTATCACTAGGGTGGGCCTCGATCACTTCAAGGACGACACCATGCGCAGACCTTATCTCGCCCTCGCTGCATTGCTCGGCTTTTCGATGTACACCCTGGCCACGATGCTGACGGCGCAGCAATCGTTGTGGGCGTTCGGGCTGGAACTGATGTCACGGCCCGACACCGCGCAGGTGGTTATCGACCTTTACCTGATGGCGGTGCTGGCCTGTGTGTGGATGTACCGGGATGCCCGCCGGCGTGGGCGTTCGGTGGCGTCGTTGGTGCCGTACGTTGTGCTGACGGCGGTGTTCGTCTCGGTGGGGCCGCTGCTGTATCTGGTGATGAATGGAGGCCGGGATGAATGACCTGCTGAAGGTGTATGCGCTGTGTGTGCTGGTGCTGTGCCTGAAGATGTTTGTGATTTCCTGCTACCAGGGGTTCTTCCGGCTACGGGGCTTGGCGTTTACTCATCGGGAAGATGCGGCGTTTTTCAAGCGTGCGGCCCAGCCAGAAGAATTGCCGCAGGTCGCCCGGGCGGCGAGGGCTTGGGCGAATGATCTGGAGAATATCCCGCTGTTTTTTGTGTTGGGTGGGTTATGTGTGGTGTTGAACGTCCCAGACGTTGCCGGTGCCGGGTTGTTCAGCGGTTTCACCCTGGCGCGGTTACTGCACACGTTGGCGTTCCTGGCGGGATGGCAACCCTGGCGCACGCTGGCCTACATGGCCGGCGTGGCGTGCCTGTTCGGCCTGGGCACCCTGGTGACGGCTGGGGTGTTGTAGTGAGCGGGCTTGCCCCGCGCCGGCACCCCCGAGATCCCGATTTGCCCGCTTAATGGCGGTGGCCGGGTTGACGCGGGCGCGGGGCAAGCCCGCTCACTACAGGACGCGATTATGGGTTGAGGAAGGCTTGGTAGTTGTCCTTGGTGATCTGCTGGTAAGGGATGGTCAGTTCAGCGGTGTAGGGTTGTTTTTTCACCATCTTTATCGCCAGGTCGATGGCGCCCACGGCCTGGCCCTTGTTGTCCTGGTACGCCGTCACCAGCAACTGGCCTTTTTTCACGGCATCCAACCCGGCGGCGCCGCCGTCGCTGCCGGCGACCAGAATGTCCTTGCCCGGTTGCATGCCCGCCTGGCTGATCGCCATGGCGGCGCCAATCGCCATTTCATCGGCGTTGGCGGCCACCGCATCGATCTTGGTGCCCGAGACGATCCAGTTGTTCATCAGGTCGATCGCCTTGCTGCGCTGCCATTCGGCGCTTTGTTCCTCGACGATCTTGATGCCCGGATATTCCTTGAGCACGTTCTTCACGCCCTGGGTGCGGTTGTGGGTGGCGTTGTTGGACAGCAGGCCGAGCATGATCGCGAGGTTGCCCTTGCCGCCCATTTTTTCCGCCAGGTAGCGCATCTGGATCTCACCGGCCTTGATCTCGTCGGAGCCGACATACCCCACGCCCGCCGGCACCTCCTTGAACTCAGGGCGACGGTTGACGTACACCAGTGGCGTCTTGGCCTGCTGGGCATTGACGGTCATCTTCTGCGTGGCGGCGGTGTCCACGGCGTTGACGATAATCGCGTCCATGCCTTGGGCGGTGAAGTTTTGCACCTGGTTGAGCTGGCGCACCACATCGCCCTGGGCGTCTTCGAATTGCAGGGTCACGCCGGGCAGTTCCTTGGCGTGGGCGGCCATGTAGTCACGCATCTGCGCGAGGAACACATCGTCGACCTGGGCGATGCTCACGCCGATCCGGATATCCGCCAGCGCCCACGGGGTGATCGCCAGGGTAAAGAGTGCCGCAAGGAGTTGCTTCTTCATGGAGGTGCTCCGTTATTTTTTGTTGTTGTTCAAACAGAGTGATTCACGCCTGGCGTTTGGCGCGCAGCTGCTCCACGGCAGCGGCGAAGTGCGCCAGTGACCAGCGTTCGTTGAGAGCCTGCACCATCAGTTGCTGCCCGGTTTGCGGTGCCAACCCGTGCAGGGGTGGGTCGGTGTCGAGGTTGGTGGGGAAGGAATAGCCGTCGGCGGTGCAGGCGATCACGGCCTTTACGGCGCTGGCATCCAGCGCGGTGTTTGCCAGCAGCACCGGGTACACCGCCAGCATCATGCGGTCGCGGTCGAGGGCTTCCATGGGTTTGCCGAACGCCGAGGAAATCTGCAGCAGGTTGGCCATGCGCTGGCGGTCGGGTGTGCGGTTAGTGCCGGCCGCGTGAAACAGCGCCGGGTTGAAGAACAGCAGGTCGCCCTTGTTCAGCGGCAGTTGCACGGCGTGTTGCTGGAAGTAGTCGATGAATTCCGCACGGCGCCACGCCAGGTAGCCCAGGGCGTACTGTTGGGAAAATGGCAGCAACTGGGTAGGGCCGGTTTCCAGCGGCATGTCCGAATGGGCCACCGCGCCTTGCAACGTCAGGTACTGGGACAGCACGTGCAGGGGCAGGGGGAAGCGCTCCACCACGTCGGTGGTCTGGAAGCCCAGGTGATAATCGCGATGGGGCTGCTGCGCCTGGCCGCCGGGGTGCACCACGTTGACCTGCGCGGTGACCTGAAAGCTCGGGCCCAGCCATGCCTCGGCGATCAGTCCCAGCAACGGGTTGGCGTAGTACTCGACAAACGATTCAGGCGATTGCAACGCGGCCTTTTGCAGGGAATTCCAGATACGCCCGTTGCTGCCAGCCTTGGCGAAGTGGTCGGCGGCCACACCTTGTGCGGCTTCGTTGGCAAAGATCGCCTCGAACACCTGGCTATGGCGGTCGACCACCTCAAGGTCTTCGTAGGCGCCGCGTACCACCATCACGCCCGGGCCATCGCGGAACAGGCGGTGCAGTTCATTCATCACGCTCAGGCGGTCGGTGTGACGCAGGGTGTGCGCCTGATAGATCGGCACATTGCTCAGCACCTCAGCGCACAGCGGGTAATGCTCCTTGACGGCGCGTTGCGCGCAGAGGCGGCTGAAGTCCGCCAGTTGCACGGCGTCGCCCGTGACAAACGCCGACATCACACACCTCCCGACAGGCTCAGGGCCTGGTGCGGTTGCGGGGTGCTGCTGTCGGTGCAACCGACCACGCCTTGCTCCAGGTCGATCACCGCGCCGGTCATCATGCCCGACTCCCGGGACAGCAAAAACGCCACGCTTTGCGCCACTTCCTCGGGCTTGAGCAGGCGGCCGAAGGGCTGTGCGCTTTCGGCCTTTTCCAGCCAGCCGTCCTCGGCACCGTGGTACTGGCGCTGTATCTCATCCTCGTGGGGCGTGTCCATCCAGCCGATGTTCAGGCCGTTGACCCGGATACGGTTGCGCAGGGCACTGAACGCGACGTTCTTGGTCAGGATCGCCAGCGCGCCCTTGGACGCCGCATACGCGCTCAAGAACGACTGGCCACCATGGCCGGTGACACTCTGGATATTCACCACGGCGCCTTCCACGCCGGTGCTGATCATCAGCTTCAACGCTTCCTGCATCAGGAAAAACGGCGCGCGCACGTTCACCGCAAACAGGCGCTCTAACAGTTCGGGCGAAGTGTCGAGGATGGTGCCGCGGTCGGACATGCCGGCGCAGTTCACCAGGCCATGCAGGGTGCCGAAGTGGGTGCGTGCGGCCTTGATGATCGCGCGGCAGTCCTCGACGTTTTCCAGGTCGGCCTCGACAAAAAACGCCTGGCAATCGAGCTGCGCCAGTTGCCGCACCTGCTCTTCACCCTGGGCGCGGCGGCGACCGCACAGGATCAGCCCGGCGGCGCCGCGCTGTGCCAGGGTATGGGCCACCGCAGCGCCGAGGCCCTGGGTGCTGCCGGTGACGACAAAGTATTGGCCGCTGAACGAGGTGGCGAGATCGGTGTGGGGCATGGGGTTCTCCTGAAATTTTTGTTGTTGTGCATCGCCCGGCTCGACGGCGGGCAAAACTGAGACTAGCATTGCGAAACCTCAGTAACGCCCAAAAAAGACCTCAAAAACACCTCAGGCAAACCCCATGCTCGAACGCGCCAAACACTTCTCCATCAAGCAACTCGCCACCCAGGCGGGTGTGAGCAAAGCCACGGTCGACCGTGTGCTTCACCAGCGCGGCAGCGTGCACGGACAGACGCGGCGGCGTATCGAGCAGGCGTTGGATGAGTTGGAGGCCCAGGAGAAAAACGGCCTGGCGGTGGGGCGCACGTTCCATGTCGACGTGATCATGCACACGCCCCAGCGTTTCAGCGCGGCGGTGCAGGCGGCCATCGTGGCGCAATTGGCCAGCCTGGCGCCGTTTCGCATCGCGCCGCGTTTTCACCTGTTCGAAGAGATCGAACCCCAGGCCATGCATGACCAGTTGCTGCGTTGCCTCGACACCGGCAGCCAGGGTGTGGTGCTCAAGGCCGCCGATGAGCCGGCGGTGAACCAGGCGGTCAAGCAATTGATCGCGGCGGGCATTCCGGTGGTGACGCTGGTCACCGACCTGCCGCAAAGCGAGCGCATCGGCTACGTGGGCATGGACAACCGCACGGCAGGGCAGACCGCTGCCTACCTGATGTCGCGCTGGTTGCCGGTGCAACCTCAAGACGTGGCGGTGGTGATCGGCAGCGAGTTGTTCCGGGGTGAAGAAGAGCGCGAGATGGGCTTTCGCGCCTGGCTGCGCGGTCGTGCTGCGCACTTACGGGTGATGGATATCAGCGGTGGTTACGGCGTGTATGACCGCACGTTCGAGCGCGTCACCCAGGCCTTGAAACTCAACCCTGAGCTGAAAGCGGTGTACAGCGTGGGCGGTGGGAACCGGGCGATTGTCGACGCGTTCGCCGCGCTGGAACGGCCGTTGGAGGTGTTCATCGGCCACGACCTCGACGAAGAAAACCGCCAGTTGCTGCTCGAAGAAAAAGTCGCCGCGATCATCGACCACAACCTGCAGATCGATGCCCGCAGTGTGTTCCTGCACATCCTGCAATACCACCGGCTGTGGAAGGCCGGGCCGATTGCGCCGTCCCAGGTGCAGATCGTCACGCCGTTCAATCTGCCGGACTAAGCACTCCCTCAATAACAACACCAGGAGTTCGACCATGCTGAGAATCGCCGTTCTGGGTGCCGGGCGCATCGCCAAGATCCACGCCGCCAACGTCGCCGCCCACCCGAATGCCACGCTGGTACTGGTGGCCGACCCCTGGCGCGAAGGCGTCGATGCGCTGAGCACACAGTTGGGCTGTGAAGCCGTTTACGATTGTGCGGCGGTGCTGACCCGCAAGGACATCGACGCGGTGGTGATCGGCACGCCCACCGACACCCATATCGACCTGTTGCTGGCAGCGGTGGCCGAAGGCAAGGCGGTGCTCTGTGAAAAACCCATCGACCTGGACATTGCCAAGGCCCGCAGCGCCGCCCAGGCTGTCGAGCGCCAGGGTGGGCGGGTGATGCTCGGCTTCAACCGGCGTTTCGATCCCGACATGCTGCGCCTGCGCCAGGCCCTGGATGCCGGGCAGATCGGCGCGGTTCGCCAGGTGATCATCACCAGCCGCGACCCCGGGCTGGCCCCGCGTGACTACCTGGCACACTCCGGTGGCATCCTGCGGGACATGACCATCCACGACTTCGACACCGCCCGCCACCTGCTCGGCGAAGAACCTGTGGAAGTCAGCGCCATCGCCAGCCGCCTGGTGGACCCGAGCCTGGCCGAGATCGACGATTACGACAGCGTGATGGTGCTGCTGCGCACCGCCTCCGGCAAGCAATGCCACATCAACTGCTGCCGCCAGGCGGTGTATGGCTATGACCAGCGGGTGGAAGTGTCGGGGACCAGCGGCGTACTGCTCACCGACAACCACCGGCCCAGCACCTTGCGCCACTGGAGTGCCAAACACACCGAAGCGCTGGAGCCGTTACAGCACTTTTTTCTGGAGCGGTACGCCGATGCCTACCGCAATGAGCTGACGCAGTTCATCGACGCGCTGAACAGCGGCAACCCGCTGCCCACAAGCGTGCGCGACGGCCTGTACGCGTTGCATCTGGCCGATTGCGCGCTCGAATCGGTGAAAACCGGGCGCAGTGTGGCGGTCAACTACGACCTCTGACTGTACGCCGCTCCCCCTGTGGGAGCGGGCTTGCCCGCGAAGGCGGTGGCCCAGCCAAAGAAGATGTCGCCCACACCACCGCCTTCGCAGCCTCGCTAAAGCTCGACAGCTCCCACAGGGAAAATGCTGGCACGCTTAAAACACTGTGGAGATCAAAGGTGGGAGCCGTCGAGCCTTAGCGAGGCCGCGAAGGCGGCGGCACAGTCGATACATTTGCTGACTGACCCGCCGCTTTCGCAGCCTCGCTGAAGCTCGAGTTGCTCCCACAGGGATTTGTGCAACGACGAAGAGCCACTGTGGGAGCGGGCTTGCCTGCGATAGCGGCGGCACAGCTAATAGAGATGTCACCTGACCCGCCGCCTTCGCAGCCTCGCTAAAGCTCGACAGCTCCCACAGGGATTTGTGCAACGACGAAGATCCACTGTGGGAGCGGGCTTGCCTGCGATAGCGGCGGCACAGCCAATAGAGATGCCACCTGACCCACCGCCTTCGCAGCCTCGCTAAAGCTCGACAGCTCCCACAGGGAATTGTGCAACGACGAAGAGCCACTGTGGGAGCTGGCTTGCCTGCGATAGCGGCGGCACAGCCAATAGAGATGCCACCTGACCCACCGCCTTCGCAGCCTCGCTAAAGCTCGACAGCTCCCACAGGGATTTGTGCAACGACGAAGAGCCACTGTGGGAGCGGGCTTGCCCGCGATAGCGGTAGGTCAGGCAAAGGATATTCAACTGACGGGGCGCCGTCGCTGTTGGCGACCAGGATGTCCTCTCCTGGTTGCATGCCCGCCTGGCTGATTGCAGTTTCGTCAGCATTCACCGCAACCGCAACGATTTCGCATGCGGACACGATCCAACCTTTGTCTAAGCCTCGCGGGCCGGTGGATACAGTGAGGCCAGAAAATCCTTATCGCCTTGTGACAGTTCCTCATTGACGGGGATGGCCTCGTTGTTGGAGGTAGAACTGGCGGAAAACGGGTAGTGCATCACTGATGTCTGATCATAGTCAGACGTTGTCACGCTGGCACGGTTGAGAGAGGTGAGTATGTTTGGGCCGACGTATGCTCTGGAGGTGCCACCATAGCTTCTGTACACCTCAGCGGGGTTGAAAGAAAAAGGCCGGTCCGGATGTTGATGTTCATGTTCCAAGCCCAAGGCGTGCCCAAACTCATGAAGTATTTTGCGTTTAATCGCTTTCTCGTCAAAACCCAGCGTGTCCACGTTCAAGGTCGCCTCATCGGGCGCACTATGGAGGGCTGCAACGCCTCCCTCTGACCAATCGCCTTGGTTTTTTTCAGTGGCAATGCGTATTTCACCGTCGTTCCCGTCAACAAACTCGAACTTCAGGTTCACGTGCGGGGCGAATGACTCAATGGCCTTTTTGAAAATGCCTTTATCTTTGTCCGACACATCCATGAAGGAAATCGTGATGGTTTTGTTTTGAGGCCATAGCTTGCGAGTACTGGCGACACCGCGTTTATGACGTACGACGGTTTGCGCCTCGGACGTTTCAGAATTGCGCAGTATGCTGGCTGAGTCAGTCGGATAGAAAGTGTGATTCACCGCAGGGGAGATCGTAGTCATGCAATATTCTCCTCAGGTAGCGAGTGACTTCAGTCACTGTCGATTAGCCTCGAATAGGTGGCACGGCAGGTGATCAAGTTCCTTTGCAAAGCAGGAGATCATCCAGCAGCAAGGACGAAAGTCGAAGCGCATTCCGGGGAGGGCTGAAGGAGTCATACGGTTATGGGCGGTAATGGCCGACGCCGGTACGGTCCACCAATCGAATGCTGTCACGCCCGCCGCGCTTGCTCTCGTAGAGTGTGGTGTCGCCTTGCTCGATCAGTTGCGCGAGGGTGGCAGGTGGCTGGTCGAACAAATGGGCACCGATACTCAAGGTAACCGGCGCCGGGGTGGCGAAGGTGTGCGCGGCCAGGTGCTGGAACTGCTCGCGCAAGCGGCTGCCCAGGTCGACGATTTGCGTGGTCGATGCATTGTTGAGCAATATCACGAACTCGTCGCCGCCCAAACGCGCCGTCAGCGCGCCGTGGGGCACCTTGCTACGAATCATCTCGCTCAGGGCGATCAGTAAACGGTCGCCGGCGGTGTGACCGTAAAGGTCGTTGACCCCTTTAAAATTGTCGATATCAATCAGTAGCAAGGCGCCCGGCTCAGCCGCCGAGACCTGCGCCAGCAGACGTGGCGCATGCACGTCCAGAGCACGACGGTTGTACAGCGCCGTGAGCGGGTCGCGGGCGGCGAGTTGAGCGATCTGCTGTTCGCGGCGGTAGCGTTCGGAGCCGGTCATCGACAGCGCGATCAGCATGATTGCCATTGCGCCTTCCACCAGGGAAATCTGGATGATCTCGCCCTTGAACGCGGCCAGGTCAATCAAAGTGCCCGGGATCAATACCGACAGCGCCTTGGCCACATAAAACGCGCCGTGAATCAGCAAGACGAAGCGCAACTGCACCGCGCCGATGCTCAGGGACTTGCCGTGGGGACGCAGCAGGAAACTGGCGCGCAGGGTGGGCAGCGCCACCAGCAGCGACTGCACCCCCAGCATGACCTTGGACCACGACGGGTCGGCTGGCAGCATCAGCATGCCCAGCCACACCGCCAGCATCAGCAGCCACAGGGGCGACAGGCGCGTCTGGGTAAAGCGCGCCACGCCGAGCAAAAACAGGAAGTGTGCGGTCACCAGCAAGCCGTTGGCGAACCAGATGCCAATCATCAGGTAGCCATTGAGGCGCAAGAGGGCGAGGGTGGAGCCGACGGTGATGGTGGCGAACCCGGCGCTCCAGTAGAGCAACGAAGGTTCGCGCACACTGCGCCATTCAACGGCCAGGTACAGCGCGGCAGCGGCGGCCAGGGCCACGGTGAGGGCCAAAATCGTAGGGGGGTCGAGCGTCATGTCTTGCCGGATCTGCCTGGTGTGCGTTTAAACCGGGATTGTAAGCGCACACGCAGGTTTTTCAGAGCAACTTTCGTGATGGCATACAGCCATCCGATAATCGGCCGGTCAGGCGCCCTTGGTCGAGGGCAGCAAGACCGTCAGGATGCCCACCAACGGCAGGAACGAGCACAGTTTATAGACGTACTCGATACCGTGGGTATCGGCGAGCAAACCGAGTAGCGCGGCACCAATCCCGCTGAAGCCGAACATCAGGCCGAAGAAGATCCCGGCGATCATGCCCACGTTGCCCGGCACCAGTTCCTGGGCGTACACCACGATGGCTGAGAAGGCCGAGGCGATGATAAAGCCGATCACCACGCTCAACACCGCCGTCCAGAAGAGGTCGACGTAGGGCAGGGCCAGGGTGAACGGCGCGGCGCCGAGGATCGAGAACCAGATGACTTTCTTGCGCCCGATCTTGTCGCCAATCGGGCCGCCCGCGAACGTGCCGACGGCCACGGCGCCGAGGAACAGGAACAGGTACATCTGCGAGCTGGCGACCGACAGCTGGAATTTTTCGATCAGGTAGAACGTGAAGTAGCTGGTCAGGCTGGTCATGTACCAGTATTTGGAGAACACCAGCATGGCCAGCACGATGAGTGCAAAGGTCACCCGGCCCTTGGACAAACCATGGGTCGCTTTGCCGCCGGTCTTGAGCTTGAACAGGTTGAGGTGGTTGCGGTACCAGCGGCTCAGGCCGTACAGCACCAGGATCGCGAACACGGCAAACAAGCCGAACCAGGCGATATGGCTTTGGCCGTAGGGGATGATGATCGCCGCTGCCAGTAACGGGCCGAAGGCGCTGCCGGCGTTGCCGCCGACCTGGAAGGTCGATTGCGCCAGGCCATAGCGACCGCCGGACGCCAGGCGTGCGACACGGGAGGTTTCCGGGTGGAAGGTCGACGAGCCGACACCCACCAGGCCCGCGGCCAGCAAAATCGCCGGGAAGGTGCCGACAAACGCCAGCATCAGGATGCCAATCAGCGTGCAGACCATGCCCGCTGGCAGCAGCCACGGCTTGGGATGGCGGTCGGTGTGGTAGCCGATCCACGGTTGCAGCAGGGACGCGGTCAGCTGGAAGGTCAGGGTGATCAGGCCCACCTGGGTAAATGTCAGGCCGTAGTTGGCCTTGAGCATCGGGTAGATCGACGGCAGCACGGCCTGGATCAGGTCATTGATCAAGTGCGCCAGGGCGCAGGCGCCGAGGATGCGCATGACCAAGGGGCTGGCTTGGGGTGTCGTGGTTGCGGCGGCGGGTGACGCAGTGAGGGTCGACATGCGGGCATTCCATACAAGGCAGCTAATCAAAGGCGGCGACTGCTTACGGTCGCCATCCATTACAAAATGATTCGGCGTTCATGCTAGATTCGTCAGGAATGCCTGTCTCGCGTAATTCGGGCGACAACCATCGCAAAAAGGGCGAAATGATCAAACCACTCAACGAATTCCTCCAGGAAATCAACGAAGGCGACTGGGCCGTCATCAGCTCCGCCACGGACTACCCGGAAAACTGGGTGATCCCCGACCACAGCCACGAGAAGCACCAGTTGCTCTACGCCATCGAAGGCGTGATGGTGGTGTACTCGGCGTTGAACCAGTGGACGGTGCCGCCCAATCGCGGCATCTGGATGCCGGCTGGGCAAGTGCATTCCCTGCGTTGCGTAGGCACGTTGAAGATGCGCAGCGTGTTTGTGCGCCCGGATCGTTTCCCGAACATGCCGGGCGAGCCGAAGACGGTGAGCATCTCGCCGCTGCTCAGCGAGCTGATCAAGGCCTCGGTGAGCTTGAAACCGCCGTATGCCGAGGATTCGCGAGACGCGCGGATCATGCACCTGATCCTCGACGAACTCGCCATGTTGCCGGCCTTGCCGCTGTCCTTGCCGCAACCGGCGGACCCGCGCCTGCAGCGTATTTGCGTGGCGCTGCAAGAAGAGCCGGGCGACGCCTCCACGGTGGCGCACTGGAGCGAGCGCCTGAACCTGGACCAGAAAACCATCCAGCGCCTGTTCCGCAAGGAAACCGGCATGACCTTTGGCCAGTGGCGCCAACAGGCCAGGTTACTGCTGGCGCTGGAGCGCATTGCGGTGGGGGAAAAGGTGATCGATATCGCCTTGGAGCTGGGCTACGAAAGCCCCAGCGCGTTTACCAGCATGTTCAAGAAACAGTTTGGCAAGACGCCGAGCCATTTCTTCCGGTAGCGCCTAGCGGCCGTCCGCCAGGTTGGCGAAGAAGATGCAGCCCACCAGCCGTGCGAACAGGCTCAAGGTTTCCGGCAGGTTGGGGTCGTCAAACAGCATCGCCCGCGAGTCCAGGGCGCACAGTGCACCGTACAGTCGGCCATCGGGCAGGAAGATTGGCGCCCCGGCGTAGCTTTCGATTTCAAACTGCTTGACCACCGGGCGCGTAGCGAAGCGGCCGTTTTTGCTGATCTCGGGAATGAACAGGGCCTGTGGATTGATACAGAACTCACTGCACAGGGTGGTTTCCAGGTCGAGCACGTCGTGCACGTTGATGCCCATCTGCAACGGGTCGTAGACCGAGCACACCACCCATTCCAGATCGGTGAACTTGGCGATCCCGGCAAAGCGCATTCCGGTCAGGCGCGTGACCAGATGAAGAATATTGGTGGTGGCTTCGATTTCGGCGATGGCGGCGCGTTCGTCTGCGCTGAGTAGCGCGTGTGCTGAGGTGACGCTTGGAACCATGCGGAATACTCCAGGGTGAACGGTCGGGCAACCTTCGTAATGAACGGGCTTGCCCCGCGCCGGCGTCAACGAGACCGCGATTTGGCAGATTCACTGCGGTGGCCGGGTTGACGCAGGCGCGGGGCAAGCCCGCTCACTACACGTTATGGGTCAGTTGATGCGGGGGTGCTGTTGCACAAGGTTTTGGCGCTTGGCCTCCAGCGCGGCAATTTCGGCATCGATGTCTTCGATCTTTTGCTCGATGTTGTCGTGGTGCTCTTGCAGCAATTCCTTGGCTTCTTCCATGTCCGAGGCGGCCGGTGCGGCGCCGCGCAGGGGGCGGTTGGCGGTTTCCTTCATGGTCAGGCCGGTGATCAGGCCGACCACGGCAAACACCATCAGGTAGTAGGCCGGCATGTACAGGTCGTTGGTGCTTTCCACCAGCCAGGCCACGGCCGTGGGTGTAAGGCCGGCGATCAGCACCGAGACGTTGAACGCACTGGCCAGGGCGCTGTAGCGGATGTGGGTAGGGAACATCGCCGGCAGCGTCGAGGCCATCACGCCGATGAAGAAGTTCAACACCACGGCCAGGATCAGCAAACCTGCGAAGATCAGGCCGATCTTGCCGCTGGTGATCAGCATGAACGCCGGAATGGACAGCACCAGCAGGCCGATGCTACCGCCGATGATGAAAGGCTTGCGGCCGATCTTATCGCTGACAAACCCAATGAACGGCTGCACGAACAGCATGCCCACCATGATCGCGATGATGATCAGCACGCCGCTGTTTTCTTTGTAGTGCAGGTTGTGCGACAGGTAGCTCGGCATGTAGGTGAGCAGCATGTAGTACGTCACGTTGGTGGCCGCAACGATCCCGATGCAGGTCAGCAGGCTGCGCCAGTGCTTGGTGGCGACTTCCTTGAAGGACACCTTGGGGCCGTGGGTCAGGCCTTGGCGGTCGCCTGTTTCGAGCTTGTCCATGTGTTGCTGGAACGCCGGGGTTTCTTCCAGGGCGTGGCGCAGGTACAGGCCGATGATGCCCAGGGGCAGGGCGAGGAAGAACGGCAGGCGCCAGCCCCAGGCTTCGAACTGCTCGTCGCCCAGCACGCTGGAGATCAACACCACCACGCCCGCGCCCAGCACGAAACCGGCGATGGAGCCGAAGTCCAGCCAGCTGCCGAGGAACCCGCGCTTGCGATCCGGGGCGTATTCGGCGACGAAGATTGACGCGCCGGTGTATTCGCCGCCCACCGAGAAACCCTGGGCCATTTTGCACAGCAGCAACAGGATCGGGGCCCAGATGCCGATGGCGTCATAGCCGGGGATCAAGCCGATGGCGAAGGTGCTCAGTGACATGATCACGATGGTGGCGGCGAGGACTTTTTGTCGTCCGTATTTGTCACCCAGGGCGCCGAAGAACAGGCCACCCAGCGGGCGGATCAGGAAGGGCACGGAGAAGGTTGCCAGGGCGGCGATCATTTGTACGCTGGGGGAAGCGTCCGGGAAGAACACCTTGCCCAGTACGTAGGCGACGAACCCGTAGACGCCGAAGTCGAACCATTCCATGGCGTTACCCAGCGCAGCGGCGGTGATCGCCTTGCGCACTTTGGTATCGTCGACAATCGTGATGTCTTTCAATCCGATGGGTTTGACGCTTTTCTTACGTAATTTCATGCGGGACACTCTAAAACAGAACAGGGGAGGTGCCATCGTTGCGATGGCACCGCTCTGTCAGTTCAGATACAAGCCGACACGAAAAAATTCACCGCTAATTTGTTTTTTTACCTTATGGGCACGCTTTTGTAGTGAGCGGGCTTGCCCCGCGCCTGCGCAAACCCGGCCACCCTGGTTAAATTGTCAAATTGCGATCTCGGCGGCGCCGGCGCGGGGCAAGCCCGCTCACTACAGGAATATTCGTATGGCTACAGCTGTTGCACGACTGATCTACCGCCAGCCACAACCGAGTGACGTGCAGCGATTGTTCGCGATCTTCGGTGATCCACAAACCAACCAGTTCAACCCCGCCGGCCCGATGGCGAGCCTGGAGGTTGCACAACGCCTGCTCAATCACTGGCTCCAGCAGTGGGCCACCGAGGGCTATGGCTGGTGGGCGATTGCGCGCAGTGAAGCGCCGGATCACCTCATCGGCTTTGGGGGTGTCGCGCCACTCGATTACTTGACCGTCCGACGTATCAACCTCGGATATCGGTTTGCAGTGGAAGCCTGGGGGCAGGGCTACGCCACCGAGTTGGGCCGTGATGGGCTGACGCTGGCATTTGAAACACTCGGCATACCTGAAGTGTTCGGCCTGGTGCGGCCAGACCACGCCGCCTCAATCCGCGTGCTGGAAAAGATCGGCATGCAGCCCTATGGCCTGCTCGACGACGTACCCGGCAAGGCGCCCAGCCGGGTTTTTCACATTCGTCGTCCTACAACTGATTTTGCCTGACCTTTCACATCGCCGCGTAATACCTGAATAACAGCGATCTTTCAGATTGACAGCCCGTAGGCGGCCCGATATAAAAGTCACAGTTGTACGACGACATATGACGTTATGTATGTCTTACCTAACAAAAATAAAAAAGTGATGCCATGAACTTGAACGAGCCCATCAACGCCCAGCGCGTTGGCCAAGCTGTAGGCAACTATCGCTGGACCATCTGCGCGATGTTGTTCTTCGCGACCACCGTCAACTACCTCGACCGGCAGGTGCTCAGCCTGCTGGCGCCGCAGTTGTCGACGCAATTTGGCTGGAGCAACACCGACTACGCCAACATCGCGGCGGTGTTCCAGTTTGTCTATGCCATCTCCATGCTGTTTGCCGGGCGCTTTGTCGACAAGATCGGCACGAAGGCCGCCTACATCGTGGCCATTGGGATATGGTCCACGGGCGCCATCATGCATGCGTTCGCGGTGCCGATGGGCGAGGGCGTCGCAGCGATCAGCGGGGCCATCGGGCTGGCGGTGATTCCGGTGTCGATTGCCGGCTTCATGTTGTCCCGCGCCGTGCTGGCGATTGGCGAGGCGGGTAACTTCCCGATTGCGATCAAGGCCACCGCCGAATACTTCCCCAAGAAAGAACGCTCCCTGGCCACCGGCATTTTCAACTCCGGCGCCAACGTGGGCGCGATTCTGGCGCCGATCTGTGTGCCATTGATCGCCGGCCTGTGGGGCTGGGAAGCGGCATTTATCGTGATCGGCGCCCTGGGCTTTGTGTGGGTGGCGGTGTGGATCGGCCTCTACCAGAAGCCGGAAGAGCAAAAGCGCCTATCGGCCGCCGAACTGGCCTACATCCGCAGCGACCAGACCGTACAGCCGTTCACCCCGGCGCCGGCCGGCGCAGTCGAGAAGAAAGTCTCGTGGTTCAAGCTGCTGACCTACCGCCAGACCTGGGCGTTTGCCTTTGGCAAGTTCATGACCGACGGTGTGTGGTGGTTCTTCCTGTTCTGGCTGCCCACTTACCTGTCGGCGCAGTACGGCATGAAAGGCGCGGACATCGTGATGCCCCTGGCCGTGCTGTACAGCATGACCATGGTCGGCAGTATCGGCGGCGGCTGGTTCCCCAGCTACTTCATGGCGCGTGGCGATGCCCCGTATGACGGCCGCATGAAAGCCATGCTGGTGATCGCGCTGTTCCCGCTGGTGGTGTTGCTGGCGCAGCCGTTCGGTTACCTCAGCTTCTGGGTGCCGGTATTGCTGATCGGCGTGGGCGCTTCCGCGCACCAGGCGTGGTCGTGCAATATCTTCACCACTGTGTCCGACATGTTCCCGCAGAAAACCGTGGCCTCGGTGGTGGGTATCGGCGGCATGGCCGGTGGCCTGGGCGGTGTGGTGATGACCAAGATCGGCGGCTGGGTTTTCGATTACTACAAGTCCATCAACGACATCCACACCGGCTACATGATCATGTTCGCCATCTGCGCATTGGCGTACCTGGTGGCCTGGAGCGTGATGAAAGCGCTGGTGCCACGCCACAAGGAAATCACTGACCTGTAAGACGAGACGTCCCGCGCCGCAACGGCGCGGGACGGCTTCACAGGTCGCGGGCCCAGGTCTGGCTGACCAGGGATTTGCCGAAGGTATCCAGCGTTTCTTCCTCGACCAACGCGAACCCGGCTTTCTGATAGAGCTTGCGGGCATTGGAAAGGATGTCCACGGTCCACAACTGCATGCGCTGGTAGCCGACCTGCCGGGCAAAACGCACGCACTCATCCACCAGCCGCTGGCCGATCCCCATGCCCCGCGCACTGGCGTCCACGTAGAGCATGCGCAGTTGGGCGGTGTTGTCGTCGTGGCGAATCACAAACACCGATCCCACCACTTCACCGTCCTTTTCCGCGATCCAGCAACGCTCGCAGCTCGGATCAAACGCCCTCAAATACTTGGCGACAGTCTCCGCCACCAACGCTTCGAACTCCCAGTTCCAGCCATATTCTCGGGCATACAACGCGGTCTGTTGCTGCACCACTGTACCCATGTCGCCGGGTTGTGGATCGCGCAGCAGGTAGCCTGGCGCCGTGCCTTGCAGCAGGGCCTGGATGCGTTTCATGGCCTCGGTGAGCTGCCGCTGTTGTGTCTCGGGCAGGCTGTCGAGCAGGGCGATGACTTCGCGCTGGGTCTGCTGTTCCAGGGGCGCCAGCACCTCACGGCCGTGATCGCTAAGGTGCAGTTGCAGTGCGCGGGCGTCGGTGGTGGAGCGGACTTTTTCGATCAGGCCTTTCTTTTCCAGGCCGCTGGTCAACCGGCTCAGGTAACCCGCGTCGAGGCTGAGCATCTGGCACAGGTCTGCGCTGGTCAGGTCACCCCGGGTCGACAGCTCGTACATCACGCGGATTTCAGTCAGGGAAAAGTCGCTTTGCAGCAGGTGTTCCTGCAGCACGCCGATCTGGTGGGTATAGAAGCGGTTGAAGCCGCGCACGATGCTGGCGCGTTCGACAAGCGGGGGGGTAGACATAGCGGAATGCTCGAATGGTTGCCTGAAGCAATTATATTGTTGCTTCAGGCAACCATGTCAAACACTTTGCTTATTGGATGCGTGTTACCCGCCAAAGGGTATTGGCCAGGTCATCGGCGATGATCAGCGCGCCTTTGGGGTCCACCGTCACGCCAACCGGCCGCCCACGGGTTTTGCCGTCTTCACCGCGAAAACCCGTGGCAAAGTCGATCGGCTCACCGGACGGCTTGCCGTTGCTGAAGGGCACGAAAATCACTTTGTAGCCCACCGGGTTGTCGCGGTTCCAGCTGCCGTGCTCACCGACGAACACGCCGTCGGCGAATTTCTCGCCCATTTGCGGGATGGAAAAGTCCACGCCCAGCGCCGCCACGTGGGAACCCAAGCTGTAATCTGGCTTGATCGCGGCGGCGACCTTGGCCGGGTTTTGTGGCTGGGCGCGCGGGTCGACGTTCTGGCCCCAGTAACTGTAGGGCCAGCCGTAGAACGCGCCTTCACGCACTGAGGTCAGGTAGTCCGGCACCAGGTCCGGGCCGAGTTCATCGCGTTCGTTGACCACCGTCCACAGTTGCCCGGTGTCTGGTTGAATCGTCAGCGCCGTCGGGTTGCGCAGGCCGGTGGCGTAAGGCTTGTGCGCGCCGGTGGCGGCGTCGATCTGCCAGACCATTGCACGGTCGATCTCCACTTCCATGCCACGCTCGGTGACGTTGCTGTTGGAGCCGATCCCCACATAAAGCTGGCTGCCATCCGCGCTCACCGCCAGGGACTTGGTCCAGTGGTGGTTGATCTGTGCCGGCAGGTCGGTGACGGTACTGGGCGGCCCGCTGGCTTTGGTCTGGCCATCGGCGTAATCGAAACTGACCAGGGCATCCTGGTTGGCCACGTAGAGTTTGCCGTTGGCATACGCCAGGCCATACGGGGCGTTGAGGTTGTCGGCGAAGACGGTCCTGAGTTCGTACGTACCATCACCGTCGGCATCGCGCAGCAGGGTCAGGCGGTTGCCGCCCTTGACCTTGGTGTTGCCCTCGGCCTTGATCACGCTGGCGATCACATCCTTGGGCTTGAGCTTGGCCGCGCTGCCGCCACGGCCTTCGGCGACGAGGATATCGCCGTTGGGCAACACCAGGGTCTGGCGCGGGATGGCGAGGTCGGTGGCGATGGCGGTGACGCGGTAGCCTTCGGGCACGGTGGGTTTCTGCTCGCCCCAGGGCGTGGGTTGGGCAATCTTCATGCTGGGCAACAGGCTGCTTTGCTGTTCCGGCAGCTTGGGGTCGGGGCCGCGGGCCTGGGTCTTGTCGCCTTCACCGCCGCAGGCGCTCAACAACAGGGCGGCGCTCAACAGCGTCAGGGTGCTGGACGTCTTCATTTGACACCTCCGGAACGCAAGCCGGTCCAGGTCGCCGCCAAGGCCAGCAACAACACGATGGCCGACAGAATCAGGCCGCCCGGCATCGAGCCGTAGGCGTCTTTGGCGTGCTGGAAGGCGTTGACCAGCCCCAGTACCCAGGTGGCCAACAGCAGCAGGACATACCGCGTGGGTTGCCCGGCCTTGGGCCTTGCACGAAGCAGGTTGACCAGCGCGAATAAAAACGCGAAACCTGCGAACACCAGCGCCCCGGCAATCAACCAGGAGGCGAAGTTGGCCCATTGAATCTGGTAAGTCTGGGTGTAGGCAATGTCGCTGAGCAGGGCGCCGAGAAACAATGGCACGGTGCCGGCGAGTAAGGTCGCATGCAGCGGCCCGGGGGCGTATCGGTAGGTGGGGAGGGTAGTCATGGTGATGGCGGCTCCTTGTTGTACAACGCCCCTGGACGGGGCAGCGCATAGGAAGTGAGCGCGCCACAGGTGAGAAAGTTCAGCGTGAAACGTTTCGAAATAGTGTGAACCCCCTGCGTATGCGCGAGCCTAACCCCGTATCATCGCGTCCTTACCTCGTACCAGGCCTCCTCATGACTCATCCTCGCATCGGCTTCCCCTGCCAGTACAAGCACCCCGAACGCCTGCTGTCGGCCAGTGCCTTGAAGTTGATTGAAGGCCCGCTCAACCCGCGCACCACCACCTTGCGCTGGATGGACAGCGTCACGCCGCAAGTGGCCCGCGACAAACTGGTCGAGGTGGTCACGCACAACCTGCAAGCCCAATTGCACCTGCTGGCTTACGTGGCCGGGTTGCCGCCGATGTTGCGCATGCTGCGCCTGAGCAGTGATCTGCTGCCGTTCTACAGCCACCCGAAAGTGGCGGATGTGTATAAAGACCCGGCGATCGAGCGGCAACTGGTCGAAGGGTTCGCCGCCATCGGCGACCTGGCGCGCGCCTCGGATATCCGCCTATCGTTCCACCCCGGCCAATATTGCGTGCTGGGCTCGGAAAACCCCGGCGTGGTGGAAAACAGCCTGGCCGAATTCGAATACCACGCCGACATGATCCGCATGATGGGCTACGGCCGCCAGTTCCAGGACCTCAAGTGCAACGTGCACATCGCCGGCCGCCTGGGTGTGGAGGGCACCCGGGCGGTGTGGTCGTGTTTGTCCGAGGTGGCGCGCAATTGCATCACCTTCGAGAACGACGAGAAGACCTACGGCCTCGACCACTGCCTGCAAGTCGCCGACCTGGCGCCGGTGGTGCTGGACATCCACCATTGCTGGATCAACGAAAACGAGTACATCGACCCCCATTCGCCCCGGGTGGCCCAAGTGATCGACAGCTGGCGCGGCGTGCGTCCAACCATGCATTACTCGCAGCCCCAGGAGAGCCTGCAGGAACTGGGCTTTGATGCCGAGCACAAGCTGGAAATGGAGGCGCTGCTGAAGGTGGTTTCCAAGCGCGACCTGTACGGCCATAGCGACCAGATGTGGAACCGCTGGACCAACGATTACGCGCTGCAGTTTCTCGACCGCTTCGACATCATGCTGGAGGCCAAGGGCAAGAACGTGGCGGCGCTGGCGTTTTACGAACACTGGCAGCGCCGCACCGCGTAAAACCGCTTACTGCTTGCCGTTCAAGGGAATCACCAGCGACACCCACATGTTCCAGCCCTCGGGGCGGTTCTTGGCGTCGAACTCGTAGTAGCCCTTGATATTGGCGTACCACAGCCCTTCGCCCACCTTGAAGAAGTGCCCGGCCTGGGGGCCGATCCCGGCGACCCGCGACTTGAAGTCCCCCAGTACCGCGCCGCTGCCGCTGTCCCCGGTGACTTGTTCGAAGTAGTAGCCCACCAGCCCGACCAGGGATTGCGAGGTGAGGAAGTGCGAGGCGCTCAGGTCGATATGAGCGTCAATACCGTTCTGGTAGTCGGTGTCGTTGTTCTTCCAGTTGTAGGTCATGCCGGCGACCGCAGAAAACTCGTTGGTCTTGTCAAAGTAGGTGTAGCCACCCCCGGCATCCAGGGCCGCGTGGCCCAGGCCGATGTTCACCAGGCGGTTGGGGTCGTAGGCACCAATGGGGATGTTGCCCATGGAGTAAGCCATGAAGTTGTGCACGCCGTGGTTCCACTTCAGGGTGCCGAGCAGGTAGAGGTCGCTGCCGCCCTTGAGGCTGTCATTTGTGCCACTGGAGAAAGACCGCCCACGCGGGCCGGTGAGGGTTGCATCCACGCTGGCTTCGGAGCGCGCCACCGCCGCTATCGCAGAAATGGCGGCCTGGGCGCCGCCGAGCACCGGCGTCTCGAAGGTGTAGGTGGGGCTGGCGAACAGCAGGTCTGCCTTGGCATCCAGCCCGACCACCGTGCGCCCGCCACGCGGCACCACGGCATTTTTGTTGTCACTGGCGTTCACGTGGTAGTAGATCAGCGGCAGGCTCCAGCCCGGCGTGACGGGGGCGGCAGCCAGTGCGCCGAACTGCCCTGGTACCCAGAAACTCAGGCCACCATCGTCGGCCTGTGCCAGGGCGATGGGTAGCAGGGCGAGTACGCCCAATACGCTCGTCTTTGTGGTCATAGGACTTCCTATCCAAAAGGCCATTTTGTGCGTGCGGTTGGGGCTGTGCTCCCCACGGCTGCTTGAGCATAGTCCAAGGATTGAAGGGCGTTGCGCCCGTGCGCGATGGCGGGCATGCTCCCTGGCCTGAAATAAGGAGCTACCCATGAGTACCGCACAACCTGCAGGTGTCGACGCGGACGGCTTTGTCCTGACCGTTGGCGATCATCCGGTCCAGCCTGAATTCGAACCGTTGATGGCGGACGTCTGCCAGACCCTTTCCCAGCCTGAATCAGGGCTGCACAGCCTCTATCTTTACGGCAGCGTCGCACGGGGCGAGGCCACCCCTGGGGTGTCCGACCTGGACCTGACGCTGGTATTGAACGAGCCACCCGACGCCCACGCGTTGGAGCAACTGGAACGCATTCGACAGACGCTGGAGCAACGGCACCCGGAAGTCACCAAGATCGACTTCGATATTGGCCACCGCGCCGAGGTGCTGGCACCCGAGCAGAACAACCGGTGGGGCTTCTGGCTCAAGCACTGTTGCTGCTGTGTCTGGGGCGATGACCTTGCGCCGCACTTTGAACGGTTCCGACCGTCGCGGGACATTGCGCAGGCGCTCAACGGGGACTTCCAACAGAGCTTGGCGGCGTATCGCGAGCGCATTGATCTGGCCAGTGACGCATCGGAGCGTCTGCGCCTGCAGCGCGAAGCGTCGCGCAAGTTGATCCGGTCGACGCAAACACTGCGCGAACAAGACGCGCCAGGCTGGCCGCGCACCCTGGAAGAGCACGTCGGTGGGTTCGTCCAGCAGTACCCCACGATGCGCGTTCAGGTGGCGTACTTTTTGTTTGAAGCCAGAAACCCCAGCGCCGAGCGCGAGCCGTTCTTGAGTCGCCTGGATGCCTTTGTGGCCTGGATGGTTTCACAACAGGGATAGATAGGTATATTGGCGTTCAACTTAACGTTGCATACGCCAAGCCTATGGACCTTTGATGATCAACTTCCGCCTGATTCGCCACCTCTGGCTGTTCCTCGCCGTTGCCGAAGAACAGAACTTCGGCCGCGCCGCCAAGCGCCTGGGCATGTCCCAACCACCGTTGAGCGAGCAGATCCAGGTGCTGGAGCAGGCGCTCAAGGTCACGCTGTTCGAGCGTTCGCGGCGCGGCGCCAAACTCACGCCGGTGGGCGCGGCGATCCTGCCTGCCGTGCGCAAATTCGCCGAGCAACTGGAACGCCTGGAGCTGGCGGTGGAGGAGGCGGTGGCGGGGCAGTCGGGCATGCTGACCATCGGCGCGATCTCCACGGCGATGTTCGATGTGCTGCCGGGCCTGATCGACCGGCTCAAGCAGCAGTACCCGCACCTCACTGTCTCCGTGCGCGAGATCGACAGCGTCGAGGCGGTGCCGGCACTGGAAGCGGGGGATATCGACCTGGCGTTTGCCCGCCTGGACGGTGACCTGGGCCCGGCCGTGCAGTCATTGCCGTTGCTGGAGGACCGCTTGATGGTGGCGCTGCCCAGCGATCATCCGTTGGCCGCCCGCACGCGCATCAGCCTGTCGAGCCTGGCGTCCGAGCCACTGGTGATGTTCTCGCGCAAGGTCAGCCCGGTGTACTTCGACAACCTGATCGCCACCTGCCGCGCCAGCGGGTTTTCGCCACGGGTGCTGCATGAGGTGCGTTCGGTGGCGTCGCAGATCGCGTTTGTCAGTTGCGGGCAGGGCATTGCGCTGGTGCCGGCGTCGTTGAAGAAGCTCGCACCGGACAACGTGGTGCTGCGGGCGTTGACGCAAAAACTCCATGTGGTGACCACCGCTGTGGCCTGGAACAGCGAGCGGTCGAACCCGTTGGTGGCGGAAGTGGTTGCGCAGTTTCAGGCTCATACGATTGGCGTATGAATACGTTCCGCAATCCGTTATTTACACCTCGATCAATTCACCCGACAGTGGCGGCTTTTCTGTTCCGGGAGCCCCTGTCATGTCGTTCGTCCACACCCACCTGCCGCTGACGGTAGACGGCGTCTCGCTGAACATTGCCGCCTTGCATCGCACGGGCGAACGTGCGCCCATCCTGTTTTTGCACGGCTTCGGGTCCACCAAGGAAGACTACGCCGATATCGTCCTGCACCCAGCGTTTGACGGGCATCCCTTCGTCGCTTACGACGCGCCCGGCTGTGGCGAAAGCGAATGTGCCGACCTGTCGAAGATCGGCATTCCTTTCTTGTTGGAAACAGCAGTGCAGGTGCTGGAGCATTTCGCGATCGAGCGCTTCCACCTGGTGGGCCATTCCATGGGCGGCTTGACCGCGCTGATGTTGGCGCACCGCTTTTCCGACCGGGTGCTGAGCTTTACCGATATCGAAGGCAACATCGCTCCCGAAGACTGCTTTCTCAGCCGCCAGATCGTCGACTTTCCCGCAGACGATCCCGAGGTGTTTTTCACGGCCTTTATCGAACGCACCCGCCAGGCGCCGGCCTACGCCAGCGCCCTCTATTCTGCGAGCCTGCGTCACAAGGTGCGGGCGGGCGCGGTGCGCGGGATCTTCCAGTCGATGGTCGAGCTGTCTGACCATGGCGACTTGATGGGCAAGTTCCTCGGGCTGCCTTGCCCGAAGATGTTCATGTACGGCGAGCAGAACGCCTCGCTGTCCTACCTGCCGCACATCCAGGCCCACGGCGTGCGCCTGGCGCCGATTGCCCAGTGCGGGCATTTCCCGATGTATTCCAACCCGGTTGCCATGTGGCAGCAGATTGCGCAATTCCACCGCCACAGTGGCTGATGACGGCGGGCGCTACGACTTGAAACGCCCCACCAACCCATTCAGCTCCGCCGACAGGTCAGCCAGCCGCCCCGAATCGTCTTGGGCCGAGTTGGCCAGGCTTTCCACCAGGCGCGCTTCGTCGTAGATCTGCTGGATATGCCGGTTGATCTCTTCGGCGACGCTGTGCTGTTCCTCGGCGGCGGCAGAGATCTGCAGGTTCTGGTCGCGGATCTCGTTGACCGACAGCTGGATGCCTTCAAAGCTGTCCCGTGCGTTTTCGATGGACGACACACTGGCGCGGGACAGGTCCAGGCAACTGCTCATCTTCTGGGTGACTTCTTCGGTCTTGCTGCCCAGGGTGCCGAGCAACTGCTCGATCTCGCCGGTGGAGTCGGAGGTGCGCTTGGCCAACGCCCGCACCTCGTCGGCCACCACCGCAAAACCCCGGCCCTGGTCGCCGGCGCGCGCGGCTTCGATGGCGGCGTTGAGCGCCAGCAGGTTGGTCTGTTCGGCGATGGCGCGGATGGTGCCGAGGATCTGGTTGATGCTGCGGCTGCCGGCTTCCAGCTCGACCATGGCCTGGGACGATTCGGTCAGGCGCCGGCCCAGGCGGTTGACGTTGTCGGTGGTCACTTCAATCTGCTGTTTGCCCTCGGCCACGCGGCGATGGCCGTTCTCGGCCGACTCCGCCGCGCCACTGCACGAGCGCGCCACTTCGTTGGCGGTGGCCACCATTTCGTTGAATGCGGTGGACACCAGTTCCACTGCCTCGCGCTGGCGCCCGGCCGCTTCGTTCATGTTGTGCGCCACTTCGCTGTTGACCTTGGACGCGTCCTGCAAATTGGTCGACGCCGCGCCGATGTGCTGGATCAACTGGCGGATCGCCGCGAGGAACTTGTTGAACCAGCCCGCCAGCTCGGCGGTTTCGTCCTTGCCCTGTACGTGCAACTCGTGGCGTAAATCGCCCTCGCCCTGGGCGATCGATTGCAAGCCGGTGCTCACCTGGCCGATGGGCTTGACGATCACCTTGGAAAACGCCGCCGCAATCAGCCCGAAGATCAGCACCAGCACGGCGACGATGACCGTGGTGAGGTAGGTCATGCGCGTGGCGGCAGCCATCACTTCGTTGTATTCGATCAGGCCGACATAGCGCCAGCCCAGGCCCGGCGAGGTCCAGACGTTGGCCATGTAGCGCACCCCGTCGATCACCACTTCGGTGGAGCCCTGGGGCGTTTCGGCCAGGTGCGCATACGGCGCGCCGAGGTCCTTGAGGGGCTTGAAGTTGTGCGCGGCATTGCGCGGGTCCACCAGCACCACGCCGTCTTCGATCAGCATCACGTAGCCGCTTTCGCCCAGCTTGATGCTCTTGAGCAACTCGGTGAGGTTTTTCAGCGACACGCTCACCACGAACACGCCCTTGGGTTTGCCGGCGTTATCCAGCAAGGCGCGGGCGGTGCCCACCAGGGCCACGTCGTCCTTGTCGTAATAATAAGCAGGGGTGCGCACCGTCTTGCCGGGGCTGGCCATGGCGGCCTTGTACCAGGGGCGGGTGCGCGGGTCGTACTTGGCCAGTTGTGGGTCATCCGGCCACTTGGAGTAAGTGCCGTCCTCCAGGCCGATGGACAAAATGGCGGCAGACGGGTGGGTTGCACCAAACCGTGCAAACTGGTCGATGACCTGCTGGGCCTGGGCTGGCATCGGCTGGCTGGCCGCGTTGGCAGGCTGGTAATCCTTTAGAGTGTTCACGGAAGTGTATACAGGATCAGCGGACATTTGATCGACGTTCTGCAGCGTGCCATCGAAGAACTGCCGGATGTTGCCATCGATCTGGCGTATTTCACGGGTGCTGCCATCAATGAATTGTTCGACCGCCTGGGTCCGTGTGTTCATGACGGAGATCACCGCGACCAGGCTGACCGGGATAAACGCGACGGATACGAAAGCAAGCACCAGCTTATTTTTTATTTTCATCGAGACGACCATCAGCGGGGAGGGCGGCCAAACCGTCGACTCCGGGCGAGAGGCGGCGATTTGCTATCACTGTCTGTTTCGGCTCGATGCGGGGAAATCTTTAGCGATATTTTGTGTACAACAACAATACTTTTTGTCCTGAATATTTTTCAGGTCGATAACCGTGCGACAGCTTTGTCCCCGTGCAACACATCATGCCCGCTGACCACCACGATGCCGACCAACACCAGGAGCGAGCCGAGCACAAACGTCGACTCCAGCGGCTCGCTCAACAGCCATACGCCGAACGCCACGCCAAACAACGGGGTGAGGAACGACAGCACGCCCAGCCGCGACCCCAAGTAACGGCTTAGCAACCAGAACCACACCAGCAGGCTCAGGAACGAGAACACCACGGTCTGAAATGCCAGGCTGGCAAACGCGATGCCGGAGAGGTGGAACCGGGTTTGCCCGGTGACCAGCGCCACCAGCCCGAGGATGATGCAAGCGCCGGCGAGTTGGTAGAACAGCGTCAAGGGTGCCGGCGCATCCGTCAGCCTTGAGCAGCGAATACTCAAGGTGGTCGCGCCCCAGGCGATGGCGCCGACCACGCCCAATGCATCCCCCATCCGCTGCGGCGTGACCCAGCCATCGCCCGGTTTGCCTGGCGTATAAAAGGCGATGGCGATACCGATAAAGGCGATCAGGATGCCCAGCCATTGCAGGCGGCTCAGGCGCTCACTGGCAAAGCGAAGATGCAGGCCGATGGCGGCAAATAGGGGCGCGGTGTAGAGGAAAATCACCATGTGCGCAGCCGAGGTGTAGCTCAGCCCCACCGACACCGCGATGTACTCGACGGCGAACAGAACCCCGACCACCACGCCGCCTCGCCAGGTCTGCCAGTGGCACTTTTCGCGGTAGCGACGCAAGGTCAGCAAGAGGCCCACCATCACCGCGGCAACCCCGGAGCGCAGGGCGATTTGCAGCATCGGCGAAACATCCTCGGCGGCCACTTTGATCGCCACTTGTTGTAGCCCCCAGATGGCACACACCACGACCATCATCACGGCGGCTGTTTTATCCAGTGTCTGGCGATTTTCCACGGTACGACTCCTCTGACCCAATGGCATCAGTCTGGGGTTGTCGTAATGGTGAGATATAGCGCAAAAGCGACAAACGATAGCGAGGAATCGTCATTCGCGCCGTGGCCCGAACCACGGCGCTGGCAGCCGCATCGACTCAGCCCATGTCCTGGGTGGCACGTGCAGAATCGTCCTTGAGCTCCTCGGCGAACTTGCGCATCAAGCGCACCAGGTTGTCAAAGTCGCCTTCGTCCCACGTGGAAAAGATCGACACGCCAATGCGTTCGCGCGCGGCGTCAACTCGGTCAGTCATGACTTTGCCTTTTTCGGTAATCACCGACTCGCGCAGGCGGCGGTCGAGCGCGCTTGCCTGGCGCTGGATCAAGTCGAGGCTTTCCAGCTTGGTCACTTGCCGGCTGACCGTGGTGTAGTCGCGACCGACGCGGTCGGCCAGTTCGACCACGCCGATAGGGCCCAGCCGTTCTACCAGCACCAGCAGGGGAAACAGCGCGCGGTCCAAGGAAATTCCGGCCTCGCGCACCATCGCTTCATCGCGCTGGGGGCGGTTCATCACCCCCACGATCTCAACCAACGACCCATGCAAATCACGCAGCTGAGCGCTCATATGTGCGTTTTGCACGCTTTTTCTTGACACTGTGTTTCTCCGTCTTAATATGTGCATATTGCACATATAGGTGGTCATTATGAACGAGCAATGCGCGGTCGATGTTCTGATTTGTGGTGCCGGTGCGGCCGGCTTGACCTTGGCGATAGACCTGGCCAGGCGCGGTATCCGCTTTCGTCTGATCGAGAAAAACCACCAGCCTTTCCACGGTTCCCGTGGCAAAGGCATCCAGCCCAGGTCGCAGGAAATCTTCGAAGACCTCGGCGTACTCGACCGCCTGTTCGCCATGGGTGGAGTCTATCCGACTGAGCGGCGCTACCGCGACGACGGCAGCACCCTCGACGCCGATCCCATCGAACACAGGGCCGCGACTTCGGCTGAGCCTTATCAGCAACCGCTGATGGTGCCGCAATTCCTGACCGAACAGGTGCTGCGCGAGCGGTTGCTCGAACTGGGCCACCGGCCAGTGTTTGGCTGTGAATTGACAGGGTTTGAGCAAGACGCGGACGGCGTGACCCTGCAGCTCAATGGCCGCGCAGGCCCGCAAACACTGCGTACGCGCTGGCTGGTGGGGGCCGACGGGGGGCGCAGCTTCGTGCGCCAGGCGTTGAATATCGGCTTCCCGGGCAAGACCCTCGGTATGCGTGCGCTGGTGGCGGACGTGCAGCTGTCAGGCCTGTCGTCGACGTATTGGCATCGTTTTGGCGAGGGCGACCCACAACGTCAGATTGCCATTTGCCCGCTGGCCGGCACGCAACTGTTCCAGATTCAAGGTCCGATTGCCCTGGACGCCGAGGTGGACCTCAGTGCTGAAGGCTTGACCGCGATGGTGGCCCAGCGCACCGGGCGCGATGACATTCAGGTGCACGCGGTGTCCTGGGCGTCGGCCTACAGCATGAATGCGCGGCTGGCCGATCAGTACCGTGTCGGCCAGGTGTTTCTGGTCGGGGACGCCGCGCACATCCATCCGCCGACCGGTGGCCAGGGGCTCAACACCAGTGTGCAGGATGCCTACAACCTCGGCTGGAAACTGGCGGCGGTGGCCAACGGCGCACCTGAAGCGTTGCTCGACAGCTACGAAGAAGAACGCCGGCCAGTAGCGGCCTCGGTACTGGGCTTATCCACCCAACTGCTCGATAACCTGCAACGTGGCGACGTGCGCCGGGGTCGGGAAGTGCATCAACTGGACATTGGTTACCCCCATTCCTCGCTGGCGGCGGGTCGGGCGGACCGCGCCGGTGCGCGTGCGCCGGATGCACGGCTGCGCGGCGCGGCAGGCCAATCGCTACGCCTGTTTGACCTCTACGCTGGCCCGCATTGGACGCTGCTGTGTGTGGCCGGCACGTCGGCCGACGTGGCACCAAGGCCAGGGTTGCGAATCCACCACGTTGGCCTGCAAGGGGAAGTGATTGATGACCAAGGGCAGATGCAACACGCTTACGGGCTGGCCGCAGGGGATCGGGTGCTGGTGCGCCCGGATGGCTATATCGGCGCGATCTTTTCGTCCGATGAGGGGGCGCGGTTGGAAGGCTACTTGTTGCAAGTCGGCCTGCCGAGTGTGATCAGTCCTGAGTCGTCGCGTTGACGGCTTGAGCGGGTAGCGCCCCTGGCGTCTTGATGGTCTTGGTCACGATGTAGGTGAAATAGCGCTCGATGGCCAGGTCTTCCAGCAGCAATTGGTCGATGAAACGCTGGTACGCGTCGATGTCGGCGGCGCGAATCATCGCGATGTAGTCCACGCCGCCGCCGGTGGCGTAGCAGAACTCCACCTCCGGTGCGTCGCCCATGCGGTGTTCGAAGCGGCGCATGTCCTGGGCGGTGTGGCGGGCCAGGGTGATTTCCACCAGCAACTGCTGGCTCTTGAACACCTGGTTCCAATCGATCACCGCGCGGTAGCCTTTGACCAGGCCCGCGTTCTCCAGCTTGCGCACCCGCTCCCAGGCCGGGGTGACCGACAGGTTGATCGCCTCGGCCAGGCTGGACTTGGTGATGCGCCCATCCTCGGAAAGGATGCGCAGGATGTTCAGGTCGTAACGGTCAAGCTTGTGCATTGCAGGCAAACTCTGGAACGGGCAAGTCAGTATCAGGCCACCAACTGCGGAAGCTGTCGAGCCCCGGCGAGGCTGCGAAGGCGGCGGCATGGGCGAAACCTTTATTGGCAGTGCCGCCGCTTTCGCAGGCAAGCCAGCTCCCACAGGGATGTGCGTCAGCCGAGGATTTCCCCCGCCACCTGGTCAATCGCACCCTGGGTGATGTCGACGATCAGGTCCGCGTCTTCCCGCGTGAGGATCAACGGCGGAGCAAAGCCAAGGATGTCGCCATGGGGCATGGCCCGGGCGATCATGCCGCGCTCCAGGCAGGCCGCCGAGACTTTCGGGCCGACTTTCAACCCGGCATCGAACGGCGTGCGTTGCTCGCGATCGGCCATGAACTCCACGGCGGCGAGCATGCCGTCGCCACGCACTTCGCCCACCAGCGGGTGGCCTTCGAGGGTTTCGCGCAGGCGGCGGTTGAGGTACGCGCCCACCTGCTCGGCATTTTCGGTGAGGTTTTCGCGCTCCAGAATGTCGAGGTTGGCCAGCGCCGCCGCCGCGCAGATCGGGTGCCCCGAATACGTCCAGCCGTGTCCCATGGCGCCGTCGGTGGTGGAGGCTTTTTCGATCACGTCCCACACTTTCTCGCCAATGATCACCGCCGACAACGGTGCATAGGCACTGGTCAGGCCCTTGGCCGTGGTGATCAGGTCCGGGCGCATGCCGTAACGCTGGCTGCCCATCTTCGACCCCAGGCGGCCAAATGCGCAGACCACTTCATCGGCAATCAACAGCACATCGTATTTGTGCAGCACCGCCTGGATCGCCGCCCAGTAACCGGCCGGTGGCACCACGATGCCGCCGGTGCCCATCACCGGTTCACCGATGAAGGCGGCCACGGTATCCGGGCCTTCGGCAAGGATCATCTTTTCCAGCTCATCGGCGCAGTACCGCACGAACGCGGCTTCATCCATGCCCGCCGGGGCCTTGCGGTACCAGTGCGGGCACACGGTGTGCTGGATGCCTTGCTCCGGCAGGTCAAAGTGCTGATGGAAGGCAGCAAGACCCGTGAGGCTGCCGGTCATGATGCCCGAGCCGTGGTAGCCACGGTCGCGGGAGATGATTTTCTTCTTCTGCGGACGGCCCAGCACGTTGTTGTAGTAGCGCACCAGCTTGATCTGGGTCTCGTTGGCGTCGGAGCCCGACAGGCCGTAGTAGACCTTCTTCATGCCTTCCGGCGCCCAGTCCATGATGCGACTCGACAGCTCGATAATCGCCTCCGTCGAATGGCCAACGTAGGTGTGGTAGTAGGCCAGCTCCTTGGCCTGCTTGTAGATCGCGTCCGCCACTTCGGTACGGCCGTAGCCGATGTTCACGCAATACAGCCCGGCAAACGCGTCGATGAAGTCACGCCCTTCATGGTCACGGATGCGGATGCCCGACGCGCTCTGGATGATACGGCCCTTGAGCGCGCCGCTGGCATGGTCGTGGGCGTGGGTGGACGGGTGCATGAAGTGTGCGCGGTCCTGTGCGAACAGGTGGTCGAGTTCGTGGTTCATAGCGAGTCTCCTTTGAATTGTCCTTGGTGGTGCAGGCAAAAGTATTTGGTTTCGACAAAGGCCTCGAAGCCCTCGGTGCCGCCTTCGCGGCCCAGGCCCGAGGCTTTCATGCCGCCGAACGGAATCGGGTGGCCAGTGAACTTCACACCGTTGACCGCGACCATGGCGTGGTCGAGGCGACGGATCAGTGGGTAGATCAGGTCCAGGCGGTTGGAACAAATGTAGGCGGCCAGGCCGTACTCGGTGTCGTTGGCCAGGGCAATCGCCTGCTCCAGGCTGTCGAAGGGCATTACCCCGGCAATCGGCGCAAAGTTTTCTTCGCGGTAGATGCGCATCTCGGGCGTGACATCCGCCAACACCGTGGGCTGGTAGAACAAGCCGCCCAGCGCATGGGCTTCACCGCCCACCAGGCGTTGCGCGCCCAGCTGCAAGGCGTCCTCCACCCGCGCGGCGGTCACATCGAACGCGGCCTGATGCATCAACGGGCCAACGTCCACGGCGTGTTCTTCGCCGCCTATCAGCGCAGGGCCCACGCGCAGTTCGCGCACGGCGGCGGCAAAGCGCTTGAGGAAGGCGGGGTAGATCGCGCGGTCGACGAGGATGCGGTTGGCGGCGCAGCAGTCCTGGCCGGAGGTCTGGAATTTGGCCTCCACCGCGACCTTCACCGCCAGGCCCAGGTCAGCGTCGGCACACACAATGAACGGCGCATTGCCGCCCAGTTCCAGGGCGACCTTCTTCACGTCCTGGGCGGCCGCTTGCAGCACCAGCTTGCCCACGCGGGTCGAGCCGGTGAAGCTCACCGAACGCACGCGGCTGTCTTGCACCAGGGTTTGCATGGCCATCTGCGGCTCGCCCAGCACCACGTTGAACACCCCGGCCGGAAAGCCGGCTTCCTCGGCGAGTTGCGCCAGGGCAAAGGCCGAGTAGGGCGTTTCATGGGCCGGCTTGACCACTACCGTGCAACCGGCCGCCAGGGCGGCAGCGGCTTTGCGCGTGATCATTGCCGAAGGGAAGTTCCACGGCGTCAGCAGCGCGCAAACGCCCACCGGCTCCTTGAGCGTGCCCAGGTGCGCACCGGGAATATGGCTGGGGATGTTCTGCCCGTACAGCCGCCGGGCTTCGTCGGCAAACCAGGGAATGAAACTGGCGGCATAGGCGATTTCGCCCCGGGACTCGGCCAGGGATTTGCCTTGTTCCAGGCTCAGGATGCGCGCCAGGTCTTCCTGATGTTCCAGGATCAGACTGGCCCAACGCTTGAGGACGGTTGCGCGGGCGTCAAGGCTCTGTTCGCGCCAAGCCGGGAAGGCGCGATGCGCGGCATCCACGGCGGCAGTTATCTGCGCTTGTTCAAGCATCGGCACATGGCCGATCACGTCCTGGGTCGCCGGGTTGTGCACGGCGAGGGTGCTGGCGCTGTCACTGTGGACCCAATGGCCGTCGACATAGCACAGCGCCTTGAACAGCAGTGGGTGTTTGTAAGTCATGGTGGTGGCTCCCAATCGTCTGAGTGCAGTCATGCTAGGGCAGGGCAGCGCAAGAAAAGGCGGGTTTGGCGGGGGTGGGGCAGTGGGTTTTTTCTGATTGCAGGGGCCATTTCCGGTGATTTCTGTGGGAGCCGGGCTTGCCCGCGATGCAGGCGCCTCGGTGCAACTGCTATACCGAGGTGATGCCATCGCGGGCAAGCCCGGCTCCCACAGGAGAACGGGTTACATGCCGGGTTATTTGGCGGCTTTGGCGGTGGCGACCCAGCCGTCGAAGGTGGCTTTGTTTTCACTCATCCAATCATCGGCCAGCTTGCGAATGTTGCGTTCGCTGGAGCCGTCCTGGCTGATGGTTTTTTCCCAGTAGCTCCAGGTCGACTGCGGGAATGTCATCTGTTCCACCAGCGCCTTCACCGCCGGGTTGGCTGCGATGAACTGCTTGTTGCCAATCGCGTACCAGTTCCACGCGGCCATCGCCATGCGGCACGGGTCGGCGCCGCCTGCACACCCTTCCACGCCTGGGGTGAGGGCGCTGGTGGTGCTCGGCACGTTGCCCGGCAAGGCATCAAACGGCGTCGGCAACCACACCACGTCCTTGCCGGGGACCATGGTGTTGGTCATCCACGACGGCGCCCAGGCATAGAAAAACACCGGCTCGCCGCGCTTGAGGCGCGCAACGTTTTCGAACATCAGCGCTTCATACTTGCCACGCACCGGGTTCACAGTGGCCTTGAGGCCGAACTTGTCGAGCTGGTAATCCACCACATCGCCACAGCCCCAACCCGGGTCGCAGCTGATCAGGTCGGCCTTGCCGTTCTTGCCGAACAGCGCGGCGATCTTCGGGTCTTTCAACTGCTCAAGGCTGGTGATGTGGTACGCGTCGGCGGTTTTCTTGTCGATCATGTAGCCGTTGTAGCCGGCACCGGTGATGGAGCCGCCGCCGACTACTTCGGTGCGGTCCTTGACCTTGTCGAAGCTGGGTTGCAGCTGCGGCAGGGTCACGTCCATCGACAGGTCCAGGTCACCCTGGGCGGCGGCCGGGAAGAACAGCGTGGTGTTGACGGTACTCAGCTTGCTCCCGTAGCCGAGGCGCTTGGCGGCCTCGATGGCGATCTTGGTGATGACGTAGTTGCCACCGGTACTTTCCGACTGCACGAAACGGATGGTCTTGCCGTTGCCGGGCAGGTCTTCGGCCATGACCGAAGTGCTCCCCAGGTACAGCACGGCTGCAAATCCGAGCAAGGCGTTGAATGGACGCATCATGATTTCCTCTTTGTTTTTCTCGTTATGGTTAAGGGATGGCAGTCAAAAAACGACGTTCATGATTTCTTGTTATGCGCTGACCGCCCGCAGGGTGAACAGCCGCTTGAACAGCGATTTGCGCTTGCCCGGTGTGGGCTGCGCGAGGTTCTGGGTGATGCGGTCGAGCATCATCGCCAGCAACACAATGGCGATCCCGCCGACCGCAGCGCGGCCTACATCCATGCGTCCCAGGCCTTGCAGCACCACCAGGCCGAGGCCTTCGGCGCCGATCATGGCGACAACGACGGACATCACCATGGCGGTGAGCACCGTCTGGTTGAGGCCGCCAAGGATGGTCGGCACGGCCAGGGGCAACTGGATTTCCCAGAGCAACTGCTTGCGGTCGGCGCCGAACGCCAGGCCGGCTTCCACCAGCTCGGTTTCCACCATGCGGATGCCCAGGTAGGTAAAGCGAATCAGCGGCGGGCATGCCGAGATCACCACCGCCACTTCACCCGACACGGTGCCCACGCCAAACAGCATCACCACTGGCACCAGGTACACGAAGGTCGGCGTGGTTTGCATGATGTCGAGGATCGGTCGCATCACCGCCCACACCCGTTCACTGCGCGCGCACCAGATACCCACCGGGATGCCCACCACCATGCAGATCACAATCGCGGTAGTGATCAGCGACAGCGTGGTCATGGCTTCGTCCCACACGCCCAAGGCGGCAATCACCACCAGCGCGGCGGCACTGAAAATGGCCACGCCCAGGGTGGCGGCGCGGTAGGCGATGAGGAACATCAGCACCACCATCACCGGGAACGGAATGGCGTGGATCAGCGTGTCGCTGAACCCCAGCAAGTGTTCCACCGGCCAACGGATGGCCTGGAAGATCGGGCGCAAGTGGATGCCGATCCATTCAACGCCCCCGCTGATCCACTGGTCCACGGGAAAAACAGCGAGGTCTTCTGACTTAAGCATGGTGTGCAACCTCCGAAACGGCAGGGCGAGGGGGCGGGACGCTGGCGATGCAATCGAGGATATGGGCGCTGTTCAAGGTGCCGATAAACACCCCGTCGGCGTCGGCGACCGCCACCGGATGGCCCGGTTTGAGCAGGCGCGCCACTTCCACCAGCTTGGCACTGGCCGGCACGCTGACGAACTGCGGCGACAAGCGCTGCAAGGCATCACCGCCTGCGCCCACCGCCAGCAACGCGCCGGCATCCAGAACGCCCACGGCCTTGCCGGCCGCGTTGAGTACAAAGGCATTGGCGCTGTCATTGCCGACCACGCGAGTGTCGCCCTGTACCAGCAGGGTGCTGGCCGGCTGCATGATCGAGCGCGCATCGAACAGCCGCGAGCGGTCCACTTCCCGGGTAAACCCGGCCACATAATCGCTGCCCGGGTCGGCGACGATTTCCTGGGGCGTGCCTTCGCGCACCACTTGGCCGTCGGCCATGATCGCGATGCGCGTGCCCAGCTTCAGGGCTTCCTGGAAGTCGTGGGTGATGAACAGGATGGTTTTTTTCAAGGTGCGCTGCAGGCGCAGCAACTCGTCCTGCATCTCGGTGCGGATCAGCGGGTCGAGGGCGCTGAACGCCTCGTCCATGATCAACACGTCGGCGTCGGTGGTCAGCGCCCGCGCCAGCCCCACGCGCTGGCGCATGCCGCCCGACAGCTCGTGAGGGTGGTGGTCGGCCCACTTGGCCAGGCCGACCACCCCGAGCACCTCCAGGGCACGCTTGCGCCGTTCGGCAAGGGGCACGCCGCGCAGCTTGAGGCCGAACTCGGTGTTTTCGATCACGGTCTTGTTCGGCAGCAGCGCGAAGTGCTGGAACACCATGGAAATCCGCGTGCGGCGCACGTCGCGCAACTCGTTTTCGTTGAGGGTGACCAGGTCCCGGCCGTCCAGCAGGATCTTGCCCGCCGTCGGCTCGTTGAGGCGGTTGATGCACCGCGCCAGGGTGGATTTGCCCGAGCCGGACAAGCCCATGATCATGTAGATCGCGCCGCTGGGGATCGACAGCGATACGTTGTTGAGGCCGACCACCGTGGCGGTCTCCGCCAGGATCCGGTCTTTACTGGCGCCAGCGGTCAAGAGCTGCATGGCTCGGTCGGGCGCCGAAGAGAACACCTTATACAGGTTCTCGATCTTTAGTCGTTCGCTCACCAATTGCCTCCAATTGTTGTTTTGCTATCTGCGGAAATTTCATCAAGAGAAATTTTTGGGCTACTGGCAGTCAAAGGTCCGTCGGTGGTGCAGTCGCAAGGGGCAACGCAAAAATTTCTTGTTGTTCGACAAAGCAGTTACAGCATGAGCGTGGGGCGGGTGCAAGGGGTGGGCGTCAGCCGGTAGGCGATTCCATCGGGGCCATGCCTTCCCGGGCCTTGCGCGCTACGCGGAAGGCTTCGACGCCCGCCGGAATGCCGCAATACACCGCGATTTGCACCAGGGCTGCGCGCAATTCCTCATCGGTCAAACCGTTGCGCAGGGCACCGCAAAAATGCACCCCGAACTCCTCCATGCGCCCCAGCGCCGCGAGCATGCCCAGGTTGAGCAGGCTGCGTTGCTTGAGGTCCAGGGCGTCGTCGGTCCAGACCATGCCCCAGCAATATTCATTCAACACGTCCTGGAACGGCCGCGAGAAATCGTCGGCCCGGCCCAGGGCCTGCTCGACGTAGGCGTCTCCCAGCACGTGGCGGCGTACGCGCTCGCCACTGACTTGCAATGACTTATCCATGGTGGGTCTCCGAATCGGTTAAAAAGTCGCGCATCAGCGCCGCCACTTGCTGCGGCGCCTCTATCAGGATGCAGTGGCGCAGCCCCGGCAGAATCCGCAGGGTCGAGCCTTGGATTTGCGCGTGCATGAACGCCGCCATGCGCGGGTTGGAGCCGAGGTCATCGGCGCCGGTGGCAATGAGTGTCGGGCAGTGGATCTGCCCCAGTTGCGCGCCGAAATCCGATTCGGCCAGCACCCGGTACGCTGCGGCGTAACACCCTGGGTCATTGGCGGCATTCATTTGCCGTAAGCGCAGCACGGCATCCGGGTTCTGTGCCTGGAACGCCTCGGTCAACCAGCGCGCCAACGAGGCTTCGTAATGCGCCACAGGCTCACCGGCTTGCAGCGCGACCAGGCGTGCTTTGACCCGCTCGCGTTCTTCGGCATTACGCCCGGCCACGGTCGACAACAGCACCAGCCGACGTACCCGCTCAGGATGGGTAAGCACGAGCCGTTGGGCGATCAGGCCCCCCAGCGAAAACCCCGCCAGGTCGAACTGCCCGAAACCCACGTGTTCGGCCAGCGCCAGGGTTTCACCGACCAGATGGTCGATCTCATAGCGCCCTGGCGTGCGCGACGACTGCCCGTGGCCGCGCAGGTCGAAGGTCAGCACCGTGAAGTCGTCCTTCAAGCCCTGCACCACCTCGGCCCAGGCGTCCAGGCTGGAACCCACGCCGTGGATGCACACCAGCGGCCGAGGCCCGTGCCCATCGAGGCGGTAGTTGAGCGTGACATTCGCCACGCTGAGTTGTTGTGCGTCGCCCATGGCTTACCCCGCCACCGTTTCGCGACGTTTGACGCGCTCGCGCTCGGCGAACACTGGCATCACCTCGTCGATGAACAGGCGCAGGGTCTGCTTCTGCAATTCGAACGGCAGGTTGAAGGTCAGGCCCAGGCAATATTGATCGACGCCGGCCGCTTCATAGTCGAGCAGCTTGGCGATGATTTCGTCCGGGGTGCCGAACATCAGGTTGCGGCGGATGTTGTCCGGGTTGTAGTTCTCCTTGCCGCGTACCGCCTCAAACGGCACCGGCTCGGGGAAACCGTTGTGCACGGTGCCGACGTTCTGCATCAGGTTCTCGAACGCACGGCCAAAGTCCATGCTGTGCTGCACCGGTACTTGCCAGTCTTGCGGGTTGGCGTAGACGCAGGTGCGCCGCTGCATCATGAAGCGCGGGCGCGGCACGTGGGGGTTGTCGGCCACGGCCTTGTTGAATTTCTCGCCCAGTACGGCGATTTCCGCCGCGGGCAAGGAGAGCGGGGTGGAGAGAATGTTCGCGCCGATGCCCACCGCCCAGTCGAAGGTGCCCGGGTCACGCGCGGCCACCCAGATACGCGGGTGGTCCTTTTGCAAGGGTTTGGGCACTGCAGCGGTCAACGGGAATTTCCAGTAGTGGCCGTCGTGGGCGTAGTCGCCGGCCCAGAGTTTCTGAACCGCCGGCACCAGCTCCTTCATGTAGCCGACGCCTTCCTGCTGTTGCAGGCCGGGGGTCATGCGGTCGAATTCGTACTGGTAGGAACCCCGGGCGATACCGAATTCCAGGCGGCCTTTGGTCAAGTGATCGCACAGCGCCGCTTCACCGGCCAGCCGGATCGGGTGCCAGTAGGCGGCCGCGATGGTCGCGGTGCCCAGGCGGATGCGCTCGGTGTGCTGGCCGAGCCAGGTCAGGGTCTGGAACGGGTTGGGCGCGATGGTGCATTCCAGGGTGTGGTGCTCGGACGTCCACAGGGTTTCGAAGCCGCCTTCGTCGGCGATCTTCGCCAGCTCCAGCAGGTTGGCCATGACGGTCTGCATCGGCACGTCCGGGGAGAAACGTTCCATGCTCAGGGATACGGCAAATTTCATGTGAGGCTCCTTGAATAATCAGCGCAGGCGAATCACGAACGGGTCCTGCATCTCGCCGGAGTAGTCGATGATCACGTTCTTGGCGCGGGAGAACTCGCGCATCACATCAAAGCCGCCGCGTCGCCCGTAGCCGCTCTGTTTGAAGCCACCATTGGCCGACATGTAGGCCGAACTGCGGTAGGTGTTGATCCACACCGTGCCGGCGTCGATGCGGTTGGCAAAGCGCAGGGCGCGATCGATGTTCTGGGTCCAGATGCCCGAGGCCAGGCCGTAGGAGGTGTCGTTGGCCAGGCTGATCATCTGTTCTTCGGAACTGAACGGCATCACGCCCACCACCGGCCCGAACAGCTCGTCGCGCATGAAGGGCATGTTGTTATTGGCGTTGGCCATCACCGTCGGTTCGAAGTACCAGCCTTCGCTCAGGTGTGCCGCGCTCGGGCGCTTGCCACCGATGGCGGCCTGGGCGCCTTGCTGCAGGCCGCTGGCGATATAGCCTTCAATCTTTTGCAGTTGGGCTTGCAACGCCAAGGGGCCGATATCGGTATTGGCTTCCATCGGATGGCCCACGGTGATTTTTTGCGTGCGCGCCACCAGTGCTTCCACAAACTGGTCGTAGATCGACGCCTCGACAAAACAACGCGAACCGGCCACGCAGCTTTGCCCGGCCGCGGCGAAAATCCCCGAGACCACGCCGTTGACGGCTTTCTCGATGTCGACGTCGGCGAACACCACGTGAGGTGATTTGCCGCCCAACTCCATCTGGCACGGCACCAGGTTGTTCGCCGCGTTGCCAGCAATACGGCGGCCGGTGTCGGTGCTGCCGGTAAACACGTACTTGGCGATGTCCGGGTGGCGGGTCAAGGCATCGCCGGTGATCGCGCCGTTGCCGGTGACCACGTTGACCACGCCAGCCGGGAAGCCCGCCTGGATGATCAATTCGGCCAGGGCCAGGGTCGAGGCGCTGGCGTGTTCCGACGGCTTGATCACTACGGTATTGCCGATCGCCAGGCACGGCGCCAGGGTGCCAGTGAGCAGCATCAGCGGCGAGTTCCACGGGGTGATCATGCCGACCACGCCCAGGGGCTCGCGGCTGCTGTAGTTGAGCTGATTGAGCTTGTTGACCGGGATCACCTCGCCTTGCAGCTTGTCGGCCATGCCGGCGAAGTAGGTGTAGGCGTCGGGCAGGGCGCTCATTTGCGCGCTCATCTCGCGCAGCAGCTTGCCGTTGTCGCGGGTTTCCAGCAGGGCCAGTTCCTCGGCGTGTTCGGCCACCAGTTGCGCCAGGCGATAGAGCAGCTTGCCCCGTGCGGTGGGCGTGATGTCGCGCCATTGCGGGTCGTGGAAGGCGCGCTTGGCCGATGCCACCGCGCGAGCGACATCGCTGGCGTCGCCCTGGGCGAACTGGTACCAGGCCTGGCCGGTGGTGGGGTCGAAGCTGTCGACATAGGTGCCGCTGGCCGGCTCGACGAAGCGGCCGTCGATAAACAGGTTGAGACGATTGCCCTCAAGGGCGCTGACCGTGGTTTTCATGCAAGTGTCCTGTGTGTGCGGTTCAAAGCGGGGCGTTTTCGAGCATCGCGATGCGCCCGCTGGCGGCGGAGCCGGTGTAGATGCCGAATTGCTGGTTCTCGCGTTCGCGGGCGTAGCGCCGCACCACCGAGCGCAGTTCGTTGACCGGCATCAGGTCGATGGGCAGGTCGTCCAGCGGGAAGAAGCGCAGGGTGTCGGGCAGTTCGGCGGCCAACGCGCCAAGCTGGGCGCGGTAGATCAGGAAGCCCGGGTCGGTGTCATCCACGTCGAACACCGAATACAAGAAGGTCGATTCCAGTTCCACCGGCAAAGCGCTGCTGCCGGCATCGATAAAGCCCTTGCGCTTGCCCGCCACGGGCAGGGTCCAGCCGCCCTGGCCGTCGGCGCGGAACAGAATTGCGCCGTCGGTTTCGATCAGGTAGCCGATGATCATCTTGTGCGAGTCCAGCCAGCTGGCCGGCAGCGGGTCCTGGATATTCGCGTAGCGTCCCCGGCAGAAACACAGGGGCAACTTGGGGCTGGTGCCGAAGGCGCGCACCTGGCCGATCAGCACCAGGTGGTCGCCGGCGTCGATGCGCTGGTGCACGCTGCAGTCGAACCAGGTCAGGCTGTCGGTGAGGATGGGCGCACCGGTGTGCACGGTGTCGTGGTTGACGGTGTGGAACTTGTCCGGCGACTTGGAGGCGAAGGTGCCGGAGACATCCACTTGCCCTTCATGCAGCAGGTTGACGGCAAAGTGTTCGCTGGCCGCAAACGCGCCGTGGCTGGCGGCGGATTTCCCGACGCACACCAGCAGCAGCGGTGGGTCGAGGGAAACCGAGGTAAACGAGTTGGCGGTCATGCCCCGAGGGTTACCGTCGGCGTCATGGGTGGTGATCACGGTCACGCCGGTCACAAAGGTGCCGAAGGCCTGGCGCAAGGCGCCCGGGTCGACGGCTGCAACGTTGTCGGTACTCGGCATCGGAGTGCTCCTGTTGTTGGGGTGTCAAGCAAGCCTACGGGCGGTTCTTACCCCAGGCTTGCGACGACCACGGGTAAAACCCTGGAAAGTTTTGCGCGGTTTCAGCGCAGGGCTCAGTCCCTGGGCTGCTCGGCTTCCATCTCCGCCATGTCCTGATAACGGTCGGCAATCCGCGGGTGAGCACGGGAGCCGTCGGACGCACCAATGGCGATCAGCACCTCATCCGGCCCCGGGGCATCAGCCACCTGGAAGTTAGCGGTGAGGAAGTGCGAGCGCTTGCCGGTTTCGCTCTTGTGCACCATCGGCAAGGCGAGCAGGGCGCCCGGGGCGTTGCGGGTGTTGGTGAAGCTCAGGTAGGCGGTGCCTTCCACGGCTTCGCGGAACAGGTTGCCAAAGCGCAGGGTGTGGATCAGGCCCGAGGCGTGCTCGATCTCACCGTTGACGCCCACGGCGGCGGCCTTGCCAAAGGCTTCGACTTTGCCTCCCGGCATCAGCGCAATCAGGCGGCGGGTCATTTCGTGGCCCAGGCCGGGGGCCAGGCGCAGGATCTCGGGGCGCAGGTTTTCGACGAAGCCCTGGCCGGCCCAGGGGTTTTTCAAGATGGCGGCCACCACGATCAGCGTGATGGGTTTGCCGGCGTCCTTGCCCCCTTCGATAAAGGTTTCTTCGATGAAGGTGCAGTATTTCCTGACGCCCAGATTGTCCAGATTCATGATGAGGTGTCGCCCTTGTGGCTGTTGGTTTGACCCAAGGCTATGGGCAAAGGCAAAACCCGTCTTCCGTCGTTTCGCTGCATAAAAGCAGTAGACATTGCTACGAAGTGGAGCAAGTATCAGGCGGGCCGGGCAGGCACCTTGGCTGCCATGTTCCACCCGTTCAGGTGAGCGCCTTGAATCGAGAAATGCAGATACTGTCGCTGCGCGACGTGGCCAGCCAGATCAACTCCGGCGGCGACTTGCAGTCGATGCTGCACCAACTGGTGTATGCCAGCTGCCGCCACACCCACTGGACCATGAGTTCGATCATGGCCATCGACATGGAGGCGGGGTTCGGCCATGTGATCGCCCGTCACGACCCCACTCTCGTGCAGCGCCCGCTGGTGGACAGTTGGGAGCTGTCCTCCAGCCCGGTGATGACCGCGTTGCAGCGCAACGAACCGGTGTTTATCCGTGATGTGCGTGATTGCGAGTACCCGGGCTATCGCCGCGAATCGGTGGAGCGCGACTACCGCACGGTGATGGTGATGCCGATGAATTGCACCGACTTCGACGGCCGGCCCATGGTGCTCAGCGTGATTTCCCGCACCTTGATGGACGTGTCCGAAGAAGACCGGGTGTTCCTCGGCATGATCATCCACCTGGGCGCCATCGCCGTGGAACGCCAGCGCCAGCTGGAAGCCGAACGCCGCGCTGCCGAACGCATGCAGCAGGCGCTGCATGTGCACACCTCGATGCTGGAGCACGTGCTGGGTGGCGGTTCGGTGGGGTCGCTGTCGCTGATGGTGGGCAACCAGTTGCCCAACCCGGTGATCGCGGTGGACTTCACCGCCAACCAGGTGGTGGCGGGGCGCTCACCGGACACCGCGCTGTTCGACGACAGCAGCTGGCAGGCGGCTGCGGCCGGCGTGCTCAGTGTGCAGATCACCAAAACCGCCCAGGACAGCCTGCGCAGTGCCCTGCGGAACACCGTCAACCTGTTTCTCGACGACGGCCAGCGCCAGTTCACCCTGCGGGCGCAGATCGAACCGCTGATGGTCGACCATGAACTGGTGGGGGCGCTGGTGCTGTTCCCGGTGGCGGCGCCGGTCAATGAACTGGATTTGCTGATGCTCGAAAGCGCCAAGTTCGCCCTCAGCGTGCAGATGATGCGCAGCTTTATCCGCTTCCGTTTCGAGACCCGCACCCAGACCGAACTGCTGTTCGAAGTGCTCGAAGGCCGTTGGCGCGATGCCGATGACATCCAGCAACGCGCCCAGCGCCTGGGCATCCAGTTCAACCAGGCGCAACAGATGATCATCATCGACTACGGCGCCAAGGCCCGTGAAGCCAAGAACCTGCACCACAACGTCGCGCGCATCCTGGCCCGCGCAGCGATCCCGGCCACCGTCATCAGTGTCGATAACGGCCTGGTGTGCCTGGTGCCCGCCGAAGGCGAGAAGGGCCGCGAGCGCCGGGCCAAGGTCAAGCGACAGATCGCCGAAGACCTGGCCCACTACCTGGGCGGCGAGCCGCTCTTGCTGGCCAGCGGCGTCTGCCACGCCCTGACCGATTACCCCGGCGCCTGGGAACGTTGCCGCCGCCTGATCGACATCGCCCGCTCGTTTGGCCGCAGCGGGCCGATCTCCGACCAGGACTTCGGGCCCATCCCGATCTTCGTGGCTGCGGTGGGCGGCGAAGACATCCGTACCTTCGTCAATGAGAGCGTCGGCGCCATGCTGGAACACGACCGCAAGCACCAGACGCCCTACCTGGAAACCCTCACCGCCTACCTGCGCGAAAGCTGCCGCAGCCAGGCCTGCGCCGATGCGATGGGCGTGCACGTGACCACGCTGCGCTATCGCCTGGCGCGGATCCAGGAGTTGTTCGGTATTGATGTGGAGACCCCGGAGCGCCGGTTTGCCACGGAGCTGGCGATCCATTTGCAGCGGGTGATCGACAGTTAAGGCCGTACCACCAACCCCACGCCACGGCCCCGTGGGTCCGAAGCGGTCTGCACGGTGCGGCCGTTGACCTGGATCGCCTGGATATCGCCCATCAACCAGCCCTGGTCCTTGAGCACGTAGCCCATGCGCTGCAGTTGCTGGGCAACCTCGCCGGTCAGCGGCGCATACGCGTCATAGAAGAGCGTGTCCTTGGGCAGCAACTGGTGATGCACGCGCTGCGCGGCCACGGCTTTGTCGAGCGGCAGGTGGAAGTCGTAGACGTTGTTCAGCACCTGGAAGATCGACGTGAAGATGCGCGAACCGCCTGGCGTGCCCAGCACCAGGCTGACCTTGCCGTCACGGGTGACGATGCTCGGGCTCATGGAGGAGAGCATGCGCTTGCCCGGGGCGATGGCGTTGGCATCGTTGCCGACCACGCCAAAGGCATTGGCGACGCCCGGTTTGGCGCTGAAGTCGTCCATTTCGTCGTTGAGCAGGAAGCCCGCACCCTTGACCACCACGCCACTGCCGAAGTCCCAGTTCAGGGTGTAGGTGTTGCTGACGGCGTTGCCCTCGGCATCGATGATCGAGAAGTGCGTGGTCTGGTGGGACTCAAGGCCGGGGCGCACCTGCTCGGTGGGCGAGAGGGCATCCGGGTTGATCTGGGCCGCGCGCTGCGCGATGTAGGCAGGGTCAGTCAGGCGCTGCGCGGGCACTTCGGAAAAGTCCGGGTCGCCGAGGTAATCGGCGCGGTCGGCAAACACGCGTTTTTCGATCTCTGCCAGCAGGTGCAGGTAACGCGCAGAGTTGAGTGGCACGCCTGCAAAATCCGCTTTGCGCTGCTCCTTCATGCCCAGCAACTGCGCCAGCGCGATGCCGCCGGAACTGGGCAAAGGTGCGGTGTACAGGCGGTTGCCTTGCCAGTCGATGCCCATGGGCTCGCGCCACAGGGCGCGGTAGTCCGCCAGGTCTTGATGGGTGATCAGGCCACCGTCACGCTGCATCTGCGCCACCAGCAGGTTGGCGGTCTGGCCTTTATAAAATTCATCTGGGCCGTTGGCGGCGATGCGTTGCAGGGTGTTGGCCAGCTCTGGCTGCCGAAAGGTGGCCCCTGGTTTCATCGCGCCGAAATAGTCGCCAAAGTTGGTTTTGCCGTTGAATAGGGCAATCGCGTTCTGACGATACTGGAACTGCTGGCCGGCCACCTTGAAGCCCTGGCTGGCATAGCCGATAGCCGGCGCTACGAGTTCGCGCCAGGGCAGCTTGCCGAAGCGTCGATGGGCTTCCCACAAGCCCATCACCGTGCCGGGCACGCCGGCGGCGCGGGTGCCGATCAGGCTGAGGTTTTCGATGACTTCGCCATTGGCGTCCAGGTACAGGGTCTTGGTCGCGGCTTTGGGGGCTGTTTCCCGGTAGTCGAGGAAGTAGGGCTTGCCGTGCATGTAGAGGGTCATGAAGCCGCCCCCGCCGATGTTGCCGGCCTCGGGGTAGGTGACGGCCAGGGTAAAGGCGGTGGCAATCGCGGCGTCCACCGCATTGCCTCCGGCCTTGAGCACCTGGGCTGCGACCTGTGCGCCATATTCGTCGGGCGCCGCGACGGCGCCGCCTTCCAGTGGCGCGGCCAGGGCGTGGTTGAGTGTGAGGGCCAGGGTAAAGGTGGTTGAGGCAAGAAGGCGCATGGCAGGGTCCATTTTCTTATTGTTGGAAAAGCCGGCTCCCGCACCCGGGAGCCCGGGCGGTCAAGCGAACAGGTGTTTGTTGGCGAGCAGGTAGTCACGCAAGGTCGTGGTGGCACGGCCGGTCAGTCGTTGCACGGTGTCGGTCACCGGTACGTCCTTGTAGGCCTCGACTTCGTGACGGTAATAGGTCATGACCGGCTCGAAATAATCACCGAGGATTTCGCGCAAGGTGCTGTCACTGTCGACGTAGGTCACGGGTTCGCCGATCACTTCGCTGAGCAAGGCGCTGATTTGGCGGTAGTCGAGGCGTTCGGTGCCGGTGATCAGGTAATCCTGGCCCACGTGCTCTGCGGCAGGGTCGGCGATGATGCGCGCCGCGACGGCGGCGATGTCCAGTTCCGACAGGTGCAGGCGTGGCGCGTCGCTCACGGACGGCATGATGAACTGGCGTTTGGTTTTTACGTCGTTGGCCACGAACCACGGCAGGTTGAACATGATCCAGCACGCCGCGTTGATGTAGGTCACCGGCAAGCGGCTGGCGTCGAGCAGTGGCTTGGCCAAGGTATGCAGGTTGGCGCCGCAGCGGGTCGCGAGAAACTCCGGCGCCAGGTCGTGCGCGGTGAGCCCGGGTGGAATCGCGATGAAGCGAATCACCTGGGACGTGCCGCCCGCGCGCTTGATGGCGTTGATGATGTTGGGGGTGACTTGCAGTTCATCGGTGACAAAATCCGGGGTCACGATAAACACCTTGTCGGTGCCTTCGACGGCCTTGAGCAGGCTGGCCGGGTCATACCAGTCGGCCTGCACGGCCTGCGCCGCGGGGAAGGCCGCTTGCAGTTTGGCCACGCCTTCGGGGCGGCTGCTGGCCAGGCGCAAGCGCACGTCAGGGAAGTGGTCGGTGAGTGCGCGCGCCGTCGCGGTGCCCAGGTTGCCTGTGGCGCCGAGTATCAATACGTGGGTCATGTGCTGGCCTTTGCTCCGTGAGCGTTCTTCGAGGCGGGCCAATCTATCAGCGGCATTCACTCATGATTAGACGGTATGATGGGAATGGACCTATAACCCAGAGGTATCAATGGTGCTCGACGGCGTGAATGACCTGATAGCCTTCCTGACCGTCGCCCGCGAGCGCAGCTTTACCAAAGCCGCCGCGCAAATGGGCGTGTCGCAACCGGCGCTCAGCCGTACCTTGCGCAAGCTGGAGGCGCGCCTGGGCGTGCAATTGCTGACACGCAGCACCCGCAGTGTGGCGCCCACTGACGCGGGCGAACGCTTGCTCGAGAGCCTCGGCCCGCATTTCGACGGCATTGAGGCGGGCCTGGCCGAGCTGTCGGAACTGAGTGGCAAACCGGCCGGCAGCCTGCGCATCACCTCGCTGGAACATGCTTCTGCCACGCTGCTGACGCCCGCGGTGTGTGGGTTGATGCAGGACTACCCGCAGATCAGCGTGGAAATCAGCGACGACTACGCCATGGTGGACATCGTTGCCGAGCGCTTCGACGCCGGTGTTCGTTGGGGGGAATCAGTGGCCAAGGACATGATCAGCGTGCGTATTGGCCCGGACTTTCGTATGGCTGTGGTGGGCTCGCCGGCCTACTTCGAGCGCCGTCCCAAACCCCTGACGCCCCATGACCTGGTGGCGCATACCGGGATCAACCTGCGCCTGCCGACCTCGGGTGGGTTGTGGAGTTGGCCGTTCAGGAAAGGCAAACGTGAACTCAAGGTACGCCCGGAAGGGCAGGTGGTGGGCAACAGCGTGGCACTGATCCTGGATTTTGCCTTGGGCGGTATCGGCTTGGCGCATCTGCCCGAAGACGTCGTCACCGAATCCGTCGCCGAGGGCAAGCTGGTGCGGGTGCTGGAGGACTGGTGCACGACGGTCACCGGCTATCACTTGTATTACCCCAGTCGCCGACAGCCCAAGCCGGCGTTTCGTTTGCTGCTCGAACGCCTGCGTGCCCAGGCTGCGCAAACGGGGATCGCGCATACTGAGCACGTCAACGCCGCCCGGAAGCCTCGCCCATGAACACGCCCGCCGAACACCTGATCCTCGCGCCGTTCACCGATGAGTTGCCCGCACCGATCTATTTCCGTGCGGCGCGCATGCCCGCGTCGGCGGCGTACCCCTGGCACCGTCATCCGTGGGGGGAGTTCGTGTATTCGTTCAGTGGCGTCATGGAGCTCAAGCTCGACGGCGTGCACTTCATCGCGCCGCCGCAATACGGCGTGTGGCTGCCGCCGAACGTGGAGCACAACGCAATGAACCACCAGGAGGCCTGTCACTGTTCGCTCTATATCGCGCCAGCCTTGTGCGAGCGCCTGCCCCGAGAGGCCTGCGCGCTGACCATCACCCCGCTGATCCGCGAATTGCTGGAGGAGCTGCACGCGGCGCCACCCGGGCCGGTGCAGACGGACGAGGAGGGCCGGTTGTTGACGGTGTTGCTCGACCGTTTGAACCGCACCTCGCGGGTGGGCAGCTACCTGCCGGGTTCCATCGACCCGGTGCTGGCGCCGATTCTTGAGGCTCTGGAGCAGAACCCGGCGGACAGCCGTTCGCTGGCGCAATGGGCGCAGTTGGTCAATGCCACCGAACGCACGCTGTTGCGGCGTTGCCAGCGGGATTTGGGCATGTCGTTGGCGCAGTGGAAGCAGCGGTTGAAGGTCACGGCGTCGCTGGTCAGGCTCAAGGCGGGCGACTCGGTAGAGACGGTGGCTTTTGACCTGGGCTATAGCAGTTCATCGGCGTTTATCAGTATGTTCCGTAAGCTCACCGGGGAAACGCCGGATGAGTATCGGCGTAAACGGTTGAGTTGAAGGCTCAGCCCCTTATCGCGTTCAACGCAGCCTTCAGGCCGGCCGATGCGCTGGCAAGCGCTGGCGGCCCGGCGCTGACAAGCCTCGCGGCGCCCCCCATGGAGGCCTGGCCCAGCGCGACGATGGAGGCCCCGTCCAGATAGGCGCGGTCGGCGGCCTTTGCGATCGAGCAAAGGTAGCCCTGCAGATCGCCTGCTTTGAACAGGTCCCAAGCCCCCGCGACCAGTTGCACGTCGACCGTCGCGCCCGTTCGTTGCGCGACCCTGTGAAACAGGGTCGAGGTCGGTGCCAGGGTGGTCGCGACGGCACACAGCACTACGACCCTCGCGCCGGCCTGGGCCGCTTCGACCGCCAATGCCTCATCTGCTCTGAGGATGGGCGCCGGGATAGGGTGAGGGATGGTGTCTAGCGAAGGGCCGAGGGTGGAGCATGTGAGCACCACGGCATCGGCGTGTCGGGCCAGCGCAAGCAGTACCTCGGCCGTGGTGCCAGCAACGTCGTCACTCAAGTAACCGAGGTGTTCTGCGGCTGCCAACAGGTCCGGGCGTACTTCGTGGTGCAGCACTCCCGGCGCAATCCCCAGGGCGGTTGCGGCCGCTTCAAAGACATCGATGTTACTGGCAGCGGTATGAAGGCAAGTGATTCGCATGGGACGCTCGCGGCGTGGGCGGGTAAGATGCCGTCCACATTACTTCATCAGGGACGATGCATGCCGCTCATCATGGAACGCGTAGAACTGGCCCGCAACGGCGCCAACGAGAAAGTCATCTGCCGCATGGCCTCCGGCTGGGCGGTAATGGGGGATGTGCAGTTCCTGCCGGGTTACTGTCTGCTGCTGCCCGACCCGGTGGTGGCCAGCCTGAATGACCTGGGTCCAGAAGACCGTGCCGTCTACCTGCTCGACATGGCCCGCCTGGGCGACGCGGTGCTGCAAGCCACCGGCGCGCTGCGCATGAACTACGAGATTTTGGGCAATTCCGAACCGGAGTTGCACTGCCACCTCTTTCCTCGCTACGCCGATGAGCCGGATGACAAACGCAAGATGCCCGTGTGGTTCTACGACTGGAAAACCGCCACGCCCTATGCAGAAGACCAGCACGGTGAGTTGCGCGAGAAGATCGCGCAGTTGTTGAGCCTCACGGGTGCGCCTGGAGCCCATGCATGATGCAAAGAAACAGATCAGTGCCCGAGCTGATGGTGACGGATCTGGGTAAAAGCCTGGAATTCTGGGCGTTATGCCTGGGATTTACGGTGGCTTACCAGCGGCTGGAAGAGGGCTTTGCCTACCTCGACCTGGACGGTGCCCAGGTGATGCTGGAGCAGGTCGATCCCCTCGCCAATCAGTGGCAGACCGGTGAGTTGCAACGCCCTTTCGGGCGCGGCTTCAACCTGCAGATTGATGTGGCGGCGGTGCAACCGGTGTTGCAACGGCTTGAACAAGCAGCGTACCCGCTGTTCAAGGCGTGCGCGGATGTCTGGTACCGCGCCGGTGAAGTCGAGGTGGGGCAACGCGAGTTCCTGGTGCAGGACCCGGACGGGTATCTGGTGCGGTTGGTGGAGCGACTTGGGGAGAGGGCTTGCAGCGTACCCTGACCGAGCCGCTCCTTGCGCCGGTTCAACCGAGAATTTCGACCGTGCTCATCACCCTGGCGTAATCCATCGCCAGGTTGCTCAGCGACAGCGCATGCACATCTTCCGCAGGCCAGACCCGCCCGGACAGATCAGTCTGATCAAATGTATAGCAAGCATCCGCCGCCACGATTACATCAAAACCCAGGTTGCCGCCTGAGCGCGCGGTGGACTCCACCGAGTTGTTGGTGATGACGCCCACGATCACCAACTTCTGGATCGAGCGTGTGCGCAACCAGCGCTCCAGGCCTGTCGCCGCGAAGGCGTCCGGGACGTTTTTTTCAACGACGTGCTCGTGGGCGAGGGGCTGCAGCGCCGGCTGGAATTCGCAGCCAGGCTGGCCGGGCCAGAACACCGAGCCTGGAGTGCGGGAGATATGGCGGATGTGCACGATGGGGCGTTGAGCCTGCCGCCATGCCGTCAGCAAGGCGTGCATGTGCTGTTCGGCGTCGGGGTTGTTACGTCGACCGAGATCAGGACGGTTCATGCCCTGTTGCATGTCGATGATCAGCAATGCGGTGTTTGCGTCTAACGGTGCCATGGCCTGTCCTTGGGCGTATGAGTTGCAAAACATAACAGCCATTGCGTGAGCCTACACAGTGATTTGTTCCAATCCCTGGCCCGTTTGCCTTTACACTGCGGCCCCGAATTTCAGCCTTGATTGACTGGAGATCCCATGCCTGCACACCTTCGACCGGCTCAACCCGATGACGCGCCTTTCCTGCCGGGCGTTGAACACGCCGCTGCCCAGGTATTCCGCGAGATCGAAGGCCTGGCGTGGTTGGCAGATACCGTCACCTTGAGCGTAGAGCGCCATCAACAGCTGATCGCGTTGTCGACGTGCTGGGTGGTCGTCGATGCACAGGGAACGCCGCAAGGTTTCCTGAGTGCAGAACGCCAGGGTGACGCTTTGCATATCGTTGAAGTGTCGGTCGCACAGGCGGTGCAAGGCCAAGGATGGGGGCGCAAGCTGGTTGAAGTCGCGATGGAGCATGCGCGATCAAACGGGCTGGAGTCGGTGACGCTGACGACATTCAAGCACGTACCGTGGAATGCGCCGTTCTACCGGCGCCTGGGGTTTGAGCCGGCAACGAGCCCGCACCTGGCAGAGATGCTGGCGGCCGAATATGCCCACGGTTTTGAGCAGGGCAGCCGCTGCGCCATGGTATGGCGGCTGCCCTGATGCCTGTCAGCGCAGCTTTTCAAGCATCTGGTAGTACCACATCCCCACTGCCAACATGGGGTTGCCGAACACATCCCCCAGCGGCACCTTGATGTGCTTGCACCCGGCAAAGGTGTCGAACTTGGCCAGCGTGCCGGTCAAGGCCTCGGCCATGATCTCGCCCATGATATGGCTGGTGGCGATGCCATGCCCCGAGTAGCCCTGGCAGTACCATACGTTGTCCGACAGCTTGCCCAGTTGCGGGATGCGGTTCATCACGATGCCCATGGCGCAGCTCCACTGAAACGCGATGTCCACGCCTTTGAGGGCCGGGAAGGTGCGCTCGATGCAGGGCCGCAGTTCGGCGGCGATGTCCCGTGAGTCGCGCCCGGAGTAGTTGGCGCCACCGCCGAAGAGCAATCGCCCGTCGCCCGTGAGGCGGTAGTAATCGAGTACAAAGCGACAATCGTAGACCGCCAGGTCATAGGGGTTGAGGGTGCGTGCCAGCTCGCCCAACGGCGCGGTGGTGACGATGCCGCCCATGGCCGGGAAGATCTTGCCCTTGAGTTGGCCGGGTTCGAGCTTGTGGTAGACGTCGCCGGCCAGCAGCACCTGGCGCGCATCGATACGACCTTGAGCGGTAATCACCGCAGGGCGCTCGCCATGCACGATCTGCAGCACCTCGGAATTCTCGAAAATCAACGCCCCCAGGCTGTGGGCTGCACGGGCTTCACCGAGGCACAGGTTGAGCGGGTGCAGGTGCAGGTTGCGGGTGTTTTTCAGCGCGCCCAGGTACAGCTCGCTGTCCAGGTGTTCGCGGACGCCGGCCCTGTCGAGCAGGCTGACCTGATCGCCCATGCCACGCCGCTGGGCTTCGTCATGAAACGCGCGCAGTTCGTGCAGGTGCGAGGGCTTCATGGCGGCGTGCAGGTGGCCGTGCTTGAGGTCACAGGCAATCGCGTACTTGTTGACGCGTTGCTCGATGATTTGATGGCCGTGCCAGCGCAGGTGCCAGATGAAGTCATCCACTTCATCGCCAAGGCGCTTGCGCATCTGTTGGCGCATGGCCTCGTCGCCCGACAGGCTGCCGGTGACTTGCCCGCCGTTGCGCCCGCTGGCACCCCAGCCGATGCGGTGGGTTTCGACAATCGCGACCTTCAGCCCGCGCTCGGCCAGTTCAACGGCGCTGGCCACGCCTGTGAAACCGCCGCCGATGATCACTACATCGACACTGACCTGGCCTTGCAAGGTCGGATACTGGGTGGGGTCGTTGAGGCTGGCGGTGTAATAGGAGGCGCTGCGCTCGGCAGTACGTAGGGCGGCGGGCATGGGGTGATCCTTCTGATAAATGAATGCCGGTGGGGCAGGTTCGACTTGATCAGAGGAGGGCGTCGGGCGGACGTGCATGGCGGCAATGCCACAGCGCCCAGAAGGCCAGGATGATATGGAACAACGGGTTTTCGCAGGGACGCGCCTGCGCCTTCGGCAGCGAAGCGGGCAGGTGGCAACGGAGGGGGCGCAAGAGCGAAATCATGGTCGCCGATGCTCCCAAAGCGCGCAGGCACGTTCAATCAGGGTTTGTGAACCTTCAGGTATGGGTTTGTTAAACAATCCCCGCCGCTCAACTGAAACCCGTGACGGCATGCGGCGTGTAGTTGGCCTCCAGGCGCTCTATTTCGGCGGCGGTCAACTGAATGTCCAGCGCCGCGACGGCATCGTCCAACTGGGCCGCCCGGGACGCGCCCACAATGGGCGAGGTCACCCCGCGATGGGCCAGCACCCAGGCCAGTGCGATTTGCGCCATGGGCACGCCACGCTCTTTGGCCAGTTGTTCCACCGCGTTGATGACCGGGCCGTCAATGGCGTCGGTGGCATCCAATACGTGCTTGCCGAATTCGTCGGTTTTACTGCGCTCGGTCTGCTGCCCGTGGGGGCGGGTCAAGCGCCCGCGTGCCATGGGGCTCCAGGGCATCAAGGCGACGCCCTGGTCGATGCACAGCGGGATCATCTCGCGCTCTTCTTCACGGTAAATCAGGTTGAGGTAATTCTGCATCGAGACGAAGGGCGACCAGCGATTGGCCTTGGCCACTTCCTGGGCCTTGGCGAACTGCCAGGCGAACATCGACGAGGCGCCGAGGTAGCGCGCCTTGCCGGCCTTGACCACGTCATGCAGCGCTTCCATGGTTTCTTCAATGGGCGTGGTGTAATCCCAGCGATGCACCTGATACAGGTCTACGTAGTCCAGGCCCAGTCGGGTGAGGCTGGCGTCGATGTTGGCCAAGATAGCCTTGCGCGAGAGGCCTTTTTCGTTCGGCCGGGCCGTACCCTGGCCCATGCCGGCGGGGTAGAACACTTTGGTGGCGACGACCGTCTCATCGCGACGCGTGAACGCTTTGAGCATTTTGCCAAGGATGATTTCCGAGGTGCCCGCCGAGTAGCTGTTTGCCGTGTCAAAAAAGTTGATGCCGTGTTCGACGGCCTGTTTGAAGATAGGGCGGCTGGCGTGCTCGTCGAGTGTCCATGGGTGAGTGCCGGCTTCGGGTTGGCCGAAGGTCATGCCGCCCAGGCAAAGGCGCGACACCTCCAAACCGGTTTGACCTAACTTGACGTAGTGCATGGAGGTTCTCCTGTTTGAGGGGTTATTCGGTTCGAGGACCAAAACCGGCATAGGGTTTCAATGGCACGATGGCGGTCACTTCGAGCATGCCGTTGTTCACCAGCGGCAGCGTCGCGAGTTGTTCGCGCACGCCGGCCTCACTGTCGGCTTCGACCAGCAGGCAAGCGCCGCCCATGTCGCCACGGTGCCAGAGAGTGCGGATGAAACCTTCCAGGTAAAGCGCTCTGGCGCGTTGGGCCTCGGCGTCGAGAAACGGTGCAAAATCCGCATCGGAAAATCGTTCCGAAACGCGGCGTGATAACGTGATGAACTGCATGGGCTTCCTCGCTTGAGCGCGTGTTTTTAAACTGCCCAGTGATGATTTCAAACAATACGGTGTGGGTCCAAGACGGGTTCTGCACCACCTGAGACCGGATTTGCATGACCCTCGATCTTCGTTTACTGGTTGCCTTTATCGCCGTCGCTGAAACCGAAAATGTAGGACAGGCGGCGCTGCGCCTGCACATCTCGCAGTCGCCGCTGAGCCGGCAAATCATTCAGTTGGAAGACCAGTTGGGGTTGCAGCTGTTTGAGCGTACGCGCCAACGCATGCGCCTGACGGATGAAGGGCGGTTGTTCCTGAGCGAGGCACGCAGCCTGGTGGAGCACGCGTCGAGCGTGGCAGCGGCAGCGCGCACGATTGCCCAGGGGCAAACCGGCCATATCGCTGTGGGCTATGTGGAGGGGGCGATGCATTCCAATTTGCTGCCCAACGCTTTGGCCGACCTGCAGGCGAGGCATCCCTCGGCGACCTTCGATATTCATCCGATGAACTCGGCCCGACAGGTCGAGGCGTTACGCGGCAGGGCCATCGACCTTGGGCTGGTTTACACCGTTGCCGAAAGTCCCGATATCGCGAGCATGCCGGTCAGCAGCGAAGCGTTGTTGCTGGTACTCGCCAAGGACCATCCGTTAGCGACCCAAGCTCATATTTCTGCTGAAGCACTCAACGGCCAGCGCTGGGTCTCGCTGGCTCAACCGCTCAATCCGGCGGCCCGCCGGCATTTTCTGGAGCACTGTGCGGCGAGCGGTTTTGCTCCTGATATTCAGGCAGAGGCAAATGATTTGTTGGGGGTGATGCGGCTGGTGGCGGCGGGCCTGGGCATCACAGTGATCCAGGCCAGCCTTCGCGATTGCATGTCGGGCAAGGTGGTGTTTCGCGAACTGCCCTGGTTCCCGGTGCGCATCGATATCCATGCGATATGGCGCAAGGACGATCCCAAGCCGTTGATTAACCATTTCCGGGAGGCGCTGGCGCGTTTCACCTTGTGTTGAGCGCGGTCAGGTAGGCGCTGAACATGTCGGCCATGCCGCCGGCGTAAACCGCGATGGCCTCGGGTGTGCGCGGGGTTGAGGAGAAATCCTTGCCCGCGCAACTGAGGGTGGACTGGATCAGATCGTGGGCCAGCTGGCGGGTCGCGTCCGATGCATCGGGGAGCAGTTCCCGCATGAAGTCGCGGAATATCTGACGTCCCGCCTCGCGAACTTCCAACGCTTCGGGGGCGTTGCGATACAGCGGCGCGGCGTCGTCCAGCGCGCCGCGCATCAGCGCTTCCTCGCACTCCGAATGAATGAACGCCTGCACCAGGGTGCGCAAGCGCTGCAAAGGCGCGAACTGCCGGTCTTCCAGAATCTGGCGCAGCATGCGGGTGGTCTGTTGCCATTCATCGCTCTGCAAGCGGAACAGGATCGCGGCCTTGTTGGGGAAGTACTGATACACCGAACCCACACTCACGCCGGCCTTCTCGGCGACCCGCGCCGTGGTGAAACGGGTGGCGCCTTCCTTGGCCAAAACCTGAATAGCCGCCTCCAGAATCGCCGCCACCAACTCGGTGGAACGGGCCTGTTGTGGCTGTTTGCGCGAGGCAATACGCGGGGTCTGGCGGGTGGACATGGGTGGCTCCAGCGGGTCGGGGGAACGCGAATAGCGAATGCGACGAATCACTCGCATACTTTCAATGCGACGAATTAGTCGCATCTTAGTCCAGACCTCACGGAAATCAATGATGAATACCCTGACGACTGCGCCACTGGCGCCCCTGATCGAACGTCTCTACGCCCAGGCAGAGGCCGCCACCAGCCCGGACCTGGCCAACGTGCCCGATGCGGAGCGTAACCGCCTGATGCACAGCAAAACCGAATACCTGGCGCTTTACACCCTGCTCAAGGACCTGTGGCTGCCGGTCTCGCGGGACACCGGCACGCTGCTCTACATGCTTGCGCGCAGCACCCAGGCGCGGGCCATCGTCGAGTTCGGCACCTCGTTCGGCTTGTCTACGCTGTTCCTGGCCGCCGCCCTGCGTGACAACGGTGGCGGTGTGTTGATCGGCAGCGAATTCGAGCCGTCGAAGATCGCCCTGGCGCGTGAGCATTTCACCGAAGGCGGTGTGAGCGACCTGATCGAAATCCGCGAAGGCGACGCACTGGTGACCCTGGCCTCAGGCCTGCCGCCATCGGTTGACCTGCTGCTGCTCGACGGCGCCAAGGCACTGTATGGCGACGTGCTTGGCCTGGTGGAAAAACACCTGCGCCCGGGCGCCCTGGTGGTGGCCGACAACACCAACTACTGCCCGGAATACCTGGCGCACGTGCGCTCGCCGCACAACGGTTACCTGTCGGTGCCGTTTGCCGATGACATCGAGCTGTCCATTCGTTTGGTTTAATTGAGGAGTCACCCTATGCACGTATTTGTCACAGGCGCCACCGGCTGGGTCGGCTCCGAAGTGGTCAAGGACCTGATCGGTGCCGGCCACCTGGTTACCGGGCTGGCCCGTAGCGATGACAAGGCCAAAACCCTTGCAGCAACGGGCGCGAAGGTACTGCGCGCGTCCCTGGATGACCTGGATGCAATTCGTCGCGCGGCCTGGACCGCCGACGCGGTGATCCATACCGCGTTCAATCATGACTTTTCGCGGTTTGTCGAAAACTGCGAGCAGGACCGGCGCGTGATCGAGGCCCTGGACAGTGTCCTGAGAGGTTCGGACACGCCGCTGCTGGTCACCTCGGGGTTGTCCGGGCTGGCCCGTGGCGCCACCGAGGCGGACCTGCCCAACGGCGCGTCGCCGCGCAAATCCGAATTCGCCGCCAGGGCCTTGGCCGAGCGTGGTGTGCGTGCCGCCACGGTACGCTTGGCGCCGTCGGTGCATGGGCTGGGCGACCATGGTTTCTTGCCGATCCTGATCCGCCTGGCACGTGAGACCGGCGTGTCGGCTTACCTCGATGAGGGACTCAACTGCTGGTCGGGCGTGTATCGCACCGATGCAGCGCGGGTCTATCGCCTGGCGCTGGAGGAGGGCGTTACCCAGGCCGTGTATCACGCCGTGGCGGACGAGGCGGTGCCGTTCAAAGCCATCGCCGAAGTCATCGGGCGTCGCCTGGGTGTGCCGGTGGAATCGCGGCCGCGTGAACATTTTGGCTGGTTCGCCAACATGGCCGGCGCCGAGATGGCGGTGTCCAGCGCGCAGACCCGGGATCGCCTGGGGTGGGTGCCGACAGGTCCGGACCTGCTGAGCGACTTGGATCAAGCGGGCTATTTCAGTCTCTGACAGGAGCGTTCCCATGACACAACACGGTACGTCTTCGGTGCTGTTGAAACTGCTGCCGATCACCCTGGCAGTGTTCGTCGCATTTCTGATTATCGGCCTGCAACTGCCGGTCCTGCCGCTGCACCTGAACCACACGCTGGGCATGAGCACCCTGGTGGTGGGCGTGGTGGTCGGTGCGCAGTTTGCCGCCGCGCTGCTGTCGCGGGCCTGGGCCGGCAACTTTGCCGATATGCGTGGGCCCAAGCGCGCAATGCTGATCGGCATGCTGGTGGCGGCCGGCTCCGGGCTGTTGTACCTGGCGTCGCTCGGGTTTGTGGAAACCCCGGTGCTGTCGGTGTGGGTCTTGCTGGCGGGGCGTGTGGTGCTGGCCCTGGGTGAAAGCCTGATCATCACCGGTTCCATGGGCTGGGGCATGGGCCTGGTGGGGCCGCAGAACGCCGGCAAGGTCATGGCCTGGATCGGCATCGCCATCTACGCAGCGTTTGCGCTCGGGGCGCCTTTGGGCGTGGCGCTCAACGCCCAATGGGGCTTCAGTGGCGTGTGTGTGGCCACGCTGATCTTGCCGCTGTTTGCGCTGGCCATCGTCGTGGGGGCCAAGGGCGTTGCGCCCACCAGCCAGCGGCGCACGTCGTTCTACACAGTGCTGGGCGCCGTCTGGTTGCCCGGGTTGGGGCTGGCGTTTTCGAGCATCGGGTTTGGTGTGATTACCGCTTTTATCGCGCTGTTGTTTGCCGCCAAGGACTGGGGCAATGCCTCGTTCGCCTTCACCGCCTTTGGCTTGGCGTTCATCGGTGCGCGGCTGTTCTTCGGGCACCTGCCGGACAAGCTGGGCGGCGCCAAGGTGGCGCTGGTCTGCGTGCTGATCGAGGCGCTGGGGCAATTGCTGATCTGGGGTGCGGGCTCGCCGGTGATGGCCTACGTGGGGGCAGCCTTGACCGGCTTCGGCTATTCGTTGGCCTTCCCCGGGTTTGGTGTAGAAGCGATCAAGCGGGCGCCACCGCAAACCCGTGGTCTGGCCATGGGCGCCTACGTGGCGTTCCTGGATATCGCGCTGGGCATCAGCAGCCCATTGGCCGGCGCCCTGGCGGGGTCGGCGGGGGTGGCGTCGGTGTACCTCGCCGGCGCCGTGGCGGTGATGCTGGCGGTGGCGGTGGCAGGGTCGCTGCTGGTCAGGAAACCCGCGCTCAGCGCTTGCTGAACGCCAGGCGCGCCGCGAACAGCACAAAGATCATTCCCGTGGTGCGGTCCATCCAGCGAATGACGCTTTCGCGGCGCAGGAAGCCGGACAGTGGCCGCGTGGCGCCAATCAACACCAGCGACCACACCAGGCCCAGCACCACATGGATGCTGACCAGGCCGAAGGTCCAGGCGATCAGCGAATGGCCCTGGGGGATGAACTGGGGCAGGAACGACACGTAGAAGATCCCGACCTTGGGGTTCAGCACGTTGCCCAGCATGCCCTTGAGGAACCAGTTGCTGCCGGGCTTGCCGTCGGCTTCGGCCGGCGACAATGAACGGCGCGGGCGCAACAGCATGTTCAAACCCAGCCAGGCCAGGTAGGCCGCGCCGCAGTATTTCAATACGTTGAAGGCCACCTCCGACACCGCGATCAACGCGCCCAGGCCAAAAGCAACCGCGGCGCCCCAGAGCAGGCAGCCGGCATTGATCCCCAGGGTGGCCTGCAGCGCCTGGCGCTTGCCTTCCACCGTGGCGGTGCGCAGCACCAATGCCGTGTCGAGCCCCGGGGTGAGGGTCAGCAGGGTGGCGGCGAAGGTGAAGGCGAGGAGGTTATCGGCAATGGACATGGAGCGCAGGCCTCAAGGTGGATAGGGCACACGTTAACCGATCGGCAGCCAACGCGGAAAACCCCGGGACTTCCCGGCAAAAAACTTCATAATAGCGGCCATTTTGTTTAGCCCGTTATTCTGGTGTGCCCGCATGGAAATTAAGGTCAACTTTCTCGACAACCTACGACTTGAAGCCAAGTTCGACGATTTCACGGTGATTGCCGACCAGCCGATCCGCTACAAAGGCGACGGTTCGGCCCCGGGTCCGTTCGACTATTTCCTGGCGTCGTCGGCGTTGTGTGCGGCGTACTTTGTGAAGTTGTATTGCCAGACGCGCAACATCCCCACCGAGAACATCCGCCTGTCGCAGAACAATATCGTCGACCCGGAAAACCGCTACAACCAGATCTTCAAGATCCAGGTCGAGCTGCCGGCCGACATCTCCGACAAGGACCGCCAGGGCATCCTGCGTTCCATCGACCGCTGCACCGTGAAGAAAGTCGTGCAGGCCGGCCCCGAGTTCGTGATCGAGGAAGTGGAAAACCTCGACGCCGATGCCCAGGCTTTGCTGATGCCCAACTCGACCTCCGACGGCGGGACCTACATTGCGGGCAAGGACCTGCCGCTGGAGCAGACCATCGCCAACATGTCCGGCATTTTGGCGGGCCTGGGCATGAAGATCGAAATTGCCTCGTGGCGCAATATCGTGCCCAACGTGTGGTCGCTGCACATTCGCGACGCGCACTCGCCGATGTGTTTCACCAACGGCAAGGGCGCCACCAAGGAAGGCGCACTGGCGTCGGCCCTGGGCGAGTTCATCGAGCGGCTCAACTGCAACTTCTTCTACAACGACCAATTCTGGGGCGAGGAACTGGCCAACGCGCCGTTCGTGCATTACCCGGATGAGCGCTGGTTCCAGCCGGGCCCCAACGACGAGCTGCCCAGCGAAATTCTCGACGCCTACTGCCGCAAGGTCTACGACCGCGAGGGCGAATTGCGCGGTTCGCACCTGTTCGACACCAACTCGGGCAATGAGGCACGCGGCATTGTCTCGCTGCCGTTCGTGCGCCAGTCGGACGGTGAAGTGGTGTATTTCCCGTCCAACCTGATCGAAAACCTCTACCTCAGCAACGGCATGAGCGCCGGCAACACCCTGGCTGAAGCGCAGGTGCAGTGCCTGTCGGAGATCTTCGAACGGGCGGTGAAACGCGAAATCATCGAAGGTGAATTTGCCTTGCCGGACGTGCCTGCCGAGGTGTTGGCCAAGTACCCGGGCATCCTGGCCGGCATCCAGGGCCTGGAAGCGCAAGGGTTCCCGGTGCTGGTCAAGGATGCGTCCCTGGGCGGTGAGTTCCCGGTGATGTGCGTGACCCTGATGAACCCGCGTACTGGTGGCGTGTTTGCCTCGTTCGGCGCGCACCCGAGCCTGGAAGTGGCGCTGGAGCGCAGCCTCACTGAGCTGCTGCAAGGCCGCAGCTTCGAAGGCCTGAACGACTTGCCGGCGCCGACCTTCGAAGCCCAGGCGGTGACCGAGCCGAACAACTTTGTCGAGCACTTCATCGACTCCAGCGGCGTGGTGTCGTGGCGCTTCTTCAGTGCTCAGTCGGATTACGAGTTTGTCGAGTGGGACTTCACCGGCCAGGGCGAAGACTCCAACGTCCAGGAAGCCGCAACCTTGTTCGGCATTCTCGAAGGCATGGGCAAGGAGTCGTACATGGCCGTGTACGAACACCTCGGCGCCACCGCCTGCCGCATCCTCGTGCCGGACTACTCGGAAATCTATCCGGTGGATGACCTGATCTGGGACAACACCAACAAGGCGCTGTTCTTCCGGGCCGACATCCTCAACCTGCACAGCCTCGACGACGATGAGTTGCAAGCGTTGCTTGAGCGCCTGATCGAAAGCGAGCTGGACGACTACACCGACATCACCACGCTGATCGGCATCGAATTCGACGACAACACCGCGTGGGGGCAGTTGACCATCCTGGAGTTGAAGCTGCTGATCTTCCTGGCCTTGAAACAATATGAAGAGGCCAAGGAGTGCGTGGAGATGTTCCTGCAGTACAACGACAACACCGTCGAACGTGGCCTGTTTTACCAGGCGATGAATGTGGTGCTGGAGATGGAACTGGACGACGATCTTGAGTTGGACGACTACGAAGCCAACTTCCGCCGCATGTTTGGCAATGAGCGTATGGACGCGGTGATTGGCTCGGTCAATGGTGATGTGCGCTTCTATGGCCTGACGCCGACCAGCCTGAAGCTCGAAGGTTTGGACCGCCATCAGCGCCTGATCGAGAGCTACAAGAAGCTGCACGCCGCGCGGGCCAACATCACCTCGGCCTGACACAAGGTCCCCTGTGGGAGTTGTCGAGCTTTAGCGAGGCTGCGAAGGCGGTGGTTCAGGTGACATCACTGTTGACTGTGCCGCCGCCATCGCAGGCAAGCCAGCTCCCACAGTTGACCGAGTACACCCGCTGACCTGTAGGAGCCTGCTTGCCGGCGATAGCGATCCATCAGCCGGCAGCGTTGCAGCTGACCCACCGCCATCGCTGGCAAGCCAGCTCCTATAGTAGATCTTCGTGGTTGCACAGATACCTGTGGGAGCTGTCGAGCTTCAGCGAGGCTGCGAAGGCGGTGGTTCAGGTGACATCACTGTTGACTGTGCCGCCGCTTTCGCTGGCAAGCCAGCGCCTACAGTAGATCTACGTGGTTGCACAGATCCCTGTGGGAGCTGTCGAGCTTCAGCGAGGCTGCGAAGGCGGTGGGTCAGGCGACATCTCTATTGGCTGTGCCGCCGCTTTCGCAGGCAAGCCAGCTCCCACAGTTGACCGAGTACACGGGCTGACCTGTAGGCGCCGGCTTACCGGCGATAGCGATCCATCAGCCGGCAGAGTTGCAACTGACCCACCGCCATCGCTGGCAAGCCAGCGCCTACAGTAGATCTTCGTGGTTGCACAGACCCCTGTGGGAGCTGTCGAGCTTCAGCGAGGCTGCGAAGGCGGTGGTTCAGGCGACATCTCTATTGGCTGTGCCGCCGCTTTCGCAGGCAAGCCAGCTCCCACAGTTGACCGAGTACACCGGCTGACCTGTAGGAGCCGACTTGCCGGCGATAGCGATCCATCAGCCGGCAGAGTTGCAGCTGACCCACCGCCATCGCTGGCAAGCCAGCGCCTACAGGGGGGCTTTCAGATGCGGGCCAACGCCTGGGCCAGGTCTGCCCGCAGGTCTTCCACATCTTCAACCCCCACCGACAACCGCACCAACCCGTCACCAATGCCCAACTGCGCGCGCGTGGCGGCCGGGATGCTGGCGTGGGTCATGATGGCGGGGTGTTCGATCAGGCTTTCCACACCACCGAGGCTTTCGGCCAGGGCGAAGATCTTCACGTTTTCCAGGAAACGCGTGGCGCCCGCCAGGTCGCTGTTGAGGTCCACCGAAATCATCCCGCCGAACCCACGCATCTGCCGGCGCGCCAGCTCATGCTGCGGGTGCGAGGCCAGGCCGGGGTAGTAGACGCGCGACACCTGCGGTTGTTTCTCCAGCCAGGTCGCCAGGTCCAGGGCATTGCTGCAATGACGCTCCATGCGCAATGCCAGGGTTTTTACCCCACGCAGCGTGAGGAAGGCGTCGAACGGCCCGGCAATGGCGCCCACCGAGTTCTGCAGAAAGCCCAGGCGCTCAGCCAACTCCGCGTTGTGGCCGACAATGGCAATCCCGCCGATGACATCCGAGTGGCCATTGAGGTACTTGGTGGTGGAATGCACGACGATGTCGAAGCCCAACTCCAGCGGGCGCTGGATCCACGGGCTGGCGAAGGTATTGTCGGCCACGCAGATGATGCCGCGCGCCTTGCAGATGCGCGCGATGGCGCTCAGGTCGGTGAGGCTCAACAGCGGGTTGCTCGGGGTCTCGACCCAGACCATGCGCGTGTCGTCCTGTAAGCTCGCCTCGAATGCCGACAAGTCGCTCAAGTCGACAAAGCTGAAACGGTGCCCGGCACTGCGCTGGCGCACCTTGTCGAACAGGCGGAAGGTGCCGCCGTACAAGTCGTTGCCGGAGACGATATGTGCACCGGCGTCCAACAATTCCAGCACCGTTGAGATCGCCGCCAACCCGGACGCAAAGGCGAACGCCTGGCTGCCGCCCTCCAGGTCGGCCACGCAGCGTTCCAGGGCAAAGCGCGTCGGGTTGTGGGAGCGGCCGTAGTCAAAGCCTTTGTGCACGCCGGGGCTGTCTTGCAGGTAGGTGGAGTTGGCGTAGATCGGCGGCATCAGCGCGCCCGTGGTCGGGTCGGGGGACTGCCCGGCATGGATCACACGGGTGGCAAACGCGCTTTTATCGGACTGACTCATGCAAGGGATCTCCGTAGGTGGTTGAGCAGGTCGACGCGGGTGATCAGGCCATGAAAGCCCGACGCGTCGGCAATGATGGCGACCAGGCCGCGGTCCAGTTCCGCCTGCAATTCAGCCAGGCTGGCGCTGGGGGCCAGGGTTTGCAAGGTGTCGGTCATGGCGCTGTCGACGGTCATGGAGAAATGCGCCGCGTCGTGGTGCAGGCCCAGCAGGATGTCGGACTCGTCGATCACGCCTACCAGCTTCTGGCCGTCCACCAGTACCGGCAACTGCGAGACGTCGGCCAGGCGCATGCGCTGGAAGGCGGTCAGCAGGGTGTCGTCGGGGCTCACGCTGATCACGCGGCCGTCTTCGAAACGGCGGGCGATCAGGTCGCGCAGGTCGCCGTAATGCTTGTATTGCAGCAGGCCCGCGTCTTTCATCCATTGGTCGTTGTAGACCTTCGACAGGTAGCGCGTACCGGTGTCGCACACGAACGTGACCACGCGCTTGGGCTCGGTCTGTTCGCGGCAATAACGCAAGGCGGCGGCGAGCAGGGTGCCAGTGGACGAACCGCCGAGGATGCCTTCGGCGCGCAGCAGTTGGCGGGCATGGTCGAAGCTTTCTTCATCGCTGATGGAGTAGGCGTGGCGCACGCTGGAGAGGTCGGCGATCGACGGAATGAAATCCTCGCCGATGCCTTCCACGGCCCAGGAACCGGGGGTTTCCATCTTGCCGCTGCGGCTGTACTCGGCCATCACCGAGCCAACCGGGTCGGCCAGTACCATTTCCAGCTCAGGCTGCACGCGCTTGAAAAAACGGGTCAGGCCGGTGAGGGTGCCGGCCGAGCCGACGCCCACCACAATGGCGTCCACGTCATGCTGGGTCTGGGCCCAGATCTCCGGTGCGGTGCTGGTTTCGTGGGCCAGCGGGTTGGCCGGGTTGTTGAACTGGTCGGCGAAGAATGAACCGGGAATGTCCTTGGCCAAGCGTGCTGCGACATCCTGGTAATACTCGGGATGGCCCTTGCCCACGTCCGAGCGGGTGATATGCACCTCGGCGCCCATGGCCTTGAGGTGCAGCACCTTTTCGGTGGACATCTTGTCGGGCACCACCAGCACCACCCGGTAGCCTTTGGCCCGGCCCACCAGTGCCAGGCCCAGGCCGGTGTTGCCGGCGGTGGCCTCGATGATGGTGCCACCTGGGCGCAGGCGGCCATCGCGCTCGGCGGCGTCGATCATGGCCAGGCCGATGCGGTCCTTGATGGAGCCTCCAGGGTTCTGGGATTCGAGCTTGAGAAACAGCGTGCACGGGCCGGTATCGAAACGGCTGACCCGAACCAGCGGCGTATTGCCGATCAGTTCGAGGACGGCGGGGCGGGAAAGCGTGGGCATGTCGTCACCTGGGTACGGGAAGGGCGTAGGGAGGGGGACAGCAAATTAAAACGCATGGCTTGGAACATAGGCCGCTATCGGGCGGGTCGCAACCGGGCGGTCCGATGAATGTCTTTTTTTGGCGCATGGGCGATGCCCGTGTGCGCCATCAGTGGGCAGGGTTGAACCAGGGTAAAGCGGGCGCAAGCCCGTAAACAGTGGCTTTTGGTGGATGGCCCGGGCTTTGCTAAAGGAAATCCAAACTTGGATACAAGATGGGATTCCCTATGCAAACCGTTTTTGGCTGGACCCTTGGCGAATGGCAGTCGGCTTACCGCAACGGCGCAATCACGCCGGATATCGTGCTGGACCTGATCGATGCCTACCCGGCCGATGACAACGCCTGGATCGCCCGCGCCCGTCCATCGCAACTGCAGGCGCAATTGGACGAACTCGGCGAACGCTTGGCGGCCCTGGGCGGCGACATGGCTCAGTTGCCACTGTATGGCGTGCCGTTTGCGATCAAGGACAACATCGATGCGGCAGGGTGGGACACCACGGCGGCTTGTCCTGAATTTGCCTACGCACCTGAATCAGATGCGTCTGTCGTCTCCAAGCTACGCGCGGCGGGCGCGATCCTGGTGGGCAAGACCAATCTCGATCAGTTCGCCACCGGCCTGGTGGGCACACGTTCGCCTTATGGTGCGGTGGGCAACAGCTTCGACCCGGCCTACGTCAGCGGCGGTTCCAGCTCCGGCTCGGCCTCGGTGGTGGCCCGTGGGCTGGTGCCGTTCGCCTTGGGCACCGACACCGCAGGCTCGGGCCGCGTGCCGGCAGGCTTCAACAATATTGTGGGTTTGAAGCCGACGAAGGGGCGGCTGTCCAACACCGGCCTGGTGCCCGCCTGCCGCACAGTGGATTGCATCTCGGTGTTCGCCCTGACCGTGGCCGATGCCGAACGCGTGGCGCAGGTGGCTGCTGGCTACGACGCCAGCGACGCGTATTCCCGGGCAAATCCCAACACAGCGCCGGTGGCGGTGGGGGCGCAGATCAAGTTGGCGATCCCGGCTGAGCTGGAGTTCTTCGGCGATAGCCAGAATCAAGCGGTGTTTGAGCAGGCCGTCGAGCACTTCAAGGCGTTGGGCGCAGTGATCAGCCCGGTGGATTTCACGCCGTTCAAGGCCCTGGCCGATCAGCTGTATTTCGGGCCGTGGGTGGCCGAACGCACGGTGGCGTTGGAAGGCATGCTTGAGCATCAGCCCCAGGCGATCAGCCCCGTGGTGCGCGGTATCGTTGAAAACGGTCGCCAGTACACGGCGTGTGATGCTTACAAAGCCGAATACCTGCGCGCCGAATTGAGCCGGCGTATCAACGACAGCCTGGCAGGTTTTGATGCCTTGCTGGTGCCTACGTCACCGACCCTTCGCACCTTGGCTGAAATGGCCGAGGAGCCGGTGCGCTACAACTCGCAATTTGGCTATTACACCAACTTCACCAACCTGGCGGACCTCTCGGCCCTCGCGCTCCCCGCCGGGTTGCGTGCCGATGGTTTGCCCAGTGGCATTACCTTATTGGCACCGGCCTGGCATGACACGGCGCTGGCTGATCTGGGCAAGCGTTGGCAGGCCAATCTCGGCCTTAATCTGGGCGCGACCGGGCGTTCTCTGCCCGCACCCGACGTGCCCGTGCAGGCGCCGGGGTCTGTGCGTGTGGCCGTGGTGGGCGCGCACCTGACTGGCATGCCGCTGAATTTCCAGCTGACCAAGCGCAATGCGGTGCTGGTGGAGCAAACCCACACCGCTGACAGCTACCGCCTGTACGCATTGCCGGGCACCGTGCCGCCCAAGCCGGGGCTGGCCAGGGCCGACAGTGGGCGCTCGATCATCGTAGAGCTTTGGGACATGCCCCTTGCACGCTTTGGCGAGTTCGTCGCAGAAATCCCCGCGCCCCTGGGGATTGGCAACGTGGTGCTGGCGGACGGGCGTAGCGTCAAAGGCTTTATCTGTGAACCCTGGGCGTTGGCCGACGCGCTGGACATCACCGAGTTCGGCGGCTGGCGCGCGTTTATTGCGAGCCGAGGGTGAACATGCCGCGCCCTGACAACCTCGCCGAGCAGGTGTACACGCAACTCAAGGCGGATATTTTCGACTTCCGCCTGCTGCCGGGGGATCGCTTCAGCGAAGGCGATGTGGCAGGGCGCATGGACGTCAGCCGAACGCCGGTGCGCCAGGCGCTGTATCGCCTGGAGAAGGAAGGCTATGTGGAGGTGTATTTCCGCAGCGGCTGGCAGGTTAAGGCGTTCGATTTTGCCTATTTTGAAGAACTGTATGACGTGCGCATCGTGCTGGAACTGGCGGCGGTCAGCCGGCTATGCCGGATGGAGGCATCCGACAATTCGGTGTTGAACGCGCTGAAGGGTATCTGGCTGGTGGCGGAAGATGAACGGTTGCAAGACCCTCAGGAGGTGTCCGCGCTGGATGAGCGTTTTCATTGCGCGCTGGTGGAAGCCACCGGCAACCGTGAAATGGCGCGCATGCACTACGCGATTACCGAGCAGATCCGCATCATTCGCCGGCTCGACTTTACCCAGGCCGAGCGCATTGCGGCGACCTATCAGGAGCATGCACATATCCTGGAGGCCATCTTGCAACGGCGCAGTGACGTGGCCCAGCAACTGCTCACGCGACATATCGAGTTGAGCAAACAAGCCGTGCGCGAGATCACGTTGCACCGGTTGCAGATGGCACGGCAAGCGGGCCCCAGGCCCGTGTAGGAACCGGCTTGCCGGCGATGCAGGCGCCTCGGTGTGCTCAGGTACACCGCGTGGATGCCATCGCAGGCAAGCCAGCTCCCACAGTGGATCTTCGTCGTTGCACAAATCCCTGTGGGAGCTGTCGAGCTTTAGCGAGGCTGCGAAGGCGGCGGTTCAGGCGACATCACTGTTGATTGTGCCGCCGCCATCGCCGGCGAGCCAGCTCCCACAGTGGATCTTCGTCGTTGCACAGCCCCCTGTGGGAGCTGTCGAGCTTCAGCGAGGCTGCGAAGGCGGCGGTTCAGGCGACATCACTGTTGACTGTGCCGCCGCTATCGCAGGCAAGCCAGCTCCCACAGGGGATCTTCATCGTTGCACAAATCCCTGTGGGAGCTGTCGAGCTTTAGCGAGGCTGC
>NZ_JBSSAF010000021.1:0-98313 GCF_054058375.1 Pseudomonas sp. TE24901
CTCTGGGGGGGTGGTGGTCGGGCCGGCTGTGGGGGCCCCCCTCCCCACACCCCACCCCCCCCCCCCCCCCCCCCCCCCCCCCCCCCCGCTCCCACATTGGATCTCTAGTGTTCGAGGGAGCGCGATCCTGCGCGAAAATGGTGCGCAGCGGCATACGTCAAATGACGTACCCGCTTACGTCAGGCTGCGTATACCCGCGCTTGCCCCCTGCCGCCATGCTGGACCCCTCATTGCAGAGGAGTCGCCCCATGGCACACCGATTGATCCGCTCCACACCGCTGTTGGCCTTGTCATTGCTGGCGGCCGCTCTGTTCAGCCAGGGCGTGCTGGCCGATAACGAAGGCCTGGCCGTGACCCCTACCGAAGTCACCGTCGGTCAGTTGCACTCGGCCACCGGCACCATGGCCATCTCCGAAACCGGCTCGATCCAGGCCGAGCGCCTGGCCATCGAGCAGATCAACGCCTCGGGCGGGATCCTCGGCCGGCAGATCAAGGTGATCCAGGAAGACGGCGCGTCCGACTGGCCGACCTTCGCCGAGAAAGCCAAGAAGCTGCTGGTCAACGACAAGGTCGCCGCCGTGTTCGGCTGCTGGACCTCGGCGTCGCGCAAAGCGGTGTTGCCGATCTTCGAAAAAGAAAACGGTTTGCTCTACTACCCGACCTTCTACGAAGGCCTGGAACAGTCGAAAAACGTGATCTACACCGGGCAGGAAGCCACCCAACAGATCCTCGCCAGCCTCGACTGGATCGCCAAGACCAAAGGCGCCAAGACCTTCTACCTGGTGGGCTCGGACTACATCTGGCCGCGTACCTCGATGAAGATCGCGCGCAAGCACATTGAAAACGTGCTGCACGGCACCGTGGTCGGCGAAGACTACTACCCACTGGGCAACACCCAGTTCGGCTCGCTGATCAACAAGGTCAAGCTGAAGAAGCCGGATGTGGTGTTTGCAGCGGTGGTGGGCGGCTCCAACGTGGCCTTCTACAAACAGCTCAATGCGGCCGGCGTGAACGCGTCCAAGCAGACCCTGCTGACGTTGTCGGTCACCGAAGACGAACTGCTCGGCATCGGCGGCGAAAACATGGCCGGTTTCTATGCCTCGATGAAGTACTTCCAGAGCCTGGACAACCCGAACAACAAAGCCTTCGTCGAAGCCTTCAAGGCCAAGTACGGCAAGGATGCGGTGATCGGCGACGTGACCCAGGCCGCCTACCTCGGCCCATGGCTGTGGAAAGCCGCGGTGGAGAAGGCCGGCAGTTTCGACGTGGATAAAGTCGTCGCCGCATCCCCAGGCATCGAACTGAAAACCGCGCCGGAAGGCTACGTGAAGATTCACGAGAACCATCACCTGTGGAGCAAGTCGCGCATTGGCGAAGTGCAGCCCAACGGCCAGTTCAAGGTGATCTACGAGTCGGATCTGATCGAGCCGAACCCGTTCCCCAAAGGCTACCAATAACCCTGCGCAACACACCGATCCACTTGTGGGAACGGGCTTTGTGTGGGAGCTGGCTTGCCTGCGATGCAGACGACTCGGTCTTGCAGTTAAACCGAGGTGATGCCATCGCAGGCAAGCCAGCTCCCACATAAAGCAACAGCAGACCGCATTTCAATTATCACCTGGTTCTCAGGAGACCATCATCATGGAATGGCTATCGGAATTTGGAGCCATCGCGGCAATGCAGGGGTTCAACGGCTTGTCCGTGTTCTGCGTGCTGTTGCTGATGGCATTGGGGCTGGCGATCATCTTTGGTCAGATGGGCGTGATCAACATGGCCCACGGCGAGTTCCTGACCATCGGCGCCTACACCACCTACGTGTGTTCCAGCCTCACCGCGCATTTTGCGCCAAGCTTCCAACCCTATTACTTCTTCTTTGCCATCGCCCTGTCGTTCCTCGTTGCCGGCGCCATCGGCTGGCTGGTGGAGTGGGCGATGATCAGCCGCTTGTACAAGCGCCCGCTGGACACCTTGCTGGCGACCTGGGGCCTGTCCCTGGTGATGCAGCAAACCTTTCGCTCGGTGTTCGGCGCCCGTGAAGTCAGCGCCGAACCGCCCGCGTGGCTGATGGGTTCGGTGAACTTCACCGACGCCATCGAGATCCCGCGCAACGGCCTGTTCATGATGGGCCTGACCCTGCTGCTGACCGGTGCGATCTTCATCATGCTCTACCGCTCGCGCTGGGGCTTGCAGGTGCGCGCCACGGTGCAGAACCGCCTGATGAGCCGGGCGGTGGGCATCAATACGCGCAAGGTCGACCGCATGACTTTCGCCCTGGGCTGCGGCGTGGCCGGGGTGGCGGGCGCGGCGTTCACCACCATTGGCTCCACCGGGCCCACGGCGGGTTCGCAGTACATCGTCGACACCTTCCTGGTGGTGGTGTTCGGCGGTGCGCAGAGCCTGTTCGGCACCATCGCCTCGGCGTTCGTAATTGCCCAGACCCAATCGCTGTCGGAGTTTTTCCTCAGTGGCTCGATGGCCAAGGTACTCACCTTGTCCTCGGTGATCCTGATCCTGATGCTGCGCCCGCAAGGGTTGTTCTCCATCAAAGTGCGCAAGTAGAGGCGAGCAGATGAAGGCTTTAGACAAGCTGCTGGGCGGCCAGCAAAACCTGATCGGCATCGTGCTGCTGGCGCTGTTGATCCTGGTGGTATTCCCCCTGACCCTGGACGCGTTCCGCCTGAACATGGTCGGCAAGTACCTGACCTATGCGTTCGTCGCGGTGGGCCTGGTGCTGTGCTGGGGCTATGGCGGCATTCTCAGCCTGGGGCAGGGCGTGTTCTTTGGCGTCGGCGGCTACTGCATGGCGATGTTCCTCAAGCTGGAGGCATCGGACCCGGAGAGCACCAAGATCCAGTCCACCCCCGGCATCCCGGACTTCATGGACTGGAACCAGATCACCGAACTGCCGCTGTTGTGGCAGCCGTTCCACAGTTTCAGCTTTACCCTGGTGGCGGTGATCGCCGTGCCGGTCTTGCTGGCGTTCGTGATCGGCCTGGCGTTGTTCAAACGGCGGGTGGGGGATGTGTATTTCTCCATCGTCACCCAGGCAATTGCACTGATCCTCACCGTGCTGATCGTCGGCCAGCAAGGCCTGACCGGCGGGGTTAACGGCATCACCGACCTCAAGACCCTACTGGGTTGGGACCTGCGCACCGACAGCGCCAAGTTGATCCTGTACTTCATCAACGCGGGCTTGCTGTTTGGCTGCATCTTCATTGGCCGTTTCATCCTCGCGTCCAAGCTCGGCCGGTTGCTGATGGCGATGCGCGACAAGGAAGAGCGCGTGCGTTTTTCCGGCTATGACGTGGCCAGCTTCAAGATCTTCGTGTTCTGCGTGGCCGCTGCGTTCTCGGCGATTGGCGGGGCCATGTTTGCCTTGCAGGTGGGCTTCATGTCGCCGTCGTTCGTGGGCATCGTGCCGTCGATCGAAATGGTGATCTTTGCCGCCGTGGGCGGGCGCATGTCGCTGCTGGGCGCGGTGTATGGCGCGTTGCTGGTGAACTACGGCAAGACCTACTTTTCCGAATCGTTTCCCGAACTGTGGCTGTACCTGATGGGCGGGCTGTTCATTGCCGTGGTCATGTACTTCCCCAACGGCCTGGCCGGGTTGTGGGAAAGCCATGGCCGCCAGGCATTGGCCAAACTGCTGCGGCGCACACCGGTGGCGAAAGCCCCGGTCAAAGCCAAGGCCAACACCAAAATCCTGGAGACCCAGCCATGACTGCCGTCGGTTTTGAGATGAAAAAACCGGTGCTGGCCATCGAAGGCCTCACCGTGTCGTTCGACGGCTTCAAGGCCGTCGATAACCTCAACCTGTATATCGACCGCAATGAAGTGCGCGTGGTGATCGGCCCCAACGGCGCCGGCAAGACCACCGTGCTCGACCTGATTTGCGGCAAGACCCGCGCCACCAGCGGCAGCATCCAGTTCGACGGGCAGGAACTGACCAAAATGCGCGAATACAACATCGTGCGCGCAGGCGTGGGGCGCAAGTTCCAGAACCCGTCGATCTACGAAAACCTCACGGTGTTCGAGAACCTCGAGATGTCCTACCCGGCCGGGCGCAAGGTGTGGGGCGCGCTGTTCTTCAAGCGCAACGCCCAGGTGATCGCCCGGGTGGAGGAGGTGGCGCGGGAGATCTTCCTCGGCGACTTGCTGCAACAGCAGGCCGACCTGTTGTCCCACGGGCAAAAGCAGTGGCTGGAGATCGGCATGCTGCTGATGCAAGACCCCGAGCTGCTGATGCTCGACGAGCCCGTGGCGGGCATGAGTGTCAACGAACGTGCGCAGACCGCCGAGTTGCTCAACCGCATCAGCCAGGGCCGTTCGGTGCTGGTGATCGAGCACGACATGGAGTTCGTCAAAAGCATCGCCCACAAGGTCACGGTGCTGCACCAGGGCAAGGTGCTGGCCGAGGGCAGCATGGAGTCGGTTCAAAGCAACCCTAAAGTCATCGAAGTGTATTTGGGCCACTGAGGAAGCAGGCATGTTCAAGATCGACCAGTTGTCCTGCGGCTACGGGCAGAGCCAGATCCTCCACGACCTGGACCTGAACGTGGCCAAGCGCGAGATTGTCGCGGTAATGGGCCGCAACGGCATGGGCAAGACCACCTTGTTCAAGAGCCTGATGGGCATCCTGCCGCAATGGAAAGGCCAGGTGAGTGTGGACGGGCACGATGTGTCGGCGCTGGAAACCCACGAGCGGGTGGAGCGGGGCATCGCCTATGTGCCCCAGGGCCGCATGATTTTCCCGAGCATGACCGTGCTGGAAAACATCCAGACCGGCCTGCCGGCCTCGGCACGGGGCAAGGTGCCGGAGGATCTGTATGCGTTGTTTCCGGTGCTGCACGACATGCAGTCGCGCAAGGGCGGCAACCTGTCCGGTGGGCAGCAACAGCAGCTGGCAATCGCCCGCGCGCTGGCGACCAACCCCAAGGTGTTGTTGCTCGATGAACCGACGGAGGGCATCCAGCCGTCGATCATCAAGGACATCGCCCGCACCTTGAAGGAGATCCGCAACTTGCGGGACCTGACTATCGTGGTGTCCGAGCAGGTGCTGTCCTTCACCCTGGAAATTGCCGACCGCTTCCTCGTCATCGAGAAGGGCCGCTTCGTGATCGAAGAGACCCGCGACCGCGTGGACGAGGCGACCATCAGCCGCTACCTGTCCGTCTGACCCACCACCCACCTTTATTACTGGTGGGTTGGACCTGTAGGAGCCGGCAAGCCAGCTCCTACAGGGGGGATAGGAATTAGCCGTCAGGGTCAGGTGAATTGTGCTGCAACGTTCGACCACAGGCTTACCCGACGCCCCCTGGCTTCAAAAAACGCGATCTCGCGCTTGATCCCCCCACTCAATTCCCACCCCGGCAGGTCCAGCACGATCAGCTCGTCGAGCAATTCCATGAACACCGCATCCACCGGCGCCCATAGCTTGCCGATGGCTGCGTTGTCCTTGCCCACGAACGCCTGGTTGATCGGGTGGGACATCGACACCTGGCTGAACACGGCATGACCCGCCTCGATAATCCCGGCCGCGACCGTGTTGCAGGCGATAAACCGTTCCTCGACCACGGCCGCGTCGGCGTGGCTGTAAGGGCAGGCGAGAAAAATCTTGCGCATAAATACCTCTGTTTTTTTTGATGAATAAATAAAAAACTGTGGTTTATCTGTTGAATTGGTGACCGAATCCACTTAATTTTGCCGTCACCTCAACACCGACACGGAGATCGCCATGCGCCCCAACGAGCGCCGCCAGCACATCCTTGAACTGCTTCGCCAGCGCGAGCGCATCTCCGTCGACGAACTGGCCCGTACCCTCAGCGCCTCCCAGGAAACCATCCGCCGCGACCTGGCGGACCTCGCCGATAGCGGCCAAGTCACCAAGTTCCATGGCGGGGCCTCGTTGCCACCCCGTGGCGAACACGAGAACGCGTTCCAGACCCGCATGAACGAGTTCTCCCAGGAAAAACGCGCAGTGGCGCGCTATGCCGCCGGCCTGTATTCGCCGGGGGACAGCCTGCTGATCGATACCGGCACCACCACCTTGTTTTTCGCCCGCGAACTGGCGCGGCTCAACCGCATCACGGTAATCACCAATTCCCTGCAGATCGCCGACAGCATCGGCGCCAGTGGCAACCGGGTGTTCATGATCGGTGGCGAGTACCGCCCCGAATCCAACCAGAACAGCGGGCCCCTGGCGTTGGAGCAGATCGCCCGTTTCAACGCCGAGCACGCGGTGGTCACCATCGGTGCCCTGAGCGTGGACGGTGCGTTCGACTTCTCCATCGAAGAGGCCGAGATCGCCCGTGCGATGATTGCCCGGGCGCGCTACCTCACGGTGATCGCCGACTCGTCCAAGCTCGGCCGCAGTGCGTTGTTCCAGGTGTTTCCCCTGGAACGCATCGACCGCTTGATCATCGATCGCAAGCCGGTGGGCGAGCTGGGCAGTGCGTTGGCGCGGGCCAATGTGGACGTGCATGAGGCGCAGGTCACTCCGAAAACCGATTGGTAAACCCCCGGCTGCCCAGGGGCAGCCGAGGAATCGCGCGCAGCCGGATGCCGCAAGGCTGGGGTGCAGCCTCTGCCGTATCAGGTGGGCGAAAGGGGGTGTGGCTTACAGGTAATGCTGGATCGGCGGCATCTGTTCCAGTTGCTTGCGACGGGTGACCCACACGCAGGCAAACACCACGGCGCCGACCGCGATCAGGCCCAGCACGTACATCTGCGCCACGCGAAAGTCCGCCGGGATCATGAACACGCACAGCTCCACGAACAGCCACAGGCACGCGCCAGCCACCACCGGCCACTCCCATTTGCCCAGGGTGAAATCGTCGGCGTGGTGCAGCTGTTTGTGGCGGGTGCCGATGTACAGCAGCACGGTGGCGCTGTAGAGCAGGGCCGGCAGCAGGGTGGCCGCACCGAGGATTTGCGTGAGGGCATCGGGGTCGCTGTAGAAGCTCAGCACAATGATCATCGGGATCAGCGCTGCCACAATGGTCGCCCACAGCGGGCCGCCGGTGGGGCGTGGTACGTAGCTCAAGGCTTCGGCGAATGGCAGGCGCCCGTCGCGGGCCATGGCGTGCACCAGACGGCTGTTGCTGGTCATGATCACCAGGCCGCAGGCAAAGATCGCCACGCACACCACCAACAGGATGAGCTTGCTCAGGGTTTCACCCAGGGTGATGCGGATCACGTCTGCCACCGGTGCCGAACTCTTGCTCAACTCGGCCACCTGATCGCCCAGGCCCATGCCGATCACCATCAGGAACAACGTGCCCATCACACCACTGGCCAGTACCGCATGGACCATCGCCCGAGGAACCACCTGCTTGGGGTTAAGGGTCTCTTCGGCCAGGTTGGCCGCCGCTTCCCAACCCACCAGGGTGAACGCGCCGAGCAGGCCCGAGAGCATGAACGGGCCGAGCCAGCCGTAGTAATGCTCGGTGGGGGCAATGCCGGTGGACAGCAGGTTGGACGCCTGGCCCTTGCCGAAGAACGTCACGGCGATGCCGATGCCGACGATCAGGCCGATCATCGCGATCACTTCCGCCCCCACGGCCATGTTGTTGATCTTGGTCAGGATCGGCGTCGACCAGATGATCAGCAGCATCTGGATAAACAGCACCACCACGGTGGTGATGGCGCCCGCCGCCGGGGAGTACTCAAGCCCCAGCAAGGGGAACAGCGCCACCTGGGCCAGCCCGTAGTCCACCGCCAGCAGCACTACGGCGATGAACGCGAAGCTCATCCAGCCAAACCACCAGCCCAGCACCGGGTTGACCAGGCGACTGGCCCACTGGTAGCTGAAACCGGACAGCGGGATCTTGCTCGCCAGCAGCCCGAACACCAGCGCCACCAGCAGGGTGCCAAGGGTTGCGATGGGCCAGGTCCACATGCCGATGGGGCCGCTGGAGACCAGCACCGAACCGTAGGTGGAAAACAGCCCGGTGGTGATCGAGATAAACGAAAACGCCACGGCAAAGGATTCGAACTTGCCCAGGGAGCGTTCGAACTGTTCCTTGTAGCCGGTGCCGCTGTCGGCACCTTTATCGGGTAAAACGGTTTGCGGACTCGAAAGAGTGTCAGACATGGGAATGTCTCCTTCAAAAATGCACAGGACAAGGCTCGGCGCACGGGTTGACAGGGCAACCTGAGACGCCTGGGGCCCGACGGGGTGACGCACTTCATATGCCAGCGTGTTTTTTGTTGTGGTTTTGCCTTTTTCGGCGTTGCGAGCCGGTCAACTCCCTGGCGGTGTAGCGGGTGACAACCTGCCTGTTGTCACCGGTTGCCTGCGGCTAGCGCCAGGTGCGACAGCGGCTGACCGCGTCGCTGAAGGTGTCCCTCCACGCGCGGGCGGTGGCCGCGCTGACCCTGGGGTGAAACTCGGTGCAGGTGTTGCGCGGTGCCACCAGGGTTTTGCCCAGTCCACGGGCGGCCAGTGCTGCACAACCAAAGGCGGTGAGTTCGTCGAAACGCTGGGTCACGATGCACCGTTGCAAGGCGTCGGCGAGGAACTGCGCGAAATAGGGGCTGCGCGCCAGGCCGCCATCGATGGACAGGCGGTCGGTGACGCTGAGGAACTGGTCCATGGCGCTGATCACCTCGACACTGCGCAGGGCCACGCCTTCCAGCACGGCCTGGCACATGTCCTGGCGCGTGGTGCCGCCGTGCATGCCCACCCACAAGGCGGCCGCGCTGCGGTCCCAGTGCGGGCAGGCCAGGCCCGACAATGCCGGCACGAACGCCAGCTGGCGGGCAATCGCCGGGGGCTGGTCGAAGCCGGCCAGTTCGGAAAAGTCACTGAACAGGCCCAACCGGCCGGCCCATTCCACGGCGGCGCTGGCGTCGTACACGCCGCCGTCCATGACGTACACCGGCTTGCCGTCGATCTGCCAGGCTATGGTGGCGAGCAGGCCTTTGTCCGGGGCGCGGATGATCTCGTCACCGGTCAGGGTCAGGGCAAACGCCCCTGTGCCAAAGGTGATTTTGGCATCGCCGGCCTTACGGCAACCGTGGCCGTACAACGAGGCTTGCTGGTCGACCACGGCGGCGGTGACCGGCGTGGCGCCGATCTCACCGAAATGGCCGACGGTGTCGAGAATCGGCGGCAGGGTCTCGATGGGCACCCCGAACAGTTCACAGAGTTCGGCGTCCCATTGCCCGGTGGCCAGGTTCATCAGCGAAGTGCGCGACGCGGTGGTGACATCGGTGGCGAACACCCCGGTTAGGCGGTCGAGAAACCACGCATCGCTGGTGCCCAGGCGCAGGCGTCCGGCCTTGAGCGCCTGCTGGGCCGCGGGCAGGTGGTTGATGATCCAGCTCAGCTTGCTCGCCGAAAAGTACGGGTCCAGCGGCAGCCCGGCACGGGCCAGGGTCAGGCCTTCGCCACCTTCGGCGCGCAGCCGTTCGATGGCCGGGCCGGTGCGGTTGTCTTGCCAGACGATCACCGGCGACAGCGGTTTGCCGGTGATCGCGTCCCATGCCAGGCAGCTTTCACCCTGGTTGGCCAGGCCGATGGCATCCACGCGCCCGGTGGACTCCAGGCAGCGTTGCAGGTTGGCCAGCAGCTCCAGCGGGTCATGCTCGACCCAGCCCGGCTGCGGGTGGTGTTGCTGGTGGCGCAAGGCGAGCTGGATATCGGCCGAGCCGTCATCGCTGACCACCAGCACGCGGGTGCTGGTGGTGCCTTGGTCCAGGGCGGCAATTCTCATGGCGTTTCTCCTTTGTTCGGCGCGGGGTGTTCATGGCCGACAAAGTCGACATCCAGTTGCGTGATACGGGCGTTGAGTTTGAGTGCGGCGATGGGGATAAGGATGCGTCGTTCCGGCAGGCAGGCCAGGGCCTTGCTCCAGATCGGCACACCGTCGGCATACACCGTCAGTTCGCCTTCGCAGGCGGTGCTGACGCGCAATTGCAGGTGTTCAAGGCCGGCCACGCCGGTCGGGGCAAAGCGTTGCGGCACGCAGAGTTTCAGCGGCGGGCGGCAGCGGATGGCCAGGGTGCGGTGGGCCGCGGGGATTTCACCGCGCAGGTCCTTGGCCAGCAGGCGTGCCACGCGGGCCCCTTCGCGCCACGACCAGCCGGCGGTTTCCACCGGGCGCAGCAGGTTGCCGGCGGCGAAGTAGGCCGGGTCGGAGCAGCGGCCGTATTGGTCGATCACCGGGCCACGGCTGCCCGGGTCCAGCATCAAGTGGCTCTGGCGCACCAGGCTGGCTTCCGGCAGGAACTGCCCGGTGAGCAACACGCCGTCGCAGGCCAGGCGCTGCACTTGCCCGTTGGCCAGGCGCACGCTGGCGGCCTCTACACGACCGGTGCCGTGGATCTCCAAGAGCTCGGCACCGTAATGCACCGGCACGCCGCACAGCCATGGGAACAGCGACAACGGCCAACGCGCGGTGGCACGGAAGTTCGACTCGATCATCGCCACCGGCTTGATCCCGGCACGGCGGCAACTGAACACCGAGGACAAACTCACCAGTTCGGTGCCGACAATCAGTGGCCGTTCGAACGGCTTGAGGTGTTGCAGGTACAGGTAGGCTTGCAGGGCACCGGTGTTGGTCACCCCCAGAGGCCGGTCACCGCCGATCAGGCGCGCCGAGCGCGGGTTCTCGCGCACGCCGGTGGCCAGTAGCACACGCTTGGCTTGCAGGGTAAAGGCGCCGTCGTCGTTCACCAGCTGCAGGCAACCGCCGTGGCCCAGTTGGGTCACGGTGTGGCCCAGGCGCAGGTGCACACCCGCGGCCAGGGCTTCGGCGACGTTGCGGCGCGCATAGTCGGGCCCGGTATACAGGCGGCCGTATTCGCGAACACCGAACGGCGGGTGGCCGCAATGGCGCGGCACGCCACCGGCCACGCTGTCGCGTTCGATCACCACCACGTTGTCTACGCCTTGGCGGCGCAGTTCAACGGCCGCCGACAAGCCGGCCGGGCCACTGCCGATAATCGCCACGCCTACGTACTCAGTCTTCATGGGCGGCTCCTGTGGCCAGTGGCAGTGCGAGGTGCCCGGCGCTCAGTTCAGCCACGCGGGCGCCGCAGTAAAAACCTTGGCAGCGGCCCATGCATGCACGGGTGCGACGCTTGAGGCCACCGAGGTCGCCGGGGGGCAGGGGGCTGGCGAAGGTGGCCTGGATTTCCCGCGAGGTGACCCACTCGCAATGGCAGACGATTTCGCCAAAGCCCGGCTGTTGATAGTCCCGTGGCAGGTGCTCGGCGAGGTTGGGCAAGTGCGGCCAGCTCAGGTGCGTGACGGGCGCGTGCTGGACGCGCTGCCTGTACAGCTCGAACACATGCCGGGCAATGCCCAGCGCGGCCGTCAGTCCGGTGGAGCGGATACCGCCGACGGTGATCCACTGCTGCCCGGCCACTTCATGGATGCGGTATTCCTTCTTCTCGCTGGCGGGGCGCAGGGCGGCGTAGGTGGCGGTCACCGGCATGCCCTCCAGCGCCGGAATGCGTGCCACGGCGGCGTCGATCAATTGGTTGAGGATGGCGGGGGTCAGGCCGGCGTGAACGCGGTCGTCCTGTTCTTCGGCGGTGGGCCCCACCAGCAGGTTGCCAAAGACGGTGCGGGTGATGACGATGCCTTTGGTGCGCTCGTTGGGCACCGGCAGGATGATGTTGCCGAGCAGGGCGGACGCGGCCTTGTCGAACACCACGAACTGGCCTTTGCGCGGGTGGATGCTGAAGGTGCTGTCGCCCAGCAGGCGGTGTTCCAAGTGGTCGCCGAACAGCCCGGCGCAGTTGATCACGGTGTTGGCGGTAAAACTGCCGCGCGAGGTGCAGAGCTGCCACGCCTGGCCGTCAAAGTGCCCGGCCTCGACCTCGGTGGCGGTGTGCACGCGGGCGCCGTGGGCCATGGCCTGTTGCAGGTAACCCAGGGGCGCGGACCACGGGTCGATCAGGTATTCCCCCGGCACCGCCACGGCCCCCAGGGCACCGTGGGCCAGGTGGGGTTCGGCGTGCTGAAGCTGCTTTGGGCCGATCAGGTGAGCATCGGCCACGCCATTTTCATGGGCCTGTTGCAGGATGCCATCGAGCTTGGCCAGGTCGTCGTCACTCCACGCCACCACCATGGCGCCGGTCTTGAGCAGCGGCAGGTTCATGTGCCCATGGATCTCCAGGTATTCCTGGTAACCCGCTTTCATGCACGCCAGCTCGAGGCTGCCCGTCGGCGCATCGAAACCGGTGTGCAAGATGGCGCTGTTGCCCTTGCTCGCACCCGAGAGAATGTCGGTGCCTTTTTCCAGCAACAGCACCCGTGCCCCTTCGAGGGTGAAGCGCCGCGCCATGGCGCAACCCACGACGCCGGCGCCGATGATAGCGACATCATAAATGTCGGTGGGATGGGCAAATGATGGGCTCATTGTGCGGCGTAGTCCTTGTGTCGATAACGTGACTTGAATGCCGGTAACGGAGCAGTGACTGTGCCAGTCGAGGTATTGAGTGTGGGGTTGTTGTTTTTAAGGCGTTCTATTCGGTCATAAAAGGATAAAGCACGCCTTAAACCTATAGAGCATTGGTTTTATTGGTTTTCTGCGAGGCTTATTGAACGTTTTAACACTGCTACTTTGCGACACAGTGGGGCGAAGTAACGTTACAAGTGCACTCAAGTGAGGCGTTCGCTTAGTTGCGTACCCACTATGACTAAGTTGCAGGGCAACTAAGGTGTGTGGTGATATTTTGGAGCAAAAGTGATTCGGTCAAATAACCGTTGATAAATGACCGAAAGGGCGGTTAAAAAAACCAATACCCACGTTTAAAACCAACACTGGCGCACTCCCTGCGAAGGTCACGGTGTAGCGGCACATCGATAAAAACCAGCCGCCATGCCGTTGAACACACCAGAGAGGATGTTCCATGCGTAACTTCGCAATCATTGAAGCCCCGTCCGTGCTCGGGCATATCCCCACTCACCTGGGCGTGGCCCGCATGCCGGATGCGCTGCTCAAGGCCGGCCTGGCCGAGCGGCTGGGAGCGCGCCATGCCGGCCGCGTGGAGTCGCCACCGTGGCGCGAGGAGCGCGACCCGGAAACCCAGATCATGAACCCCCACGCCATCAACGAATACTCCATCACCCTGGCGAACACCGTCGGGGAGGTGCTGGACAAGGGCGAGTTCCCGGTGGTGATCGGCGGCGACTGCTCGATCCTGCTGGGCACCTTGTTGGCGCTGCGCCGACGTGGGCGCTTCGGGCTGTTTTACCTGGACGGCCATGCAGACTTCTATGAAGCCGAAAAGAACCCGATCTCCGGCGCTGCCTCGGCCAGTGACCTGGGCTACGCCACCGGCCGTGGCCCGGCAGTGGTGGCCGATATCGAAGGTCGCCGCCCGCTGTTGCGTGACGACGATGTGGTGCTGTTCGGCTACCGCGACGGTGCGATCCAGGCCCGCAACCGTTGCCAGCCGATCCCCGAAGACCTGCTGGCGTTCAACCGCAACGAAGTGCGCATACTCGGCACGCAAACTGCTGCTGAAGAAGCGGTGGCCCATCTGACCCGTGTCGACGGCCCGGAAGGTTTCTGGATTCACGTCGACGTCGACGTGCTGGACCAGGGCATCATGTGGGCCTGTGACCACCCGCAGCCGGACGGTTTCTCCTGGGACGACCTGGCCACCACGCTGCGCACCGCCATGCAGTCGCCACAGGCCATTGGCATTCAATTCACCATCTACAACCCCGATATGGACCCGGGCCACCTCAGTGGTCGCGGCCTGGCCGGCACCATCGCCAGGGCGCTCGCACCGTTCGGCAAAGCCTGATCGGTGGTGGCGGTGCTCGGTATTTGCTCAGAGGAGGGCTGCCCGATGACCACCGCCGATTCCGTGAGGTACTGGCGTTCGCCGATCCTGCCGGACGCCGACCTGCTGAGTGCCACCTACCATCGACAGCGTTTCGCGGCGCACTGGCACGACACCTACACCGTGTCGGTGATCGAAGCCGGTGCCCAGCGTTACGACTACCGTGGCAGCCGTCACGTGGCCGATGCGGGCTGCGTGCCGGTGCTCAACCCGGGTGAGGTGCACACCGGTTCGCCGGCCATGGACGGTGGCTGGCAATACCGGGTGTTCTACCTGCCGATCGACTTCGTGCAACAGGTGATGAATGACCTGTGCGAGCGCCCGTGCGACCTGCCGTGGTTTCGCGACGACATCCTGCGTGACCCCGACCTGACCCGCAAAATGCTGCGGGCCCACCGCGCCCTGCAGCAGCCGGACGACGCCCTTGGCGCCGAGCACGCGTTGCTCGATGCGGTGTCCACCCTGTTGATCCGCCATGCCGGGCAGCGTCCTCCGGTGGCACAGGTGCTGCGCGATGCGGCGCGTGTCGAGACCCTCAAGGCGCGCTTGATGAGCGACCTGGCCGAGCCCCTGACCTTGAGTGAACTGGCGGGTGAGGTCGGCTTGTCGACCTTTCACGCGGCGCGCCTGTTCAGCCGCGAAACCGGCCTGGCACCCCATGCCTGGCGCAATCAATACCGTTTGAACCTGGCCCTGCACCTACTGCGCGACGGCGTGCCCGCCACGGATGTAGCCAGTGCCAGCGGCTTTGCCGACCTCAGCCATTTCACCCGGCATTTCAAGAAAAGCTTTGGCGTGACGCCGGGTCGCTGGCGCTGAGTTTATTTTCTTAAAGCGCAAGAACGTTCAATCGCCGCCGCTGTGCCACTCCCTATGATTTTTCCATCATCTGGAAGTGGAACCCCTGTCATGCCTCGCCATATCCAAACCACCTTGCTCGACCCCACACCCCGCGCCCCGGTCGGTTTTCGCTCACTGGCCACGGCCACTCATCGCGGCTCCACCACCCTGTTTGCCAGTGCCCGCGAGGTGCGCGACGACTGGTGTCCCGAGCGCGTGCCCTATGCCTACGGCCTGCACGGTACGCCCACCAGCCTGGAGCTGGCCGCGCGCGTTGCGCAACTGGAGGGCGCCGAGCACTGCTTTATCACCCCCGGCGGCCAGGCGGCGATTGCCCTGGTGTACTTCGCGTTCTGCGGCGCGGGCGACCATGTGCTGGTGCCACAAAGTGCCTACGGCCCCAACAACGACCTGGCGCGCGACCTGCTGGCCAGGCTGGGCATCGCGGTGCAGACCTACGACCCGATGATCGGCGCCGAGATCGCCACGCTGATCCGTCCCAACACCACCCTGATCTGGTGCGAGAGCCCAGGCTCGGCCACCATGGAAATCCAGGACGTGCCCGCCATCGCTGAAGTGGCGCGGGCGGCCGGCGTGGTGCTGGCGCTGGACAACACCTACGCCAGCGGGGTGTTTTTCGACGCCTATGCCCACGGTGTGGACGTGTCGATCCAAGCCCTCACCAAGTACATCGGCGGCCACAGCGACCTGCTGCTGGGCTCGGTGTCCACCTGCAGCGATGTGCATTACCAGGCCCTCGGCCAGGCGCGTTCGCTGCTGGGCATGGCGGTCTCGCCCGACGATTGCAGCCTGGCCCTGCGTGGCCTGCAGACCCTGTGGGTGCGCCTGGCGCAGTTGCAGGCCAGCACCCTGCAGGTGGCGCACTGGCTCAAGGCTCGCCCCGAAGTGGAAAGGGTATTGCACCCCGCGCTGCCTGATTGCCCGGGGCACGGGGTGTGGCTGCGCGACTTCACCGGCTCGACCAGTGTGTTCTCGGTGGTGTTCCGCCCGACGCTGTCGGGCGAAGCGCTGCTGGACTTCATCGACCGCCTCAACCTGTTCCACCTCGGCTACAGCTGGGGCGGCGTGACCAGCCTGGTGGCGCCGCATTTCAACCTCGACCGCGATGTGCGCCAGTACGGCGATCGGCTGGTGCGTTTCAACATCGGCCTGGAGCACGTCGACGACCTGATCGCCGACCTTGAACACGCATTTTCCCAAGCAGATAACCACGGAGATGGGCAATGAAAACCTTCACGCGTTTGATGATCGCGGGCGCCGTCCTGGGCGCCAGTGGCCTGGTACAGGCTGGCGCCACCCTGGATGCGATTCACAAGAAAGGCTTTATCCAATGCGGGGTGTCCGACGGCATCCCGGGGTTCTCGGTGCCGGACAAGAATGGCAAGCAACAGGGCATCGACGTGGACGTCTGCCACGCGGTGGCCGCTGCGGTGTTCGGCGATGCGGGCAAAGTGCGGTTTACCCCCACCAACGGCAAGGAGCGCCTGGCCGCGTTGCAGTCCGGCGAGATCGATATCCTGTCGCGCAGCACCACCTGGACCAGCTCCCGCGACGCCGGCATGGGCCTGGTTTTCACCGGCGTCACTTACTACGACGGTGCCGGTTTCATGGTCAACAAGAAGCTGGGCGTGAGCAGTGCCACTGAACTGGATGGCGCGTCAATCTGCATCCAGGCCGGTACCACCACCGAACTGAACACCTCGGACTTCTTCCGCAGCCGTGGGCTCAAGTTCACGCCGATCACCTTCGACACCTCTGAAGAAACCGCCAAGGCCTTGCAGGCCGGGCGTTGTGACGTGATCACGGCGGACAAGTCGCAACTCAATGCCCAGCGCAGCCAGATGACCACGCCGTCCGACTTTGTGATCCTGCCGGAGACGATTTCCAAGGAGCCCATGGGGCCGTCGGTGCGTCGCGGCGATGATGAATGGTTCAGCATCGTGCGCTGGACGCTGTTTGCGATGCTCAACGCCGAAGAGGCCGGGGTGACCTCGGCCAATGTCGAGGCTCAAGCCAAGGCCACGAAGAACCCGGACGTGGCGCGCTTGCTCGGCGCCGATGGCGAGTACGGCAAAGACCTGAAACTGCCCCGGGACTGGGTGGTGCAGGTGGTCAAGCAGGTGGGCAACTATGGCGAGGTGTTCAACCGTGCGTTCGGGCCGGGGACGCCGCTGGCCATCGACCGGGGCTTGAACAACCTGTGGAACAACGGCGGTATCCAGTACGCGCCACCGGTGCGGTAATGGGCTGCCGAGTGCCTATTCTTCCTGGCAGGAGGCAGGCACTCGGTCACCTCCACAGCCCACTCCCACACTGGCGTGGGACCTGCCTGATCTACCGGGCAGTCCCACCCCTACGGAGAACGCCCGATGTTTTTGAATACCCTGCACCGTTTCTGGGCCAGCCTGGCCCTGCTCACCGCCCTGGCGCTGGTTACCCCGGCCGCCAGCGCCGACACCGGCACGGTCGATGACACCGCCTCGATCAAGAGCAGCATCCTCGGCCAGAACGTCAAATACACCCTTTACCTGCCGCCCGACTACGGCCGTTCCACGCGTGCCTATCCGGTGCTGTACATGATGCACGGCGGCGACGATGGCCGTTACAACGACTGGTTCGTGCAAGACAACCTCGGCGCCTTGCTCGACCGGCTGATCAACGCCGGCGAGATCCCGGCCATGATCGTCATCACCCCCGATGGCCTGCGCAACCCCGAGAACAAGTACGCCACCTATTTCATGAACGATGCCGACGGCAAGTTCCAGTGGGAGACCATGTTTATCCAGGAGTTCATCCCGGCCATGCAGAAGCGTTATCGCATCCTCGATGACAAGCGCTTTCGTGCCATGGGCGGCCTGTCCATGGGCGGGTTCGCCTCGCTGATGTACGCGTTCAAATACCCAGAGCTGTTCAGTGCAGCGGCGGTGATGAGCGCGGCGGTGCGCACCGATGAGCAGATCACCCAGATGGACCCCGCCGGCTACGAACGCCGCTACGGGCATGCGTGGGGCGAGGGCCTGACCGGCGAGCAGCGCCTGAACCTGCAATACCACGAGAAAAACGTGCTGGACCTGGTCAAGCACACGCCGGTGGCCGAATTGCGCAAGACCCGTTATTACCTGGATGTGGGCACCAACGACCCGTTCTTCCTCGGCAATGTGCTGCTGCACCTGGCGTTCAACAAACTGGGAGTCGCCCATCAGTTCCAGGCCCGGCCGGGGGCGCACAATTATGATTTCTGGGTGCCGGGCTCCGAACCCTTGCTGCGCTTTGTCGGCCTGACCTTCCAGGAGCGCAACGTGCAGTAACCCAGGGAATAACCGGGCGGGCTCGGGTGTTCACCCTATACCCTGACAACCACCGAGCCCGCCCGGATGACCGAACCTAATACCTGCCGCCTGCTTCGTCCCCGTGCTGCCGTGATCGGCAAGCAAGGCCTGCATAATGCCGTGGGCATCTCCACCGAAACGGTCGGAGCCACCGGCATCAACTTGCAGATCGTCACCATCCCCCCGGGTGGCCGTGCCAAAACTCACATGCATGAAGGCCATGAAACCGCGATCTATGCCCTGAGTGGCATCTCTCGCGTGTGGTACGGACAGCAACTGGAAAGTCACGAGACCCTCCATCCCGGCGACTTTTTCTACATTCCGGCGGGCATGCCCCATCAGCCCTACAACGACACCGATGAACCGGTGTCGGTGCTGGTGGCGCGCTCAGACCCCAATGAGCAGGAGAGCGTGGTGTTGATGCCCCATCTGGATGCGCTGCACCCCGCCGGTAGCAAGCCATGACCACCGACATCACCTACCGCAGCGCCACCGAGTTGCTCGCCGACATCGCGGCCGGCCGTCAAAGCAGCCGCGCCTTGCTCGACAGTTACGTGGCGCGCCTGGACAGCCTCAACCCGGCGCTCAACAGTGTGGTCACCCTGGACCTGGCACAAGCGCGCCTCAAGGCCGACCTGGCCGACACGGCGGTACGCAACGGCCTGTCGCTGGGGCCTCTGCACGGTTTGCCGATCACTATCAAGGACACTTTCGAAGTGCTCGGCATGCCGTGCACAGCGGGTGCCGCCGCGTTGCGCGAGCATCGGCCGGCGCAGTCGGCGGTGGCGGTCAAGCGCCTGGAAGACGCGGGTGCGATTGTGTTCGGCAAGACCAACGTGCCGACGATGGCCGGGGATATCCAGACCTACAACAGCCTGTTCGGCACCACCCACAACCCCTGGAACCTGGCGCTGACACCGGGCGGCTCTTCAGGGGGCGCGGCCGTTGCGTTGGCGGCGGGCTTCACCTCGCTGGAGCTGGGCAGCGACATTGGCGGCTCGATCCGCATCCCGTCGCACTTTACCGGCGTATATGGGCACAAACCCACCCACGGCATCGTGTCCCAGCGCGGGCATATTCCCGGGGCGCCGGGCGACCTGGCGGAAGGGGCGTTGAACGTGGTCGGGCCCTTGGCGCGCAGTGCCGCCGACCTGCAGTTGATGCTGGACGTGCTCGCCGCCGCACCACCGGCCGGGCAGCCCGGTTGGCAGTTGCAGCTGCCGGCGCCGCGCCCTGTGTCCCTGAAGACCTTTCGTGTGTTGCTGTGGACCGACGATGTCGATTGCCCGCTCGACCAGGGCATGACCGAGGCCTATCGCCAATTGCGCCTGAGCCTGGAAGCGGCGGGTGTGGAGGTGGTACAGGGCGCGCCCCGGGGCGCGTCGCTGGAGCGTTTGTTTGCCGCCTACCTGTTGCAACTGGGCGCCGAGCTGGGCGTGTCGTTGCCGGCGTCCAAGCGTTGCTTCATGGGGTTGATGGCTCCGGTGTTGCGGGCACTGGGCCGGGTGATGGACACGCCGCAGCATGCCGACAAGTTCTATCAGGGCAGCGCCATGGGCCATGCCGATTGGTTGAAGGCCCATGAGGCGGGCTTGCGCTTGCGTGAAGCGTTCCTCAAGACTTTCGACGACGTTGACGTGATCCTGGCGCCGCCCACCTTCACCACAGCGTTTGCCCATGACCAATCCAGGGTCATCAGCCTGCGCACCCTGCAGGTCGACGGCCAGAAGCGTCATTACGCCGACCTGTACAAGTGGATTGCGCCGGCCACCCTGATGGGTTTGCCGGCCACCAGCGCGCCCATTGGCCTGACACGCCAGGGGTTGCCGGTGGGTGTGCAGATCATCGGTGCGCCGTTTGCCGATCGCACTACGATCAAGTTCGCCGAATGCCTGGCCGAGGTGGTCGGTGGGTTCCAGGCGCCGGGGGCTATGGAGTAGGGCGGATCATGGCGGCCGGCTGCACGCGTTGCGCGTATTCCTCGGCGGTCATGAAGCCCAGTTGCACTGCCGCTTCCTTGGGCGACAAGCCTTCGTCTGCGGCCTTGCGGGTGATCTGCGCCACCCGGTCATAACCCAGCACCGGGTTGAGCACGGTGGCCATCAACAGCGAGTGCTCCACATTGCGCGCCAGTTGCGGGCGGTTCACCTCCAAGCCGTTGAGCAGCTTGTGGGTGAACAGGCTGACGCAGTCGGTGAGCACCTCGATCGAGTGCAGCAGGTTGTGGATCAGCACCGGCTTGGCCACGTTCAATTCGAAGGTGCTGGACGCGCCCGCCAGGGTGATGGTGGTGTGGTTGCCCATCACCTGCATGGCCGCCTGCACCAGCACTTCGGCGATGGTCGGGTTGCGCTTGCCGGGCATGATCGAGGAGGTGAGGCCGTCGTCCGGCACGATCAATTCGCCCAGGCCGCAGCGCGGGCCTGAGCCCAGCAGGCGGATGTCGTTGGCGATCTTGGTCAGCGACACCGCCAGTACATTCAACGCGCCGGAGACCTCCACCAGTGCATCGTGAGTGCCCATGCCTTCGAATTTGCACGGGTTGGTCTGGAAGGTTTCACCGGTGAGTTGACTGATCTCCTCGCAGAACGCCACATCAAAACCCACGGGAGTATTAAGCCCCGTGCCCACCGCCGTGCCGCCCTGGGGCAGCAGGCGCAGGCGCGGCATGCAGGCCTCGATGCGCGCGATGCCGTGGTGGATCTGCTGGGCAAAACTGCCGAACGCCTGGCCCTGGCTCATTGGCACCGCGTCCATCAGGTGGGTGCGGCCGATTTTCAGCACGTCCTGCCAGGCGTCGGCCTTGGCGTTCAGCTCGTTGCGCAAGTGGCCGAGCGCAGGCAGCAGCCGCCCGCGCAATTCGAGCACGGTGGTCAGGTGCATCACCGTGGGAAAGCTGTCGTTGGACGACTGCGAACGGTTGACGTGGTCGTTGGGGTGCACCGGCGACTTGCTCCCCAGGTCGCCGCCGAGCCGCAGGTTGGCGCTGTTGGCGATCACCTCGTTGGCGTTCATGTTGGTCTGGGTGCCGGAGCCGGTCTGCCAGATCGACAGCGGAAAGTGCGCGTCAAAGTGACCGTTGGCCAGGTCCTGGGCGGCCAGCTCAATGGCCTCGGCCAGGGCGGGCGCGAGTGCGCCAAGCCGTGCATTGGCGCGGGCGCAGGCGCGTTTTTGCTGGCCAAAGGCGCGGATCAGGCTGGGCGGGAACGGCTGCTTGGCGCCGAACACCTCCAGTGCGCGCTGGGTCTGTGCACCCCAGTAGCGCTCGGCCGGGATGGACACCGGGCCAAACGCATCGTGTTCGATTCGCAGAGTGGGCATCGTGCTGCTCCGTCAAAGTGCCGCGCCGGCCGCACGGCCGAGCACGCGTTGATATTCATTCTGGGCGGTCTGCTGGGAGAACTCGCCGGACCACTTGGACACCACCACGGTGGCCACGCTGTTGCCGATGGTGTTGCAGGTGGCAATCGCCATCGACATGAAGCGGTACACGCCAAACAGCAGGGCCAGGCCTTCGGCCGGCAGCACGCCGATGGCGGTGACGGTGGCGGCAAACACCACGAAACTGCCACCCGACACCGCCGCCGCACCTTTGGACGTCACCAGCATGATCGCGATGATGCCCAGTTGTTGCTCCCAGCTCAGGGGCACGCCATAAGCGTTGGCAATGAACAGCACGCACAGCGACATGTAGATCGAGGTGCCGTCGAGGTTGAACGCGTAGCCGGTGGGCAGCACCAGGCCGACGCTCTGCTTGGAACAGCCGAACTTCTCGAGCTTTTGCAGCAGTCGGGGCAGGGCGCTTTCCGACGAGGCGGTGCCGAGCACGATGAAGATTTCATCCTTGATGTAGGTGAGGAAGCGCCACAGGCTGAAACCGCTCAAGCGGCACACCGCACCCAGCACCACGAAGATGAAGAACGCGATGCCCACGTAGAACATCAGCACCAAGTTGGCCAGGGACATCAGTACGGCAGTGCCGTTGCTACCCACGGCGTAAGCCACCGAGCCGAAGGCGCCCAGGGGCGCGAACTTCATGATCAGGTTGATGAACTCGAAGAAGCATTCGGAGATGCGGTTCAAGCCGTCTTCAATGACTTCACGGCGCTCGGGTTTCAGGGCCAGCAGGGCAAAGCCGAACAGCACCGAGATCACCAGCACTTGCAGGAGTTGGCCACCGGCAAAGGCACCGACGAAGTTGTCGGGGAAGATGCCGTAGATGAAGTCCATGGTCGACGCCGGCGCATGGCCCTTGGCAACGGCGGCACTCGCCGCGGCAGCGGCAGCGCTGCTCGGGTGGGCGTCGTGCATGCCGGAGCCGATCTGCAGCAGGTTGCCCCACAGCAGGCCGATGGCCAGGGCGATGGTCGACACCACTTCGAAGTAGATCAGTGCGCGCAGGCCGACTTTGCCGACGCGCTTGATATCACCGGCCGAGGCGATGCCGTGGACCACGGTGAAAAACACCAGCGGCGCGACGGCGGTCTTGATCAGCTTGAGGAAGATATCGCCGAGGATCTTGAAACTGGCGGCCAGTTCGGGGGCGAGAAAGCCGAAGGCAATGCCGAGGAACATGGCGGCGACGACCTGGAAGGTCAGGTCCTTGTAGAGCGGTTTTTTGGCGGGGGTGGATGACATGTCTGTGATCTCGTTGTTGTTATGGTTCGGTGTAGCGCCGTAGATCTAATGTGGGAGCGGGCTTGCCCGCGATAGCGGTCTGTCAACTGATGCATCCGGTGACTGATACACCGCAATCGCGGGCAAGCCCGCTCCCACATTTGGATTTCCACTGGGTTCTGGATCAGCGGGGGACTGCACCCTGGCGCGCCAGCGCGATATCCACCATCTGCGGCGCCAGCCCCAGGTAGTTGGCTGGGTCGGTCAGGCGTTGCAGGTCGGCCACGTCCAGTTGCGCGGTGGCTTCGCCCTGGGCGAGCAGGGCGTCGAGCAGGCTGGTGCCCTGGTCGTTGGCCATGCGGCAGGCGGCGTAGACCACGTCGTGGGCCACCTGACGGCCGAGGGCCGGGGCGAGGCCCATCATCACGGCTTCGGCAACGATCAGGCCCTGGGTCATGTCGAGGTTCTTGCGCATGCGCTCGGGGCGCACTTCGAGGCCGGCGAGCATGAAGGTCGCCTGGCCCAGGGACGCGGCGCTGAGGGCGAAGGCTTCGGGGATGGCGATCCATTCCGCCTGCCACGGGCCGGTGGAGCGTTCGAAGTCCTGGATCATCGCGTCGAGCATCAGCCCGGCGTGTTGGCGCACGCCCTTGGCGGCGGCGTACATCAGCTCGCACGAAATCGGGTTGCGCTTCTGCGGCATGGTGCTGCTGGCGCCACGGCCCTTGACGAAGGGCTCGTACACTTCGCCCAGTTCGCTGGTCATCATCATCATGATGTCCAGGGCGATCTTGCCCAAAGAGCCCGTGACCAGGCCGAGGAAGTTCAGGGTTTCGGCCAGGCCGTCGCGGGCCACGTGCCAGGTGGCCTGCGGCACGCCCAGGCCCAATTCGGCCATCAGCGCTTCCTGAACTTCCAAGCCTTTGTCGCCCAGGGAGGCGAGGGTGCCGGCAGCCCCGGCGAACTGGCCGATTTCCACCCGTGGACGCAACTCCACCAGGCGTTCGGCGTGGCGGTCGAACATGCTCAGCCACACCGCACACTTGTAGCCGAAGGTGATCGGCAGCGCGTGCTGCAGGTGGGTACGGCCCGCCATGGGCGTGTCACGATAGCGCTCGGCCAGGCCGGCGAGCAGGCCGCGTACTGCCTGGATATCACGCTCGACAATCGCCAGGGCAGCGCGCACCTGCAGCACCACGGCGGTGTCCATGATGTCCTGGGTGGTGGCGCCCCAATGCACATAGCGGCCGGCTTCGCCGCAGATCTTCGACAGTTGTTCCACCAGCGGCAGGATCGGGTAACCGACGATCTCGGTCTCGTGCTGCATCAGCGCCAGGTCCAGGGCTTCGTAGCGTGACAGCGCGGCGATCTGCTCGGCGGCCTCGCTTGGGATCACGCCGCAACGGGCTTCGGCGCGGGCCAGGGCCACTTCCACTTCGATGTAGCGCTCGATCAGCGCTTTGTCAGAGAACACGCCACGCATTTCGGCGGTGCCGAACATGTCGCGGAACAGGGCGGAATCAAAAACGGTACTCGACATGGCGAAGTCCTATTTGTTATTTTTAAACCATACATATTTAATATGTCCGTACATTATGATTACGCCTGTGCTGATACACTGTCAACTCGACAACGAGGGTAAAAATGGAAAGCGTGAGCCAGAGGCGTTATGCGGCGGTGGCCAAGGACTTGATTGACAGGATTGGCAGCGGCCATTACCCGGTGGGGTCGTTGTTGCCGACGGAGTTCGAACTGTGTTCGCTGTATGCGGTGAGCCGGCACACGGTGCGCGCGGCCATCGACCAGTTGCAGGGGCAGGGCATGGTCTCGCGGCGCAAGCGCGTGGGCACGCGGGTCGAGGCGTCGTCACCCAAGGGCGGTTATTCCCAGGCGATGGCGTCGGTGGCCGACCTGGTGCAAGTGGCCGAAACCCACATTCGTGATATCCAGGGCGTGCGTGAATTCGTCGCCGACATCGCCCTGGCTCGCCGCCTGGGGCTGGAGCCGGGTGGGCACTACTTCTGCGTGTCGAGCATCAAGGTGGATGCCGGCGACGGCAATGCGCCGTTGTGCTGGACCGACGTGTACGCCGAACAGACCTTCGCCGAGGTGATCCCCGAGGCGCGCAAACACCCTGATGAATTGATCGCTGCGTTGATCGGCAAGGCGTTTGCGCGGCACATCGATGTGGTCGACCAGCAGGTGCGGCCGGTGCAACTGAGTACCGAACTGGCCGCCAGCCTGAAAGCCCAGAGCGGTGCACTGGGGCTGAACATCATCCGCCAGTACCGGGATGAAGCCGGTGAGGTGATTGCCGTGTCGGAAACGGTCTACCCGGCAGACCGTTTCACCCTGACCATGCAAATGAAGCGCGACAAGCTCTAGGCCACGTTGAAGAACGCCACCTTGGTGCTCAAGCGGTCCGCCAGCTCGGCCAGTTCCTGATTGGAGTTTTCCACCACTTCGGAGCCGGCCGCCGATTGCACGGTGGAGCTGTGGATGCGCGTGACGTTCTGCGCCACCTCTTCGGCTGCGGCGCTCTGCTGCACCGAGGCACTGGCGATCTGCGCGTTCATTGCGTTGATCGCGCCCACTTCCTGGCTGATCTTGCCCAATGCCACCTGAGAGTCGCGGGTCTGCGCCACGGTGACCTGGGCCAGGTCGCGACTGCGCTGCATGATGTCGGCGGCGTCCTGGGTGCCGCTTTGCAGCTTGCCGATCATGTCGCGGATTTCCTGGGTGGATTCCTGGGTGCGCGTGGCTAGGGAGCGCACCTCATCGGCCACCACCGCAAAGCCGCGCCCGTGCTCACCGGCCCGCGCTGCTTCGATTGCCGCGTTGAGGGCCAGCAGGTTGGTCTGGGCGGCGATGGCATTGATTACCTCGATCACGGTTTCGATGTTTTCGCTGTCGCTGGACACCTGGTTGACCCGGGTGGTGGCGTGCTCAAGGATCGTCGCCAACTCTTCGATGGCCACCGTCACTTCGCCCACCAGGCGGTGGCCGCTGTCCACTTCCGCGTCGGCCAGGATGGTGGCCTTCGACGCCGCCGAGGCGTAGCCCGAGACCTCGCTGACCGAGGCCGCCATTTGCGTGATGGCGGCGGCCACATGCTGGGCTTCGCTGGTTTGCAGGGTGATTTGCTGGCGGTTATCGCTGGCTACCGACAGCAGGGTGACCGAGGAGTGGCGCAGGGCCTGGGCGGCGGCGCGCACTTCGGTGATGGTGTCGCCCAGGCGCGCCAGGGCGTTTTTCAGGATGCCCATCACGCTGTCGGGGTAGCGGGTTTCGATGGGCTGGTTCAACTCGCCCTTGGCCAGGCGGCGAATCGCTTCGGCCACTTCCTCCGGCTCGGCGCCGAGGGTGGCCTTGATGTTGCGGATGATCAGCAGCGACACCAGCACGCTCAGGATGATTGCCACCGCGCTGGCCAGCACCATCAGCACGGCAAAGTTGCTGGCGGCCGATTGCACCGTGTCCAGGCGTTGTTTGATCTGGGCTTCCTCGAAGTCGATCAGCGAATTCACACGCTTGAGCCACTCGGTGTAATGGGCCGATGCTTGGGCCAGCAGCAGGTCCTGGGCGCCGGCGATGTCATTGCCGCGGCGCAGGGCAATCACCCGTTCGCTGGAGGCCAGGGCCTGGGTTTCGATGGCTTTGATATCGGCCAGCAGGCGGGCTTCTTCGGCGCTGGGGGCGGCGCTGGCGAACAGGCGGTCGAGCATCACGGCGGAATCCTGGTAGTCGCGCTTGAGCTGGTCGATCTCGGCCAGGTGGCGGTTAAGCGCCGGCTCATCCTTGACCAGCACCGCGTCGCGAATGGCGATGGCGCGGTTGTGCACGCTGCCCCGGAAGTTGATCGCGTAGCGCTGGACCACGGCGGCTTTTTCACCGACCTCCTTGAGGGTGCCGTCGATAAACCCCACTCGCTGGATACCGACGGCAGTGATCAGCACCAGCAACGACAGGGTGGACGCAAAGCCCAGTCCGATACGCATTGCCAACGAGACAGGTTTTTTCATGGAAAGCTCGATATTCAGGGGGCTAAGGAGTGATGGCTAAAAGCTATCTGTCTCGCGGAATCTAATCAGCCCTCGACGTTGCGTCCAATCACTAATTGCTGATCCTGACATTGAGCGAATTGATGGAATAAAACCGCACGCCCGGGTTTTATACGTCATCCAACGTATTCCCCGTTTTCCCTGGTCCCCTGAGACTGGATCGCACGCACCCGTCATCCGTCCAGGAGCCTGTCCATGACCGAAACGCTGATCAAAGTCGACCTCAACCAGCCTGTCACCGAAAACGAGCAGATTCACAACCGCTGGCACCCGGACATTCCGATGGCCTGCTGGGTCAAGCCGGGCGATGACTTCATCCTCGAAACCTACGACTGGACCGCCGGCGCCATCAAGAACAACGACGACGCCAGCGATGTGCGCGACGTGGACTTGTCCACCGTGCATTACCTGTCGGGCCCTGTAGGCGTGCACGGCGCCGAGCCGGGTGATTTGCTCGTGGTGGACCTGCTCGACATCGGCGCCAAGGCCGACTCCCAGTGGGGGTTCAACGGTTTCTTCTCGCGCCAGAACGGTGGCGGTTTTCTCACCGATCACTTCCCCAGCGCACAAAAAGCCATCTGGGATTTCAAGGGCATGTTCACCAGCTCCCGGCACATTCCGGGGGTGAACTTCGCTGGCCTCATCCACCCCGGCTTGATCGGCTGCCTGCCCGACCCGGTCATGCTCGCCGACTGGAACCGCCGCGAACAGGAACTGATCGACACCAACCCCACCCGCGTCCCGCCGCTGGCCAACGCACCCCTGGCCGCCACCGCGCACATGGGCAAGCTCAAGGGCCAGGCCCGTGACGATGCGGCTGCCACTGGCGCGCGTACCGTACCGCCACGCGAGCACGGTGGTAACTGCGACATCAAGGATTTGTCCCGGGGTTCGAAGATCTTCTTCCCGGTCTACGTCAAGGGCGCAGGGCTGTCGGTGGGCGACTTGCACTTCAGCCAGGGCGACGGCGAAATCACCTTTTGCGGTGCTATCGAAATGGCCGGCTGGGTGCACATGAAAGTCGAGTTGATCAAGGGCGGCATGGCCAAGTACGGGATCAAGAACCCGGTGTTCAAGCCGAGCCCGATCACGCCGAACTACAAGAACTACCTGATCTTCGAAGGCATCTCGGTGGACGAACAGGGCCAGCAGCACTACCTGGACGTCAATATCGCCTACCGCCAGGCGTGCCTGAATGCGATCAACTACCTGACCAAGTTCGGCTACTCGCCGGCCCAGGGCTATGCGCTGCTCGGCTCGGCGCCGGTACAAGGGCATATCAGCGGCGTGGTGGACATCCCCAATGCCTGCGCGACCTTGTGGTTGCCCACGGAAATCTTCGAGTTCGACATCAACCCCAACGCCAACGGCCCCACCCAATTCCTCGATGGCAGCATCGACCTGCCGATCGCCCCGGACCTGTAGCCATGCCGACCTACGAATACGCCTGTGCGGCGTGCGGCACCTTCACGATGTTGCGGCCTATCTCCCAGCGCAACGAACCGAGCAGGTGCCCCTATTGCGACGGGCCGGGCGGGCAGTTGCTGATTTGCGCGCCGGCGTTGCAAACGCTGTCGGGCAACCAGCGCAAGGCCATCGAAGGCAACGAGCGCAGCCGCCACGCGCCGCAAACCGTCGGCGAATACCAGGAAAGCCGCAAGCACCCGGCCGGTTGCAGTTGCTGTGGGACGAGCAAAAAGGTGCTGCCGAGCAAAGCCAACCCCTTGGGGCTCAAGACCAAGACCGGCCCACGGCCGTGGATGATCAGCCACTAGAACAGGAGCGTTGTTATGCGTCATGGCGACATTTCCAGCAGCCCGGACACCGTGGGTGTCGCGGTGGTGAACTACAAGATGCCGCGCCTGCACAGCAAGGCCGAGGTCATCGATAACGCGAAGAAGATTGCCGAGATCATTGTCGGCATGAAGCAGGGCCTGCCCGGCATGGACCTGGTGGTGTTCCCCGAGTACAGCACCATGGGCATCATGTACGACCACGATGAAATGATGGCCACCGCCGCAAGCATTCCCGGCGAGGAGACCGCGATTTTCTCGGCGGCCTGTCGCCAGGCGAACACCTGGGGCGTGTTTTCCCTGACCGGCGAGCGCCACGAAGAGCACCCGCACAAGGCGCCGTACAACACGCTGGTGCTGATCAACCACCTCGGCGAAATCGTACAGCGCTACCGCAAGTGCATTCCCTGGTGCCCCATCGAAGGCTGGTACCCGGGCGATCGCACCTATGTGTGCGAGGGGCCCAAAGGCATGAAGATCAGCCTGATCATTTGCGACGACGGCAATTACCCGGAGATCTGGCGCGATTGCGCAATGAAGGGCGCCGAACTGATCGTGCGTTGCCAGGGCTATATGTACCCGGCCAAGGAGCAGCAGGTGCAGATGTCCAAGAGCATGGCCTGGGCCAATAACTGCTATGTGGCGGTGGCGAACGCGGCGGGTTTCGATGGGGTGTATTCGTACTTCGGCCACTCGGCGATTATCGGTTTTGACGGGCGCACCTTGGGCGAATGCGGCGAGGAGGAGATGGGCATCCAGTACGCGCAATTGTCGGTGTCGCAGATCCGCGATGCGCGGGCCAATGACCAGTCGCAGAACCACCTGTTCAAGTTGCTGCACCGGGGCTACACCGGCATGCACGCCTCGGGCGATGGCGACAAGGGGGTGGCGGACTGCCCGTTCGAGTTCTACCGCACCTGGGTGCTGGATGCGCAGAAGGCCCAGGAGAATGTCGAGAACATCACCCGCAGCACCGTTGGTGTTGCCGAGTGCCCGGTGGGCCAACTGCCCCATGGCGGTAAAGCGCGGACGGCGGAGTAGGGCATGCGCTTTACGTTTGAGCCGGCCCGGGTGATGACGCTGCTGCGCAGCCGTATTGTCGGCCAGGACGCCGCGCTGGCGCAGGTCGAGGGCCTGCTCAAGGTGGTCAAGGCCGATATCGGTGAGCGCGAGCGGCCCTTGAGCGTCAACCTGTTCATGGGGCCGACCGGCGTGGGCAAGACCGAGATCGTGCGCCTGCTGGCCCAGGCGCTGCATGGCCGTGCCGATGGTTTTTGCCGCATCGACATGCACACCCTTGCGCAGGAGCATTACGCCGCCGCACTCACCGGCGCACCGCCGGGGTATGTGGGGAGCAAGGAAGGCATCAGCCTGTTCAACAGCGAATTGATCCAGGGCACCTACAGTTGCCCGGGCATCGTGTTGTTCGACGAGTTGGAGAAGGCCAGCCACGAGGTGGTGCGCAGCCTGCTGGGCATCCTGGAAAACGGCCAGCTGACCCTGGCCGGTGGCACGCGCACCCTGGACTTTCGCAATTGCCTGATCTTCATGACCAGCAACATCGGCGCACAACAGGCGCGCCGTCATCGCCAACGCTTCGCCTACGGCTGGCGCCGCGTGCTGCGGGTGTTTGCCCGGGACGAGGCGGCGGTGCTGGAAGACGCGTTGCACGGTCACTTCGAGCCGGAGTTTCTCAACCGTATCGACCGCATCCTGGTGTTCGAACCCATCGACGGCCAGTGGCTGGAGGCGCTGCTGGAAGTGGAGCTGGGCAAGCTCAACGGGCGCCTGGCGGCACACCAGCGCTGGCTGGAGGTGGATGAGCCCGCGCGGGCATGGTTGTGCCGCCAGCACGATGCACGTTTTGGCGCCAGGGCCTTGGGCAGGCGACTGCGGGTCGAGCTGCAGCCGGCCATCGCCGAATGCGTGTTGCACGATCCCGGCGTGCAAGGCATGCGGGCGACCCTGCGGGATGAGCAGTTGCACGTTTCACGTCAATAGGCTTGCGCGTTGCACAATTTTGGCTAATATAGCCCGGGTAAAACAAATAACACCCGGGTAATAAATCATGCCTACGCACAACCTTTCGCTCTGCACCGCCTTTGTCCATCACCAGCGCGTGGCGGCGGGCACCTATGCCGACGTTGCTCACAACCTTGCCCAATCCGCCTTGGCGCCTGGCAGCTTTCTGGTGTTTGATGACGCCACCGGCAGCCAGGTGGATTACCCCTGGCCAGCGGGGTATGCCCCTGCGCAACCGGCATCGGCCGAGGCGGATGACGAGCCTCCGGCAGCGCCATCGGTGGGTCGCCCGAAACTGGGGGTGGTGGCGCGGGAAGTCACCCTGCTGCCGCGCCATTGGGAATGGCTGGGCCAGCAACGTGGTGGCGCGTCGGCGGCGTTGCGTCGCTTGGTAGATGACGCTCGCACCGCCAGTGCTTCCCGTGATCAGATACGCCAGGCCAAGGAAGCCAGCTATCGTTTCATGAGTGCCATCGGCGGTGACTTGCCAGGCTTCGAGGAGGCTTCCCGCGCACTGTTTGCCCACGACGCTGCAGACTTTTCCCACAAGATCGCGCAGTGGCCGGCGGACGTGCAGACGTACCTGGCGTGGCTGTCGCGCAATGCTTTTCCCGTCTAACAATAATTCACGGACCTGAATCTTCATGGAAGTCACCCAGAAACGGCCGTTGTGGCAGATCTATTTGATCTTTCTGGCACCGATGGTGCTGTCCAACTTCCTGCAAAGTTTTTCCGGCACGCTCAACGGCATTTACGTCGGGCAAATGCTCGGCACCCAGGCACTGGCGGCGGTGTCGGGGATGTTTCCCATCGTGTTTTTCTTTATCGCCCTGGTGATTGGCCTGGGGGCGGGCGCGTCGGTGCTGATCGGCCAGGCGTGGGGCGCCCAGGAGACCGCGATGGTCAAGGTCATCACCGGCGCCACCCTGACCCTGGGCGCGCTGGTGGGGCTGATCGCGGCGGTGCTCGGCAGCTTGTTTGCACGCCCGGCATTACAAGCCTTGGGCACGCCGGTCGATGTGCTGGACGATGCGGTCGGCTATGCGCAGATGATGATGTTGATCATGCCGCTGCTGCTGGTGTTCATCCTCTACACCCAGCTGTTGCGCGGCGTGAGCGACACGATTTCGCCGTTGCTGGCGCTGATGGTGTCCACACTGGCCGGCCTGCTGCTGACCCCGGCACTGATTCGCGGCTGGATCGGCCTGCCACCCATGGGCATCCAGAGTGCGGTGTACGCGGGGCTGGTGGGGAACGCCTTGGCAATGCTGTTTTTGATCCTGCGCCTGCGCCATAAGAACCACGTGATGGCGCCGGACCGCGAATTGCTCGCCGCCTTGCGCCTGGACCGAGTGATCCTCGGCAAGGTCCTGCGTATCGGCTTGCCCACCGGCTTGCAGATGGTGGTGCTGTCGCTGTCGGAACTGGTCATCCTCGCCCTGGTCAACGGGCACGGCTCCCAAGCCACGGCGGCCTATGGCGCAGTGACGCAGATCGTCAACTACGTGCAGTTCCCGGCGCTGTCGATTGCCATCACCGCCTCGATTCTCGGCGCCCAGGCCATCGGTGCCGGGCGCCTGGAACGCATCGGGCCGATCCTGCGCACAGGGCTGATGATCAACACTTGCCTGACCGGTGGCCTGATCGTGCTCGGTTACCTGCTGTCGCACTGGTTGCTGGGCCTGTTTATCACCGACGACACGGCGCGCAGCAATGCCAAGCACCTGTTGCACATCATGTTGTGGAGCATCCTGGTGTTCGGTTTCCAGGCGGTGGTCGGCGGGATCATGCGCGCCAGTGGCGTGGTGCTGATGCCGGTGGCCATCTCGATCTTCTGTGTGCTGTGCGTCGAGTTGCCGATGGCGTACCTGTTCAACGCGCACTTTGGCCTGGAAGGGGTGTGGATGGCGTTTCCGGTGACCTACCTGGCGATGCTGGTGTTGCAGACCGCGTATTACCGGTTGGTGTGGCGGCACAAGCAGATCAAGCGGTTGGTGTGATTATTTGAAATGGGTATCGGCGACCGGCAGGATGCTTGCGACATGCCAGCCGTCCTTGCCTTTCAATAACGTCTGGCTGATCAGGAAAGTGTCCACCTGCGCGGGCTCGCCTGGGTGGCCTCGGGTAAAGGCGACCGGGACCATCAGTTGGGCAACCTCGTCGTTCACCATCACCACACTGAAGTGGCTCATGTTCGGCTGTAGTTGCCAGGTGCCCTTGTAGTATTCCTTGAGTTTGCTGACGACGGCATCCGGCCCCCAGCTGGCTTCACCACGGGCAAACCAGAGCATTTTTGGTGAATCCCACAGCATGGCCTTGATCTGCTTGAGGTCATGGGCATTCTGAGCCTCGACAAATCGAGTAAAGAACGCTCGGGTTTCGTCCTCTTGCGGGGTCGCGAATGCGGAGGTGAGGGTGAAGAGTGAAAACAGGGTGCCGAAGGCCAGTGCACAGCGTTTCATAAGGATTCCTCAGGGATGGTCGCTGAGGTCAAGCTTAGGCCAGCTCACATGCCGACAAAGGCCATTTAACCCTCGTTTCGGGACATTGCGCTTGCCTCGGCGGGGTTTCTAGCCGTGCGCCGAATCACCCGCGGTGGCTCGCCGAATTGGCGAACGAACGCCCGACGCATGCGTTCGCTGTCACCAAACCCGGTTTGGCGGGCGATGTTGTCGAGGGGGTGACGCCCATCCTGGATCAACACCACGGCCGCTTCGATCCGCAGCTTTTCCACAGCCTTGGCCGGTGAAAGCCCGGTTTGTGCATGAAACGCCCGGCTGAACTGGCGCAGGCTCAGGTGTGCGGCATCTGCCAGCTCGCTCAACGGCAGCGCGCGATGCAGGTTATTGCGCATATACGTCATGGCGGCCTGAATACGATCGGTCTTCTGCTCCATGTCCAGCAGCACTGAGCGTTGCGGCTGGCCTGCGACGCGGCGGCTCTGAAGAACGAAGGTTTTCGACACGGCGCGGGCGACTTCCGGCCCCAGGTCGGTTTCAACCATGGCCAATGCCTGATCAATGCCTGCGGTCATGCCCGCACTGGTCCAGATGGATCCGTCGATCACAAACAATCGCTCTTCTTCTAGTTGGACCTCTGGATAACGCGCGCGAAATTCGCCGGCAAAAAACCAGTGGGTGGTCGCCCGCATACCGTCGAGCAACCCCGCCTGCGCCAGAAAGAAAGTACCGGAGCAGGTGGCCGCGAGGCGGCGACTGTGCACGGCGGCGTGTCGCAGATAAGCCAGCAGTGGCGCGGTAAATTCGCGATCACTGCCGCCGCCGATGATCACCGTGTCGAACGCGGTGTCATCGAAGCCTTCGGTGTGCACCACTACACCCAGGGAGCTGCGTACCGGCCCGCCATTTTCGGAGAGCAGCCTGACATCGTAATGAGCCTTGCCCACGGCGCTGTTGGCACTCTCAAAGACAGACAACGCGGCGAAGCTCATGACGCCGAAACCGGGAAAGGTAATGAAACCGATGCGCTGCATGATGAGCTCCGGGAAAAGGGCAGGCGGGCAGTCTAAGTGTGCACGCGTTGTATGGATGTGCTTCCGGTTATTGTTTCAGCCCTCGCAAGAGCAGCTCCAGCCCTTGCAGGCCTTCTTCCAGTCGCAGGTTGGAGTGTTCGTCTGCGGCAATCCACAAGGCGGTGCTCACCAGGCTGCCATTGATCAGGCGCGCCAACGCCTGGCTGGCGGCCGGTACGATAATGTGCGCGCTCATCAGGCTCTCCAGTAAGGCGGCCAGGGACTCCACGCAGTGTTGCGAGTGGCTTGATTCGGTGACGCCCAGAACCGCAGGCGCATCCTGGAAAACAATCCGTTGTATTTCGGTATCTTGTGCCATACGCAGGTAAGTACGGCAACGTTCGCGGAACCCGTCCCATGGGTCGCTTGCCTGATCGGTGATGCATTGCAAGTGCGCATCCATCTCACCGTCGAGTTGGGCCACCACCGCCGCCAGCAAGCCCTTCTTGTCACCAAAGTGATGGTACAACGCACCCCGTGTCAGCCCGGCGCGCGCGGTAAAGTCGTCCATCGATGTATTGGCATAGCCCTGGCTGGCAAAGGCTTGGCGGGCGCTGGCGATCAGCCGGGCGCGGGTGTCCTCGATCATTTCGGCTCGGGCTCGGCTCATGGTTAAGTCTCGCTGAGGGTCAGTAATAGATTGACATACGTTACGTATGTTAATCATGATTTGTCACATACGCACCGTATGTATTTTGCCTTGGGCGCTTCAGATAGCAAGCTGCAAGGCACTGAGAATGAGGTTCAGCAGGATGGCAAACCCCTACGCCGAGTTATTCCAGGTGCCCGGCGCGCGTGCATTTGTGTTGGCCGGCATGCTGGCGCGCATGCCGGTGTCCATGACCGGTATCGGCCTGATCACCATGCTGTCGCAGGTGCATGGCGGCTATGGCCTGGCGGGGTCGGTGGCGGCCGTATTTGCCCTGGCTACGGCGTTTTGTGCGCCGCAGGTGTCGCGTCTGGTGGATCGCTACAGCCAGGGCCGGGTGCTACCGATCGCGGCACTGATCGGCGGCGGAGCGTTGTTGATGTTACTGCTGTGCACCCGATTGCAGGCGCCCAACTGGACCCTGTTCGTGTTCGCCGCCCTGGCCGGTTGCATGCCCAATATGTCCGCCATGGTGCGGGCACGCTGGACCGAGTTGTACCGCGGCCAACCCAAATTGCAGACCGCCTTTGCCCTGGAATCGGTGCTCGATGAGGTGTGCTTCATCATCGGCCCGCCGATCTCGGTGGGCCTGAGCGTGGTGCTGTTCCCCGAAGCCGGGCCGCTGGTAGCGGCGCTGCTGCTGGCGGTCGGGGTCACCACCTTTGTGCTGCAACGCGAAACCGAGCCTGCGGTGCACGAACACCACGAGCACCACGGCGGTTGGCTGATTGCTTCGCCCTCGGTGCTGATCCTGATGATCCTGCTGCTGGCCATGGGCGTGATTGTCGGCGTGGTGGATGTGGTCAGCGTGGCGTTTGCCCAGCACCAGGGCCAGCCTGCGGCGGCCAGCATCGTGTTGTCGGTGTACGCCATCGGTTCCTGCCTGGCCGGCCTGGCCTTTGGCACGCTCAAGCTCAAGGCACCGTTGCCACGTCAGTTCCTGTTGTGCGGCGTGGCCACGGCGTTGACCACCTTGCCCTTGCTGCTGGTGACCAATATTCCCGGGCTGGCCGTGGCGGTGTTTATCTCCGGGCTGTTCTTTGCCCCGACCCTGATCGTGTCCATGGCGTTGGTGGAGCGGGTGGTGCCGCCGAGCCGCCTCACCGAAGGCATGACCTGGCTGATCACCGGCCTGAGCATCGGCGTGGCCATCGGCGCTGCCAGCTCCGGGTGGATGATCGACCACTTCGGCGCCCCCAGCGGGTTCTGGGTGGCGCTGGCGGCCGGCGCGGTGGTGTTGGGGTCGGCGTTGCTGGGCTATCGGCGGTTGGGATAATCAGCCAATCGCCGGGGAAGCATCCGTGCGGTGGTGTTGTAGAAATTCGCTCAGCGCCTGGCGCGTCAAATCGTTCAGCGTCACTTTCTTGCGGCTTGCCTCCAGCGCTGCCGCCAGATGCAGGTCGTGGCCGACGCGCACGTTGAATGAGCCCTTGCAGGGTTTCTCCGGCGCTTGCCTGAGGGTCTGGCAGGTGGCGAGATAGTCGTCCACCGCTTCGCGAAAGGCCGCGTCCAGTTCGGCGACGGTCTTGCCCTCGTAGCTGACCAGTGCCTTGATGAACAGCACTTTGCCGAACAGGCAGTTGTCTTCGAGGCTGGCTTCGATGGAGCCGATGTAGCCTTGGTGTTTCAGTTGGTTGTTCACTGAATCAGTTCTCCTGATTTCAATTGTTCGATGATCTGGCGCCGAATGTAGTGTTTCACTTCGTTGCCGGGGTGGGGCCTGTGCAGCGTAATCATTGCACTGGGGCGCCGTTGTCGAATTTGACGCGGCTTCCAGCCCCTTCAATCTGTGTGTAGCCCAGCCGGCACAGCAGCGTGACCAGCTCCGGCCAGGTAAATCCCGTCTGCGGATTGAGCAGTTTGGCGAGCAATTTTTCATTTTTGGACACGGCGTTCCCTGCGTGTAACTAAATGTAGTTGCAAAAAGTGGTTTACGTCAATGCTAGCCCCGACTCATCTGTCGTGCCGAAATTGGTGTAACCCTTGATGACACGCCGCTGCGCGCCTCCCATCCCCCGCTAATTTTTCGCTGTCCGGTTCGTTTTATAGGGACGACGTGCCTTTGTGCTTCCTGCCTATTGCTCCGGACTCCAAGAAATGAATGCTGAAGACTCCTTGAAACTTGCTCGCCGGTTTATCGGGTTGCCCCTGGAAAAACGCCAACTGTTCCTGCAGGCCTTGCAGAAAGAGGGCGTGGATTTTTCCCGGTTCCCGATCCCGGCAGGGGTGGAGGCACAGGATCGCCAGGCGCTGTCCTACGCGCAGCAGCGCATGTGGTTTCTGTGGCAATTGGACCCGGCCAGCGGTGCCTACAACCTGCCGGGCGCGGTACGGCTCAAGGGTGCGCTGAACCTGGGCGCCATGGCGCAGGCGTTCGACAGCCTGGTGGCACGCCATGAAACCCTGCGCACGGTGTTCCAGCGCCAGGCCGATGAGCGCCTGTTGCAGGTGGCGATCGAGCCGAACGTGGCGATCGAGCAACTGGATGTGAGCACGCTGGCGCCCGCCGAGCGTGAGCAGGCTGTCGTTGAGGCCGCGACCCGTCAATCGCTGCTGCCCTTCGACCTGGAGCACGGCCCTCTGCTGCGCGTGCAGTTGCTCAAACTCGACGAACAAGAACACGTGCTGCTGCTGACCCTGCACCACATCGTCTCCGACGGTTGGTCGATGAACGTGCTGATCGACGAGTTCATCCGCTGCTACGACGCCCACGAACGCAACGAACAGCCACAATTGCCGGCGCTGCCGATCCAGTACAGCGACTACGCCCTGTGGCAGCGGCGCTGGCTGGAAGCGGGGGAGCAGGCGCGTCAACTGGACTACTGGCAGGCGCGCCTGGGGGATGAGCACCCGGTCCTGGAGCTACCCACAGACCGTTCGCGCCCGGCCATGCCGAGCTACCAGGGCACCCGCCATAACTTCGCCATCGACCCGGGCCTGGCGGCGCAGCTGCGCAGTTGTGCGCAAAAACACAACGTCACCTTGTTCATGCTGCTGCTCGGCGCGTTCAACGTGCTGCTGCATCGCTATACCGGGCAAGGCGATATCCGTGTCGGCGTGCCGATTGCCAACCGCAACCGCAGTGAAGTCGAAGGGCTGATCGGCTTTTTCGTCAACACCCAGGTGCTGCGCACCGAGTTGACCGGGCAGACCCGCGTCAGCGAATTGCTGCAAGGCATCAAGGAGCATGCACTGGGCGCCCAGGCCCACCAGGAGTTGCCGTTCGAACGTTTGGTGGAAGCGCTGAAGATTGAGCGCAGCCTCAGCCATACGCCGCTGTTCCAGGTGATGTACAACCATCAGCCGGTGGTGGCCGACATCAGCTCGGTGAGCACCGCGTCCGGCCTGGAATTGGCCCTGGTGGAATGGCAAAGCCGAACCACCCAGTTCGACCTGACCCTGGACACCTTTGAGAAGTCCGGCACGCTGCACGCTGCGCTGACCTACGCCAATGACCTGTTCGACGCGCCCACCATCGCACGCATGGCCGAGCACTGGACCCGCCTGTTGCACGCCATGGTCGCCGACGGTGAGCAACGCATCGGCGAATTGCCGATGGTGGCTGCCGACGAACAGCAGGTGCTGATCCACGACTGGAACCAGACCGCCGAGGCCTACCCGACCGAGCAGGGTATCCATCAACTGATCGAGGCCCAGGCGCAACGCACGCCGCACGCCCCGGCGCTGGTATTTGGCGCCACCACTTTGAGCTATGCCCAGCTCGACGCCCGCGCCAATCGACTGGCCCACGCCTTGCGCGAGCGGGGCGTTGGCCCGGATGGGCTGGTGGGTATCTGCATCGAGCGTTCCGTGGAAATGGTCGTGGGCCTGCTGGCGATTCTCAAGGCCGGTGGTGCCTATGTGCCGCTGGACCCGGAGTACCCCCAGGAGCGCCTGGCCTACATGATCGAAGACAGCGGCATCCAGCTGCTGCTCAGCCAGCAAAGCCTGCTGGCGCTGCTGCCGACCGAAGGGATTGACGTGATTGTGCTGGATCAGTCCGCGTCGTGGCTCGACGGTTACAGCAATGCATCACCCGCCGTCGCCCTCCATGCGCTGAACCTTGCCTACGTGATCTACACCTCCGGTTCCACTGGTAAGCCGAAGGGCGCCGGCAACAGCCATCGTGCGCTGGTCAACCGCCTGTGCTGGATGCAACAGGCGTATGGCCTGGATGCCAGTGACGCGGTGTTGCAAAAAACGCCGTTCAGTTTTGACGTGTCGGTGTGGGAGTTCTTCTGGCCGCTGATGACCGGCGCACGCCTGGTGGTCGCCGCTCCCGGTGAGCACCGTGAGCCGGCGCGGTTGATCGAAACCATTGGTCGCCACGGCATCACCACGTTGCACTTCGTGCCGTCGATGCTCCAGGCGTTTATTCATGAGCCGGGTGTGCAAGCCTGCACGAGCCTCAAGCGCATCGTGTGCAGCGGCGAAGCCCTGGCGCTGGATGCGCAACTGCAGGTGTTCGCCAAGTTGCCGGGTGCCAGTCTGTACAACCTGTATGGCCCGACCGAAGCCGCCATCGACGTGACCCATTGGACCTGCGTCGACGAAGGTGCCGACAGCGTGCCCATCGGCCGCCCGATCGCCAACCTCGCCACCTACGTGCTCGACGCTCAGCTCAACCCGGTGCCGGCTGGTGTGTCCGGCGAGCTGTACTTGGGCGGCGTCGGCCTTGCCCGTAGCTACCATCGTCGCCCGGGGCTGACCGCCGAGCGTTTTGTGCCCAGCCCCTTTGCCGACGGTGCGCGCCTGTACCGCACCGGCGACCGCGTGCGTCAGCGCGCCGACGGGGTGATCGAATACCTGGGCCGCCTCGATCATCAGGTCAAGCTGCGCGGCTTGCGGATTGAACTCGGCGAAATCGAGACGCGCCTGATGCAGCACCCGCATGTGCGCGAAGCCGTGGTGCTGGTGCAGGGTGGCAAGCAGTTGGTCGCGTACCTGGTACTCGAACACGAAGAACCTGCCGACCTCAAGGCGTGGCTGCTCGACAGCCTGCCGGAATACATGGTGCCGACCCACCTGGTGTACCTGGCCAAGCTGCCGGTTACCGCCAATGGCAAGCTCGATCGCAAGGCCCTGCCGGTGCCGGATGCTGCGCCGCAACAGGCTTATGAGGCGCCGCAAGAACCCTTGCAAATCGCCTTGGCGGCGATTTGGCAGGACGTGCTTGGCCTTGGGCAAGTCGGCCTGGACGACAACTTTTTCGAGCTGGGCGGCGACTCGATCATCTCGATCCAGGTGGTCAGCCGCGCCCGTCAGGTGGGCATTCGCCTCAGCCCGCGTGACCTGTTCCAGTACCAGAGCGTGCGCAGCCTGGCGCGGGTGGCGAGTGTCGAACAGGCCATCGTGATCGACCAGGGCCCGGTCTGCGGTGAGGTGATCCTCACGCCGGTGCAGCAGGCATTTTTCAGCGAGGCGATCCCGGCGCGGCATCACTGGAACCAGTCGTTGCTGCTGACCCCGCGCGAGGCACTCGACCCTGTGCGCCTGGAAGCGGCCCTGATCCAATTGATCAACCATCACGACGCCCTACGCTTGCGCTTTGTGGAGCAGTCTGACGGCTGGCAGCAAACCCACGGGGCTCCGGTCACCGCGTTCGGGTTGTGGCAGTCGCATGCGCACAACGATGTAGAGCTGGCCGCCTTGTGCGATGAAGCCCAGCGCAGCCTGGATCTGGCGCAAGGCCCGCTGATGCGTGCCGCCTTGGTCACCCAAGCCGATGGCGGTCAGCGCCTGTTGCTGGTGGTCCATCACCTGGCGGTCGACGGTGTGTCGTGGCGCATCCTCCTGGAGGACCTGCAACAGGCGTATCGCAACGTGGCACTGCCGGCCAAGACCAGCGCCTACCAGCACTGGGCGCAGCGGTTGCAGGCCCATGCGCAGACCCTCGACGCCCAGCTGCCTTACTGGCAGGCGCAGTCCATCGACGCCGATCTGCCATGCGACAACCCTCAAGGCGGCTTGCAGAATCGCCTGGGCACCAAGCTCGAAATCCGCCTCAACGCCGAAGACACCCGCCAACTGCTGCAAGATGCGCCGGCCGCCTATCGCACCCAGGTCAACGACCTGTTGTTGACGGCGCTGGCACGTGTCATCAGCCGTTGGAATGGCCAAGAGGCAGCGCTTATCCAGCTGGAAGGCCATGGCCGTGAAGACCTGTTCGACGACGTCGACCTGACCCGTACCGTCGGCTGGTTCACCAGCCTGTTCCCGGTGCGTTTGCAGGCCGAGGGCGAATTGTCGAGCGCGATCAAATCGATCAAGGAGCAACTGCGCGCGGTCCCCGACAAGGGGCTGGGCTATGGCCTGCTGCGCTACCTGGGCAACGCCGATGCCCGTGAGGCCCTGGCGGGCCTGACGGCTCCGCGTATCACCTTCAACTACCTGGGGCAGTTCGACCGTCAGTTCGATGACTCGGCGCTGTTCGTGCCGGCCGCTCAAGGCAGCGGCCAGGCCCAGGACGCCGAGGCGCCGTTGGCCAATTGGCTGACCGTAGAAGGGCAGGTGTACGGCGGTGAATTGGCACTGCAATGGGGCTTCAGCCTCGACATGTTCCACACCACGACCATCCAGCGCCTGGCCGATGATTACCGGGCAGAACTCAAGGCGCTGATTGAACATTGCTGCGCCACGCCGGCAGGGCAGGTGACGCCGTCGGACTTCCCGTTGGCACGCATCACCCAACCGCAATTGGACGCGCTGCCGGTGGCCGGGCCGGCCATTGCCGATCTCTACCCGTTATCGCCGATGCAGCAGGGCATGCTGTTCCACACCCTGTACCAGCCTGAAGCCCAGGCCTATATCAACCAGCTGCGCCTCGATATCGAGGGCCTCGACCTGCTGACCTTCGGTCGCGCCTGGCAGGCTGTGCTGGACCGCCACGACATCCTGCGCAGCAGTTTCCACTGGCTGGGCCTGGACAGCGCCCATCAGGTGATCCATCGCCAGGCCGACGTGCAGTTGCAGGTGATTGAAGACGCGGGCGCCGATCTCGACGCCCTGGCGCAGGCCGAGCGCGAGCGTGGCTTCGAACTGAGCAACGCGCCGCTGTTCCGCCTGATGCTGGTACGGGGTGCGGGCTCGGCCTGGCACCTGATCTTCACCAGCCACCACATCCTGATGGATGGCTGGAGCAACGCCCAACTGCTCGGTGAAGTGATTGCCCTGTATGCAGGCCAAGCGTTGCCCGCGCCGGTTGGTCAATTCCGCGATTACCTGGGCTGGTTGCAGCAGCAGGGTTCGGGCGAGGCGTTCTGGAAGACTGCCTTGGCACCGCTGCAAGCGCCCACGTTGCTGGCCGATGCCTTACGTGCGCCCGCTAACGGGGCAGGCGTGGCGGACTCTGTCGTGTCGCTCGGTGATGGGTTCACCCAGGCCCTCGGTGAATTCGCCCGTCAACACAAGGTGACGCTCAACACTGTGCTGCAAGGCGCGTGGAGCCTCTTGCTGCAACGCTACACCGGCCAGGATTGCGTGGCCTTCGGTGCCACCGTGGCGGGGCGCTCGGCGCCGCTGCCGGGTATCGAAGAGCAACTGGGCCTGTTCATCAACACCTTGCCGATCATCAGCGCCGCTTCGCCTGCATTGCCGGCCGCTACCTGGTTGGGCGAACTGCAAGCGCTGAACCTCAGCCTGCGTGACCATGAGCATGTGCCGCTCTACAACATCCAGGCCTGGGCCGGCCAGCAGGGCGGCGTGCTGTTCGACACCTTGCTGGTGTTTGAAAACTTCCCGGTCGCCGAAGCGCTGAAACAAGGTGCGCCGGCTGGCCTGACCTTCGGCCAGATGCACAACCATGAGCGCACCAACTACCCGCTGACCCTGGGCGTTGAGTTGGGTACCAGCCTGCGTCTGGAATTCAGCTACGACTGCACGCGCTTCAGCGCGCAGCAGGTCGCGCGCTTGAGTGCCAACCTGCAACACCTGTTGGCGCAACTGGTCGCCGATGCCTCGATTCCGCTCGGGCGTCTGCAACTGCTGGACGATCATGCGCAAGGCGCAGTCCTTGCCCTCAGCCAGGCGCCTGGTGCGGCTCAGCGCCCCGAGCGCGTGCACCAGCGTATTGCGGCCCAGGCCCAGGCCACGCCCGACGCGCTGGCCGTGCAGTGCGGCGAGTCGCGTTTGAGCTATGCCCAACTGAACGCACGGGCCAACCGCCTGGCCCATCGTCTGCAAGCACTCGGTGTTGGGCCCGGGCAGCGCGTGGGCCTGGCGTCGCGACGTGGCCCGCAGTTGATCGTCAGCCTGTTGGCCGTGCTCAAAAGCGGTGCGGCCTATGTGCCGCTGGACCCTAAATACCCCAACGAACGCTTGGCCTACATGCTGGCGGACAGCCGATTGGACCTGCTACTCAGCGAAAGCGGGCTGCTCGCCGACCTGGTGTTGCCACAAGGGCTCGAACGCGTGGAATTCACGGCGCTCGGTGGCGAGTTGACCGGCTTCCCGGCGACAGACCCGTCCAGCCACGCAAGCGCCGCCGATCTTGCCTACGTGATCTATACCTCCGGTTCCACCGGCCAGCCCAAAGGCGTGGCCATCGACCACGCCGCCCTCGGTCAATTCTGTGACAGCGCCGAGGCCTACAGCCGCTTGAGTGCCGAAGACCGCGTGCTGCAATTTGCGACCTTCAGCTTCGACGGCTTCGTCGAGCAATGCTACCCGCCACTGTGCGTGGGGGCCGCGCTGATCATGCGCGGCGATGAGCTTTGGGACGCCGGCCAGTTGGCCCGGGTCATCGTCGAGCAGGGCGTGACCCTGGCCGACCTGCCCGCCGCGTACTGGTACCTGTTGGCACAAGAGTGCCTGGCCGAGCCGCGTTCCCTGGGCAATCTGCGCCAAGTGCATGTGGGCGGCGAAGCGATGTCGGTAGAAGGCCTGCGCAACTGGCACACGGCGGGCCTGGGCGCGGTTCGCCTGGTCAATACCTACGGCCCGACTGAGGCCACCGTGGTGTCCAGCGTGCACGATTGCCAACTGGCTGATGCCAGCGATGCCTTCGGCGTGCCGATTGGCCGCGCGATTGCCGGGCGTTCACTGTATGTGCTCGACAGCGGTTTCGAACTGCTGGCCACCGACGGCGTCGGTGAGCTGTGCATTGGCGCCGAAGCGGGCCTGGCCCAGAGTTATTTCGACCGCCCGGCGTTGACCGCCGAACGCTTCCTGCCGGACCCGTTTTCCAGCGTACCCGGTGCGCGGCTCTACCGCAGCGGCGACCTGGCCCGTTACAACGAGGTGGGGGCGTTGGAGTACGTCGGGCGTATCGACCATCAGGTGAAGATCCGTGGTCTGCGCATCGAAATGGGCGAAATCGAAGCCGCCCTGCAAGCCTTGTCCCAAGTGCGTGAAGCCGCGGTCATCGCGCAACCGAGTGCCACTGGCGCACAACTGGTGGCGTACGTGGTGCCCACCTCAGGCTGCGCGGTGGAAGCTCAAGTCCTGGCGGCGGCCTTGCGCCAGTCCCTGCCGGATTACATGGTGCCGGCCCATTGGATGGTGCTCGACGCATTGCCGCTGAACAACAACGGCAAGCTCGACCGTCGTGCGCTGCCAGCGCCGGACATGAACGTCGGCCCGCAGGCGTACGTGGCGCCGCAGAGCCCGCTGCAAGTGCAATTGGCGGCCATCTGGCAAGCGGTGTTGCAGGTCGAGCGGGTCGGGCTTGAAGATCACTTCTTCGAGCGCGGCGGCCATTCGTTGTTGGCCACCCAAGTGGTTTCCCGGGTGCGCCACACGCTCAAGCTGGAAGTGCCGCTGCGTGCGTTGTTCGAACAGCCGACGTTGCAGGCGTTCGCCGCGGCCTGCGCAGGGTTGCAAGCCGACACGGCACCGCCGTTGGTGGTCGTGGAGCGTGATCAGCCGCTGGCACTGTCCTTCGCCCAGGAGCGCCAATGGTTCCTGTGGCAGCTGGATCCCGCCAGCGCGGCCTACCATGTGCCCACCGCCTTGCACGTGCGTGGCCCACTGGACACCGCCGCCTTGGCGCACTCGCTTGAGGCCCTGATCCAGCGCCACGAACCCCTGCGCACCACCTTTGTGGAGCAGGGCGAGCAGACGCTGCAGGTGATTCACCCGAGCCTGCCGGTGCTGATCGAGCACCAACAGGTCGAGGCTTCGGCCATCGAACACGCCGTGTCAGAAGAAATCCTGCGCCCATTCGACCTGCGCAGCGGCCCGCTGATGCGCGTCAAGCTGTTGGAGGTCGAATCGGATCACCATGTGCTGGTCATCACCCAGCACCACATCATCTCTGATGGCTGGTCGCTGCAGGTGATGGTCGATGAGTGGATGACGCTCTATCAGGGCCGCGCTCAACTGCCCGCGCTGCCGATCCAATACGCCGACTATGCACAATGGCAACGCGACTGGATGGCGGCCGGAGAGAAGCAACGCCAGCTCGATTACTGGCGCGCGCGCCTGGGCAGCGAACATGCCGTGCTCGAACTGCCGCTGGACCACCCGCGCCCGGCCGTGCAAAGCCAGCGTGGCGCCCGCCGCAAAATCCACCTCGACGCCACGCTGGTGGCCAGCCTCAAGGCCCTGGCCCAGCGCCAGGACGTGACCTTGTTCGTGCTGCTGCTGGCATCGTTCCAGACCGTGCTGCACCGCTACAGTGGCCAGTCCGAGATCCGTGTGGGAGTGCCGATTGCCAACCGCAACCGTCTGGAAACCGAACGCCTGATCGGCTTCTTCGTCAACACCCAGGTGCTGCAAGCCGATGTGCACGGGCAAATGACCTTCGAGCAGTTGCTTGGCCAGATCAAGCAGCGAGCCCTGGAAGCCCAGGCCCATCAGGACCTGCCCTTTGAACAATTGGTAGAGGCCCTGCAACCGGAACGCAGCCTGAGCCACAACCCGTTGTTCCAGGTGATGTTCAACCACCAGGACAACCTGCGCACAGCCCCGCTGGCGTTGCCCGGCCTGCACCTGCAACCGGTGGATTGGGCCGGTCACACCACCCAGTTCGACCTGAACCTGGAAACCGAAGAGTCGGCCGATGGTCTCTGGGCTTCGCTGACCTACGCCACCGACCTGTTCGAGACGGCGACCGCACAGCGTCTGGCCGAGCATTGGCAAAACCTGTTGCGCGCCGTGGTACAGGATGCCGCCCAGGCCCTGGACGAATTGCCGATGCTCAGTGCAGGGCAATGGCAACAAGTGGTACACGACTGGAACAACAGCCCTGTGGAGTTCCCGAGCGAACGCTGTGTCCATGAACTGTTCGAAGCGCGAGCGCTTGCCCACCCGGATGCGATCGCGCTGCATTTTGAGGGTGAACACCTCAGCTACGCCGAGCTCAACAGGCGCGCCAACCGCCTGGCCCATCGCTTGATCGCGGCGGGCGTGGGGCCGGATGTGCTGGTGGCCGTGCACGTCGAGCGTTCGTTGGAGATGGTGGTGGGGTTGCTGGCGACCCTCAAGGCCGGTGGCGCCTATGTGCCGCTGGACCCGCAGTTCCCGGCGGAGCGACTGGCCTTCATGCTCGACGACAGCCGCGCCCGTGTGCTGTTGACCCAGCCGCACCTGATCGGTCGGCTGGCCCAGCCCGAAGGCTTGCAGGTGCTGCTGGTCAACGATGCCGAAGGTGACGCGCACAACCCGCAGGTTGCGGTCACGCCGCAACACCTGGCCTACGTCATTTACACCTCCGGCTCCACCGGCCAGCCCAAGGGCGTGATGGTGCGGCACGAGGCACTGTGCAGCTTTACCCACGGCATGGCGCAGACCCTGCACATCGGCGCCGAGGCGCGGGTGTTGTCACTGACCACCTTCTCGTTCGACATCTTTGCCCTGGAGCTTTACGTACCGCTGAGCGTTGGCGCCACCGTGCTGTTGAGCGGCCAGGCGATGGCGCTGGACCCGGATGCCATTCTTGATCGGGTCCAGGCTCAATCCGCCAGTGTGCTGCAAGCCACGCCATCGACCTGGCGCATGCTGCTCGACAGCCCACGGGTGTCGTTGCTGCGCGGTATCCAATGCCTGTGTGGCGGCGAGGCACTGCCGGCCGACCTGGCCCAGCGCCTGCTCGACCTGCAAGGCCCGGTGTGGAACCTCTATGGGCCGACCGAAACCACCATCTGGTCGGCGGCGCACCGTTTGCTGGAGGCCCAGCCTTTTGTCGGGCGGCCGATCGCCAACACGTCGTTGTTTATCCTCAATGCCGGCCTCACGCCCTGCCCGCAGGGCGCGGCGGGGGAGCTGTTGATCGGCGGTGTCGGCCTGGCCCGTGGTTACCACGCACGGCCGGCGCTCACCGCCGAACGTTTTGTGCCCAACCCATTCGGTGCGCCGGGCGAACGCTTGTACCGCACCGGTGATCTGGCCCGTTACCGCGCCGACGGCGTGGTGGAGTACATCGGTCGGGTCGACCATCAGGTTAAGGTGCGCGGTTTCCGCATCGAACTGGGTGAAATCGAAGCCTGCCTGCGTGAACAGCCGGGCGTGCGCGAGGCTGTGGTACTGGCCGATAACGATCATCTGATCGCCTATCTGGTTACCGCCACCCCCGAGGAGCCGCACGCGTACAAGGCCGCCTTGCGCGAGCGCCTGCCGGACTACATGGTGCCGGCGCACTGGGTCTTTCTCGACAGCTTGCCCCTGACCCCCAACGGCAAGCTCGACCGCAAGGCCTTGCCCAAGGCGGATGCAACCGTGTTGCTCAAAGGCTATGTGGCGCCTGTGACCCTGCGTGAGCAGCAGGTCGCAGCGATCTGGGCCGAGGTGCTGGACGTACCGCAAGTGGGGCTCGATGACCACTTCTTCGAACTGGGCGGTCACTCATTGCTGGCCACCCGGGTGATCTCGCGGGTACGCCAGGCGCTTGCGCTGGACGTTGCCCTCAAGGCCCTGTTCGAACACCCGGCGCTCGGCGATTTCGTGGCGGCCCTGGGCGAGGAGGACGCACAGGTGCCGGCGATATGCCAGGCCGACCGTCTGCAACCGTTGCCCCTGTCCTATGCCCAGGAGCGTCAATGGTTCCTCTGGCAACTGGATCCCGACAGCGCGGCGTACCACATCCCCAGCGCGCTACGCTTGCAAGGCGCGCTTGACCTGGCGGCGTTGCAACGCAGCTTCGACACCTTGCTGGCGCGCCATGAAAGCCTGCGCACCCACCTGCGCCAAACGGCTGCGGGTACCGTGCAGGTCATTGAAGACTCGGGCCTGATTGACGTCGAGCGCGCCGACTGTGAGTTCGCCGACCTCAAGGCGCGGGTGGCCTATGAGGTGGCCCGCCCGTTCGACCTGCTGCGCGGGCCGCTGCTGCGGGCCAAGTTGCTGCGCCTGGCCGAAGACGAGCATGTGCTGGTGCTGGTGCAGCACCACATCGTCTCGGACGGCTGGTCGATGCAACTGATGGTCGAAGAGTTGGTGCAGCTGTATGCCGCCTTCAGCACAGGCGAAATGCCCGACCTGCCGGCGTTGCCGATCCAGTACGCCGACTATGCCGTGTGGCAGCGCAACTGGATGGAAGCCGGTGAGAAAGCCCGTCAACTGGCCTACTGGCGTGAGCAGCTAGGGGGGCAGCAACCAGTACTGGAGTTGCCGTTCGACCACCTGCGCCCGGCGCTGCCAAGCCATCGCGGCGCACGCCATGGCATCGAGTTGGCACCTGAACTGCTGGCCGGTTTGCGCAACCTGGCGCAGGCCGCTGGCGTGACGTTGCCGATGGTCTTGCTGGCGTCCTACCAGGCATTGCTGCACCGCTACAGTGGCCAGGAAGACGTGCGTGTTGGCGTACCGATCGCCAACCGCAACCGCCTTGAGACTGAAGGGCTGATTGGTTTCTTCGTCAATACCCAGGTGCTCAAGGCTGATATCCATGGGCAGATGAGTGTGCAGCAGTTGCTCGACCAGGTGCGCCAGCGTTCCCTGGATGCCCAGGCCCATCAGGACCTGCCGTTCGAGCAACTGGTGGAAGCCCTGCAACCGGAGCGCAGCCTGAGCCTGAGCCCGCTGTTCCAAGTGCTGTTCAACCACCGCATGACGTCTGCCGACAGCCATCTGCAACGCCTCACCGACCTGCATGTGGAAGTCTTGAGCTGGGATGAAGGTGTCGCCCAGTTCGACCTGGCGCTGGATGTGGAGGAAAGCCACACGGCGTTGCGCGCTTCCTTGAGTTACGCCACCGACCTGTTTGCCCCCGCCACCATCGAGCGCATGGCCGGGCATTGGCAGAACCTGCTGCAGGCGATGGTTACCGATCAGCAGCAGAGCATCAGCCACTTGAACCTGCTGGGCCAGGACGAGCAGCAGCACATCCTGCAATTGTGGAACTGCACTGATGCAGGCTTCTCGGCCCAGCGCCTGGTGCACGAGTTGGTCGCCGACCGCGCCCGGGAAAACCCGCAGGCGGTGGCAGTGAAGTTCGATACACAAACACTGAGCTACGCTGAACTCAACCGCCAGGCCAACCGTTTGGCCCATGCCCTGATTGCCCGGGGCGTCGGTCCGGAAGTGCGGGTGGCCATCGCCATGCCGCGCAGCGCCGAGATCATGGTGGCGTTCCTTGCGGTCATGAAGGCGGGCGGTGTGTACGTGCCGCTGGACATCGAGTACCCGCGTGATCGCCTGCTGTACATGATGCAAGACAGTCGCGCCCAGCTGCTGTTGAGCCACACCCGCGGCTTGCAGCAACTGCCGATTCCCGAAGGCCTGGAGACCCTGGCGATTGATCGCACCGAAGATTGGGCGGGTTACAGCGATGCGGCGCCGGAGGTTGCACTGGACGGCGACAACCTCGCCTACGTGATCTACACCTCCGGTTCCACCGGCATGCCTAAAGGCGTGGCGGTGTCCCACGGCCCGTTGGTGGCGCACATCATCGCCACTGGCGAACGTTATGAAACGTCGCCGGCCGACTGTGAACTGCACTTCATGTCGTTCGCCTTCGACGGCTCCCACGAGGGCTGGATGCACCCGTTGATCAACGGCGCCAGCGTGTTGATCCGTGACGACAGCCTGTGGCTGCCCGAGTACACCTACCAGCAGATGCACCGGCACAACGTCACCATGGCGGTGTTCCCGCCTGTGTACCTGCAGCAATTGGCCGAACACGCCGAGCGCGACGGCAACCCACCGGCGGTGCGCGTGTATTGCTTCGGCGGCGATGCGGTGGCCCAGGCCAGCTACGACCTGGCCTGGCGCGCACTGCGCCCGACCTACCTGTTCAACGGCTACGGCCCGACGGAAACCGTGGTCACGCCATTGCTGTGGAAGGCGCGCAGAGGCGACCCATGCGGCGCGGTGTATGCGCCGATCGGCACCTTGCTCGGCAATCGCAGTGGCTACGTGCTGGACAGTCAACTGAACCTGCAACCCATCGGCGTGGCTGGCGAGTTGTACCTGGGCGGTGAAGGTGTCGCGCGGGGTTACCTGGAGCGTCCGGCGTTGACCGCCGAGCGTTTTGTCCCAGACCCGTTCGGCAAACCCGGCAGCCGCGTGTACCGCAGCGGCGACCTGACCCGTGGCCGTCCCGATGGGGTGGTGGATTACCTGGGGCGTGTTGACCATCAGGTGAAAATCCGTGGTTTCCGCATCGAGCTGGGCGAAATCGAAGCGCGCCTGCGCGAACAGGACAGCGTCGGCGAAACCGTGGTGGTGGCCCAGGAAGGCCCGACCGGCAAGCAACTGGTGGCCTATGTGGTGCCGGCAGACGCCAACCTGGCCAACGAAGGCGAGTTCCGCGATGCACTGCGCCGCGCCCTGAAAGCCAGCCTGCCGGACTACATGGTGCCCGCGCACTTCATGTTCCTGGCCCAGATGCCATTGACGCCCAACGGCAAGCTGGACCGCAAAGGCCTTCCCGAGCCGGACGCGAGCCTGATGCAGCAACAGTACGTGGCCCCGGAAACCGAGCTGGAGCAACAGATCGCTGCGATCTGGGCGGATGTGCTGCGCCTGCCGCAAGTGGGCCTGAACGACAACTTCTTCGAAGTCGGCGGCCATTCCCTGTTGGCGATCCAGATCACGTCGCGGGTCCAGGCCGAACTGGGCCTGGAGGTGCCGCTGATGGAACTGTTCCAGACCGAATCGCTGCGCGCCTATGTACAGGCCGCAGCCACCTTCCGCGCCGGCAGCGCGGAAGATTTTGATGATCTTCGTGACTTTTTGAGCGAACTAGAGGCGATTTGAACCATGCTTTCCAACCCTAATATCGACCTGGTGTCGCGCTTTCTTCGCTTGCCTCTGGAGCAGCGCCAGCAGTTCTACCAGCGCCTGCAAGGCCGTGGAATGAGTTTCGCTCAATTACCGATTGCCCCTACACGCCACGATACCGAGGCACTGCCGCTGTCCTACGCCCAGGAGCGCCAATGGTTCCTCTGGCAACTGGACCCGGGCAGCGCCACCTACCACATCCCCGGCGCCTTGCGCCTGCACGGGCAGCTGGACTTGGCCGCGTTGCAGCGCAGTTTCGACAGCCTGTTGGTCCGCCACGAGAGCCTGCGTACCCAATTGGTCGAGGACGGTGAACGCCTGCTGCAGGTGGTGCTGCCTGAGGCGCGAGTCGACATTCATCAAGCGCGCATTGAAGCGTCGCAGTTGATGGCGCGGGTGGAAGCGGAAGTCGCGCGGCCGTTCGATTTGCACCAGGCACCGCTGTTGCGTGTGACCTTGCTGCAAGTGGCTGAAGACGAGCACGTGCTGGTGATGGTGCAGCACCACATTGTCTCCGATGGTTGGTCGATGCAGGTGATGGTCGAGGAGCTGGTGCAGCTCTATGCCGCCTTCAGCGCGGGGCGCGAGCTGCAATTGCCCGAGTTGCCGATTCAATACGCCGACTACGCCTTGTGGCAACGCGGCTGGATGGAAGCGGGGGAGAAGGCGCGCCAGCTGGATTACTGGCAGGCCTTGCTTGGCGGTGAGCAGCCGGTACTGGAATTGCCGCTGGACCGCCCACGCCCGGCGCAGCAAAGTCATCGCGGCGCCAGCTTGCAGGTGCACCTGCAACCGGCATTGGTGGCCGGGCTCAAGCGTTTGGCGCAGCAAGAGGGCGTGACCCCGTTCATGCTGTTGCTGGCCTCGTTCCAGACCCTGTTGTACCGCTACAGCGGGCAGTCGGATATCCGCATCGGCGTGCCGACTGCCAACCGTAACCGGGTCGAGACCGAGCGGTTGATCGGCTTCTTCGTCAACACCCAGGTGCTCAAGGCCGACCTCGACGGGCAGATGAGCTTTGCCCAGTTGCTGCAACAGACCAAGCGCCGCTCGCTGGAAGCCCAGGCCCACCAGGACCTGCCCTTTGAACAGTTGGTGGTGGCGTTGCAACCAGAGCGCAGCCTCAGTCACAACCCGCTGTTCCAGGTGATGTTCAACCACCAGACCGACGCCAAGGGCAGTCGCGATGGCCAGCAATTGCCGGGCCTGCGCGTGGTGGAGCTGGACTGGGACAACCAGACCACCCACTTCGACTTGAGCCTGGACACCCATGAATCCGCCGAAGGCTTGTGGGCGGCGTTGACCTACGCCACCGACCTGTTCGACAGCAGTACCATGGAACGACTGGCGCAGCACTGGCAGCACCTGTTGCAGGGCATCGTCAGCGCGCCTCACAGCCGCCTGGCAGACCTCGCCATGTTGAGCGCACCGCAGGCCCACGCGCTGTTGCAGGCGTGGAACAGCCCGGCCACGGTCGGCACCCTGCACGCGGTGCATCAGTTGTTCGAGGCCCAGGCGCTGCGCCAACCCGAGCATCCGGCGTTGGTGCTGGACGACCAGGTGATGAGCTACGGCGAGCTGAACAGCCAGGCCAATCGCCTTGCGCATTACTTGATGGCCCAGGGTGTCGGCCTGGAAGCGCGGGTGGGGATTGCCGTCGAGCGCTCCTTTGCCATGGTGGTGAGCTTGCTCGCGGTACTCAAGGCCGGCGGTGCCTACGTGCCGCTGGACCCGCAGTACCCCCGCGAACGCCTGGCGCACATGCTCGAAGACAGCGGCGTGCAATGGGTGCTGACCCAATCGCACCTGCGCGATCGGCTGCCATTGCCATCGGGGCTTGCGACCCTGGAGATCGATCAGGTTGACGCGCCGTGGGCGCAGTGCAGCGAAGACAACCCGCAACGGGCGTTCGAGCCCCAGAGCCTGGCGTATGTCATCTACACCTCCGGTTCCACCGGCAAACCCAAGGGCGTTGCCATCAGCCATGCAGCCTTGAGCGAGTTCGCCGGGATTGCGGCGCAGTATTCGGGCCTGGTCCCGCAGGACCGCGTGCTGCAGTTTGCCACCCTGAACTTCGACGGGTTCGTCGAGCAGTTGTACCCGGCCCTGACCCTGGGCGCCAGCGTGGTTTTGCGTGGGCCGCAGTTGTGGGACGGCGCCGAGCTGTACCAACAGATCGTCGCCCAAGGCATTACCCTGGCCGACTTGCCCACCGCTTACTGGAAGCTGTTCCTGCAGGATTGCCTGGCCGCCGGCCCGCGCCCTTATGGTGCCTTGCGACAGATCCATATCGGCGGTGAAGCCATGCCGCTGGATGGCCCGCTGTTGTGGCAACGCGCCGGGCTTGGGCATGTGCGCTTGCTCAACACCTATGGGCCGACCGAGGCCACCGTGGTGTCGAGTGTGCTCGATTGTACGGACGTCAGTGCCGTCGCCGGTGTCGGCGCCAGCCCTATCGGCCGTGCACTGCCCGGGCGTGGCTTGTATGTGCTGGACCGCGATTTGAACCTGCTGCCCGCAGGGGCCGTGGGTGAGCTGTACATCGCCAGCGCCAGTGGCTTGGCCCGTGCCTATTTGCAGCGCCCTGGCCTGACCGCCGAGCGCTTTGTCGCCGACCCGTTCAGCACCACCGGGGAGCGTCTGTATCGCAGTGGCGACCTGGCACGTTACCGCGCTGACGGCGTGGTGGAGTACGTGGGGCGCGTCGACCATCAGGTCAAGATCCGTGGCTTCCGTATCGAGCTGGGTGAAATCGAAGCCTTGCTGCTCGCCCAGGACAGCGTGCGCGAAGCGCTGTTGCTGGCTGCCGACAACCAACTGCTGGCGTACCTGGTGCCGGCGCAGCCGCTCGACGACAGCCAGCACGCTGCGGCCAGTGCACAGCTGATGGCGACGTTGCGCGAGCATTTGCCGGATTACATGGTGCCGGCGCAGTTGATTTTCCTTGCGCGCATGCCGCTGAACCCCAACGGCAAGCTGGACCGCCAGGCGCTGCCCAAACCGGGTGTCAGCGCGGTGCAGCAGGATTGGTTGGCACCGGTCACGCCGCTGCAACAACAAGTTGCGGCGATCTGGGCGGACATTCTCGGGGTGGAGCAGGTCGGCCTGAACCAGCATTTCTTTGAGCTGGGCGGGCATTCGTTGTTGGCGATGCAAGTGGTGTCGCGGATTCGCCAGACGCTGAGCCTGGAGGTGCCGCTCAAGGCGCTGTTCGAATGCCCGCGCCTGGAGGGTTTTGTCGCGCTGTTGCAAGCCCCGCAGACTTTGACGCCCCAGGCGCCGGCCCTGTTGCCCGTAGGGCGCGAGCAATTGCTGCCGCTGTCCTATGCCCAGGAACGCCAATGGTTTCTCTGGCAGTTGGAGCCACACAGCGCCGCCTACCACATCCCCAGCGCCCTGCGTTTGAAAGGCACATTGGACCTGCCGGCGTTGCAACGCAGTTTCGACACCTTGCTGGCGCGCCATGAAAGCCTGCGCACCCGTATCCGCCAGGAACATGCCGGCGCGGTGCAGGTGATTGAGCCGCAGATGTCGCTGCCGATGACGGTGGTCGATGCCGGTGAGCAGCCTTTGCAGGCGCAGGTGGAAGCGCTGATTGCCCAGCCGTTCGATCTGCTGCAGGGCCCGCTGTTGCGCGTTACCTTGATGCGCGTGGCTGAAGAGGAGCATGTGCTGGTTCTGGTGCAGCACCACATCGTTTCCGATGGTTGGTCGATGCAATTGATGGTCGAGGAACTGGTGCAGCTGTATGCCGGTTACAGCCAGGGCCAGGACGTGCAACTGCCGGCGCTGCCGATCCAGTACGCCGATTACGCGGTATGGCAACGCCACTGGATGGACGCCGGCGAGAAACAACGCCAGCTGGCCTATTGGCGCGACGTGCTGGGCGGTGAGCAAAGCGTGCTGGAATTGCCGTTCGATCATCAGCGCCCGGCGGTGCAAAGCCATCGCGGTGCGCGCCTGGCCATGGAGCTGGCGCCCACCTTGACCCTTGAACTCAAGGCCCTGGCGCAGCAGCAAGGCGTCACCGTGTTCATGCTGCTGCTGGCGTCGTTCCAGACCCTGTTGCACCGCTACAGCGGCCAGGAAGAAATCCGTGTCGGCGTGCCGATTGCCAACCGCAACCGCAGCGAGACCGAACGCCTGATCGGTTTCTTCGTCAATACCCAGGTGCTCAAGGCCGACCTGCACGGCCAGATGAGCGTCGAGCAGTTGCTGCAACACACCCGTCAACGCGCCCTGGATGCCCAGGCCCATCAGGACCTGCCGTTCGAGCAACTGGTGGAAGCCCTGCAACCGGAGCGCAGCCTGAGCCACAACCCGCTGTTCCAGGTGATGTTCAACCACCAGACCGACGTCGGCCAGGCGCAGGTCCAGCACCAACTGCCGCACTTGCGGGTCGAAGGCCTGGAGTGGGAGAGCAAGACCGCGCATTTTGACCTGGACCTGGATATCCAGGAATCCACCGAAGGCATCTGGGCCACCTTGGGGTATGCCCAGGACTTGTTCGAAGCCGCCACCGTGCAGCGCATGGCCCGTCATTGGCAGAACCTGTTGCAGGGCATGGTCGCCAACCCGCAACAACCGCTCAGCCAGTTGCCGTTGCTGGACGCTGCCGAGCAGCAGCAGATTCTTCAATTGTGGGACTGCACCGATTCCGGCTTCTCGGCCCAGCGCCTGGTACACCAGCGGGTGGCCGACCGCGCCCGGGAAACCCCGGAGGCGGTGGCGGTCAAGTTCGGCGATGAGCAACTGACCTATGGCCAGTTGGACAGCCGCGCCAACCGCCTGGCTCATGCGCTGATCGCCCGGGGTGTCGGCCCGGAAGTGCGGGTGGCCATCGCCATGCCGCGCAGTGCCGAGATCATGGTGGCGTTCCTTGCCGTCATGAAGGCAGGCGGCGTGTACGTACCGTTGGACATCGAATACCCGCGCGACCGCCTGCTGTACATGATGCAGGACAGCCGCTCGCAATTATTGCTGACGCATTCGGCGGTGCAGCAGCGGCTGCCGATTCCGGAAGGCCTGCAAGCGCTGGCGGTCGATGATGCAGCGGCGTGGTCCGATTACAGCGATGCAGCGCCGCAGGTTGCACTGGACGGCGACAACCTCGCCTACGTGATCTACACCTCCGGTTCCACCGGCATGCCTAAAGGCGTGGCGGTGTCCCACGGCCCGTTGGTGGCGCACATCATCGCCACTGGCGAACGTTATGAAACGTCGCCGTCCGACTGTGAACTGCACTTCATGTCGTTCGCCTTCGACGGCTCCCACGAAGGCTGGATGCACCCGTTGATCAACGGTGCCAGCGTGCTGATCCGTGACGACAGCCTGTGGCTGCCCGAGTACACCTACCAGCAGATGCACCGGCACAACGTCACCATGGCGGTGTTCCCGCCGGTGTACCTGCAGCAATTGGCCGAACACGCCGAGCGCGACGGCAACCCTCCGGCGGTGCGCGTGTATTGCTTCGGCGGCGATGCGGTGGCCCAGGCCAGCTACGACCTGGCCTGGCGCGCACTGCGCCCGACCTACCTGTTCAACGGCTACGGCCCGACGGAAACCGTGGTCACGCCATTGCTGTGGAAGGCGCGCAGAGGCGACCCATGCGGCGCGGTGTATGCGCCCATCGGCACCTTGCTCGGCAACCGCAGTGGCTACGTGCTGGACAGTCAACTGAACCTGCAACCCATCGGCGTGGCTGGCGAGTTGTACCTGGGGGGCGAAGGCGTCGCGCGCGGCTACCTGGAGCGTCCGGCGTTGACCGCCGAACGTTTTGTCCCAGACCCGTTCGGCAAGCCCGGCAGCCGCGTGTACCGCAGCGGCGACCTGACCCGTGGCCGTCCCGATGGGGTGGTGGATTACTTGGGGCGTGTCGACCATCAGGTGAAAATCCGTGGTTTCCGTATCGAGCTGGGCGAAATCGAAGCGCGCCTGCGTGAGCAGGAGAGTGTGGGCGAAACCGTGGTGGTGGCCCAGGAAGGCCCGACCGGCAAGCAACTGGTGGCCTATATTGTGCCGCTGGACCCGACCTTGCTGGACGATGCCGTGGCCCAGTCCAACGGCCGAGAGGCCTTGCGCCGCGCCTTGAAAACCCGTTTGCCGGACTACATGGTACCGACGCACTTGATGTTCCTGGCCCAGATGCCGTTGACGCCCAACGGCAAGCTCGACCGCAAGGGCTTGCCGTTGCCTGACGTGAGCCAGATGCAGCAAGTCTACGTGGCGCCCCAGAGCGAGCTGGAACAGAAGATCGCCGCGATCTGGTCCGACGTGCTGCGCCTGCCGCAGGTCGGCCTGCATGACAACTTCTTCGAACTGGGCGGCGACTCGATCATTTCGATCCAGGTGGTCAGCCGCGCCCGCCAGGCCGGTGTGCGCTTCACGCCCAAGGATTTGTTCCAGCACCAGACCGTGCAGAGCCTGGCGGCCGTGGCGCGCGAAGGCGAGGGCGCGGTGGTGCTGGACCAGTCGGCACAGACCGGCGCGTTGTTGCTGCTGCCGATCCAGCAGGCATTTTTTGCCGATGACATTCCCCAACGTCACCACTGGAACCAGTCCGTGGTGCTGCAACCGCACCAGCCTTTGCAGGTGGCCGCCCTGGTGGCGGCGTTGCAGGCACTGATGGCGCATCACGACGCCTTGCGCACCGGGTTTGTCGAAGGCCTGGCCGGTTGGCACGCGGCGTATCGGGCGCCGCAACAGGCTGACGCCGCGCAGGTGCTGTGGCAGACCAACCTGGAGACCGTCGAGGAACTGGATGCGTTGGGCGAAGAGGCTCAGCGCAGCCTGGACCTGGGCGCCGGGCCTTTGTTGCGTGCGGTGTTGGCGCAATTGGCCGATGGCTCCCAGCGTTTGCTGTTGGTGATCCACCACTTGGTGGTGGACGGCGTGTCCTGGCGCATCCTGCTGGAAGACCTGCAAAGCGCCTATCAGCAACTCGTTCAAGGCGCTGCCGTGGTGCTGCCTGTCAAGACCAGCGCCACGCGCGCCTGGGCCGAACGGCTGCAAACCTACGCCCGCAGCGCGGCGCTGGAACACGAACTGGCCTGGTGGCAGACGCAATTGCAAGGCAGCCCGACCGGCTTGCCTGTCGCCAACCCGCACGCCAGCCTCAGCAACCACCTGGCGCTGAGCGTGAGCACCCACCTGGACGGCGGCTACACCCGTCGCTTGTTGCAAGACGCGCCGAGTGCCTACCGCACCCAGATCAACGACCTGTTGCTGACGGCGCTGGCCCGGGTCATCGTGCGCTGGACCGGTGATGAAGCGCTGCTGATTCGCCTGGAAGGCCACGGCCGTGAAGACCTGTTCGACGACATCGACCTGACCCGCACCGTGGGGTGGTTCACCAGCCTGTATCCGCTGAAACTGGTGCCGAAGGACTCCCTGGCCGATTCCCTCAAGCAGATCAAGGAACAACTGCGTGCAGTGCCCGACAAGGGCATCGGCTTCGGTGCGCTGCGCTACCTGGGCACTGCCGAGGCGCAACAGGCGCTGGCCGCGTTGCCTCGGCCACGCATCACCTTCAACTACCTGGGGCAGTTCGATGCCAGCTTCGACAGCGCCGAGCAGGACGGTCTGTTCGTGCCTTCCGGCGACGCCAGCGGCGCCGAGCAAAGCCCGGACGCGCCGCTGGGGAACTGGCTGGAGCTCAATGGCCAGGTCTACGGTGGTGAACTCAAACTGAACTGGAGTTTCAGCCGCGAGATGTTCGCTGAAGCGACGGTGCAACGCCTGGCCGATGACTACGCCACGGAACTCAAGGCCTTGATCGACCACTGCTGCGAGTCGGCCCACCAGGGTGTGACACCGTCTGACTTCCCCCTGGCACGACTCTCCCAAGACCAACTGGATGGCTTGGCGCTGAACGTCGCCGAGGTCGAGGACCTTTACCCGTTATCGCCCATGCAGCAGGGCATGTTGTTCCAGTCGTTGTATGGCGAAGGCTCCGGTGATTACATCAACCAGATGCGCATCGATGTGCAAGGCCTGGATGTCGCGCGCTTCGATCAGGCCTGGCAGGCGGCGGTTGATCGCCATGAAATCCTGCGCAGTGGTTTCCTGTGGCAGGCCGAGCTGGAGCAACCTCTGCAGGTGGTCCACAAACAGGTGCGCATGCCGTTTGAGACGCTGGATTGGCAGCAGCGCGCGGACCTGGACAAGGCCCTTGAGACCCTGGCCGCGTCGGCCCGGACCCAGGGCTTTGTACTGGAACAGGCGCCGTTGCTGAGCCTGTCGGTGGTGCGCACCGGCGCGTCCAGTCACCACATTATCTACACCAACCACCACATCCTGATGGACGGCTGGAGTGGCTCCCAACTGTTCGGCGAAGTGCTGCAGCAGTACGCAGGGGAATCCTTGCCGGCACCGGCCGGGCGTTACCGCGACTACATCGCGTGGTTGCAGGCACAGGACAAATCGGTCAGCGAAGCGTTCTGGAAAGATCAGCTCAAGCACTTGCAGCAGCCGACCCGCCTGGCCCATGGCACACAAGGCGATGGCGCCGAAGCCAACGGCGAGCATCGGTTGAGCCTGGATGCCGCGCAGACCGAACACCTGAAGGTGTTTGCCCAGCGCAACAAAGTGACCCTCAATACCCTGGTGCAAGGCGCGTGGCTCTTGCTGCTGGCGCACCACACCGGCCAGGCGACCGTGGCCTTCGGTGCCACCGTGGCCGGGCGCCCGACGGAACTGCGCGGGATCGAACAGCAGGTGGGTCTGTTTATCAACACCCTTCCGGTGGTGGCAACCCCGGATGCGCAACTGCCGGTCAGCCAGTGGCTGCAACAGGTGCAGGCGCAGAACGTGAGCTTGCGCGAGCAGGAGCATACGCCGCTGTTCGAGATCCAGCGCTGGGCCGCGTTGGGCGGTGAGGCGTTGTTCGACAGTATCCTGGTGTTCGAAAACTACCCGGTGTCCGAGGCGCTGGAGCAGAGCGCGCCGTCGGGGCTGCGTTTCGGTGCGGTGCAAAGCCTGGAGCAGACCCACTATCCGCTGACCGTGCTGTTGGCGATTGGCGACACACTGGGCCTGGAATTCAATTACGACCGCCACAGCTTCAGTGCCGCGCATATTCAACGCCTGGCCGAGCATTTCGTGCAGTTGCTGCACGCGATGGCCAGCGATGAGTCCCAACGGCTGGCGGCGTTGCCGTCCCTGCCAAGCGCTGAGCGCGAGGTGGTGGTGAAGGCCTGGAACGCCACGGCCCAAACGTACCCGCTGGACCAGGGCGTGCACCAATTGATCGAAGCCCAAGTGGTGCGCACGCCGAACGCGCCTGCGTTGGCGTTTGCCGGGCAGGCCTTGAGTTACGCCCAGTTGAATGCGCGTGCCAACCGCCTGGCCCATCGTTTGATCGCGGCGGGTGTTGGCCCGGATGTGCTGGTGGGGCTGGCGGTGGAGCGCTCGATGGAAATGGTGGTCGGCCTGTTGGCGGTGCTCAAGGCCGGTGGTGCCTATGTGCCGCTGGACCCGGAATACCCGCGTGAACGACTTGCCTACATGCTGCAGGACAGTGGCGTGCAACTGCTGTTGACCCAGGCGCACCTGTTGGCGCAATTGCCGCTGCCCGCTGGCGTGCAAAGCCTGGTGCTGGAGGAGGGCGATGCCTGGTTGCATGCCTACAGCGAGCACAACCCGGACGTGCCGGTCGACCGCGAAAACCTGGCCTACGTGATCTACACCTCGGGCTCCACCGGCCAACCCAAGGGCGCCGGCAACCGCCATGCCGCGCTGACCAACCGGTTGTGCTGGATGCAGCAGGCGTATGGCCTGGAGGCGAGCGACAGCGTCCTGCAGAAAACTCCGTTCAGCTTTGACGTGTCGGTGTGGGAGTTCTTCTGGCCGTTGATGACCGGCGCACGCCTGGTGGTGGCCGCGCCTGGCGATCATCGTGACCCGGCCAAGCTGGTCAGCCTGATCAACGGGCAACGGATCACCACGCTGCATTTTGTGCCGTCGATGTTGCAGGCCTTCCTGCAGGACGCCACGGTTGCTTCGTGCCTGAGCCTGCAACGCATTGTGTGCAGCGGTGAGGCCTTGCCTGCCGACGCCCAGCAGCAAGTCTTCGCCAAGTTGCCCCAGGCCGGGTTGTACAACCTGTACGGGCCGACCGAAGCCGCTATCGATGTGACCCACTGGACCTGTGTGGAAGAAGGCCGTGACGCTGTGCCGATTGGCCGGCCGATCGCCAACCTGGGTTGTTACGTGCTGGACGACAACCTGGCGCCGGCGCCGGTCGGCGTGTTGGGTGAGTTGTACCTGGGCGGGATGGGCTTGGCGCGCGGCTATCACCGTCGTGCCGCGCTGACCGCCGAACGCTTCGTGACCGACCCGTTCGGCAGCGGCGAGCGCCTTTACCGCACCGGGGACCTGGCGCGCTATCGCGACGACGGCGTGATCGAATACGCCGGGCGCATTGACCATCAGGTCAAACTGCGCGGGTTGCGCATCGAGCTGGGTGAAATCGAAGCGCGCCTGCTGGAGCATGCCAGTGTGCGTGAAGCCGCTGTGCTGGCGGTGGAGGGCACGCACCTGGTGGGTTACCTGGTGCTGCAACAGCCTTGTGAGGACTGGAAAGAGCCGCTGGTCGCGCACCTGGCCGCGCAGTTGCCGGACTACATGGTGCCGGCGCAATGGGTGCTGCTGGCGCAGATGCCGTTGAGCCCCAACGGCAAGCTGGACCGCAAGGCGCTGCCCAAGCCGCAAGCCCAGGGCGCCGAGCAGTACGAGGCGCCCCGGAGCGAGATCGAGCGGCAAGTCGCGGCCCTCTGGTGCGAGGTGCTGGGGGTGGAGCGTGTCGGGATGAACGACAACTTCTTCGAACTCGGGGGCCATTCCCTGTTGGTGCTGATGCTCAAGGAGCGCATCCGCAAGGTCAGTGGCGTCGGTTTGTCCGTCAGCCAGTTGATGCTCAACCCGACGGTGCGCGGGCAAGTCAGTTGCCTGCAGGGCGATGGGCGCAGCTCATTGCTGGTCAAGCTTAATAACCGCAGCGAAGGCACGCCGTTGTTCCTGTTCCACCCAAGCTTTGGCTCGGTGCATTGCTACACCGCCATCGCTCTGGCGCTGCGCGAGCAACGCCCGGTGTATGGCGTGATGTGCCGTGCCTTGGCGGAAGAGGGCGCGGCGGTGCCGCAATGGCAGGTGATGGTCGAGGACTACACCGCGCAGCTGCTGGCGGCCCAGCCACAGGGCGCATTCCGCCTGGCGGGTTGGTCGTTGGGCGGGAACCTGGCGATGGAAGTCGCCCATGGCCTGGAGCAAGAGGGGCGCGAGGTGGAGTTTGTGGGCTGGATCGATGCGGCGCCGCCGCAATGGCTTACGCCTTACTGGGAGGCAGTGGTCACCGAAGAGGATCGCGTCGTGTCGGCGAATGAGCGACGCGCTGCCTTGCTGGGCGTGATGTTCCCGGCGTTTGCCGAGCAGATTCAGGGCGCCTGGCAGCAGTGCCAACGCGCGGTTGACGATGAGGGCGGCCAATGGCGGGCGTTCGTGGTCTGGGCTGAACAGACCCTGGGCGAGGCGTTCACCGACGTCAAGGAGGAGTTGTTGCGCGGCAACGAAGCGCAGATCTCCTGGGACGTCGACCGCGCCCTGAGCGAGCGCATGAGCGCAGCCGATTTCAAGCCGATCAAGGCGCCGGTCAGTTGCTGGTGGGCTTCCATGAGTCGGGCAGGGCGCTTCAAGGACCTGATCGAGCAGCACATGGCAGCGGTGCTCGGCCAGGGGCGCATTGAGCGTTCGGTGGTGATCGACACGGACCATGACGGCATCATCGACAGCGCGGTGTTCATCGCCAGCCTGGTGAATGCCATGGAGTAACGGGAGGGGCATGAAAAAACCGGATCCATGATCCGGTTTTTTTATGCACGGATATTAAGGCGCACCTGCAAAAACGCCCGATGAAAGCAGGGCGCTCATCGGGCGTTCGTTGGACCGCCTCAGGCGATCAAGGTGTCAGGTCAGAAGTCCCAGCGGGTGCTGACCATCACGTTGCGCGGCTCACCGTAGATGGCCGAGTTGTAGAAGCCCACGTTGGTGTAGTAGGACTTGTCGAAGATGTTGTTGAAGTTGACGGTCGCCGACAGGTTCTTGGTGACCTGGTAGCGGGTCATCAGGTCAACCAGCCAGTAGGATTTCTGGGTGATGTCCTGGTTCCTGTCCAGCGGCTGGTTATAGATTTCGTTCCAGGCCTTGCTCTGCCAGCGTACACCGCCGCCGATGGTGAACTTGTCCAGATCGCCCTTGAGCTTGTAGGTCGTGTTCAGGTTGACCTGGTTCTCGGGCTCGAAGGTGGAGATTTTCTTGTCGTCGTCGTCGCGTACCACCTTGTGGGTGTACCCGCCCTGGACTTGCCAGCCCGGGCTCAGCTCGCCGGAAATCTCAGCCTCGTAACCCTTGGTGATGGCCTTGGAACCCTTGAACGCGTAGTTCGGTGGTGTAGGGTTCGAATTGTTCCAGGCATCATCCGAAATGGCGCGATTGCTCTCGTGAACCTCGAAGTAGGCAATGCTGGTGTTCAGGCGTCCGCCGAAGAATTCGCCCTTGAGACCCAGCTCGTAGTTCTGGCCTTCATCCGGATCCACCAGTTTCTCGTTGCGATCCTTGATATAGCTTTCCTGCGGTTTGAAAATGTCGGTGTAGCTGGCGTAGGCCGAGAAGTTGTCGTTCAGGTCGTAGATCACGCCGGCATACGGGATGAACCGTCCGGTTTCCTTGTAGGAAGGGTTATTGCCGGTGATGTGGTAGTTGGCCACGCGGCCACCCAGAATCACGTTCAGGTCATCGATCACGTTCAGGCGCGTGGTCACGTAGTAGCCGGTCTGGCGAACGACGTCGTCCGTGTACTGCTGGGGCGGGCCGTAGATAGGTTTGCCGAGGTTGCCGTTCCAGTTGTAGAAGTCGACTTTGTTGCCGCCTGGCCATTCCGGCGACCAATAGCCTTTGCCCTGCCAGCGCGAGGTGCCGATCGAGCCGCCCACCACCAGTTCATGGTCGCGGCCGAACAGGCTGAAAGGCCCGGTGGCGTACAGGTCGGCTGTGGTGCTCTTGGTTTCGCCGGTGTACTTCTGTGCATTGATCTCTGCCGTGCCATCGGCCGCGGGTTGCACGAACTGGATGGACGCGAGGTCGGCATGGTAGCTGTTGATCTTGTGGTCGAGCTGGAACTTGGTGACCCAGCCGTCACCCATGTCATGTTCGAGCATGGCAAAGGCGGTACGGGTGTTTTGCTGCCAGGAACTCCAGTCGGTACCGTTGTTGTAGGAACGCGGCATCTTGTTGATGCTGCCGTTGGAGTTGACCAGCGGGAAGGAGCCGGACCAGCTCGAACCTTTCGGGGTGTTGTCCTGGTAGTCGAAGCCCAGGGTCAGCATCGTGTCGGGGGAGAGGTCGAATTCGGTGATGCCGTAATAGGTCTCGGTCTTGCGCGAGTAATGGTCCATGAAGGACTTTTTGTCCTGGTACGCCGCCACGGCGCGCCCGCGGACATTGCCGCTGTCGGTCAGCGGGCCGCTGACATCGACTTCGCTGCGGTAGTTGTCCCAGGAACCGGCGCCCACATCCACATGGCCCTTGAACTCCGAGGTCGGCTTCTTGCGGATCAGGTTGATGGTCGCACCCAGCGAGCCCGCACCATTGAGCAGGCCCGTAGCGCCCTTGAGAATTTCGACGCGGTCATAGATGGCCATGTCGCTCAGGGTGTTGCCCGCCGAGTAGCCCACGTTGCGCACTGCGGACGGGATGCCGTCGTACTGGAAGCTGTCGACCGAGAAACCCCGGGAATAGTAGTTGGTACGTTCGGTGTCATAGGCCGACACGGTGATGCCCGGGGTGTGGCGCATCACGTCATCGACGTTGTTCAGGCCGAAGTCTTCCATGTGCTGACGGGTAATGACCGTAATCGACTGCGGGGTCTGGCGTGGGGTCAGGGTCAAGCGGGTCGCGGTGGCAATGGTGCCCGGCGTATAGGAGCCTGAGCCTTCGGTGACGTTGCCCAGCATGTTACCGGTCACCTGGGTGGGGCTCAGTTCCAGCCCGGTCGTCGCGCCGACAGCGCTCACCGTCAGGGTGTTGCCGTTGAGGCTGTGGGTGGTCTGGGTTCCGCCCAGCAGGGTGTCGATGGCCCGTTGTGGCTCCATCTTGCCCTTGATCGCGGTGCTGTTCTTGCCCTCGACATCACTCGGGCTGTACAGCACTTGCACGTTGGTCTGGCGACCGAATTCCTGCAGCGCGCTCCCCAGCGACTGGGCGGGAATATTCAACTCGATCTCTTGAGCCTGTACATAGCCTGCGATCGGCAGTGACACCGCCAGTGCCAGGGCACTCGGAAGGAGGTTGATGTTCAGGGCCCGTCGCATGGATAACGCTTTGCTCAGGGGGCTGAGACCGAGTCGTGCTGACATGGATGCTTTCTCTTCTATGTTTTAAGTGGGCAGTTCTAGGTGTTTATTGAGGTTAGTTCTCATTACCACTAGTGAGACGTTCCTACCTGGGAAAACCGGAAAACAAAATTCACGCCGGTTCCATCGCGTGCACGACTTGCCCGGCACGCAGGCGAACCAGTTGGTCGGCGATGTCGAAATAACGGTCGTCGTGGCTGATCACGATGATGGTCTTGCCCAGGCGCTTGAGGTCCGGCAGCAGCTCGGTATAGAAAATGCGGCGGAACGCCGGGTCCTGGTCGGCGGCCCATTCGTCGAACACCAGCACCGGGCGTTCTTCCAGCCAGGCGTTGACCAGGGCCAGGCGCTTGCGCTGGCCGGTGGACAGGTCAGTGGTGCTGAATACCCCATCCTTCACGCTGACCTTGTGCGCGATCTCCAGGCGCTCCAGGTACTTGGCGGCGCTGTCCAGCGACTGCGTGGCGCTGCCCTGCACCAGGTCATCGAACAGGTAGTAGTCGGAGAAGATGGTCGTGAACAGTTGGCGATAATCATCGCGATCCGGCGCGCTCACGGCCTCGTCGTTGAGGCGGATTTCACCGGAGTGGGGCGGGTACAGGCCCAGCAGCAGCTTGATCAGCGTGGTCTTGCCGCTGCCGTTTTCGCCGACGATAAACACGATATCGCCCTGCTTGATGCTCAGGTTGATCGGCCCCAGGTGGAAGGGCGCGCTGCCTTCCACGGCCGGTGGGCTGTAGCTCACCTCGCGCAGTTCCAGGCTGTTGACCACCGGCGTGGGTGCTTCGCTGTCGTCCATCAACAGGTGCGGCTCAGGCGACGAGAAACGTTCGGACAGCTCGCTGATGCGGCCAAAGGCAATCTTCGCCTTGCCCACCACCGGCAGATAACCCAGCAAGTGTTCCAGTGGGCCTTTCATGTACAGCAGCACCAGCACGAAACCGGTGATCACCGTCGGGTCCGGGTTGGGGTTGTAGGCTTGCATCGCCAATGCCAGGCCGATGACCACAAAGAACAGCATCGAACCAAAGGTCTTGGCCAGGATGTAGATGTTCACCGAACGCACCTGGATATCGCTGATGCGGTCGGCGGTTTCCTGGATGCGGTGGGTGTTCATGCGAAAGCGTCGCGGCCGGTGCATGCGCAGTTCCTTGGCGCCGGAGGCAATCGCGTTGTAGTAGCGCTGCAACTCATCCTCGTGGGTGCGCGCCAGGTCGAACCCCTGGATGCCTTTGCCACCGGCAATGAACTGCACGGCGCTGCCGATGATGATTGCCACCACCATCATCAGGAACATCGGCACCGACAGGTAGGCCAGGTAGCCCAGGCAACCGAGGGTCACGGTGGCGGCAATCGCCAGCGGCGTGAACGCGAAGGAAAAGTCGCTGATGGTGTCGACGTCATGGGTCAGCACCGGGATCAGCCGGTGGGAGCGGTAGCGCTCGATCTGCCCGATGGGCGCCGACAGCACCTTCTCGCCCAGGTCTTTGCGCAGGGCGGCAATGATGCGTTGCCCGACGTAATTGGTGCCGATGTCCGAAATGATCGAACTGACCAGTGCCACCACACACAGCGCCGCAAAGGTCAGGACCACGCCCTGGGTCATGCCGTTGGCCGAGTGCAGGGCATTGTTGATGGTGGCCAGCAGCAACGTGATGGCCAGGCCGCCGACCATGCCGAGGGCGACGGAAACCGTCACGATGGCACGAAAAGGCCTGAGCAGGGCGAGCAGGCCATGGAAGGCGCCGCGTTTGGGGTTGGTCATAAATACATCCCGGAGAGTGAAAAATGGGGCTGGGCACACAGACCCTTACCCATGACAAACGAAGCGCCGGGGCGAGTATTTAGCGCGATGTGCCAGGCGGTGGCCGTGGTGGATAAATCGGCGGGGGGCTGGTTCGTTCTTGTTCTGTAGGCGCACGTGCATCAAGGCCGCGCGCAGTTCATCCAGCGAGAGCGAAACAATGACGAAAAAGAACCTGGTGTATGTCTGGTCCCTGAGAAATGCCGCCGCCGACAAGGCCGGGCAGCCAGTGGCCTACAAGGACCATGAGCGCTACATGAAATCGGTGCTGGAGTTTCTGGTGGGGTCGCTCAACGACACGCCGCTGGGCCAGGCCTACAACCTGGTGGGCGTGGTGTACGACGATGACGAGCAGAACCCGCGCGATCAGCAGTTGGTCAAGGACTATGGCTTTGCCTACCAGCCGGGCCGCCAGTGGCTGTACCCCGCCGACCTGCGGGTGCAGGGCAACCTGGTCAACGACTTGCTATTGAGCGTGCCGTCCACCTACCGCCGCCTGCCACGGGGCAGCGCCGAGCATATCGCCGGCAAACAGGATTTCGAACGCCGGCTGTACGACACCCTGGTGGAACTGAAGGCAGACATCGTGGTGCTCGATGGCTTGCTGGTGATCCTCGATGAGCTGGTGCGCCCGGGCGCGCCGTTTGCGCGGCGCATCATGAACATCCACCCGGGCATCACCCGTATCGAATCGCCTTACGAACGTCGTGGCGCGTACGCCACCTGGAACGCCCTGTACGGCGCACGGGGCCAGGCGGTGGTGGACTGGGCGACCAAGGAAACCAAACCGTGCGAGCCGCTGTACCTCACCGGCGCCTCGTTCCACTACGTGGACAATGGCATCGACTCGGGCGAGGTGTTCCACGACGTGCTGAAAACCGAGATTTCCCCGGAAGACACCATCCTCGAACTGCGCTGGAACAACTTCAACAACAGCCTGTTCCCGGCGCTGCACGAAGGCCTGGAACTGCTGGCCAAACAGGCCTGAACAACCCCATCCCTATAGGAGCCGGGGGGGGGGGGGGGGGGGGGGGGGGGGGGGCCCCACCCCCCCCCCCCCCCCCCCGCGGGGGGGGGGGGGCAGGCGCGGGGGGTCGGGGGGGGGCCGCGCCCCCCCCCCCCCCCCACACCCCCACCCCCCCCCCCCCCCCCCCGGGGGGGGGGGGGGGGGGGTGGTGGCCCCCCCCCCCCCCCCCCCCCCCCCCCCCCGGCTCCTACAAGGGGAGGTGTTTACAGTTCGCGCACTACGCGAAACCCAATCCAGTCCCCGCGCGTCTGCGGGTAGATGTTGTTGCGATTACCCGAGCGCGAAAACACCGGCGCCTCACCCCAATCATTGCCCCGAATCTGGTAACTCTCGCAGTTCGGCTCCATCCACGCGCTGCCATCGGTAGGCGCGCCGATGTAGTTGGGGTGTTCGCAGTCAGCCACCCGCTCGTACACGTTGCCGTGCATGTCATACATGCCAAACGCGTTCGGCGGGTAGCTGCCGACCGGCGAGGAAAAGCTGTAGCCGTCCGCCGGGCCGTAGGTGTTGGCATGTTCGGCGATGCTGTAGCCCTTGCCCGCATCAAACGGGAACGGGAACGGCCCGGTGGTGCCTGCGCGTGCGGCGTATTCACGCTGGGCTTCGCTGACCATCTGGTACTTCTGCCCGGTCTTTTTCGACAGCCAGGCCACGTAGTTCTTTATGTCGTCCATGTCCATGCATACCGCCGGCTGGCGCGGCCCCTGGGGGTAGCGCGGCTTGCTGGCGATGCACTCGCGGCCCGGGCGGGTGTCGCCATCGGCGATCTTGACCCCGGTCTGGCGCACATAGCTGTCCCATTCGCCTGCGGTGACGTGGAAGCGGCTCATGGCAAACGGCTTGGCGAAGGTCACTTCATGCATCGGGCCTTCGTCGGGCTCGCGGCCGACTTCATCTTCCGGGGTGCCCATGGTGAAGGTGCCAGCGGGCAGCACCACCATTTCCGGGCAGTCCTTGCAGTCCTTGAAGACTTTGCCCGGTTGCGGCGTCGCCGCCTGGGCCAGGCCTGGCAGCCAGGCGCCGCACAGCGCGGTCAGCGTCAATGCGGCCAAGGGTTTGAGTCGGGAGGGGATCATGTGGGCGCCTCGTTCAAAGGAAGAAAAGGGGTTCATAGCCGCTGGCTCAGCAGGGTCATGAAGCGATGGATCTCATCCGAGCTGTTCAGCAGGCCGGGGGAGGTGCGGATCACAGGACCAACGTCGCGGTCCACCGCATCGATCACCACGCGGTTTTTCATCATGTGCGCGACGACGGCCTCGCTGTCCTGGCCCTTGACCCGAAAGAACGTAAACCCGGCCGACAGCTCGGGGCTGCGCGGGGTGACCAGTTCGATGTTGGGCCGCGTCAGCAGCTCACTCTTGAGTTCAGTGTTGAGTGCATGGATGCGCGCCTGCACCTGCGCCTTGCCCAACTGCAAGTGCAGCTTGAAGGCTTCGTCCGCCGCCCAGCGATGCTCGAACGCGTGGTAGCCGCCCGGAGTCATGGTGGTGGCGAAGTTGGTGTCTTCGGAAAAGGTCGGCACCATCGGCGTGACGTATTTGTTCTCGCTGTCGCGGGCGCAGACCAGGCCGGTGCCGCGCGGGCCGAACATCCATTTGTGGGTGCCGGCAATAAAGAAGTCGCAGTGCATGTCCGGAAAGTCCAGGTTTTCCACGCCGAGGCCATGCACGCCATCGACCACATAGAGGATGCGGTCCTTGTCGTCGCGATTGCGGTTGAGTGCCTGCACCAGCTTGCCGATCTCGCCGATCGGCAGCTTTACGCCACTGCCGGACTGCACCCAAGTCATGCCCAGCACTCGGGTATTGGGGCGGATGCTGCGCTCGATAGTGCCCAGCACTTCATCGGCGGAAACGTGTTGGGTGTCTTCGAACAGCGTGATCCGGCGCACCTGTGTGCCTTCCTTGGCCACACGAAAATCCAGCACGTTCTGGGTGGCGTAATGCTCGTGAACCGTGGTGAGGATTTCCTGGTCGGCACGCACCTTGATCCCGCCATAAATCATCGCCAGGCCTTCAGACGTGCTGCCAGTGAGGGCGATCTGCGCTGGCGTGGCGTTCAGGTAGCGACCCGCCCATTCACGCACCTGGCCTTCGCGTTTCCAGGTTTCCTCCAGGCCCCAGTCCATCGCCAGACCCGGGTTACGGTCGATTTGCAGGCGATAACGCTCGATGGCCTCGCGCACCGGCTTGGGGTGCGAGGCCACCAGGAAGTTGGAGAAGTGCAGGTAGTCCGGGTCCTGGTTGAACAGCTGCTTGAGCCCTGTCCATGGCGAGCTTGCTGCAAGGTCTGGCGCGGCGGCCAATGCCTGAGGGAGCAACGGCAGGCTGGCGGCGAATACGCCGGCCTGCTTGAGAAACGTACGGCGGTCGGTCATGGACACACTTCGTGGGTGATTAGCGATTGGCCAAGGGTTTGGCGGCTTTTTGTACCTGGTCCCACACTCGCAGGAAGTTGCCTCCCCACAGCTTGGCGATGTCGGCTTCGGAGTAGCCGCGCTGGATCAGTTCGGCCGTCACGTTGCGTACCTCGCCGACGTTCTCCCAGCCCTGCAGGCCGCCGCCGTCGTTGAAGTCCGACGCGATGCCGACGTGATCGATGCCGACCTTGCGCACGGTGTAATCAATCGCATCGCCCCAATCCTTGAGGCTGGCCTTGGGTTCCTCTTCGAGGATGGCGTACAGCCCCTGGGCGTACTGGCCGAACTTCTGCTCGGGCCAGGCGCTGATGATCGCGTCACCTGGCATCAAGGCCATGGCCAGGTTGGGCAGGGGAGGCAGGTCGAAACGTGCGCGCAGGGCGTTGAGCTTGTCCTGGGTCGGCTGGCTCAGCGGGCGCAGATAAGCCGGGAAGCCCACCACTTGCACTACGCCGCCGCTGTTCTTGATCAGCTGCAGTTCCTTGTCGCTGAGGTTGCGCGGGATATCCACCGACGCACGCGGCGCCGAGTGGGACGCGACCATCGGCGTGCGGCTCAACTGCGCCACCTGCTCCAGCGCCTTGGTCGACATCTGCGACACATCGATGATCACCCCCAGGTCATTCAGGCGATGCACCGCTTGCTTGCCGATGTTCGACAAACCGTCGAGGGCGTCCGGCGAGTCGTTGAAGAACGGCAGCGGGCGCGACGAATCGGACCAGGCGTTGTTGCCGATGTAGCTGAAGCCGAACATGCGCATGCCGCGCGCGGTCCACAGGTCCAGCTGGTTCAGGTCGTCTCCCAGGGGGTAGGCGTTGAGCATGCTGATAAAGATCGCGAACTTGCCTTCGCCATGCAGGCGACGGAAATCATCCGGTGTATAGGCAATGCCCACCTGGTTGGGGAAGTCGCGCACCATGCCCGAGAGGATCTTGTAGCGCACCTCCTGCTGGTGCCGGGCCTCTTCGACAAAACCGTCGGTGGGCTTGTGCGGGGCGTTGGGGCCGTTCCACATCTCGGGCCAGCCGAAAATCGTCAGGGCCGCCCCCGACAAGCGCCCGCGTGCTGCCTTGGCCAGGTCGAACTGGCCGCTGCCGTCCTTGTCGGCTTCGTTCCCGGCCGTGCCGAAATCCAGGGGCACGGTGATGTGGCTGTCGAACGACAGCAGGCGATCCTGCATCTCGTTGGCCTGCTTGATCACTTCCAGCGGGTAGCCGGCATTGCCACGGAACCAATGGTCCCAGGCCAGGAAACCCGCACCGGCACCGATGGCCAATGCCAATGGCAGGCCGATGAACAGCGCCTTTTTCGAACGTGGTTTTGTCATTGCCATCTCAGTCAGTTGAGGCCTTTGCTATCAGGGAAGAACGAGCGATGGCAGGGGAAATTTAGGTGGCGGCGCCACGCCGGTAAATTTCACCGGGCTGCAAACGTTCTAGCTCTGATTAAGCCGTTTCCTAAGGTAGACAATGACGATCTCTCGACGTGGGTTCATCGCAGGCCTGGCGCTGACGGGCGCAGCCGTGCCAGCGGCCCTTTATGCCCATCGCGAGCTGACGCGTGAAGAAGAATTCCCGATCACCCCCGGCGAGGCCACGGTTGACCTTGCCGACACCCGTGGCCAGCACCTGGCGAATACGCTGCGGGGTGTCTGGAGCCTGCGCCTGGAAGGCCGCGATGCGGGGCTCAAGGGTTTGCCGCTCGAAGGCCTTGAACTGTTGCTCGACATCGCCCCCCGGGGCCGTGGCCTGCGTGGCTATCTGGACACTGGGGCCAACCTGCGCGCCGAAGGTGAGCCGCGCTACCGTGTACTGGGTGACCTGCTGACGGGCGATGGCGCGGTGCTCTACTGGCGGTTGATCGACCGCGATGCGGCGGCGGGTGAGCCTGCCTATGAATTCAAGATGACCCTCGACGAAGTCTGGAGCGAGTTTGGCAACGCTGGCAGCGGCACCCTCAGCGGGCAGATCCTCGACCTCGACCGCCCGCTGGCGTTGACCGAGCGTGACAACCGCTTTGTTGCGCACAAACAGCTGTTTCCCGAAGCCCGCCAGCGCATCGGCCTCAACCCGACCTTGCTGGCCTGGCTGATTTCCCCCGAGCACCGCCTGTTCCATCAGCTGTGGCACGCCTCCCGCGATCAATGGCACAAACTCACCGAAGAAAAACGCGAGGCCCTGCGCGGCATTGGCTGGCAACCCGGCCCGCGTGGCCAGGAGCGTGACGCCCGGGGCAAGCGCAAGGACCGCAACGGCTCGGGCATCGACTTCTTCTTCATGCACCGCCACATGCTCGGCACGGCGCGCTCCATGCAAGACCTGCCGTCCTGGCCGCAGTTTCCCGAACCGCAGCCGGCGCTGGAGCGTGACCGCCTGGGCTTCGTGCGCTACTTCGACAACAGCGACGGCTTTGCCCTGCCACCCACCTGGTCAGCCCCCGACGATGCGGACTACACCCAGTGGGTCAGCGACATCAAGGCCGCCGAGACCTACCACAGCAATTTCCAGGTGTGGGAATCCCAATACCGCGACCCGCGCTACCTGGCCAAGCTGACCCTGGGCCAGTTGGGCTCCGAGATGGAACTGGGCCTGCACGACTGGCTGCACATGCGCTGGGCCTCCGTGCCCCGCGACCCGTCCAACGGCGGCCCGGTGCCCTTTGCCCGCGACCCCGCGGACTTCGCCGCCCGCTGGTACGCGGCTGAGAACGACTTCCTTGGCGACCCGTTTTCTTCCCACGTAAACCCGGTGTTCTGGCACTTCCACGGCTGGATCGACGACCGCATCGAAGACTGGTTCCGCGCCCACGAGCGCTTCAACCCGGGCGAGGTCAGCCGGCTGGAGGTCAACGGCGTCGCCTGGTTCGCCCCGGGCCGTTGGGTGGAAGTGGCAGACCCCTGGCTGGGCCCGGACACCCACGGTTGCAGCACCACCCCCGGGCTGCAGGTGGGCAAGTCGATGGAGATGGACCCGGAGGTCATGAAGCTGGCCCTGCGCATTACCTTTGGCGCCGATGAAGACGTGCTCAAGGGCTTGTTCAAGCGTGTGCCGAAACGGCCGTGGTATGCACGCAACTTGAAGCTCAAGTGAGTCATTCGATCGCTCCCACGCTTTATCGTGGGAGCGCTCAAAAAAACCTGAATTTAAATTGAACCCGCTCTGATCCGCGCTTGTCCCCGCTTCCCATGTCACCCCCCGCGCTGCAAATCCCTTAATTTCCCAACCCTGTCGGAAGCCCCTCCAGGCCCCCGGCTGCGCCCGCATTTTTTACCGGGCCACCAGCACACCCCGATCCAAGCGGCAGCTGAAAACGGACTTTCTCCTCAACCGTGACTTATCAGGCAGGTTACCCCCATGCAGTTCAGCGAATTATTGGCAGCGATTTCCACCCATGCGATCCGTCTGCAAACTGAAGAAGGCGACCTGATCATCCTCGGCGATGACGAAGCACTGGATGACGCCCTGTGGGATCAACTGATCGCCCACAAAACCCAGCTGCTGGAGCTGGTTGCCGAACATGGCGGTGACTGGCTGAGCCCGGCCTACCGCATCACGCCGGACATGCTGGCGCTGGTCAACCTCGACCAGCCGGCCATCGACCGGATCGTCGCCGCCATCCCCGGTGGCGCGGCGAATGTGCAGGATGTGTACCCCTTGGCACCGCTGCAGGAGGGGATGCTCTATCACCACCTGTCCGCCCAGCAGGGCGACCCCTATGTGCTGCACGCGCAGTTCGTGTTCGACAGCCGCGCGCGCCTGCAGCACTTTGCCCAGGCGCTGCAATGGGTGATCGACCGCCACGACATCCTGCGTACTTCGATGGTGTGGGAGCGCCTGGACGAGCCGCTGCAAGTGGTATGGCGCAAGGCACCGCTGGTCTGCGAAGAAGTGTCGTTGAGCGGTGGAGACATCTTCGCCCAATTGCTCGCCCGCTATGACGCACGCACGTTCCGCATGGACCTCGGCCAGGCGCCACTGCTGCGCCTGGTGTTCGCCGACGACCCGGCCAATCAGCGGGTGGTGGCGATGCTGCTGTTCCATCACACCATCCTCGACCACACGGCCCTGGACGTGGTGCGCCATGAAATCCAGCTGTACCTGGCCGGCGAGCAGGCCCAGGCCGGTGAACCCGTGCCGTTTCGCCGCTACATCGCCCAGGTGCGCCACGGCGTCAGCGAAGAGGCTCACGAGACGTTTTTCCGCGACATGCTGAGTGACATCAATGAGCCGACGCTGCCCTTCGGCCTGCAGGATGTGCAGGGCGATGGCCAGGGCATCGATGAGGCGCGCCTGCCCGTCGACAGTGCGCTGAGCCGCCGCCTGCGCAGCCTGGCGCGGCCGCTGGGGGTGAGCGTGGCGAGCATGATGCACCTGGGCCTGGCGCGAGTGTTGGGCGTGGTGTCCGGTCGCGAGGCCGTGGTGTTTGGCACGGTGATGCTCGGGCGCATGGGCGCGGGCGAGGGCGGCGAACGCGCCCTGGGCATGTTCATCAACACCTTGCCGTTGCGCGCCGATGTGGGCGGGCAGGGCGTGCGTGCCGGGGTCAAGGCCATCCATGAGCGGCTCACCACCTTGCTGCATCACGAGCATGCGTCCCTGGCCCTGGCCCAGCGTTGCAGCGGGGTGGCCGCGCCGACGCCGTTGTTCAGCGCCATCCTCAACTACCGGCACAGCGCGGCAACCGACATGGACGAGGTCATCGAGGTGGCCGACGGTATCCAGGTGCTGGGCGCCGAAGAGCGCACCAATTACCCGCTGACGGTCAATGTCGATGACCTGGGCGAAGACTTCGCGTTGACCGTGATGGTCGACGTCGCCATCGGCGCGCAGCGCGTTGCGAGCTACCTGCACACGGCTCTGGAAAGCTTGGCCGATGCCCTGGAGCAGCGACCGGATTCGCCGCTCAGCGGCCTGAACATCCTGCCCGACACCGAACGCCATCACCTGCTGCACACCCTCAATCACAGCCCTGCGCACTACGCCGATACGGCCCTGATCCACCACCTCGTTGAAACCCACGCCGCGGCTCAGCCCGAGGCGGTCGCACTGCGTTTCGACAACCAACGGCTCACCTACCGCCAGCTCAATGAACGCGCCAACCAGGTCGCCCATCGCCTGCTGGCCCAGGGCATTCGCCCGGACGACCGCGTGGCGATCTGCGTCGATCGCGGCCCGGAGATGATCATCGGCCTGCTGGGCATCCTCAAGGCCGGTGCCGGTTACGTGCCGATTGACCCGGCGTATCCGCTGGAACGCATTGCCTACACCCTGGCCGACAGCGCGCCTTTGGCCGTGCTGGTGCAAGCCAACACCCGCCACCTGGTCGGTGACCTGGCGCAGATCGACCTCAACGGCCTGCGCGGCGAGTCCCTGGTCAACCCGCGTGTCAGCGTCAGCCCGGCCAACCTGGCCTACGTGATCTACACCTCGGGCTCCACCGGCCAGCCCAAGGGCGTGATGATCGAACACCGCCAAGTGGCGCGTCTGTTCACCGCCACCGCGCACTGGTTCGGCTTCAACAGCAACGACGTGTGGGCGCTGTTCCACTCCTTTGCCTTCGACTTCTCCGTGTGGGAGATCTGGGGCGCGCTGATGCACGGCGGCCAGTTGCTGATCGTGCCGCAACTGGTCAGCCGCTCGCCGGACGAGTGCTACACGCTGCTGTGCGAAGCGGGCGTAAGCATCCTCAACCAGACGCCGAGCGCCTTCCGCCAATTGATCGCGGCCCAGGCCGACAGCCCCCAGGCCCACTCCTTGCGCCAGGTGATTTTCGGCGGCGAAGCCCTGGAACCGGGCATGCTCAAGCCGTGGTATGCCCGTGCGATCAACGCCGGTACGCAACTGGTGAACATGTACGGCATCACTGAAACCACCGTGCACGTGACCTATCGCGCGCTGGAAGCAGCAGATGCGCAATTGGTCGGCGTCAGCCCGATTGGCGTGCGCATCCCCGACCTGCAGCTGTACGTGCTGGATGAGCAGCGCGAGCCGTTGCCGGTGGGCGTGGTGGGTGAGTTGTACGTGGGCGGCGCCGGGGTGGCGCGGGGTTACCTCAACCGTGACGCGCTGAACGCCGAACGCTTCCTGGCCGACCCCGCCACCGGTTTGCGCATGTACAAGACCGGCGACCTGGGCCGCCTCAAGGCCGACGGCAGTGTCGAGTACCTGGGGCGCAATGATGACCAAGTGAAGATCCGTGGTTTCCGCATCGAGCTGGGGGAAATCGAAGCGCGCCTGGCCACCGCGCCCGGCGTGCGCGACGCCGTGGTGGTGGCCCGCGAAGACGTGCCGGGGGACAAGCGCCTGGTGGCCTATGTGATTGCCGAAGGTGAGCTGAGTGTCGCCGCCTTGCGCGACCATCTGCTGCTGAGCCTGGCCGACTACATGGTGCCTGGCGCGTTCGTGCTGCTGGACCAATTCCCCCTCACCACCAACGGCAAGCTCGACCGCAAGGCCTTGCCCGCACCCGATGCCGAGGCGTTGGTGCGGCGCGGTTATGCAGCGCCCCAGGGCGCGGTGGAAACCGCCATCGCGGGGCTCTGGCAAGAGTTGCTCACCCTTGACCGTGTTGGCCGCGACGACAATTTCTTCGAACTGGGCGGGCACTCCCTGCTGGCGGTCAAGCTGATCGAACGCATGCGCCAGCTCGACCTGAGCGCCGATGTGCGCGTGCTCTTCGGCCAACCCACCCTGGCGGCATTGGCGGCGGCGGTGGGCGGGCAGCAGGAGGTGGCGGTGCCGGCCAATCGGATTACCGCAACCAGCCAACGCATCACCCCCGACATGTTGCCCCTGGTGGCGCTGGAACAGCCAGCCATCGACCATATACTCGCCAGCGTGCCCGGTGGCCTGGGCAACGTACAGGACATCTACGGCCTGGCCCCCTTGCAGGCGGGCATTCTCTATCACCACCTGGCAACCACCGAAGGCGACCCCTACGTGTTGCAGGTGCAACTCAGCTTCGCCGACCAAGGCGCGGTGGACGCGTTCGCGCGCGCCTTGAACAGCGTGATCGAGCGCAATGACATCCTGCGCACCGGCATCCTCTGGGAAGGCCTGGATGAGCCGGTGCAAGTGGTGCTGCGCCACGCGCCGTTGGTGGTCGAGCGTATCGAGGCGGCGGGCGCTGATGCCCTGGCCACCCTGCAACAACGCTTCGACCCGCGTCACTACCGACTGGACCTGACGCGCCCCTCGTTGATGCGCCTGGCCTATGGCGAGCAGCAGGGCCGTTTTGTCGGCATCCTGTTGCTGCACCACATCCTGCTCGACCACACCGCGTTGCAGGTGCTGGTGGAGGAAATGAGCGCCAGCCTGACAGGCAGCAGCGCGCACTTGCCCGACGCGGTGCAGTACCGCAACTACGTGGCGCAGGCCAGACTGGGGGTGAGCCAGGCGCAACACGAAGGGTTTTTCCGCGAGATGCTCGGCGACATCGACGAGCCGACCCTGGCCTTCGGCCTGCAGGACATCAATGGCGACGGCAGTGGCATCGTCGAGGTGCACTTGCCGCTGGAACCGGCGTTGAGCCTGGGCCTGCGTGAGCAGGCACGGCAATTGGGCGTGAGCACCGCCAGCCTGGTGCACCTGGCCTGGGCGCAGGTGCTGGCCCAGGTATCGGGCCAGCAGGACGTGGTCTTCGGCACGGTGCTGCTGGGCCGCCTGCAGGGCGGTGAGGGCGCCGACCGCGCCCTCGGCATGTTCATCAATACCTTGCCGCTGCGAGTCAGCCTCGGCACGCTCGGCGTTCAAGCCGGGGTGCGCGCCACCCACGCGCGCCTGGCGCAGCTGCTCGGGCATGAGCATGCCTCGTTGTCCCTGGCCCAGCGTTGCAGCGGTGTGCCGGCGTCGCTGCCGTTGTTCAGCACACTGCTCAACTACCGTCACAGCGCCCCGGGCGAAGCACCGGGGGCCAGCCCATTCGCGGCGTCTGGTATCGAAATCCTCAGCTCCGAAGAGCGCAGCAACTACCCGCTGGTGCTCAACGTCGATGACCTGGGCAGCGGCTTCGCCCTCACCGTGCAAGGGCTGGCCACGTTGGATGTGCAACGGGTGGGCGACTACATGCTCACCGCGCTGCGCCACCTGGTGACCGCGCTGCAACAGGCGCCTACCACGCCGTTGCAGGCTATCTCGATTCTGCCACCCGCCGAGCGTCACCAACTGCTGGTGGACTTCAACGCCACCGCCCGCGACTACCCGGCGCAGCTCACCGTGCACCAGTTGTTCGAAGCCCAGGCGTTGGCCCGACCCGAAGCGGTGGCCGCCGTGCATGGCCAGCTGTCCCTGAGTTACCGCGACCTCAACCGTCGTGCCAATCGCCTGGCTCATCACCTGATCGGCCAAGGCGTGCAGCCCGGCGAAAGCGTAGCGATCGGTTTGCCGCGCTCCCTCGACCTGCTGGTCTGCCAATTGGCGATCCTCAAGTGCGGCGCCGTGTACGTGCCGCTGGACGTCAACGCCCCCGTCGAGCGCCAGGCCTTTATCGTGCAGGACAGCGGCGCGCGCCGGGTGCTCAACACCTTGGCCGACTTGAACCTGGACGCGCAGTCCCCACGCAATCCCGAACTGCCCCAGTCGGCAGAAAGTGTGGCGTACATCCTCTACACCTCCGGCTCGACTGGCGTGCCCAAAGGTGTGCAGGTGCCGCACCGGGCCATCTCGCGGCTGGTGCTCAACAACGGCTATGCCGAGTTCAACGAACGTGACCGCGTGGCCTTCGCCTCCAACCCGGCCTTCGACGCCAGCACCCTGGAAGTGTGGGCGCCGCTGCTCAACGGCGGCTGCGTGGTGGTGGTCGAACACGCGGTGTTGCTGTCCCAGGCCGCGTTCGCCCAGCTGTTGCAGGAGCAGTCCGTCAGCGTGTTGTGGATGACGGCGGGCCTGTTCCACCAATACGCCGATGCGCTGATGCCGCACTTGCGCCAACTGCGCTACCTGATCGTCGGCGGCGATGTGCTCGACCCGCTGGTGATCAGTCGCGTGCTCCAGCACGGCAAGCCCCAGCACCTGCTCAACGGCTACGGGCCGACCGAAGCCACCACCTTTTCCACCACCCATGAAATCACCGCCGTGGGCGAGGGCGGCATTCCCATCGGCCGGCCCATCGCCAACGCCCAGGCCTATGTACTCGATGCGCGCCAGCAGCCGCTGCCGCTGGGGGTGGTCGGCGAGCTGTACATTGGCGGTGCGGGCGTGGCCAAGGGCTACTTGAACCAGCCGCAATTGACCGCCGAAAAATTCATCGCCAACCCGTTCGGCGACGGTCTGCTGTATCGCACCGGCGACCTGGCCTGCTGGCAGGTGGACGGCACCTTGCTGTACCAGGGGCGTAACGACCTGCAGGTGAAGATTCGTGGTTTCCGCATCGAACCCGGGGAAATCGAAGCGGCCCTGGCCGCTTTCCCTGGGGTGAACGACAGCGTGGTGTTGGTGCGTGAAGACGAACCGGGCGACAAGCGCCTGGTGGCGTACTACACCGCGCAGGCGACGCTGGACATCGAAGCGCTGCGCAGCCACCTGCAAGGCCGCTTGCCCGACTACATGGTGCCGTCTGCCTATGTGTGGCTGGAGCTGTTGCCACTCACCGCCAACGGCAAGCTCGACCGCAAGGGCCTGCCGGTGCCGGACCAGAACGCGCTGCTCAGCCGTGGCTATGAAGCACCGGAAGGCGAAGTGGAAACCCTGCTGGCGCAGATCTGGCAGGACGTGCTCAAGCTTGAGCGGGTAGGGCGTCACGATCACTTCTTCGAGCTGGGTGGGCATTCGTTGCTGGCGGTCAGCCTGATTGAACGCATGCGCCAGGTCGGCCTGAGCGCCGATGTGCGCGTGCTGTTCAGCCAGCCGAGCCTGGCCACGCTGGCAGCGGCGGTGGGCAGTGGGCGCGAAGTGGTGGTGCCGGCCAATGGCATTCCTGCGGGCTGCACCCGGATCACGCCGGACATGCTGACCCTGGTGCAGCTCGACCAGGCGGCCATCGACCGAGTCGTCGCCAGCGTGCCAGGCGGCGCGTCAAATGTGCAGGACATCTACCCCTTGGCGCCCTTGCAGGAAGGCATCCTGTATCACCACATCAGCGCCGAACACGGCGACCCGTACCTGCTGCAATCGCGCATGGCCTTTGACAGCCTGGAGCGCCTGCACGGGTTCATGGGCGCCTTGCAACAGGTGGTTGCGCGCCACGACATCCTGCGTACCGGCGTGGTCTGGGAGGGGCTGGACAGCCCGGTGCAAGTGGTGTGGCGCGACGCCCAACTGGTGGTGCAAGAAGTGGCGCTGGACCCGGCAGACGGCGGCATCATCGAGCAACTGCACGCGCGTTTCGATGCGCGTCATTACCGCCTTGATATCACCCAGGCGCCGTTGCTACGCATGGTCTATGCCAATGACCCGGCCAACGGGCGGGTGGCGGCGATCCTGCTGTTCCATCACCTGGCGCTGGACCACACCGCCATGGAAGTGGTCGGTCAGGAAATGCGCGCCTTCCTGTTCAACCAGGCGCAAGACTTGCCGGCGGCCGCGCCGTTCCGCAATTACGTGGCCCAGGCGCGCCTCGGCGTGAGCGTGGCCGAGCACGAGCAATTCTTCCGCGACATGCTGGCCGACATCGATGAGCCGACCTTGCCCTTTGGTGTGCAGGATGTGCAGGGCGACGGGCGTGATATCGAAGAAGCCGAGCTGGCGCTGGACGCCACGCTGGCCCAGCGGGTGCGCGAGCAGGCGCGACTGGCAGGCGTCAGCGCGGCCAGCCTGATGCACCTGGCCTGGGCGCAGGTGCTGGGGCTGGTGGCCGGGCGCGATGAGGTGGTGTTCGGCACCGTCTTGATGGGCCGCATGCAGGCCGGCGAGGGCGCGGACCGGGCCCTGGGCATGTTCATCAACACCCTGCCATTGCGGGTCGACGTGGCGGCTGGCGCGGCCGTGGCAGTCAAGGCCACCCATGCACGCTTGACCGCTTTGCTCGGGCATGAGCACGCCTCCCTGGCACTCGCCCAACGTTGCAGTGGCGTGGCGGCCGCGTTGCCGTTGTTCAGTGCCTTGCTCAATTACCGTCACAGCAGCCCGGGCGAAATGGCCCGCGATGGCCAGGGCATCTGGGAAGGCGTGCAGTTGCTGGGCGGTGAAGAACGCAGCAATTACCCGCTGACGTTGAGTGTGGACGACCTGGGCAGCGGGTTTGGCCTGACGGTGCTGGCCTTGCCGCAGATCGGTGCCAGGCGCCTATGCGACTACATGCACAACGCGGTGGCGCAACTGGTGACAGCACTGGAAACCGCACCGGGCACTGCGCTCAATCAACTGGCCGTGCTGCCGGTGGCCGAGCGCGATACTCTGCTGCTTGACTTCAACACCACTGCCGCAGACTACCCGACGGGCCAGACCCTCCACGGCGCGTTTGAGGTGCAGGCCGAGCGCCAACCCCACGCGGTTGCCGTGGTGCAAGACGGCGAAGCGCTGAGCTACGCGCAACTCAACCAACGCGCCAACCAACTGGCCCATCATCTGCTGGCGCTCGGCGTGCAACCGGACGACCGCGTGGCGATCTGCTGCCGGCGTGGCCCGCAGATGCTGGTGGGCTTGCTGGCCATTCTCAAGGCCGGCGCCGGCTACGTACCCATCGACCCGGCATACCCCGCCGAGCGTATCCGCTACCTGCTGCAAGACAGCGCCCCGGTAACGGTGCTGGCCGAAGCCAGCACCCGCGCATTGTTGGGATCGGTGGCCAGCGTGGACTTGCAGGATTCGAGCTGGCAGCAGCAACCCACCCACAACCCGCAAGTGCCTGCGCTGACCCCGGCGCACCTGGCCTACGTGATCTACACCTCCGGCTCCACCGGCCAGCCCAAAGGCGTGATGGTGGAACACCGGACCGTGGAAAACCTGGTGCACTGGCACTGCGAAGCCTTCGGCCTGGACCATGCAAGCCACACCAGCAGCGTGGCCGGTTTCGGCTTTGATGCGATGGCCTGGGAGGTCTGGCCGGCGCTGTGCGTGGGTGCCACCCTGCATCTGCCGCCCGCCAGCGTCGGCAACGAGAACATCGACGAACTGCTCGCCTGGTGGCTGGCGCAGCCGTTGGATGTGAGCTTCCTGCCGACGCCGGTCGCCGAATACGCTTTCAGCCAGCACCTGCAGCACCCGAGCTTGCGCATCCTGCTGATCGGTGGCGATCGCCTGCGCCAGTTCACCCAGGAACGGCGTTTTGCCGTGATCAACAACTACGGCCCCACCGAAGCCACGGTGGTCGCCACCTCCGGGCGTGTGCGGGCTGGCCAGTGCTTGCACATCGGCCGGCCGGTCGCCAATGCCTACGCCTACGTGCTGGACGCGCAACAGCGCCCGGTGCCGGTGGGCGTGGCCGGTGAGTTGTACGTGGGCGGCAGCGGCGTGGCGCGGGGTTATCTGAACCGCGCAGACCTGACGGCCGAACGCTTCCTGCAAGATCCGTTCAACCCGGGGCGCATGTACCGCACCGGCGACCTGGTGCGCTGGCTGCCCGACGGCAACCTTGAGTACCTGGGGCGCAACGATGACCAGGTCAAGTTGCGCGGTGTGCGGGTTGAACTGGGCGAAATCGAAAGCCGCCTGGCCGCTCTGGACGGTGTTGGTGAAGCGGTGGTGCTGGTGCGCGACGGCCGCTTGGTGGCGTGGTTCACCGAGCAACGGCCGCTGGCGATCGAGGCCCTTCGCGAACAGCTGCAAGCCGTATTGCCCGACGCCCTGGTGCCGGTGGCGTATGTGAAACTCGACGCGCTCCCGCTGACCGCCAACGGCAAGCTGGACCGCAAGGCCCTGCCCGAACCCGATCAGGCCGCCTTACTCAGCCGCGACTACGAGGCGCCCCAGGGCGAGGTTGAAACCACCCTGGCGCGAATCTGGGCCGAGGTGTTGCAGGTGGAGCAGGTCGGTCGGCACGACCACTTCTTCGAACTCGGCGGCCATTCGTTGCTGGCCGTCAGCCTGATCGAGCGCATGCGTCAGGTGGGCCTCAGCGCCGATGTGCGCGTGCTGTTCAGCCAGCCGACCCTGGCCGCTTTGGCCGCCGCCGTGGGCAGTGGTCGCGAGGTGCAAGTGCCGGCCAACCTTATCCCGGCAGGCTGCCAGCGCATCACGCCGGACCTGTTGCCGCTGGTGACGCTGGACCAGGCGACCCTCGACGACGTGGTCGCCCGCGTCCCGGGTGGCGCAGCGAATGTGCAAGACATCTACCCACTGGCACCGTTGCAGGAAGGCATTCTCTACCACTACATCACCGCCGAAAGTGGCGACCCGTACCTGCTGCAATCGCACCTGGCCTTTGACAGCGTCGAGCGCCTGAACGCCTTCGCCCAGGCGCTGCAACAGGTGATCGACCGCCACGACATCCTGCGTACCGGCGTGGTCTGGGAAGGCCTGGCGCAACCGCTGCAAGTGGTGTGGCGCCGCGCGCAGCTGAGCGTGGAGGAGCTGCACCTGCAAGGCGATGTGCTGGCGGGCCTGCATGAGCGGTTCGATGCGCGACGCTACCGGCTGGACATCAGCCAGGCGCCGCTGATCCGCCTGATGTATGCCAAAGACCCGGCCAATGCGCGGGTGGTGATGGTGCTGCTGTATCACCATATCGCGCTGGACCACACCGCGTTCGACGTGGTGCTGCGCGAAATGCAGGGCCACTTGCTCGGCCAGCCGGCCCCTACGGCAGCACCGATGCCGTACCGCAACTACGTGGCCCAGGCGCGTCTGGGGATCAGCGAGCAGGAGCACGAGGCGTTCTTCCGCGGCATGCTCGGCGATATCGATGAACCGACCCTACCGTTCGGTTTGCAGGATGTGCGCGGCGACGGCAGCGCGATCACCGAACACACCCTGCACCTGGACAGCGACCTCAATCGCCGTTTGCGTGCCCAGGCCCGTCTGTTGGGCGTGAGCACCGCCAGCCTGTTCCACCTGGCCTGGGGCCAAGTGCTGGCGGCCACCTCCGGCCGTCACAGCGTGGTGTTCGGCACCGTGCTGGTGGGCCGCCTGCAAGGGGGCGAGGGCGCCGACCGTGCCCTTGGGGTGTTCATCAACACCTTGCCGCTGCGCCTGGATATCGACGCGCAAGGCGCTCGCGCTGCCGTGCGAGACACCCATGCACGGCTGAGTGCGCTGTTGGGGCATGAGCATGCGTCCCTGGCCCTGGCACAGCGCTGCAGCGGAGTGGCCGCACCCGCGCCGCTGTTCAGTTCGATGCTCAACTACCGCCATCGCGGCGCGGCGACCCGCTCGGTGGGCGCGCAACAGGCGTGGCAAGGCATGCAGACGCTGGTCAATGACGGGCGCACCAACTACCCGTTGACCCTGAACGTGGATGACCTGGGCGACGGCTTTGACGTGACGGCCTTGGCGCAACTCGACCCACAACGGGTCTGCGGTTACCTGCACGTGGCCCTGTGCGGCCTGGTCGAGGCCCTGGAGCAGGCGCCGCAGCACGCGCTCAATCGCCTGCCGGTGCTGGGCGAAGAAGAACGGCACAGGCTGCTGGTGACCTTCAACGCCACCGAGGTGAGTTACGACCTCGACCAAACCCTGCATGGCCTGTTCGAAGCCCAGGTACGACGCACGCCGGATGCCATCGCCGTCAAGGCCGAAGACCAGCACCTCACCTATCAACAACTGAACGAGTGCGCCAACCGCTTGGCCCATCACCTGCGCGAGCAGGGCGTGCAGCCGGATTCGCGGGTGGGCATCTGCCTTGAGCGCGGCCTGGACATGGTCATCGGCCTGTTCGCCATCCTCAAGGCCGGCGGCGGCTACGTGCCGCTGGACCCGGCGTACCCCCTCGACCGCATCGCCTACATGCTGCAAGACAGTGCGCCGGTGGTGGTGCTGGCCCAGGGCGCAACCCGAGGCTTGTTGGGCGATGTGCCGGTGATCGACATCGACCAACCGACCTGGCAGCACCAGCCCTGCAGCAACCCTGAGGTGCCAGGCCTGACGGCGCAGCACCAGGCTTACGTGATCTACACCTCCGGTTCCACCGGCCAGCCCAAGGGCGTGATCAACGAGCACGCCGGGGTGGTCAACCGCTTGCTGTGGATGCAGGACGCCTATGGCCTCAAGGCCCATGACGCGGTGCTGCAGAAAACTCCGTTCAGTTTCGACGTGTCGGTGTGGGAGTTCTTCTGGCCGCTGATGACCGGTGCACGCCTGGTGATGGCACGTCCGGGCGGGCACAAGGAGCCGGCCTACCTGTGCGAAGTGATCGCGGCGCAGCACATCACCACCTTGCACTTCGTGCCGTCGATGCTCGATGTGTTCCTCGCCCACGGCGACGTCAGCCAGGCGGCCGGGCTGGTGCGCGTGATGTGCAGCGGCGAAGCCCTGCCGGGCAGCCTGGTGCGGCGCTTCAAGCAGCAATTGCCGGAGATCGGCCTGTACAACCTGTACGGCCCCACTGAAGCCGCGGTGGATGTGACCGCGTGGAATTGCGCGCGGCCGCAAGTGCCGGACAACACGCCGATCGGCAAACCCATCGCCAACACCCGCATGTACCTGCTCGATGCGCAGTTGCAGCCGGTGCCCCTGGGCGTGGTCGGCGAGCTGTTCATCGGCGGTGTGCAAGTGGCGCGCGGTTACCTCAACCGCCCGGACCTCACCGCCGAGCGCTTCCTCAAGGACCCGTTCACCCGCGGCCGGATGTACCGCACCGGTGACGTCGGCCGCTACTTGCTCGACGGCAACATCGAATACCTGGGGCGCAATGATGATCAGGTGAAGATCCGTGGCCTGCGCATCGAACTGGGGGAAATCCAGGCGCGCCTGCTCGACCATCCCCAGGTCAGCGAAGCCGCCGTGGTGGCCCGCGAAGACCGGCTGGTGGCTTATTACACCGGCGTGCACACCGACATCGACAGCCTGCGCGCCCACCTGCTGCAGCACCTGCCGGACTTCATGGTGCCCGCGCTGTTCGTGCACCTGGAGGCGCTGCCCCTGAGCCCCAACGGCAAGCTCGACCGCAAGGCCCTGCCGGCCCCGGGCATGGCGGCGCTAAGCGTACGTGAGTACGCCGCACCGCAAGGCGAAACCGAAACCCTGTTGGCGCGGCTGTGGGCCGAACTGCTGGGCGTGGAGCGGGTAGGGCGGCATGACAATTTCTTCGAACTGGGCGGGCATTCGCTGCTCGCCGTGAGCTTGATCGGGCGCTTGCGCCAGGAAGGCATGGAAGCCGATGTGCGGGCGTTGTTCGAACAGCCGACCCTGGCTGGCTACGCCGCCATAACCGAACGAATGGAGATCGTCCTGTGAGCATTCTCGAACTGCTGGCGACGCTGAAGAGCAAAGACATCCAACTGGCGCTCAAGGGCGAACAGTTGGCGGTGCAAGGCAACAAACAGGCGCTGAGTGACCCGGCCATCATGGCCGCGTTGCGCGAGCACAAGCCGGAGCTGATCGAGCTGATCAAGGCCGGCGACTACACGGCGACCAAGGCCGGTGACGTCGAGGTGCCGGCCAATGGCATCGTGCCCGGCACCGAGCACATCACCCCGGCCATGCTGACGTTGTCGACGTTGAGCCAGGAGGAGATCGAGCGCATCGTCGCGACGGTCGACGGCGGCGTGGCGAACATCCAGGACATCTACCCGCTGGCGCCGTTGCAGGAAGGCATTCTGTTTCACCACGTAAGTGCCGAAAGGGGCGACCCGTATGTGATGCAGTCGCAGTTCTCGTTCGACAACCTGGCGCGTTTCGACGCGTTCGCCCAGGCCTTGCAGGCGGTGATGGACCGCCACGATATCCTGCGCACCGGGGTGGTGTGGGAAGGGCTGCAAGAACCGTCACAAGTGGTGTGGCGCCAGGCGCAGTTGCCGATCCAGGCCCTGGCACTGGACCCGGCCGACGGCGACATTGCCGCGCAACTGCATGCATTGTTTGATGCCCGCCACTACCGGCTGGACGTGACCCAGGCGCCGTTGCTGCGCCTGGTGCGCGCCGACGACCCGGCCAATCAGCGCATCGTCGCAACCTTGCTGTTCCACCACATGGCCCTGGATCACAGCGCGCTGGAAGTGGTGTGCCATGAGCTGCAGGCGTGCCTGTTGGGGCAGGGCGCGGCGCTGGGTCAGGCGGTGCCGTTTCGCAACTATGTGGCGCAGGCGCGGCTGGGGATCAGTGAGCAGGAGCACGAAAGTTTCTTCCGCCAGATGCTCGGCGACATCAGCGAGCCGACCTTGCCGTTCGGCCTGCAGGATGTGCAGGGCGATGCCCGTGGCATTACCGAGATCAGCCTGCCGCTGCCTGCGCCGTTGGCCCAGCGTTTGCGCGCCCAGGCCCGGCAATTGGGGGTGAGCGCGGCGAGCCTGTTCCATATGGGCTGGGCGCAGGTGCTGGGGGCGTTGGCCGGCAAGCAGCAGGTGGTGTTCGGCACCGTGTTGATGGGGCGCATGCAGGGCAGTCATGACACCGAGCGGGCCCTGGGCATTTTCATCAACACCTTGCCGTTTCGCGTGGACGTGGACGCCACCGACGTGCGCGCCGGGGTCAAGGCCACCCACGCGCGGCTGACCACTTTGCTGCGCCATGAGCATGCGGCCCTGGCCCTGGCCCAGCGTTGCAGTGGGGTGGTGGCGCCGACGCCGCTGTTCAGTGCCTTGCTCAACTACCGCCACAGTGCGCCGGCCGCCAGTGCCGACGCCGCATCGGCCTGGCAGGGCATCGCGGCCCTGAGTGCCGAAGAACGTACCAACTACCCGCTGACCTTGAGTGTGGATGACCTGGGCGAAGGATTTGGCTTGAGCCTGCTCGCCAGCACGGCCGTAGACCCGCAGCGCGTGTGTACCTACCTGCGCACCGCCCTGGAAAACCTGGTGACGGCACTGGAACAGGCGCCCCACACCGCCCTGAACCAGGTGGCCGTGATGCCCGCCGCCGAACAGCAGTTGCTGCTCGAACAGTTCAATGCCACCCACACCGACTTCCCCCAGGGCACCACTTTGCACGGGCGCATCGAAGCCCAGGCGGCCCAGACCCCCGAGGCCATCGCTGCGGTGTATCAAGGCCGCCAACTGACCTACGCCGAGCTGAATCAGCAGGCCAACCTGCTGGCCCATCACCTGCTGGCGTTGGGCGTGAAGCCCGATGACCGCGTGGCCATCGTCGCCCGCCGTGGCCTGGACACCTTGGCCGGGTTGCTGGCGATCCTCAAGGCCGGTGGCTGCTATGTGCCGGTGGACCCGTCGCACCCGGCTGAGCGCTTGAACTACCTGCTGAGCGACAGCGCCCCAGTGGCGGTGTTGACCCAACATGCCCTGCTTGATCGCCTGCCCGCCTTGGAAGTGCCGGTGATCAACCTCGACCGCTACACCTGGCAGCACCATTCGGCGAGCAACCCCAAGGTGGCCATCACCCCCTCGCACCTGGCGTATGTGATCTACACCTCCGGTTCCACCGGCCTGCCCAAAGGGGTGATGGTGGAGCACCACACCGTGGCCAACCTGGTGGACTGGCACTGCGCGGCCTTTGACCTGTGCGCCGGGCGCCACACCGCCAGCGTCGCCGGTTTCGGCTTTGATGCGATGGCCTGGGAAGTGTGGCCGGCGCTGTGCGTGGGGGCGACCTTGCACCTGCCGCCGGCCAATGACGGCGCCGAAGATATCGACGCCCTGCTGGCCTGGTGGTGCGCGCAGCCGCTGGACGTGTGCTTCCTGCCGACGCCGGTGGCCGAGTACGCCTTCAGCCAGCAGATCGAACACCCTACGTTGCGCACCCTGTTGATCGGCGGCGATCGCTTGCGCCAGTTCGGCCGGGCGCAGCATTTCGAGCTGATCAACAACTACGGCCCCACCGAGGCCACGGTGGTCGCCACGTCCGGCAAGGTGGAGGCGGGCGGGGTGCTGCATATCGGCAAACCCATCGCCAATGCCACGGTGTACCTGCTCGATGAACAACGGCGCCCGGTGCCGTTGGGCGTGGCGGGGGAGCTGTACGTGGGCGGCAAGGGCGTGGCGCGGGGTTACCTGAACCGCCCGGAGCTCACCGCCGAACGCTTCCTCGATGACCCGTTCAACGGCGGGCGCATGTACCGCACCGGCGACCTGGCGCGCTGGTTGCCGGAGGGCAATCTTGAATACCTGGGGCGCAACGATGACCAGGTGAAGATCCGTGGTGTGCGCATCGAACTGGGGGAGATCGAAACCCAGCTCAACCAATTGGCCGGCATCCTTGAAGCGGTGGTGCTGGTGCGTGAAGAACGCCTGGTGGCTTACTTCACCGAGAACCCACAGCTCGATCCGCTGGCGGTGGGCGATATCCGCGCCCACTTGGTGGCGCATCTGCCGGACTACATGGTGCCGGTGGCCTACATGAAGCTGGATGCGTTGCCCCTCACCGCCAACGGCAAACTCGACCGCAAGGCCTTGCCGGCGCCGGACCAGGCCGCCGTGTTCACCCGCGAATACGCCGCGCCCGAGGGCGAGATCGAAGGCGTGCTGGCGAGTATCTGGAGCGGCGTGCTGCAAGTCGAACGCGTCGGGCGCCACGATCATTTCTTCGAACTGGGCGGGCATTCGCTGTTGGCCATGCGCATGGTTTCCCAGGTGCGCCAGCGCCTGGGGGTAGAGCTGCAACTGGGCGACCTGTTTGCCAACGCCGAACTGTGCGCGGTCGCCGAAGTGCTGGCCCAGGCCGGGCGCAGCACCTTGCCGGATATCCTGCCGGCCAACCGCGATGAAGACGTACCGCTCTCGTTCGCCCAGCAGCGCCTGTGGTTCCTGGCGTTGATGGAAGGCGCCAACACCGCCTACAACATCCCCATCGGCCTGCGCCTGCGTGGGCAACTGCATGTGCAGGCCCTGCAACGGGCGCTGGCGCGCATTGTGGCGCGCCACGAAACCCTGCGCAGTCGCTTTGCCCAGCACGGCGACACCGCCCAGGTGCTGATCGTGCCGGCCGAAGACGTGCTGCCCCTGCAAGTGCAGGACCTGCGCCGCCACCCGCAGCCGCAACAGGCGCTGGACGCGTTGATCCATGGCGAAGCCTCGGCGCCCTTCGATCTGGAGCGTGGCCCGTTGCTGCGCGGGCGTCTGGTGGTGATGGCCGACGATCACCATGTGCTGTTGCTGACCCTGCACCACATCGTCTCTGATGGCTGGTCCATGGGCGTGCTGACCCGCGAGTTGATGGCGCTGTACCAGGCGTTCAGCCACGGCCTGCCGGACCCGCTGCCGGCCTTGCCGATCCAGTACGGTGACTTTGCCGTGTGGCAACGCCTGTGGCTCAGCGGCGAGGTGCTGCACCGCCAAAGCACCTATTGGCAGCAGGCCCTGGCCGGTGCGCCGGCCTTGCTCACGCTGCCCACCGACCGCCCGCGCCCGGCGCAGCAGGACTACGCCGGCAGCAGCGTCGACGTGCGCCTGGACGAACGCCTCACGGCCGGGCTCAAGGCCTTGAGCCAACGCCATGGCACCACCTTGTACATGACCTTGATGAGCGCCTGGGCGGCCTTGCTCGCGCGGTTGTCCGGCCAGCCGGACCTGGTGATCGGCTCGCCGGTGGCCAACCGCACCCGCAGCGAGGTGGAAGGGCTGATCGGCCTGTTCGTCAACACCCTGGCAGTGCGTATCGACACCTCGGGCGAGCTGAGCGTCGAGGGGTTGCTCGCCCAGGTCAAGGCCCAGACCCTGCAAGCCCAGGCCCATCAGGACCTGCCGTTCGAGCAGGTGGTGGAAATCACCCGGCCGGTGCGCAGCCTGGCCCACAGCCCGTTGTTCCAGACCCTGCTGACTTGGCAGGACAGCAGCGCGCCCACACTGGCCCTGGGCGACCTGGCGCTGGAAGGCATTGTGGAGAACAGTCACTTTGCCAAGTTCGACCTGTCGCTGAACCTGGGCGAAGTGCAGGGCAGCATTCTCGGCGCGCTGGAATATGCGGTGGCGCTGTTCGATGAAGCCACGATGCAGCGTTATGTGGGGTACTTCGTTCGCGTGTTGCAGGCCATGGTCGAGAACGATCAGGCGGTGCTGGACCACATCCCCCTGGTGAGCGAGCGGGAGCGTCAGCAGGTGCTGTTCGACTTCAACGCCACCGATGTCCCTTACAACCTCGTCCAGACGCTGCACGGCCTGTTCGAAGCGCAAGTGGCGCGCACGCCCCAGGCCGTGGCGCTCAAGGCTGGCGAGCAGACGTTGACCTACGCCGAACTCAACGCCCAGGCCAACCGTCTGGCTCACCACCTGCTGGCGCAGGGCGTGCACGTCGATTCGCGGGTGGCGATCTGCGTGGAGCGCGGCCTGGAGATGGTCATCGGCCTGTACGCGATCCTCAAGGCCGGCGCCGCCTATGTGCCATTGGACCCGGCCTATCCGCCGGAGCGTATCGCCTACATGCTGCATGACAGCGCCCCCCAGGTGGTGCTGGCCCAAGGCAGCACGCGGGGCTTGCTGGGCGACGCGCCGGTGATCGACCTGGAGCAGCCGACCTGGCAGCACCTGTCCCTTGATAATCCGCACACCGAGGCCGTGAGTGCCTATGTGATCTACACCTCCGGCTCCACCGGGCAGCCTAAAGGGGTGATCAACGATCACGCCGGGGTGGTCAACCGCCTGCTGTGGATGCAGGACGAATACCGGCTGACGGCCGACGACACGGTCTTGCAGAAAACCCCGTTCAGCTTCGACGTGTCGGTGTGGGAGTTCTTCTGGCCGTTGATGACTGGCGCACGCCTGGTGATGGCTGCGCCGGGTGGGCACAAGGACCCGCAGTACCTGTGCCGGGTGATCGCGGCGGAGCAGGTCACCACCTTGCATTTTGTGCCGTCGATGCTCGACGTGTTCCTCGCCCATGGCGAGTTGAGCCAGGCCGCCGGGCTGGTGCGGGTGATCTGCAGCGGCGAAGCCTTGCCGGGCAGCCTGGTGCGGCGCTTCAAGCGGCAACTGCCGGGCAGCCAACTGCACAACCTGTATGGCCCGACGGAAGCGGCGGTGGATGTCACCGCGTGGAACTGCGCGGGGCCGGTGACGCCGGACAACACGCCCATCGGCAAGCCAATTGCCAATACGCGCATGTACCTGCTGGACGCCCAGTTGCAGCCGGTGCCCCTGGGCGTGGTGGGCGAGCTGTTCATTGGTGGTGTGCAAGTGGCGCGGGGCTACCTGAACCGCCCGGAACTCACCGCCGAGCGCTTCCTCAAGGACCCGTTCACCGAGGGCCGCCTGTACCGCACCGGTGACGTGGGCCGCTACCTGCCTGACGGCACCATCGAATACCTGGGGCGCAATGACGATCAGGTGAAGATCCGTGGCTTGCGCATCGAACTGGGGGAAATCCAGGCGCGGCTCACCGAGTTCCCGGCGATCAACGAAGCGGCGGTCATCGCCCGCGAGCAGCGCCTGGTGGCGTACTACACCGGTGAACACAGTGACATCAAGGCCTTGCGTGCCCACCTGTTGCAGCACCTGCCGGAATTCATGGTGCCTACGACCTTTGTCCACCTCGATGCGCTGCCCCTGAGCCCCAACGGCAAGCTCGACCGCAAGGCGCTGCCGGCGCCGGGCCTGGAATCGCTGGCCGTGCGCGAGTACGAGGCACCCCAGGGCGACACGGAAGTGACCCTGGCGAGTGTGTGGGCCGAGTTGCTCAACGTGGAGCGCGTGGGTCGTCACGACAATTTCTTCGAGCTGGGCGGGCATTCGCTGCTGGCAGTCAGCCTGATGGGGCGCTTGCGCAGCCTGGGCTTGTCGGCGGATGTGAAAGTGCTGTTTGCCCAGCCGACGCTGGCCGGTTTGGCGGCGGCATTGGGCGGCAGCCGTGAAGTGGCTGTGCCCGCTAATCGAATTGGCGCTGGTTGCACGCATATCACCCCGGACCTGTTGCCGCTGATCACCCTGGAGCAAGTAGCCATCGACCGCATCGTCGCGTGCATCCCCGGTGGTGCGGCGAATGTGCAAGACATCTACCCGCTGGCGCCGTTGCAGGCGGGCATGCTCTATCACCATCGCGCGGTGCCCGAAGGCGATGCCTACCTGTTGCAGGCGCAATTTGCCTTCGATCATCACGAACGCCTGGAAGCGTTCGCCATGGCCTTGCAGGCCGTGATCGAACGGCACGACATCCTGCGTTCGTCGTTCCACTGGGACGGCCTGGAAGAACCGGTGCAAGTGGTGTGGCGCGATGCGGCGCTGCGTGTTGAACCCGGGCCGTTACCCCTGCGCCTGGACGTGGGCCAGGCCCCGTTGATGCGCCTGGTGTATGTCCAAGAACCCGGGCGGGTGGTTGCCACCTTGCTGTTCCATCACCTGGTGATGGACCACATCGCCCTGGAGATCCTGCAACACGACATGCAGGCGTTCCTGCTGGGTGAGCAAGACCGGTTGGGCGCGGCGGTGCCGTATCGCAACTATGTGGCCCAGACCCGCCTGGGTGGCGGTGATCACGAAGGGTTCTTCCGCGAGATGCTGGGCGACATCGACGAGCCGACCGAGGTCGAAGCGCTGGACGATGACGAACCCGCGCAACTGGCCCTCGACCCACAGTTGAGCCTGCGCTTGCGTACCCAGGCCCGTGAGGCCGGCGTGAGCAGCGCCAGCCTGATGCACCTGGCGTGGGCGCAGGTGCTGGGCAAAGTCTCCGGGCGTGAGCAGGTGGTGTTTGGCACGGTGATGCTCGGTCGCCTGCAAGGCGGCGAGGGTGCCGAGCGGGCCATGGGGGTGTTCATCAACACCCTGCCGCTGCGCGTCGACCTGGGCGAGCGCCCGGTGCGTGAGGCGCTGCGGGCCACCCATGCGCGGCTGACGCAACTGCTCAGCCATGAACACGCGCCGCTGGCGCTGGCCCAGCGTTGCAGTGGCGTGCCGGTGGGCACCCCGCTGTTCAGCGTGCTGTTCAATTACCGGCACAGCGCGCCGCAGGCCGGTGGTGTGGCCGAGGCGTGGCAGGGCATTCAAGTGCTCAAGGCCGAGGAATACACCAACTATGGCCTGTCGTTGAGCGTGGATGACCTCGGCGCCGGGTTCAGCCTCAAGGCCACGGGGCAGGGCGCACGGCGTTTGTGCGAGTACTTGCAGGTGGCGCTGGAGCAGGTGGTGCAGGCCCTGGAGCAACGCAGCGAGATTGCTATCGGCCGCTTGCCCGTGCTGCCGGCGACCGAAGTTCTGCAACTGCAAGGTTTCAACGCCACGGCGCGCACGTTCCCTCGTGAACACACCGTGCAGCGCCTGTTCGAAGCCCAGGCCCAAGCCCGCCCAGGCGCCTTGGCCGTGCGTCATGGCGAGCAGACGCTGAGCTACGGTGAGTTGAACACTCGCGCCAATCATCTGGCCCATCACCTGCTGGGCCTGGGCGTGCTGCCGGGCGACAACGTGGCGATCCTGCTGCCGCGCTCTGTCGACCTGCTGGTCAGCCAACTGGCCGTGCTCAAGTGCGCGGCGGCCTATGTGCCGCTGGACATCCATGCGCCGGCCGAACGCCAGGGCTTCATGCTGCAGGACAGCGGTGCGGCGTGGCTGTTGACCCGCAGCGATATGCCAGTCGGCTACCCGGCGCGACGCCTGGACCTGGACACCCTGGTCCTCGACCCGCAGCCCAGCCACAACCCGGACCTGTCGCAGTCCTCGGACAGCGTGGCCTACATTATGTACACCTCCGGCTCCACCGGGACGCCCAAGGGTGTGCTGGTGCCGCACCGTGGCATCACACGCCTGGTGATCAACAACGGCTATGCCGACTTCAACGCCGCCGACCGCGTGGCGTTCGCCTCCAACCCGGCGTTCGACGCCAGTACCATGGACGTCTGGGGCCCGCTGCTCAACGGCGGCCAGGTGCAGGTGATCGACCACGCCACCTTGCTCGCCCCGGCTGCGTTCGGCGCGGCCCTGGAAGGCGCGACGGTGCTGTTCGTGACCACGGCGCTGTTCAACCAGTATGTGCAGATGATCCCCGATGCCCTGGCCGGGTTGCGCATCCTGCTGTGCGGCGGCGAGCGCGCTGACCCGGCCGCATTCCGCAGCCTGCTGGCGCGAGCCCCGGCGTTGCGCCTGGTGCATTGCTACGGGCCGACGGAAACCACCACTTACGCCACCACCTATGAAGTGCGCGCCATTGCCTTTGATGCGGAAAGCGTGCCGGTGGGCCGGCCGATTTCCAATACCCACATCCATGTGCTGGACGCGCACTTGCAGCCGGTACCGCTGGGCGTGACGGGTGAAATCTGTATCGGTGGTGACGGCGTCGCCAGGGGCTACTTGAACCGTCCCGAGCTGACGGCCGAGAAGTTTGTGAGCGACCCGTTCAACCCGGGTGCCCTGATGTACCGCACCGGTGACCTGGGACGCTGGACGCCGGACGGCTTGCTCGAATGCATCGGGCGCAACGACGACCAAGTGAAAATTCGCGGTTTCCGCATCGAGCTGGGTGAGATCGAAGCGCGTCTCGCCACCTTCGCCGGCATCCGGGAGGTGGTGGTGTTGGCCCGTGAAGACAATCCCGGAGACAAACGCCTGGTGGCCTATTTCACCTGGGCGGCAGAGGCGCTGGACATTGATCGCGTGCGCGGCCACCTGCACGGCCAGTTACCGGACTACATGCTGCCTTCGGCCTATGTGCCGCTGGCGCAACTGCCGCTGACTGCCAACGGTAAAGTCGACCGTAAAGCCCTGCCTGTTCCGGTCATGGATGCCCTGTGCAGCCGCGATTTCGAAGCACCCGCCGACGCACTGGAAGAGACCCTGGCGCAACGTTGGGCCGAGGTGTTGAAGGTGGAACACGTGGGCCGGCACGACAGCTTCTTCGAGCTGGGCGGTCATTCGTTGCTGGCAATCCGTCTGGTCAACCTGCTGGAAGAGGCCGGGTTACCGGTGTCCCTGGCGGAGCTGTTTCAGCACGCGAGCGTGGCCGGCGTGGCGAACCTGCTGCGCCAGCGCACGGGTGAGCCGGAGCGTGATCCCGCGGTGATCACCGTGCGCAGCAGCGGCGCGCAACCGCCGTTGTTCCTGGTGCATGAGTTCAGCGGCATGGACGTGTATTTCCCTGCCTTGGGCCAGCACCTGCCGGGGGATTATCCCATCTATGGCCTGCCGGGCGTGCCGCTGGGTGAAGCGCACTTGTACACCCTGGAAGGCCTGGCGGCGCGGATGGTCGGGCTGATCCGCAGCCTGCAACCCCACGGGCCGTATCGCGTGGCGGGCTGGTCGTTTGGTGGTGTGTTGGCCTATGAGGTCGCCATGCAATTGCTCGGGCTGGATGAGCCGGTGGCGTTCCTCGGTTTGATCGACAGCTACGTGCCTCGCATGACCGACCAGGGCAAAGCGCGCTGGAGCGGGCCCGAGGCCCTCAAGCGGCATTTGCTGTTGCAGTGCACGGCGTATTGGAAAGCACAGGGAGGTGCAAATGAACTGGAAAGCCTTGGGCAACTGGAGGCGAGCCTTGGACAGCTGGACTTTGCGGGCTTGCTGCAACGCTGTCGCGATCAAGGTTTGCTATACGCGCAAATGGCGGCGGCGTCGGACGCCGACCTCTTGAGCTTCATCGAGCGCGAAGTGGGGCATGGGCATGCGCTGGCGCACTACAGCCTGTTCCCGCTGCCAATCCCGGTGCACCTGTTCAGCGCCGAGCAGCGGCCGACCGAACTGTCCCGTCGCAGCCAGTCCCTGGGCTGGAGCGAGGCGTTGGCACCGGGGCAGTTGCGCCAGGTGGACGTGCCGGGCGATCACCAGAGCATGATGCAGGCGCCGCATATCCAGGCTCTGGGCCGTGCGATGACCGACGCCTTGGCGGGTGCTGTGCCGATGGCGCATGCGGTGCATCAACCGTTGTTGCGTATCCAGGGTGGCCGGGCGGGGAACGCCCCGGTGTTCTGCGTGCCAGGGGCGGGGGACAGCGTCACCGGGTTCGTCGGGTTCGGCGAGGCCCTGGGGCGTGACTGGCCGTTGTACGGCCTGCAGCCGCGCGGCCTGGACGGCGAGGCGGTGCCCCACAGCCAGGTGGAAGCGGCGGCGCAGTGTTACCTGGCGGCGCTGGCGCACGAGTGCCCGCACGGGCCGGTGCACCTGGTGGGGCATTCGTTTGGTGGCTGGGTGGCGCTGGAGATGGCGCTGCGGTTGCAGGCGATGGGGCGTGAGGTGGCGTCGTTGACGGTGATCGACAGTGAGTCGCCCGGTGGCAATGGCGTGGTGGGGCGGCCGTATACGACGACGGCGGCGTTGTTGCGTTTGATCGAGGCGATGCAGGTGTCGGCCGGGAAGTCGTTGGGGATCGATACTTTGGACTTTGCCGGGTGTGATGAAGGTGTGCAGCGGCAGCTGTTGCATGGGGGGATGGTGAACGTTGGGTTGTTGCCGGGGCGTGCTTCGGTGGACGCGATGGAGGGGCCGGCGCGGACCTATGCGGCGGCGTTGCGTACGGTGTATCGGCCGGGGCAGCGGTATCGCGGGGTGGTGCGGTTGGTGTTGGCCCAGGACCCGGCCCTGGATGCGGCGGGGAATCAGCGGGAGCAGGGGTTGATGGTTGAGGGCTGGGGGAGGCAGGGGAGTGGGTTGCAGGTGTGGTATGGCGCAGGGAATCACTTTACGTTGCTCAAGGCGCCGAATGTGCAGGGGTTGGCGCGGTGGTGGTTGGATGGGGTGGTGGTTGGGGAGGTGGTTTCGTGAGGGGGGTACGTTGTAGGAGCGGGCTTGCCTGCGATAGCGATCTGTCTGTGTACATATCCGTTGCTGCGGTAACGGCGGCTTATGGTTCCGCTCTTACAGCGGGTCACTTTTGGAAGGACCCAAAAGTAACCAAAAGGTCCTCGCCCCACCACTCGGCACCTCGCTTAGGCTCGGTGTGCCCGAACGAAGGCTTTGGAGCGTGGGCCGCCGCGATGGGCCATCCTTGGCCCAGCGC
>NZ_JBSSAF010000022.1:0-80985 GCF_054058375.1 Pseudomonas sp. TE24901
CGTCGTTTGTCGCAGATTGGCTTGAAGGAAGAGTACCCAGGGACGACCAACCCGTTCCCTTGGATGAGCGAGATCATGGACTTGAAGAAAGAGAAAAACTTCTTCGAGACCCGTGTGATCGAGTACCAGACTGGCGGCGCGCTGAGCTGGGATTAATCATCGACGCGGATCCAGAATGTGGGAGCGGGCTTGCTCGCGAAGGCTATATGTCAATCGATGCATCCGGTGACTGACACACCGCTTTCGCGAGCAAGTCGAATCGTCGTACCGCCCTCCCACATTGGGACTGCGGTGCTCTCTAGATTTTGCAAGCAAGCCATTTATGCCCAATCAAACCATCAAGACCCCCTGCGTCGGCCTGTGCTCCACCGTTTACGGGGACCTGGTCTGCCGGGGCTGCAAGCGTTATCACCATGAGGTGATCCAGTGGAACGGCTATAACGCCGAGGAAAAGCAGGCGGTGTGGTTGCGCCTGGAGCAGTTGCTGGTGCAGGTCATGGCCAGCAAACTGGAAGTGTTCGACGCGCACCTGCTGCGCCAGCAGCTGGAAAGCCGCAAGATCCGCTTTGTGCCGCATCAGTCGCCATATTGTTGGGCCTACCAGTTGATTGCCCGGGGTGCGAGGGTGATTTCCAAGCTGGAGGCCTACGGTTTGGCATTGTTGCCGGAGTTTCGCGAGCGGCACCTGGCGGATTTGCGCGATGCGATTGACCGGGAGTTTTTCCTGTTGTCCGAGGCGCATTACGAACGCTATATCGCCCCAGGTTTCCTCAAGGACGCCTTCGGCCCTGCCCTGATTGCCACCTTCTAAGTCACACCACAAAACCCATGTGGGAGCTGGCAAGCCAGCTCCCACAGTTGATCTCTGCTGCTCAGAAGGTCCAGGACGGGTCACGCTCGGCCTGCAAGCCGTACCGTTCAATCGCCTCTTGGCACACCCTCGCGTCTAGGCTCCCCTGCTCTACCAACGCCGTCAGTGCCGCCAGCACGAGGTGATGGCGGTCCACCTCGAAGAAATCCCGCAGCGCCGCCCGTGTATCACTGCGTCCAAAACCGTCGGTACCCAGTACGGTGTAACGGGAGTCCACGTACGAACCAATCATCTGCGGCACCGCCCGCACGTAGTCCGACACCGCGATCACCGGCGCGCCCTGGGGCAAGCACGCGTTCACATGACTCACCCGCGCCGTGTCCTGCGGATGCAGGCGATTCCAACGTTCCACCTCCCGCGCATCCCGCGCCAATTCGCTGAAGCTGGTCACGCTGAACACTTCGCTGCTCACCTGCCAATCCTCCGCCAGCAGCTGCGCCGCTGCCTGGGCCTCGCGCACCAGCGTGCCAGAGCCGAGCAGGCGCACCTGGGCGTCGGCGGCGCCTTCCAGGCGATACATACCCTTGATGATCGCGGCCTCCACGCCGCCCGGTAGGCTCGGCTGCGGGTAGTTTTCGTTCATCAGGGTCACGTAGTAGAACTCATCCACATCGTGCTCCAGCATCTGGCGCATGCCGTGGTCGAGGATCACCGCGAATTCACCGGCAAACGCCGGGTCGTAGGCCCGGCAGTTCGGCACCGTCGCCGCCATGAGGTGGCTGCTGCCGTCCTGGTGCTGCAAACCTTCGCCGCCCAAGGTGGTGCGCCCGGCCGTGGCGCCCAGCAGAAACCCGCGAGCGCGCTGGTCGGCGGCGGCCCAGATCAGGTCGCCGACCCGCTGGAAGCCGAACATCGAGTAATAAATGTAGAACGGCAGCATGCGCAGGCCATGCACCGAGTAGCTGGTGGCGGCCGCGACCCAGGAACTGATGGCGCTGGCTTCGCTGATGCCTTCTTCGAGGATCTGCCCGTCGGTGGCCTCGCGGTAGCTTAGGATCGAGCCGATGTCTTCCGGCTCGTAGCGCTGGCCCACGCTGGAATAGATGCCGATCTGCTTGAACAGGTTGGCCATGCCGAAAGTGCGTGCTTCATCCGCCACGATCGGCACGATGCGCGGGCCCAGGGCCTTGTCCTTGAGCAAGTTAGTGAGCATGCGCACAAAGGCCATGGTGGTGGACATTTCCTTGCCGTCGGCCGCCGTGGCGAATCCGGCGTATCCCGTTATCGACGGCACCGCGACTGTTGCGGCCACCTGGCTGCGGCTGGGCACATAGCCGCCCAACGCATTGCGCCGTTGGTGCAGGTAACGCGCTTCCAGGCTGTCGTCAGCTGGCTTGAAGAAGCTCAAGGATTCGGTCTGTTCATCGCTCAGCGGCAACTGGAAGCGATTGCGGAAGGCGATCAGCGCGTCGCGGTCGAGTTTTTTCTGCTGGTGGGTGGTCATCTTGCCCTGCCCGGCCTCGCCCATGCCGAAGCCCTTCTTGGTCTGGGCCAGGATCACCGTGGGCTTGCCCTTGACCCGGCGTGCCGCGTGGTAAGCCGCGTGAATCTTGACCATGTCATGGCCGCCGCGCTTGAGGCGGTCGATCTGCTCGTCGCTCATGCCTGCCACCAGCGCCTTCAGGGACTCGCTTTGGCCAAAGAAGTGCTCGCGGTTGTAGGCGCCGTCTTTGGCCGCAAAGGTCTGGAATTGCCCGTCGACGGTATCTGACAGGGTGTTGACCAGCGAGCCGTCGATATCCTGGGCGAACAAGGCGTCCCAGTCCGAACCCCAGACCAGTTTGATCACGTTCCACCCGGCGCCGGCGAACAAGGCTTCCAGTTCGTCGATGATCCGCCCGTTGCCGCGTACCGGGCCGTCGAGGCGCTGCAGGTTGCAGTTGACCACCCAAGTCAGGTTGTCCAGGCCTTCGCGGGCGGCCAGGGTCAGGGCCGACATGCTTTCTGGCTCGTCCATCTCGCCGTCGCCGAACACGCCCCACACATGGCGGTCGGTGGTGTCCTGCAAGTTGCGATGCTGCAAGTAGCGCATGAAGCGCGCCTGGAATATCGAGCTGATGGGGCCTATGCCCATGGAACCGGTGGGGAACTGCCAGAAGTCAGGCATCAGCCACGGATGAGGGTAACTGGACAGCCCCCGTGCGCCGACCGCAGGGCCACCGATTTCCTGGCGATAGTGGGCCAGGTCGCTCTCGCTGAGGCGCCCCTCCAGAAAGGCACGGGCGTAAATCCCCGGTGCCGAATGCGGCTGGTAGAACACCAGGTCGCCGCCAAAGCCCTCGTTGCGCGCGCGGAAGAAGTGGTTGAAGCCCACTTCGAACAAGTCCGCCGCACTGGCGTAGCTGGCGATATGGCCACCCAGTTCGCCATAGGCCTGGTTGGCGCGCACCACCATGGCCAGGGCGTTCCAGCGCACCAGCGAAGCCAGGCGCTCTTCGGTGGCCAGGTCACCGGGGAATGGCGGTTGCTGTTCGACGCTGATGCTATTGATGTAAGGCGTGCCGTGGCGTGGTTTCCAGTCGATGTGCGGGGCGCTGCCTTCACGGGCCAGCAGGTCGAGGATCTGCCGGGCCCGGGCCGGCCCGGCGTTGGCCACCAGGGACGCCAGGGCGTCGCGCCATTCGTCCAGCTCTACCTGATCCACTGCTGTGTGATTGACTGCACTCGCAAAACCGTTCATGGGCACCTCCGGGCTTTTTTTCCAGTTTATGTCGGTGCCAGAGGATTATTTGCCTGTTATCAGGCGCAGCTCACAGCTTTTTGAGCATGAATCACTGCCAACTGGCTTTTTTCCAGCACGTTGTGCTCAAGCACCCCAAAAGCCTGCAACTGTGTTTAAAATGCCGCCCGCTCAATGACTGACGCTCAACGATGACCCCAGACGCACTCGCCACCCTGCACGCTCACCTCGCCACCGCCCTGGCCACGCCACCAGACGAAACCCGTCGCCTGTTCCACGGCCGTGGCCGTTGCTGGCCGGGCCTGGAACAACTGACCGTGGACTGGTTGCAAGGCGTAGTGCTGGTCTCGTTGTTCAAGGAGCCCGAGGCGCAGCCACTGGAAGACCTGAAACAGCTGCTGCGCACGCAACTGGCCGATCACACCGTGGCCCTGCAACACCGCTACCTGCCGCAAAGCACCACCGAATGGCTGGTGGGCAACCCCGTCGAAGAGCTGATCATCACCGAAGGCGGCCTGCGTTACCTGATCGACCTGGGTAAAAAACAGAATAGCGGGCTGTTCCTCGACATGCGCTACGGGCGCAACTGGGTGCGCGAACAAGCCAAGGGCCAGCGCGTGCTCAACCTGTTTGCCTACACCTGCGGGTTCTCCGTGGCGGCCATCGAAGGTGGCGCCGAGCATGTGGTGAACCTGGACATGGCCCGTGGCGCCTTGAGCCGCGGCCGTGACAATCACCGCCTGAACGGTCATGACCTGAGCCAGGTCAGTTTCCTGGGCCACGACCTGTTCAAGTCCTGGGCCAAGGTCACGCACAACGGCCCTTACGACCTGGTGATCATCGACCCACCGTCCTTTCAGAAAGGCAGTTTCCTGCTGACCAAGGACTACCAGCGCGTACTGCGCCGCCTGCCGGATTTGCTCACGCCACAGGGCACGGTACTGGCCTGCATGAATGACCCGGCCCTGGGTGAAGACTTCCTGATCGACGGCGTGACCCGCGAAGCACCGGGCCTGCGCTTTATCGAACGGCTGCAAAACCCGCCGGAATTTCCTGATATTGACCCGCAAAGTGGCTTGAAGGCCTTGGTGTTCCGCCAGGGCTGATGCCGAATCGTCCTACGCTTGCTACGCTAAGTGATACACCGGGGCGGTGAACCTTATCCCCCCCTTCCCGGTCGATACCTGCATTCCCCGGCCAGACTCGACGGCGTTACGTTGTCGGCTGCCCCGTTTCACCTTTTGGAGAACCGCCCGTGATATCGACCCTGCATGTAGCCAGACTCAAAGCCTGGGGCGCCCACGGCTTCACCGCCACCGGTGTGGTACTGGCCTTTCTGGCCACCCTGGCGCTGCTGGAAAACTCGCCCAAGGCCTGCCTGCTGTGGCTGGGCCTGGCGCTGGTGGTCGATGGCGTCGACGGCTCCCTGGCACGCCGGGTCAACGTCAGCACCGTGTTGCCGAGCTTCGACGGCTCGGTGCTGGACCTGGTGATCGACTACCTGACCTATGTGTTCATCCCGGCGCTGTTCATCTACCGCTACATCGACCTGCCCGACTTCACTCACCTGTTCACGGTGTCGGTGATTTTGGTGTCGTCGCTGTTCTGTTTCTGCAACGTGAACATGAAGAGCAAGGACAACTACTTCGTCGGCTTCCCGGCGGCATGGAACGTGGTGGCGCTGTGCGTGTACATCATCCAGCCGGAGGCCTGGGTGACCTTGCTCACGGTGATCGGCCTGGCCCTGCTGACCGTGACGCCGATGAAGTTCCTTCACCCGTTCCGGGTCAAGCGGTTCATGCCAATCAACATCGCCGTGACCACGATCTGGCTGCTGTGCAGCTTCCTGATGGTAGTGGACTACCCGAACACCAACCCGTGGACGTTTGGGTTGTGGTCGCTGATGTCGGCGTATTTCCTGGGGATTTGCATCTGGCGTACGGCGCTGGAGTGGCTGGAAAAGCGTCACGGTTGATCGCAGTTACCCATGTGGGAGCGGGCTTGCTCGCGAAAGCGGTGTGTCAGTGAATGCATGAGGTGACGGACACACCGTATTCGCGAGCAAGCCCGCTCCCACATGTGGTTCTCGGTACCTCCGGCAGGTAAGATGCAGGCCTTTGGCGCAGCCCCTTCGCTGCGCACCTTGCCAAGAATAAGCCCTGCCCATGCCCTTCGAACTCAGCGTTGACCTCACCACCCTCGCCATCCTGGCGCTTGTCGCCTTTATTGCCGGTTTCATCGACGCCATCGCGGGCGGCGGCGGCCTGCTGACCACGCCGGCCCTGCTCACGGCCGGCATGCCACCGCACCTGGTGCTGGGCACCAACAAGCTCAGCTCCACCTTCGGTTCGGCCACCGCCAGTTTCACCTTCTACCGCCGCAAGCTGTTCCACCCGCGCCAGTGGGTGCATGCCATCGTCGGCACATTGATCGGCGCGTTGAGCGGCGCCGTGGTCGCCCACTACCTGCCCGCCGAAACCCTGAACAAAATGCTCCCGGTGATCGTCTTCGCCTGCGGCGTGTACCTGTTGTTCGGCGGCACGCCCAAGGCGCCGCTGGACGCCGATGCGCCGATCAAGAAGAAATGGCAATCCACCCAGGGTTTCGGCCTCGGCTTCTACGACGGCGTGGCCGGCCCGGGCACCGGGGCATTCTGGACCGTGAGCACCATGTTGCTGCACCCCATCGACCTGGTGAAGGCCAGCGGTCTGGCGCGCAGCATGAACTTCGTCAGCAACGCGGGCGCGCTGACGGTGTTCATCATCAATGGTTCGGTGGACTGGATCGTCGGCCTGGCGATGGGCGTGTCGGTGATGTGTGGCGCGTTCTTTGGCGCACGCAGCGCAATCAGCGGCGGCGCCAAGTTCATTCGCCCGGTGTTCATCACCGTAGTGCTCGGGCTGACGGTGCGCCTAGCCTGGCAGCACTGGTTCAGCGTGGCCTAAGCGACGGGCCAGGTAGAGGTCGATCAGGTAGCGCGCAATCGAACGTGACGCCGGCAACGGCGGCAGGTCGTGGATGCTGAACCACTGCGCGTCTTCGATCTCGTCGGCCTGGGGCACGATGTCGCCACCGGCGTATTCGGCATGGAAGCCCAGCATCATCGAGTGCGGGAACGGCCAGCACTGGCTGCCCATGTACTGGATGTTCTTCACCTCCACCTGCACCTCCTCGCGTACCTCGCGGATCAGGCAGTCTTCGGCCGACTCCCCTGGCTCGGCAAACCCCGCCAGCGTGCTGTACACCCCCGTCACAAAGCGTGGCGAACGGGCCAGCAGGATCTCGTCGCCACGGGTCACCAGCACGATCATGCTCGGCGAAATCCGCGGGTAGCTGCGCAGGTCACAGGCCGGGCAATGCATCGCGCGCTCGCGGGGCACCTGGACCATGGCTTGGCCGCAACTGCCACAAAAGCGGTGCTCGCGGGCCCAGGTACCGATCTGCGCGGCGTAGCCCAACACTTTGTACAGCGTGTGGTCGCCTTGCAGCATGAAGGCGCGCAGGCCCTGCCAACTGCAACCTTCCACCTCGGCAGCGGCGTCCAGTTCCAGCAGGTACACCGGCTCGCCGTCGAGGTGGCCGATGCCGTGCTCGGCAAACACCGCCAAGTCCTGGCGCTTGAGCCATTCCCGGGGGAACAGCGGGCCGTTGGCGTCATGCAAGAAGCCGTCGCGGCTACGGGCGACGGCCCAGCCGCCAGGGGTGTCGTTGTCCAGAAGTGTTGTGGTAATCCAGCCTGGGGTCATGTCAGTCAATCCACGAATTCGGGTTTCTGCTTACTCATGTGGGCCGCGATGGCCACGCGCAGGTCGTTGGATTGCAACATAGCCGAGTTCCAGGTGGCAACGTATTCCAGACCGTCATTGACTGTATGGTCACGCATGTAGCTGATCATGGCCTTGGTGCCGGTCACGGCAATCGGCGACTTGGCGGCGATTTCATGGGCGATCTCCATCACCCCGGCCAACAGGCTTTCCTGATCGGGATAGACGCGATTGACCAGGCCGATGCTGCGCGCTTCCTCGGCACCGAACTGGCGACCGGTATAGGCCAGTTCGCGCAACATGCCGTCGCCGATGATGCGCGGCAGGCGTTGCAGGGTGCCGACGTCGGCGACCATGCCGATGTCGATTTCCTTGATGGAGAACTGCGCGCCCTCGGCGGCGTAGCGCATGTCGCAGGCGCTGATCAGGTCGATCGCACCGCCGATGCAGTAACCCTGCACGGCCGCCAGCACCGGCTTGCGGCAGTTGTCGACGGCATTGAACGAGGCTTGCAGCTCAAGGATCTTGCGGCGCAGCAGGCGTGCGTTGCGGCCCACGTCCTTGCCGAATTCATTGGCCACCGAGGCCAGCATCATCAGGTCGATACCAGAGGAAAAATGCTTGCCGGCCCCGCTGAGCACCACAGCGCGCACGGCGTCGGTGTCTTCGACCCACTGGAAGATATCGATGATTTCGGTCCAGAACGCGGCGTTCATCGCGTTGATCTTTTCCGGGCGGTTGATCTGCACATGGGCAACGTTGCCGGTGAGTTCGACGACGAAAGCTTGGTATTCGGACATGGCAGTGATCCCTGACTGGCGAGTGATAAGGCCCGAACTATACCAAGGGTGCAGGACGGCGCATCGGCCAAAACCGGGACTGGCAAAGGTAATGAAATGTTGTGACGCGGCGCTTCATGCAGCGGCGATACATTTCACCCAAAGCAGGCGATTTATCGGCTATACAATCAGGGCCATTGCCTGGAGTTGTGTATGCCGTCCACGTTTCGCTCATCGTTGATACTGGCCTTGGTGGTCGTGCTGACCGGCATCGGCGCGGGGCTTGGCGGCATGCTCCTGGCGTTGCTGCTGCACGGTATTCAACACCTGGCCTACGGCTACAGCCTCGACAGCCTGGTCAGCCACGAAACCTTCCTGCTCGGCGTGACGGCGGCCGCCCCCGAACGGCGCTTGCTGGTGCTGATGGCGTGTGGCCTGGTGGCCGGGTTGGGCTGGTGGTTGATTTATCGCTACGGACGGCCGCTGGTGAGCATCAAGCAGGCGGTGTCGGAGAAGATGCCGATCATGCCGCCCAAGACCACCCTCGCCCACGCCGTGCTGCAAATCATCACCGTGGCCCTTGGCTCGCCGCTGGGCCGTGAAGTGGCGCCACGGGAAGTCGGGGCCTTGGCCGCCACCTGGTTATCGCAGCGGGCGCGACTCACCCCGCCCATGCATCGCCTGATCGTCGCCTGCGGCGCCGGCGCGGGCCTGGCGGCGGTGTACAACGTGCCGTTGGGCGGCGCGGTGTTCGTGCTGGAAGTGCTGGTGGGCGTGTTCAGTTGGCCCGCCGCGGTGATTGCCTTGGCGACCTCGGCGATTGCCGCTTCGGTAGCGTGGATCGGGTTGGGTGCCGAATCCCAATACGTGGTGCCGCACTTTGTGCTGAGCCCGCCTTTGATCGCCTGGGCCGTGGTCTGCGGGCCGGTGTTCGGGCTGGCGGCTTACGGTTTCACCCGGCTCACCGGTAGCGCCCGGGCGAATGCTGCACGGGGCTGGCGCTTGCCGGTGTTGTCAGTGATCAACTTCACGGTCATCGGCGTGTTGGCGATGTGGCTGCCGCAAATCCTCGGCAACGGCAAAGGCCCGGCGCAACTGGGGTTCGACAATGAACTGAGCATCGGCCTGGCCGCGTTGCTGTTGCTGGTCAAGGTGCTGATCACCACCAGCAGCCTGCGCGCCGGTGCCGAAGGCGGCCTGTTGACGCCCGGCCTTGCCAACGGCGCACTGCTGGCGATCATCCTCGGCGGCGCCTGGAGCCTGGCGTGGCCGGGCGTACCGTTGGGGGCGTTTGCGATCATCGGCGCGGCGGCTTTTCTGGCGTCCAGCATGAGCATGCCGCTGACGGCGATTGTGCTGGTGGCGGAATTCACCCGTATCGAGCATGACTTCCTGGTGCCCATCATCCTCGCAGTGGTGGGCGCGATGTGCGTGAGCAAGCTGTGCCAGCGCCTGGAAAGTACTGGAAAAAAACCGTCCTAAGTACCATCCTTCGCGCTTTAAGCCGCCCCACCTGCGGCGCTCGACGTTTAAAGGAAATGCCCATGCACGCCCAACCCCTCACCCCGGCCGAATTCGAATTCATCGAAGACACCCTGCTCAAATACGGCGACGACCATTCCGTGCTGAACCTGGCCGAACTCGACGGCTACTTCACCGCCCTGGTGTCCAGCCCGGCCCAGGTGGACGTGGCCGAGTGGTTCCCGGCGATCTGGGGCGGGCAAAACCCCGAGTGGGAAACCATGGACGAAGCACAGCGCTTCCTCGAACTGTGCGTGCGCCACCTCAACATCCTGGCCGAACAACTGGCCACCGATGCCAGCAGCTTCAAGGCCCGCTTCGACGAAACCGACCACCAGGGCCACACCGTGACCCTCGCCGAAGAATGGTGCTTCGGCTACATCCGCGGCGCCGCCATCGGCAACTGGCCAGAGCTGCCAGCCGCCCAAGCCGCAGAGCTGGAAAAAATCTCCTGGTGCGCCGAACAAGACAACTTCGAACTGCCCGCCGACCTGGATGTACAGGCGCATCAACAACGCGCCAGCGAAATCGAACCCGCAGCACGAGCGTTGCATGATTACTGGTTGGCAAAACGCTAACCGCCTGCGACCGAGGCGCCTGCATCGCCGGCAAGCCGGCTCCTACACAACCGCGTTTGCCTTTGCCTTTGCCTTTGCTCCACACCACTCAAGCCGGCTGTCAGGCCGCTGTGCTCTTGCTTTTGATCTTAGGCGCCCCATCAAACACGCTGGCCGTAATCCGGCAGGGATTTGGGGGGTAAACCGGCAGGGATGCCGGTTTAGCCGCCCCGCGCCATGGATGGCGCGTGGCGGCGGCCCCCCAAATCACTGTCGGATTACGGGCACACCGAGCCTGGGCGAGGTGCCGAGTGTTGGGGCAAGAGCCCTTTTGGTTACTTTTGGGGCTCTTTTCCAAAAGTGACCCGCTGTAAGAGCGGAACCATAAGCAGCCGTTACCGAAGAAATGGATATGTACACCATGAGGCCGCCATCGCAGGCAAGCCAGCTCCCACAGGTGGATTGATGCACAACCAGAAAATACCGGTGGCCGTTACCCCACGCTCGACAAGCACTGCATCTATACCCGATTATTCGAGTCCGCCCGTCGGCCACTCCGTGCCACCTTGCCTTGATCAGGAGCCCTGTACCTTGAGTTCGCAAAAAACCGTGACCGTTACACCGCCCAACTTCCCCCTCAATGGCAAGGTCGCGCCCCCCGGCTCCAAATCCATCACCAACCGCGCCCTGCTGCTGGCCGCCCTCGCCAAGGGCACCAGCCGCCTGAGCGGCGCCCTCAAAAGCGACGACACCCGCCACATGTCCGTGGCCCTGCGCCAAATGGGCGTGACCATCGACGAACCCGACGACACCACCTTCGTGGTCACCGGCTCCGGCAAACTGCAACTGCCCACCCAGCCCCTTTTCCTCGGCAACGCCGGCACCGCCATGCGCTTTCTGACCGCCGCCGTGGCTACCGTCGAAGGCACCGTGGTACTGGACGGCGACGACTACATGCAGAAACGCCCGATCGGCCCGCTGCTGGCCACCCTCGGCCAGAATGGCATCAAGGTCGACAGCCCCACCGGCTGCCCACCGGTCACCGTGCACGGCGTGGGCAAGGTGCAAGCCAAGCGTTTTGAAATCGACGGCGGCCTGTCCAGCCAATACGTGTCGGCCCTGCTGATGCTCGCGGCATGCGGCGAAGCCCCGATTGAAGTGGCATTGACCGGCAAGGACATCGGCGCCCGTGGCTACGTGGACCTCACCCTGGACTGCATGCGCGCCTTCGGTGCCCAGGTGGAAGCCGTCAACGACACCACCTGGCGCGTGGCCCCCACCGGCTACACCGCCCATGACTACCTGATCGAACCAGACGCCTCCGCCGCCACCTACCTGTGGGCCGCCGAAGTGCTGACCGCTGGCCGCATCGACATCGGCGTGGCCGCCCAGGACTTCACCCAGCCGGACGCCAAGGCCCAGGCCGTGATCGCCCAGTTCCCGAACATGCAGGCCACGGTGGTCGGTTCGCAAATGCAGGACGCCATCCCGACCCTCGCGGTGCTGGCGGCGTTCAACAACACCCCGGTGCGCTTCACCGAACTGGCCAACCTGCGCGTCAAGGAATGCGACCGCGTGCAAGCGCTGCATGACGGCCTCAACGAAATCCGCCCGGGCCTGGCTACCATCGAAGGCGACGACTTGCTGGTGGCCAGCGACCCGGCACTGGCTGGTACCGCTTGCAACGCACTGATCGACACCCACGCCGACCACCGCATCGCGATGTGCTTTGCGCTGGCCGGCCTGAAGGTGGCGGGCATCCGCATCCAGGACCCGGATTGCGTGGCCAAGACCTATCCTGAGTACTGGAAGGCCCTGGGCAGTCTTGGGGTTCAACTGAGCTACTGAGCACTAGGCGCTGGAAGGGGGAGGCCTTGCACATGAACATTCGCCAGCCCTGCCCACCCGGCGCCTGTGACTGCCAGCGCGAACAGCTGTTGGAGGCGCCGGGCACCGACCAGCGCATCCTGCAGCTCACGCGCCAGGAAGAGAAAAAACTGCTCGACCGCCTCGAAGACCTCAAGAGCCTGCAAGACCTGGAGCGCATGCAACAGCTGATGTACCAGCAATTGGGCATCCGCGTGCATGTCGCACCGGGGCACACCGAGGTCAAGAGCATGCGCGGGATCCAGATCATCATCGACGACCTGCCCGGCCTGTGCCGCAAGACCCGGCAATCGATCCCGGCCGCGATTCGCCGTGGCATGGAGAAGCGCCCGGAAATCGCCTACCGCCTGCTCGACGCCCACGACCTGTTTCGCGAAGGCTAATGCCCGCTACTCATTACCCCGCCCGCCGCCAAACGACCAGTCCTCTGGCGCCGTGGTGCTGATCACGATCATTACATCCTCAGGGTCGAGACCGATGCTTGCACTCAAACGCTGGGTCAGCACGTGGTAGAAACGGCGTTTGGTCACCGTGTCACGCGGCTTGCCACCAGTGATTGCAATCAGCACGTAGTCGGCACTGCGCGGGCCGCCCAGGTAATCAGCATCGACGAACAACTCCCCCGGCTCATGCTGGTGAATGACATGGAAACGATCCCCCACAGGGATCCCGAAGGTTTCCACCAGTGCGTCATGCAGGCCTTGGGAAAGGGCCCGTAGGTAATGGGCTGGCTTACCGCGTTGCAATGAGATGCGTGCGTAGGGCATGTGCAGCGCTCCGACAATTGAGTTGACGGGCAAAAATTAGCAAGCCAGGATCATTCCGAATATCAGATTAAACAGCAGCCACCATGCCGTTTTTATGGACGATTCGATGAGCCTCCCCACCTTTGATCTGGATGTACTGCGCACCTTTGTCCTGGGCGTGGAGCTCAATAGCTTTGCCAAGGCCGCAGACCGCCTGGGGCGATCAACCTCGGCGGTCAGTGCGCAGTTGAAAAAACTTGAAGAGCGAGTCGGCACGCCGGTACTCAACAAGTCCGGCCGTGGCCTGGCGTTGACGCCGGTGGGCGAAGCCGTGCTGAGCCATGCCCGACGCCTGTTGGCACTCAACGACAGCATTTTTGATGCCCTCAACCAGACCCGTACCGAAGGCACACTGCGCCTTGGCGTACAGGAGGATTTCGGCGAGCGGGTACTCAGCGATGTGCTGCGCAGTTTCGCCCAGCTTTACCCAATGATCAGCCTGGAAGTGCGGATTGCGCGCAATGCCGAACTGTTAGCACTGGTGGACGGCGCCAAGCTCGACCTGGCGCTGACGTGGGCCACCACGCACGTCTCGCCCTACGTCACGCACCTGGGGCAAACCGCCATGCACTGGATCGGTCCCCGCGACAAACCGATGCTGCCACGTAGCTCCCTGGCACCGCTGCCGCTGGTGATGTTCGACGCACCTTGCGTGTTGCGCAGCGCCGCCACCGATGCGCTGGACCGTGCAGGCATTTGCTGGCGAATCGCACTCACCAGCCCGAGTGTCGCGGGCATCTGGGCCGCCGTGGAGGCCGGATTAGGCGTGACATTACGCACGTCAATGGGTTTGCCGCCCGCGCTCTGCAAGCTGGACGACCTGCCACCCGTGCCATCGTTGGGGTACGAATTGCACCGCAACCGCCAACAGCCCAGCGAGCCGGTGACGCAGTTGGCGAGGTTGATCCAGCGCAGCCTGGAGAAGCATCTGCTTTAGGCTTTTTCCAGCACTTCAGACTGCGCAAAAAGCCGTCGCCCCAGGTTTTCTGCTGTGTTCAGGTGCGCAAGGGCCGTTCCCGACTCCGATTCCAGCAGCAACTCAGACGTCACTACGTGCGCCCCGCAGTAATCAAAAATCCCGTAGTCGATCTGGGTGCCCATGGCCTTGGCATAACCGTGGCGTTCAAACGCGCTTTCATCAGCGGCGCCCAGCGCCAGCAGGTGCACCTGCAAGTGCCGCAGTTTTTTCACCACCGGGGTATCCGGGCCGTAATCGATGGCCCAGCCATTGACGAACACGCGGTCGACCCAGCCCTTGAGCAATGCCGGCATCGACCACCAATAGATCGGGAAGGCCAGCACCAGCGCGTCGGCGCGGTCGATACGCGCCTGTTCGGCGAGCACGTCGGCGGGAGCCGTGGCGCGGGTGCGGTGCACTAAATGGTCGGCGGCGCTGTAGCGCGGGTCGAAACCTTCGGCGGCGAGGTCGGCGATTTCGTAGGTGTGGCCTGCGGCGGCGAGCCCCGTGGCAACGTGTGCGGCCAGGCTGTGGGTGAGGGATTGCGGGTCGTGATGAGCGACAACGATGAGTGCATGCATGACAGTGGCTCCCTTTCGGCTTAAGCTACGATTAGTAAGTTACGCCGATTAAGTTACTTTTGGTATATAAGCATGTCAAGCAGTGAATCCCCTGCCCCACGCCGTCGCCTGACCCGCGAAGACCGCCTGCGCCAACTGTTGGATGTGGCCTGGCAACTGGTACGCGACGAAGGCACCGAAGCCCTGACCCTGGGCCGCCTGGCCGAACTGGCGGGTGTGACCAAGCCGGTGGTCTACGACCATTTCGTTACCCGTGCGGGCCTGCTGGCCGCCCTCTATGAAGATTTCGACGGGCGCCAGAACCAGGTCTTCAGCGATGCCATCGAAGCCAGCGCGGCCACCCTGGATGACCGCGCCTGGGTGATCGCCTCGTCCTATGTCGATTGCGTGTTGCTGCAAGGCCGGGAGATTCCCGGGGTGATCGCGGCGCTGAGCAGTTCGCCGGAACTGGAAACCCTCAAGCGCGAGTACGAGGCGATCTTCTTGGCCAAATGCCGCGACGCGCTGTCGCCGTTCGCGGCGGCTGGCAGCGTGTCACAGGCCGGCCTGCGCGCCATGCTCGGCGCGGCGGAAGCCTTGTCCCACGCGGCGGCCAGTGGCGAAATCAGCCGTGAAGAGGCGCAACAGGAGTTGCTGGCGACGATCCTGGCGATGGTCAATCGTGCGCGCGGTTAAATAATTATTCACGGGCGAGGAATAAAGCGGCGCGGCGGGTGTTTACCTGAGTACGGCGTGTGAATACAGCACATGGCCAGTACCCAAACCAGAAAAGACCCAGGAGTTTGACATGCTGAACAAACGCTCCCTTGCTGCTGCCATCCTGATTGCCTGTGCTTCGTCCATGGCCTTCGCCGCCCCTGCCAAAATCGCCGACAGCGCCAAAGGCAAAGTGCTGGTGGACAGCAAAGGCATGACCCTTTACACCTTCGCCAAAGACAGCGCCGGCAAGTCGGCCTGCAGCGGCCAATGCCTGGCCAACTGGCCGGCGTTCACCGCCTCGGCCGCCGCCAAGGATGCCGACGGCTACACCGTGATCACCCGTGACGATGGCAGCAAGCAATGGGCCTACAAGGGCCAGGCGCTGTACACCTGGGTCAAGGACAGCAAGCCGGGCGACATCACCGGTGACGGCGTTGGCGGCAACTGGAACCTGGCCAAGCCATAAGCGACCCCCGCCCCTGTAGGAGCCCGCATGCGGGCGATAGCGAATTTGAGGGCGCCATCGCCGGCAAGCCGGCTCCTACACGAATAAACCTTATACACCCGATCGCCCGCAAGCCGGCTCCTACAGGTTTTGTATGAAGCGTTGGGCTTTGTGTGTGAGCTGGTCGAGGTGGCGATCACGCTGTTTCTCGGCGTCCACCATTGCGCGCTTGCCGTGCTTTTGCAGCAGGTAGGTGTGGATCTGCCGCACTTCCAATGAGCTGTAGATCGACGCCACATCCAGCACGCCCATCAGGCCATTCGTTGCGTAATCCCGTGTGTTCATCAGCACCTGGGTACCCCGCGCGCCGCGCACTTGAAAGCCCATGGCCTCGAACGCCGGCACCTTCTCCACCGCGCAGGCCAGTTCGGCGTGGGGGTAGCGCGCCAGCACGTCTTTCAGCATCGCCCGTGCCACACCCTGGCGCCGCTTGCCGGCCTGCACGGCCATGAATGCAATGCCGCACGCCTCGGGATCGTCCTTGACCGGCAGGTACAGCACAAAGCCGATGACCTGTTCCGGGTCCTGGGTGTCGGTGGCCACCACCAACTCGACCGCAATGCCCTTGGCACCGCCCAGCGCCTCCAGGTACAGGTGCACCTCAAAGCCGATCGCGTATTGGTAGATGTTGTACAGCAGGTTGCTCGGCGGCAGCGCCACGCTGCTGATGTCGGTGAGGTTGTCCACCACCATCTGCAGGATCTGGCCGTTGATAGGCTCGGGGCACGGGGTGGTGTAACGGGTAAGGCTGAACATGCAGATTCCTGGGAGTTTCACGTCAAGACAGCGGCGATTGTACCTGCTGCAGCCCGCATACCTCACGTAAACATCCGCGCAACCAGCGATGGGCCAGGTCGGCATCCAGGCGCGGGTGCCAGAGCATCGCCACCGTAAACGTGGGGAGCACCAGCGGCAGGGCGAAACTGTGCAGGCCTTCGCGTTGGTGGACGGTGTAGCGCTCGGGCACGCTGGCGATCAGGTCGGTGTCCCGTGCCAGTGCGATGGCGGTGGAGAACCCGGCCACGATGGTACTGATCTGTCGCGGCATGCCTTGGGACTCAAGCACGTCATCGATCTGCCCTCGCGCCTGGCCACGGCGGGAGACGTACACGTGCTGCCCCTCGGCATAGCGCCGAATGCTGACAGTCCCCTGGCTCAGCGGATGCCCGCTGCGCACCACGCCGATCACGCGGTCACGGAACAGCGCCTGGGTCAGCACCTCGGGATTGGCACTGGCGTCCACCACACCGGTCTCCAGGTCGACGCTGCCGTCGCGCAGCAAGGCGGTGTCCTTGTCGGTTTTAGTGACGAAGCGCAGGCGCACCCCAGGGGCCTCCCGGGCGATGCGCGCGAGCAATGCCGGGCCGAAGTTTTCGACGAACTCTTCGCTGGTGCGCAGGGTGAACGTGCGCTCGACCCGGGCCATGTCCAGGGACTCTGCGGGCCGCAACACCGCCTGGGCCTCCTGCACCAGGCGGCTGACCTGCTCACGCAATGCCACCGCCCTGGGCGTCGGCACCAGGCCACGACCCGCGCGCACCAGCAACGGGTCGCCGGTGGTCTCACGCAGCCGCGCCAAGGCCCGGCTCATCGCCGACGGGCTCAGGCGCAGACGCTCTGCGGCGCGGGCGACGCTGCCTTCGGCGAGCAACACGTCCAGGGTGATCAGCAAATTCAGATCGGGCATCACGACTCCTCATCAGGCGTTTTATGCAGGTATTCACTGCATACCCGGCGTCTTCCGCCATGTTAGGCCACGCCGTAGAGTTGTGACAGTCGCGTTCACTCAAGGAATTCCCTATGCACACGGTTTCACGAGGCGCCCTTGTCAGCCTGTCCCTGTCCATGTTGCTGGCCGCTCTGGGCACCAGCATCGCCAACGTCGGGTTGCCAGCGCTGGCCCACGCGTTTGACGCCTCGTTTCACGCCGTGCAATGGGTGGTGCTGGCCTACCTGCTGGCGATCACGGCGGTGATTGTCAGCGCCGGCAGCCTGGGCGATCGACTGGGCCGTCGGCGTGTATTGCTCGCCGGTTTGTTGTTGTTCGCCGTGGCGTGCGGGCTGTGCGGGCTGGCGCAGTCCCTGCCATGGCTGGTGATGGCGCGTGTCCTGCAGGGCCTGGGCGCGGCGGTGATGATGGCGATGACCCTGGCCATGGTCGGCGACACCGTGACCAAGGAACGCATCGGCCGGGTGATGGGTTTGCTCGGCACGATGTCGGCCGTGGGGACTGCGATGGGGCCAAGCGTGGGCGGGATGCTGCTCAGTTTGTGGGGTTGGCAAGCGTTGTTCCTCGTGGGCGTACCCTTGGGCCTGCTGGCCGCTGCCCTCGCCTATTGCTACCTGCCGGTTGATCGCCAGCCGGGGCATCGGCCCTCGGACGAACGCTTCTGGTCCCCGCTGAAAAACCCTTCCTTGCGCGTCGGCCTGGTCATCAGTGCGCTGGTGGCCGCGGTGATCATGACCACGTTTGTGGTGGGGCCGTTTTATCTGTCTCGGGGGCTGGGGCTCGATCCAGCCTGGATGGGCCTGGCCATGGCCGTCGGGCCTTGTGTGGCCGCACTGAGCGGTGTGCCCGCCGGCCGTTGGGTGGACCGGCTGGGCAGCCAACGTATGACCCTCGCGGGGCTAGGCGTCATGGTCCTCGGCGCCCTGCTGCTGTCCCTGGTCAGCGGGCTGCCGGCCTACCTGGGCTCGCTGGTGTTGCTGACCACCGGCTACAGCCTGTTCCAGGCCGCCAACAACACTGCCGTGATGAGCGATGTAGAGGCCTCACGTCGTGGCAAGGTCTCCGGCCTGTTGAACCTGTCTCGCAACCTCGGCTTGATTTTCGGCGCATCGGCCCTGGGTGCGGTGTTCGCCTGGGCCACTCCAGATGTCACCCATGCCCTGCCACAATCAGTGGCCTACGGCCTGCACACCACCTTCGCCGTGGCGCTGGGCATGATCCTGCTGGCGGCGGGGATACGACACAAATATTGACAAGTTAAAATCGTAACGACTATTGTCTGACAACCTGATCACCAAGGCAGTCCCATGCTTGAGCTCCAACGCCCCGATTCGCTCGTCGTCCGGGTTGTCAGTGCCATCCGCGCAGAAATCGACTCCGGCCAACTGCCGCCCGAGTCGCGCATGCCCACCGAACAGCAACTGGCTGAACAACTCAACGTCAGCCGTTCCGTGGTGCGCGAAGCGATTGCCCAGCTCAAGGCCGATGGCGTGATCACCGCGCGCCGGGGCCTGGGCTCGTTCATTTCGCAGACACCGGCCGGTACGGTGTTCCGCTTCCCCCAGGCCGACGGCCGCCGCCCCGACCTGGCGCAGATGTTCGAAGTGCGCCTGTGGATCGAAACCCAAGCCGCCTCGATTGCCGCCCAGCGCCGCGATGATGCCGACCTGCAGCGCATGAAAAGCGCCCTACAGGCAATGCAGGACAACCGCGACAACTTCGAAGCCGCCGCCATCGCCGACGTGGAGTTCCACCGCGCCATCGCCGACGCCAGCAAGAATGATTACTTCGTGGCCTTCCACGACTTCCTGCGCAGCCAATTGGCCAGTGCGCGCAAGACCGCCTGGGAAAACTCGGCGTCACGCTTTGTCACAGGCTCCGCCGACGCCACCCAAGAACACCAGGCGCTCTACCAGGCCATCGCCGACGGTGACGCTCAGCGTGCCGCCGCCAGCGCCGAAGCACACCTGCGGGCTGCCGCGCGCCGCCTGAGCCTGGAGCTGCCAGCCACCCATTGATCCTTTAAGTAGCGTGTCCATGGACACGCCATTTTTTTAACAAAAACATTAGTCTGACAACCTGATAAGCAGACCAAAATGTGCAACCTTAGAGACTCCGCATCATGATTCACGACTATTGCATCATCGGCGGCGGCATCGTCGGCCTGGCCACCGCCATGGAACTGCTCAAGCGCAAACCCGGCGCGTCCCTGGTGATCCTGGAAAAAGAGTCGGTGCTGGCCAAGCACCAGACCGGCCACAACAGCGGCGTGATCCATGCTGGCATCTACTACGCACCCGGCAGCCTGAAGGCCGACCTGTGCAAGCGCGGCGCCGAACAGACCAAGCAGTTCTGCACCGAGCACGGCATCAAGTTCGAGGTGTGCGGCAAGCTGCTGGTGGCGTCCAATCCGCTGGAAATGCAACGCATGGAAGCGCTGTATGCGCGCGCTCAGCTCAACGGCATGAAGGTTGAGCGGCTGGATGCCGACCAGTTGCGCCAGCGTGAACCGAACATCGTTGGCCTGGGCGGGCTGTTTCTCGACGCCACCGGCATCGTCGACTACCGCCAGGTGTGCGAGACCATGGCTGAGGTGATCCGCCGTCGCTGTGGCCAGATCTGCCTGGACCGCACCGTGACCGCGATCCGCGAAGACACCGACAAGGTCACCATCAGCACCCGCAGCGAAACCTGGCAGGCGCGCCACCTGGTGGTGTGTGCAGGCTTGCAGTCGGACCGCCTGGCGACCCTCGCCGGGATCAAGATCGACCATCAGATCATCCCGTTCCGGGGCGAATACTTCCGCCTGCCGCCGGAAAAAAACAACATCGTCAACCACCTGATCTACCCGATTCCCGACCCGGAGCTACCGTTCCTCGGCGTTCACCTCACGCGCATGATCGACGGCAGCGTTACCGTCGGCCCGAATGCCGTGTTGGGCCTGGGCCGTGAGAATTACCGCAAGTTTTCGGTGAACTGGCGCGATGTGGCGCAGTACGCCAGCTTCCCGGGGTTCTGGAAAACCATTTGGCAGAACCTCGGCTCGGGCACCACCGAAATGAAGAATTCGCTGTTCAAGTCCGGTTACCTGGAGCAGTGCCGCAAGTACTGCCCATCGCTGACCCTCGACGACTTGCTGCCCTATGAAGCGGGCATTCGCGCCCAGGCGGTGATGCGCGACGGCAGCCTGGTACACGACTTTTTGTTCGCCCAGACCGCGCGAATGCTGCACGTGTGCAACGCGCCCTCGCCGGCCGCCACGTCAGCCATGCCCATCGGCGCGATGATCGCCGACCGCCTATTCACCCCCGCGTAACACCCGGCACCAAACGTCCATTTGACAATAACTATAAAGACTCAGAAGGAAGTAACGCATGACGGCCCCCGCCTCCATCCCCAGCACCGAAACGCCCGAGCAAACCCGCAAGCGCCTGCGCAAAGTCGCGGCCGCCACCATCTTTGGCTCAATGCTGGAGTGGTACGATTTTTACCTCTACGCCACCATGGCCGCGATTGTGTTCTCGAAGATCTTCTTCGATAACAGTGATCCGAAGACCGCCACGCTGATGGCCTTTTCCACCTTCGCCATCGGCTTTATCGCACGCCCGTTCGGCGGCATTCTGTTTGGCTACCTGGGCGACAAGTTCGGTCGCAAGCAAGTGCTGGTGCTGACCTTCTGCCTGATGGGCGTGTGCACCACGCTGATCGGCCTGATCCCCAGCTACGCCTCCATCGGCATCTGGGCGCCGATCGTGCTGGTGTTTATCCGCATCATCCAGGGCCTGGGCGCCGGTGCCGAGTTGTCGGGAGCGGCGGTGACGTCCTACGAGCACGCCTCCCAAAACAAACGCGGCAGCCAGGGTGCCTGGCCGGCACTGGGCCTGAACCTGGGCTTGCTGCTGTCCTCGCTCACGGTTTACCTGCTGACCATCAACGGCAACGAGTTCCTGCTGGCCGGCGGCTGGCGCATCCCGTTTGTGTGCAGCATCGTGCTGGTGGGCGTGGGCCTGTGGGTGCGCCGCAGCATCCCGGAAACCCCGCAATTCAACGAGCTGAGCAAGGCCGAAAGCAAAGCCAAGGCATCACCGCTCAAGGCCTTGTTCAAGAACGACCTGAAGGGCCTGGCGGTGGTGTTCTTCGTGGCGATTGGCTACAACGCCCTGAGCTACATCTTCAAGACCTTTTCCCTGGCCTACCTCACCCAGTTCAAAGGCGTGGACGTGCACGTCACCTCGCTGTCGGTGACCATCGCCAGCCTGATCGCCATCGTCGCCGTGCCCTGCTTCGGCTGGCTGTGCGACAAATGGAGCAGCAAGACCGTGTTGATGCTCGGCGGGGTGTGCTCGCTGCTGTTCGCCTACCCGTTCCTGGCGCTGCTCAACAGTGGCGAAAGCCTGATGATCTACCTGGCCATTGGCGTGGGCACCGGCATCCTGGCGCCGATGATGTTTGCGCCACAGGGCTCGTTCCTGAGCCGTCAGTTCCCGACCCAGACCCGCTCTTCGGGCTTTGGCACCGGGCGTGAAATCGGCACCGCCATCGCCGGTGGCCTCGCGCCATTAGGGGCGCTGTCGATGGTGGCGGCCTCAGCCACTCACTCCACTGATGGCGTTGTGATAATCCTCGCGGTTTCGGCCCTGCTGGTGGTGGTGTTTGCCTTGTGCGATCAGGGCCGCAAACACTCGGCATTCAAGAACTGAGGAAAAAAGTTCGGACCAACGGGTGCATGGACGCACCTACATCGCGCATCATGGGCACTTTCAAGCTCAAGGGTAACGTCCATGCGCGTTCTGTCATTGATGATGGGTCTTACGACGCTGGCCGCCAGTTTGGTGTTCTGCGCCAGCGCGATGGCGAATGAAGAAAGTCAGTTGGTACAACAGATCAACGATTACCGCAGCCAGGTACAGCGCTGCGGCAACCAGGGTTCCCAGGAACTGCCGCCGCTGGCCAGCGACACCCGGCTCGTGCTGCCCGCCACCAACGTTGGCGACCTGCAGCAGGCCCTGGCCCGTGCGGCCTACCCGATGGTCAATGTGCAGGCCATCAGCCTGTCGGGCCCCAAGGACGCGCAAGCGGCGATGAAGGCCGTGCGCGAAAGTTTCTGCCGCGTAGTGCTGGACCCGCAGTTTGTCGACATCGGTGTGAGCAACAGCGGCCAGGACTGGCGCATCGTACTCGCCCGCCCGCTGCTGTCCAGTGGCCTGGGCGATTGGCAGACCGAAGGCAAGCAACTGCTCGGCCTGATCAACGCCGCCCGTGAACAGCCGCGCCAATGCGGCACCCAAGCCTTTCCCGCAACCACCCCGCTGTCGTGGAACGACGACCTGGCCAATGCCGCCAACAGTCACACACGCAACATGGCCAACGGCAACTTCTTCGACCACCTCGACCACGACGGCCGCACCCCGGGTGACCGCGCCGAACTGGCCGGATATATCGCGAAGAACATCGGCGAAAACATCGCGGCTGGCCTGGACACCCCGCGCAAAGTGGTGGACGGCTGGCTGGCCAGCCCGGGCCATTGCGCCAACCTGATGAACCCGCAATTCCGTGAGCTGGGTGCCGCCTATGCGATGGACCCCAAGAGCGATGCAGGGATTTACTGGACGGGGGTTTTTGGCGCGCAATAATGGATTTGCAGAAGCCCCACGCCACCGAAGCATCAAATTGATATCATTCGGAAAATCCCGCTGAACTGCTAGCGGGCATTCCGGTCTGTTGCTTGTCAGGCCGCCCCTTCCAGGCGTTGAACCGACCGAGGCGAACAAGGTGTTTTCCCAATGATGAATTGGCTGCAAAGCAGCAGCGACATGGCTGAGCGCGTTCGCCAGCATGATTGGGCCGCGACGCCCCTGGGCCCGCTGGAACACTGGCCCGATGTCCTCAAGACCACCGTGGCCTTGTGCTTTGCCTCCAGCTTCCCGCAGTCCATCGCGTGGGGCCCTCACCTGACCATGCTCTACAACGACGCCATGACCCCGATCCTGGGCGACAAGCCCTATGCGCTGGGGCGTCCGTTCAACGAGGTCTGGCGTGAAGCCTGGGAAGAGGTCAGCCCCATTGCCCAGGCGGTCTTCGAAGGGCACGCCACCTATGTCGAAAATTTCCCGTTGGTGATCGAGCGCGGCGCCGGGGCCGAACAGGCCTATTTCACCTTTTGCTACAGCCCGATCCGCGACTCCCAGGGCAAGGTCGTGGGCCTGCTCAATACCGTCACTGAGACCACCGCCACCGTGTTTCTCACACGCCGTCTAGCGGTGCTGGACGCCATCGGCAGTGCGGTAGCCAATGCCATCGATGCCGAAGCCATCATGACCAGCACCACGCGGTTGCTGGCCGAGCACCTGCACGTGTCGAACTGCGCGTATGCCGACATGGACGACGACCAGGACGGCTTCACCATTCGCGGCAACTGGGCCGCGCCCGGGTCACCCAGTATCGTCGGGCGCTACAGCCTGGCGTCGTTCGGCGAGTTGGCCGTGCGCCGTTTGCGCGCAGGCGAGCCCCTGGTGATCCACGACAACCGCGTGGAATTCGCCCCAAGCGAAGCCGCCAGCTACCAGGCCCTGGGCGCCTTGGCGACGGTGTGCTTTCCGCTGATCAAGGACGGGCACCTGACGGCGCTGATGGCGGTGCATCACAAGAACGCCCGTGTGTGGTCGCCTTACGACCTGGCCTTGGTGGGCGAAGTCACCGAGCGCTCCTGGGCGCATATCGAGCGCGTGCGCGCCGACGCGGCAGTGCGCGACGGGCTGACGGCCATCACCGAATTAAACGCCACCCTGGAGCAACGGGTAGAAGAGCGCACCACCGCGCTGACCCAGGCCGAAGCCGCCCTGCACCAATCACAGAAACTCGAAGCCATCGGCCAATTGACCGGTGGCGTGGCCCATGACTTCAACAACCTGTTGACCATCATTCGCTCGTCCATGGACTTCCTGCGCCAGCCCGGGCTGTCCGAAGAACGCCGCCAACGCTACATGGGCGCCGTCTCCGACACCGTCGAGCGGGCCAGCAAGCTCACCAGCCAACTGCTCGCCTTCGCCCGTCGCCAACCGCTGAACCCGGAAGTCTTCGACGTGAGCCTGCGGGTCAAGAACATCGGCGAAATGCTCGAAAGCGTGACCGGTGCGCGCATCCACGTGCAAATCGAACTGCCTGCCACGCCGTGCCATGTGCGCGTCGATTCCAGCCAGTTTGAAACCGCCCTGATCAACATGGCCCTCAACGCCCGTGACGCCATGGACGGCCAGGGCCAACTGACCCTGCGCGTGGCCAGCGTGCCGGCCTTGCCGCGTATTCGCGGGGAGGCCGAAGTGCGCCAGCCGTGTGTGGCCGTATCCCTGGCCGACACCGGCAGCGGCATTCCCGGCGACAACGTGGAGCGCATTTTCGAGCCGTTCTTTACCACCAAGGCCGTGGGCAAAGGCACCGGCCTAGGCTTGTCCCAGGTGTTCGGGTTTGCCAAGCAATCGGGCGGCAACGTCGACGTGGCCAGCACCCTCGGGCGCGGCACGGTGTTTACCCTGTACCTGCCCGAAGTGGCGCCTCCCACTGTGCAACCGCCTGCGCAACCCGAGGAACACGCCCCGCTGCCCGACACCACCCTGCGGCATATCCTGATCGTCGAAGACAACCTGGAAGTGGGCCGCTTCGCCAACCAGATCCTGCAGGACCTGGGCTACCAGACCACCTGGGCCACCGATGCCGAACAGGCACTGGCGCTGGCCGGGGAGGATGCCATGGCCTTCGACGGGATTTTCTCGGACGTGGTGATGCCAGGCATGACCGGCGTGGCGATGGCCAGGCTGATGCGCCAACGCCGCCCGGACCTGCCGGTGGTGCTCACCTCGGGCTACAGCGAAGAGTTGGCCGACAGCGGCTATGAAGGCTTCGAGTTCCTGGCCAAGCCCTACTCGGCCGAGCAGGTGGCACGGGCACTGGCCAAGTCAATGGCCCGGGACTGAGCCCTACTCCGCCACCGCCACCTGATTGCGCCCCAGGGCCTTGGCCCGGTACAGCGCCTTGTCGGCGGTGTTCATCAAGCTGTGCAGGTCCTGGTCGAGGCTGCGGGTGGTGGCCACGCCCAGGCTGGCGGTCAGGCCGTGCACAGGTTCGGCGGCCAGGCCGGAAATCGCCTTGATCAGTTGCTCGGCGATGTCGCGGGCGGTTTCCAATGAGGTGTTGGGCAACAGCACGGCAAACTCTTCGCCACCCAGGCGGCCATACACGTCGGCCTGGCGAAACGACGCACTGATCACCCCGCCAATCTGGCGCAGTACCTGGTCACCCGCCTGGTGGCCGTAGGTGTCGTTGATGTCTTTGAAGTGGTCCATGTCCATCATCAGCGCGCTCAACGGCTGTTGGTTGTGCCGGCATTGGGCGTACAACAACTGGGCATGTTCGAAGAAGGCGCGACGGTTCATCAGCCCGGTAAGCTCGTCGGTCTGTGCGGCGCGGGTGGAGATGTTGTGAGCGCGTTCCATCTGCCGGGTCAGGCGGAAGGCTTTTTCCAGGGCATCGGACAATTTGCGCGTGGCGCTGACCACAAAGGTCGAGAACACCAGCACCGCCACCGCCACGCCCACCTGCATCGGCGACGGCTGAAACAGCAGCCACAGCGTGCACGGCAGTAACACCAGGCCCATGGAACCCAGGGTCATGTAGCGATAGGCGGAGTAACAGGACACCGCGCTGACCGACATGCCCACGGTAAACAGCATCACCAACACCTGGGACACGCGGTCGTCGGTGGGCATCACGGCCAGGGCACCCAGGCCCCACACGCCGGCCGACAGCATCAACGTGACCCAGTAGCGGCGCTCCCAACGATCGGGAGTGCGTTCGATGTTCGGGCAGCGGAACCAGTCCATGAACATCTTGAGGCGCAGCAGCGAGGTGACCGCCAGCACCACCATCCAGATCAACATCACCTGATGATCAAAGCGGTCCCAGCACAGCCAGCAGAGCATGGCGGCGCCCAGGTAACTGCCGAAAATGGCGGCGAACGACTGACGAAACAGCTGGTGCAAACGGTCCGTTCGCACCTGCTCCTCGATAAAACAATCCTGGTCCCGCCCACGCCCAAGGCCGTTCATGAAATCCGCCTGCTTCGACTGCCACGACAAAGGCGCCATTGTGGCACCCTGCCAGCACCCTGAACAACTGAATCACGCCAGATAGAGGCATTGTCTGGTTTTGACCGCCTGAATAACCCCCGGCTTCAGCATAGACGACGGCGCGATGCTCAGAACACTTGAGCCTCGCCATTGACCGTTGCATCGATCCAGCGTGGCGTCATGGGATCGCTCCAGACCGACTGCGGCGGTGTCTTCCCGTTGCTGATCAGGATTCGCCTGCCCGAGTGGCTCCACTCCTGCATCCGTGCCTTGAACCGGACCGGGTAGTCCACGGCCGGGCAGGTGATACCCGCCCAGGGGTCGACCACCCAGGCGTCCGCCCACTCGGGCCCGGTAAACCCTTGGCTGCGCGGTGATCCAGGCGGGCCACCGACAATAGCAAACGTATGCCCGGGTACTTGCGCGATACGGGCGTTGCCGCCACTGACGTTGATCGTATCAACCGCGACCTTGGCCATCTGGTCGCAATTACCGGCCCCGGTCTTGAGCACAATTTCGGAGTAATTGGGCGCATTCGTTCGCGTATACAGCCACCCCACGGTTTCCGAGGCACTCTGATTGCGCACGTGTTCACCCGGTTGGCCGGGCACCTGTTGATTGGCGGAGCGTATGCCCGTGGCGTCAAACTGATCGTCCACTGCCTTCTTGCCACCTTGCGCATACACGCCGTTCTGCTGCTCGGGTGTCAGTTGTGCGAAGTCCGCGGGCTTCTTGATGGGCTCAAGCCGGATCGGTTTTGCCGCGACCACCACTTTCCCCGGATTATTTCCGCTTGCGTAGACAGCCATCAAAACTTCACGCCGCTTCTCGACCGTCAGCCCGCTGAGTACCTTGACCAGATGGTCGATTTCCGCCGGTGACAGGGGATTCTCCGCCAGGATTTTATTGATCAGGGTCTCAATGCTCGGCAAAACCACCAGTTGGTTGTTGGGTGTACCCTGCGCCACGTAGCCATGGAGGTCCTTGAACTGATCGTGTTGGCGAATGAAGTCAGCGTCTACCGGGTCATTACGGGTCAATCGATGGAAATCCAGGGTGTCGGAACCCGTGAGCTCGGCGTAGTAGTGAACGCCCGTGTCGCCCTCCACCACCACGTACTGCTTGCCACCGTGGTCGACCTTGACCCCTCTGACAACACGCTGGTCATGGCTCAGATCGCTGATCGCGTCCATCTTCACCACCACGGTGTCCTGGTTCAGCGCCCGGGGCTGGCCAAAGTCATCAAAACCAAAATCCGGTTCGTTGACCCGTGTGCCGCTCGTGTGAGGTTTGTAGGTGATAGGCTGTCGAGTCGCGATCGGCAAAAGCTCCTGGTTACCCACCTCGTTGACCCGATATAACCGATGTTCATGCACCACAGTACGCGGCCTGTTGGCCTGCCCTGCCATAGGAATCAATCGGCGATGCTCAAGCGCTTGGGCATCCTGGAAAACCGGCGTACCACCAGGCTCGATGAGCTTGGTGTAACACAGGTCGTCCACGTCTCGCTTTGACCGCTTGCCCACCGCGCCGCAGGTCAGTGTAAAACCGTCCAGCGGCCCTGCCTGCTCCGGACCGCCCACCTTGATCAGCTTGTCGGGGTTGCGCGGGTCAAAACGAAAGACGTCATCGCCGACCACCACGTCGGTGTGATGCTGCCTTTTCAGTACACGTACCTGGTCGCTGGAGATGCCATCAGGGACCCTGACCGTTCCCCCTTCGGGCAAGCTCCTCGTGGTGAGAGGCAGGTCGGGTGTGACCTCATAACGGCCCTTGCCAGGCGGTTTGAACGACAATGACTGCTTGAACTGCGCAGCACCCGCCTTGATTCTGCTGATGTCTGCGGGTTTGAATGTGAGCGACTTCCCGCCTTTGAAGTTTATGCCATGCAGTACCGGATCGAGCGGGTTCAGGTTGTGGCCCACGGACACCCCGAACTGCTTCACCAGAGGCGCGAACTTCGGTAAGAGCCCTCGCAGGGTGAGCCGTCCCGCGCCAGACAACACGCGCACCGTGCCTGACGCCAACCGGCCGGCCGGGCCGGCGAAGGTGAAGAGCCCATCCACCACCAGGCCCAGAATGCCGTCCTTGGTCCGTCCGTTGACGAGATCCTCAATGCCACTCCAAAACGGGATAAAGAACTGCCCCACACCCTTTATCCGCTCCCAGAACGCTTGGTCATTTTTGTGCGCCGAGCTTTTGCGGTCAGGGTCAGACGCGGCCCACTCCTGCAATTTGTCTTCGTTGACATAGAACAGGCCTCGACTGATTGCCACTGCGATTTCTTCAGAACGGTTGGACGTCAGTGTACGGGGTACTGAGTCTTTCGACGGGCTGGTAGGAGCAGGAAAGTGCGCAAGCTGTTGAGGCACCACGATGCTGAAACTTTTCGGTCGTGGCCCCTTGCCGGCCTTGAAGTCAATCCACGCTTGCTTGAACGCCGCCCTGCCTGTGCGGCTATTGCGTACAACAATGGATTCGGACGCAGCCCCATCGTCCGAGTGTTCGATGGAAACAAAGTCCTTTGTGTAGTTTTTTTCTGTCGGATCGTACGACTCCAGGACCGGTTTCAGATCATCACGACGCCGGGCAATCCCTTTCACCGGATTCATTTCATAGTAATGGGTCTGCCCTTCGTACACCGCCTTTATCAGGAAGCCCGGGCGCGTCAAAGCCGCCTTCTTGTCGTCATCGGTCTCCGTGTCGGAGCCAGGCTTGACCCTGAGGGCATACAGCGTGACCTCACCCCTCTCGATTGCCACCCGATCCTTGAATGGAAGCTGGGCCAGTTGGCTGAGCACCACCCGGGCGTAGCCTGCCTTGGCTTGGGTCAGATAGCGCCCAAACTCGCTCTCAAAGCGGTCCTCATCGTAAACCGGGTACTCATAGACCGCGTCAGACGGCCTGATTTTCTCGCCATTGAGGTGTCGATACAGCGCAAAAAAAGGACTGATCAGCGACAACACCTCAGTGCGCGAGGTGCCCTTTTCCATCCGCTCAAAATACTGCTTGCGCATCGGCACATCGGTGGCCAATTGCGTGGTGGCTTCTACGATGTCACTCACATGTTCATCAAACACCAAGACAGCATGCTGAATTTCATCCTGGGAATACTCGTCTTTCTGCGGGATCACGCCCTGCGCTGTCGCCCACTCCAGAATGGCCGGAATGCGCGTCGCGGTGATGAGCCCGCGCTGTTCGTCCGTGGTCGCCTGTTCGCTCAGCTTGCCGGGCAAGTCAACCAGCGCCTGGAAACTCATGCGGCGTGCCGAACCCGGTTCAATCATTTCAGCCAGCGCGACACCGTGCTTGAAATTCACCCAGACAGCGCTTCCTTGATACGGCAACGCCTCAGGGATATCCGCCACGGCGAACTCAGCTGGCAAACTCGGTTTAAGAATGTAAGCAGCCAGGTGCGCTTCAAGGGGGGACAGTTTCTTCGCATCCACCAGATGCTGGTGAAGGCTTGCGCTGATAGACCCATAGCTTTGCCCCCACAGATCACGAGAGGTCAGGTCGAATCCCGCGACGTGTCCAGCCTTGCGCCCGGTTAATGGGTCCAGGCTCAAGGCGATGGCTTTCATGACCAGCCGCACCTTGACGGCCGGGGAAATAACGTCATTCAGCGAGAACTCGGCACCGCCCAGTTTCTTCAGCAACGTTTGAAGCAGTCGTTCTGCATTGGGCGACTTGAGAATCAGCGCCAACAGTACGGCGGGTGTGTCCTTGGCCTTTTCCAGCGCTTGCGCCGAGAGGCCTTCGGTCAGATAGCTGAGCAACGGTTTTTTGCGTGCCACCTCTGTTTCATTGACGACCTCAGCAATAGCACCCTCGCTACTCTCCTGCAGCAACGCATCGACCCGAGTGGAATCGTCATCCAGGCCCAGGGATATTTCACTGCGGGTATTTTCCACGGCATGAATCGCTGCTTGCACCTCGGCAGGCGTTCGTGGGTTCGACGGAACAACGCCGTAGAACTTGAGCATAGTGTCCAACTGGTTAGTGCCCGGCGCAGTCACACCGGTAGTCGGTACGAGCGACGATTGCTTGCCGAGCACCACATGGACTTTTTGCGCATCAGGAGTGCCTTTGCCTGCCTTCAGCTCGTGCAACACTTTCAACATCTGATCAAGGTCTGCCAGCCTTGCACCCACCGCGTCAGGCTGAGCCGGGTTGCGCGCAGTCGATAACGGCTGGGCTTTTGCGGGAGAAGCTAAAGGTTTTTCAGGCAGCAGCTTGCCGTGAGCGGTCAAGGGAGTTCCGGGTGCTCTCAACTGGACAGACGTCATGGTGTTTTTTCTTCTCTGGATTGGCGTTCACGGACCCAGCGAAAAAGCGAGCAGAGCTGAAAGAACTGCGCCTTATTGCCGACATCCTTGTGTGGAAGCCGCGTAGGAAAATGTTCCAGAGATATTTGTGACAATCCAAGTCAACATTCGATGGCACAAAACGACAGCGGGCCATGCAGCGCGATACAACCGCTGCACAGCCCGTGAGTGCCTGCTGGCCAGTATTGGCGGTTATTCGGGTCGCAGGATCAACACCCCCAGGGGCGGCAGATTCAACGACAACGACACAGGCTGCCCATGCTGCGGCTCGTCCTGGGTGAAGACATCCCCACCATTGCCGTAATTGGAACCTGCATAAGTGTCCGCATCACTGTTGATCACCTCACTCCAACGCCCGGCAAATGGCACGCCGACCTTGTAGGCCTCCCGCGGCACCGGGGTAAAGTTGGCGACCACCAGCACCGGCCGACCATCCTTGCTCCAGCGCAGCCAGGCGTAGACGCTGTTGATCGCGTCATCGCCGATCAGCCACTGGAAGCCCTGGGGCGCGTCGTCCTGCTCGTGCAGCGCCGGCTCTTCGCGGTACAGGCGGTTCAAATCGCCTACCAGTTTTTGCACGCCTTTGTGTTCGGCGTATTGCAACAAGTACCAGTCCAGTTGCTGGTCGTGGTTCCACTCGCGCCATTGGCCGAACTCGCAGCCCATGAACAGCAGCTTCTTGCCCGGGTGCATCCACATGAACGCCAGGTAGGCGCGCAGGTTGGCGAACTTCTGCCAACGGTCGCCGGGCATCTTGTCGATCAGCGAATGCTTGCCGTGCACCACTTCATCGTGGGAGATCGGCAGGATAAAACGCTCGGACCACGCGTACACCAGGCCGAAACTCAGCTCGTTGTGATGATGGGCGCGGTACACCGGGTCTTGCTGGATGTAGTGCAGCGAATCGTGCATCCAGCCCATGTTCCACTTGTAGTTGAAGCCCAGGCCACCCTGCTGGGTTGGCTGGCTCACACCGGGCCAGGCCGTGGATTCTTCGGCAATCACCAAGGCGCCGGGCGCTTCGAGGGCAACCACGTCATTGAGGTGACGCAAGAAGTCGATGGCCTCCAGGTTCTCGCGGCCGCCATGGCGGTTGGGCACCCACTCACCGGCTTTGCGCGAATAGTCGCGGTAGAGCATCGAGGCCACTGCATCCACGCGCAGGCCGTCGACGTGGAAATGCTTGAGCCAATGCAACGCCGACGCCAGCATAAAGCCATGCACTTCGGTGCGGCCCAGGTTGTAGATCAGCGTGTCCCAGTCCTGATGAAAGCCTTCCAGGGGGTTGCCGTACTCGTACAGCGCGGTGCCGTCGAACTGCGCCAGGCCGTGGGTATCGGTAGGAAAATGCGCCGGCACCCAGTCAAGGATCACACCGATATCCGCCCGGTGCAGGGCGTCGACAAAGTAGGCAAAGTCTTGCGGCGAACCAAAACGCGCAGTCGGCGCGAATTGTGACAGTGCCTGGTACCCCCAGGAACCGCCAAACGGGTGTTCCATGATCGGCATCAGCTCGACATGGGTGAAGCCCAGTTGCTGCACATAAGGGATCAAGCGCTCAGCCAGTTCACGCCAGTTGTATTGGCGCGCCACTTCACCCGCCTCGTCCAGCTCGGCCTGCCAGGACCCCACGTGCAACTCGTAGATCGACAGCGGTGCGGTGTGCTTCTGTTTCTCGACCCGGGCCTGCATCCACTCATGGTCCTGCCAGTCAACCTGCAGCGGTTCGGCGACCTTTGACGCAGTGTCGGGGGGCAATTGCGTGGCCAGCGCCACCGGATCAGCCTTGAGCGGCAAAATGCCGTGGCTGCCGAGGATCTCGTATTTGTAGGCTGCGCCCGGTTGCAGGCGTGGGATAAAGATCTCCCACACGCCCGACGGATGCCGCAGACGCATGGGGTGACGGCGACCGTCCCAGATATTGAAGTCGCCCACCACCGACACCCGCCGCGCATTCGGTGCCCACACGGCAAAGCGTACGCCCTGCACGCCATCGACACTGGTCACCTGAGCGCCCAGGCAGCTGCTGAGGTCTCGGTGGTTGCCTTCGGCAAACAGGTACAGGTCCATTTCACCCAAGAGCAATTGGCTGAAACTGTAGGGATCTTCGGTGATCTGCTCGCCACCGGCCCACTGGATTTTCAGCAGGTAGTCCTGGCGCGCACTGAAGTGGCCGACAAACAAGCCCGGCACTTGGGTCGCATCAAGGCTACCGATGTGCTCGCCACTGTCGCGCGCCAGTACCTGGACGCTCAAGGCTTCCGGCAGGAAGGCACGGATGAACTGGCCGCCCTGCTCGTCATCATGGGGCCCGAGAATCGAGAACGGGTCATGGTGTTCGGCGCGTACCAGCGCCTCGACATCCTTGGCTGCCGGTAATGCAGTCAACTTCGGTTGCAGCGGTTCTTTATGTGTAAAGCTCATGACGTCTCCCCACCGCGTGCAGTTTTCGATATAGGTGCTTTCTCTGTAGAGACCATCCCGCTCAGCAAGCCATGCAGCCCTTGCAGGGGCACCGGCAACCAGGTCGGGCGGTTCTCCGCTTCGTAGGCCACTTCATACGCGGCCTTCTCCAGGCTGAACAACGTCAGCGCTGCGTCCTGGCCTTTGGCATCCTGCCAGTCATGCGCCAGTGTAGACGTAGCTGCCTGATAAGCCTGGATAAATGCCTCGCGCGCCTCTTTCAAGTAACGATCGGTTACGCGTTTGCGCGCCAGGTCTGCCTCGGGCGAGTGATCCACACCCTGCACATTCAGGGCCATGGCCGCCGCGTAATCAAACGAACGCAGTACGCCACTTACATCTTTATAGGGGCTGTGCTTGCCACGCCGCTCATGCAACGGGCGCGCAGGCTCCCCTTCAAAGTCGATCAGGTAGGCATCGCCCTGCACCACCAACACCTGGCCCAAGTGCAAGTCGCCATGCACCCGGATACGCAGCCCGCCTTTCGTGGCTTTGGCCAAGGCCTGCACGTAACGGCCTATGGCTTTTTCCTGGACCAGCAATTCACTGACCAACGCCTGATCCGCGGGGTTCAACCGGGTTTCATGAAGTTTGAGTAATTGCAGCGCACGGTCCAGTTGCGCGCCCACATCCCGGGCCCAGGCCTGGGTGTCCTTTGCCGTGGTCACTTGCGGCGCGAAGTCCTTGTTCGGCGTGCTTGCGCCCAAGACGACATGCATTTCCCCCAGGCGTTGCCCCAGCAAACCGGCAAAGTCCTTTAACTCGCCAAGGGCGTTGTAGTGCTGTTCCTGCTCGGACATCGCCTCGGCCAGCTCATCCCGAATCGCCCGCTCCAGGCTGTTCTGGGTCCAGGCCCACGCGTCACCCTGGTTGCTCAGGTAACCCTGGGCAATCATCAGCAGGTTGTCCTGCCCTTGCTCGTCACGTCGGACCACCGAGCCCATCAGCGGCGAAATATTCGGGTAGCCCGCCTCGGTCAGGTAAGCGCTCATTTCCAGTTCAGGGTGCACGCCGCTGGCCACTTTACGAATCAACTTGAGCACCAGGCTCTCCCCCACCACCACCGAGCTGTTGGATTGCTCGGCCGACAGGTAACGCACCTGCGCCTCATCGGTCAGTTGCAACGCCGCCAGGTGCGGTGTGGCGGCAAAGCGCAAGGGGCCATCGCTCGAATCAATCACCGTGCCGGCTTGCAGGCCCTGGATGACCGCACGAATAAAGTGCTCAAGGCTGAAGGCATCGGTCACCAGCCCGACCTGGCGCGTGCGCCGTACCCGGGCCAGCGCCAATTGCTGGGGCAAGGCGCTGGTGAATTGATCCTCTGCCAGAAACCCGAAAGGCAGTTGGTAACGATTGACCTGCCCCGCGCTGGTCACCTCGATTTCACTGAGCAATACAGGATGCTGCGGGTCACCGAACCGCACACCGTAGGCGATGTGCACGCGCTCGATAGCCGCGTCCTTGCCGGCAAACCAGCGTCGCTTGGGCAGCCAGGCCGGCAGCGAGGTTTGCTCGAGGGTGTCTCGGCACGGTGCTTCCAGGAGTTCTTCCATACGCTTCTTCAGTACCAGGGTGGTGAAATCCGGCATGCTCTGGGCCGGTTCCACGTGCCAGCTGGGCATCTGGTTTTCCGCCGCCAGCACGAACCAGTAAAACCCATAAGGCGCTAACGTCAGCAGGAAATTGAGCTGGCCGATGGGCGGGAAGGCATTCCCGCCGAGCATCTCCACCGGCACCATGCCGGCGAAGGCCGACAGGTCCAGTTCGGCCGCCTGGGCGCTGCGGGACACGTTGGCCACGCACAGGATGATCTCGGTACGGCCGTCGTCCCCGGTGAATTCACGGGTGTACGCCAGGATGCGGCGGTTGCTCGGCGAGAGCATTTTCAAGCTGCCCCGCCCGAACGCCTTGGATTGCTTGCGCACGGCGAGCATGCGTCGGGTCCAGTTCAACAGCGAGTGCGGGTCCTGGGTCTGGGTCTCGACGTTGACCGATTGATAGCCATACAACGGGTCCATGATCGGCGGCAGCACCAGGCTGGCTGGGTCGGCACGGGAGAACCCGCCATTGCGGTCGATAGACCATTGCATCGGCGTGCGCACGCCATCGCGGTCGCCCAGGTAGATGTTATCGCCCATGCCGATTTCATCGCCGTAATACAGGGTCGGCGTGCCGGGCATCGACAGCAGCAGGCTGTTGAGCAGTTCGACACGCCGACGGTCACGCTCCATCAGCGGCGCCAGGCGCCGGCGAATGCCCAGGTTGATCCGCGCACGACGGTCGGCGGCGTAGTAGTTCCACAGGTAGTCGCGTTCCTTGTCGGTAACCATCTCCAGGGTCAATTCATCGTGGTTGCGCAGGAAGATCGCCCACTGGCAATGGGCAGGAATTTCCGGGGTCTGGCGCAGAATGTCGGTGATGGGGAAGCGATCTTCCTGCGCCAGGGCCATGTACATGCGCGGCATCAGCGGAAAGTGAAACGCCATGTGGCACTCATCGCCGTCGTCGCCTTTTTTGTCGCCAAAATAGAGTTGGGTGTCTTCGGGCCACTGATTGGCTTCGGCCAACAGCATGCGGTCGGGGTAATGAGCGTCGATCTCCGCGCGGATTTGCTTGAGAACGTTATGGGTCTCAGGCAGGTTTTCGTTGTGGGTGCCATCACGCTCGATCAGGTACGGAATGGCATCCAGGCGCAGGCCGTCGATGCCCATGTCCAGCCAGTAGCGCATCACCGACAGCACGGCCTCCATGACTTTTGGGTTGTCGAAATTCAGGTCCGGCTGGTGGGAATAGAAGCGGTGCCAGAAGTACTGGCCGGCCACCGGGTCCCAGGTCCAATTGGACTTTTCGGTGTCGAGAAAAATGATGCGGGTGCCGTCGTACTTCTGGTCGTCATCGGACCACACGTAGAAGTCCCGCGCCGCCGAGCCGGGCTTGGCCTTGCGCGCCCGCTGGAACCAGGGGTGCTGGTCGGACGTATGGTTGATCACCAGCTCGGTGATCACCCGCAGACCACGTTTGTGGGCCTCGGCGATAAAGCGCTTGGCGTCGGCCAGGGTGCCGTAGTCGCTGTGCACGCCCTGGTATTCGGCGATGTCATAGCCATCGTCGCGCCGTGGCGAAGGGTAGAACGGCAGCAGCCAGATGGTATTCACGCCCAGGTCGGCGATGTAGTCCAGCTTGGCGATCAGCCCTGGAAAATCACCGATACCGTCGTTATTGGCGTCGAAATAGGATTTGACGTGAACCTGGTAGATCACCGCGTCCTTGTACCAGAGCGGGTCTTTGATGAAGGTGGAGGGTGTGGGTTTCTTCGCCATTGGAAACTCCTGGAATTCTCTGACATTGGCTCGATGGAGCACGGTCAATGTGGGAGCTGGTTTGCCTGCGATGGCAGTGTGTCAGGGCCAGAAATGTTGGCTGATAGACCGCCATCGCAGGCAAGCCAGCTCCCACAGGGGTTCTCTATCGGGCTCAGGAAACGGTGATGCGCCAGATACCGAACGGCATATGCGGCTCGATGCGCATCCACTGGGTCTTGCCGTACCAGGTCCAGCGGTGGCCGTTCATCAGGTCTTCGCCCTGGGTCTGGGCATCGTCGGGCAGGCCCAATTCCCACAGCGGCAACTCGAAATTCGCTTCCTGGGCGTTATAAGGATCCAGGCTCACCGCGACGAGAATGAAGTTGCTGCCATCCTCGCTGCGCTTGCCGAAATACAGGATGTTGTCGTTCCACGCGTTGTATAGCTTGAGCCCCAGATGGGTCTGCAAGGCCGGATTTTGCCGGCGGATGCGGTTGAGCTGGGCGATCTCGGCAATGATGTTGCCGGGGGCGGTAAAATCCCTGACGCGGATCTCGTACTTTTCCGAGTCCAGGTATTCCTCTTTGCCCGGCACAGGTGCGGCTTCGCACAGCTCAAAGCCTGAATACATACCCCAGAGGCCCGAGCCCAGAGTGGCCAGCGCCGCGCGGATCAAGAAACCCGGGCGGCCAGATTCGTGCAGGAAGCCTGGGTTGATGTCCGGGGTATTGACGAAGAAATTCGGCCGGAAGCATTCGCGCCACGGCGACTCGTTCAACTGCGTGAAGTATTCGCTCAGTTCGGCCTTGGTATTGCGCCAGGTGAAATAGGTGTAGCTCTGGGAATAACCGACCTTGCCCAGCCGCGCCATCATCGCCGGCGTGGTAAAGGCTTCCGCCAGGAAGATCACCTCCGGGAACTTGGCACGCACGTCGCTGATCAGCCATTGCCAGAACGGCAGCGGCTTGGTGTGCGGGTTGTCGACGCGAAAGGTCTTCACGCCCTCTTCCACCCAACCCACCACGATGTCACGCAACTCGGTCCACAGGCCTGGAATCGCGTCTGCCGCATAGAAGTCGACGTTGACGATGTCCTGGTATTTCTTCGGCGGGTTTTCGGCGTATTTGATCGTGCCGTCCGGCCGCCAGTTGAACCAGCCCGGGTGCTGCTTGAGCCACGGATGGTCCTGGGAACACTGGATAGCAAAATCCAGAGCGATTTCCAGGCCATGCTCGGCGGCGGCCTTGACCAGGCGGCGAAAGTCATCGCGGCTGCCCAACTGCGGGTGAATCGCCTCGTGGCCGCCGTCCTCGCTACCGATGGCGTAGGGGCTGCCCGGGTCGTCCGGCCCGGCCGTGAGGGAATTGTTGCGGCCCTTGCGGTGGCTGCGACCGATGGGGTGGATCGGCGGGAAGTACAGCACGTCGAAGCCCATGTCATGGATCATCGACAGGCGCGACTGCACGTCATTGAAGGTGCCGTGACGGGCCGGATCGTCGGTGATCGAGCGGGGAAACAGCTCGTACCAACTGGCAAATTGCGCAGCCGTGCGTTCCACATCGATCGGGTACACGGTGCTGATGCTCAAATAGGCACGGTGATCGGCCTGGGTCATCAGGTGTGCACTGTCTTCGTGCAGGAACTGCGCAACCTGCTCGGTTTCCAGCAGGCCGGAGAGTTCGTGGTGCAACAGCATCAGGCGGTCGCGCAGTTCGTTTTCGCTGCGCTCGGCGGCCTGCAGCACCAGGCTGCGGCCCTCCTGCAACTCCAGGCTGACTGGCACACCGGCCTCGTGTTTCTTGCGCAGTTCATAGCAGAAGCTGGCGAAGGTATCGATCCAGGCTTCGATGCAAAATTCATGGGGCCCCAGTGCTTCGACGGTAAACCCGCCCTCCCAGCCATTGTTGCCCACGTCGGTCATCACCACGCTGTGCCAGCTTTCATCGCGCAGTGGGCGCCAGCGGATCAAAACAGAGAGTGTGTCATGGCCGTCGGCGAACACCTTGCTGGTCACATGAACCCGTTGGCCAATCACGGCCTTGACGGCAAATTCGCCGCCGTCGATCACAGGCGTGGTGCTTTCGATGGCGATCCTGGGCAGCAGCAAGGCCTGGGACAGCGGCAATATGGAATCGTCTGGAGCCAGTGTTTCAGCAGTCATCGAGCATCTTCCCCTTACGCCCTGTGGACGCTCTTTGCTTGATCCGGATTCTGATACGGCGGTGCTCTCCCTGAGCGGGCCGTCATAGGTCCGAGCCTGAGCCCCGGTTAAAAGTTCAGGTGGATGTGCCGCCATTGAGCGGGGAATCAATTCGCCGCAGCGGCTGTCCACCGATAGAGCAAAGCACAAAGGAGGCCACACTGATGAATATCCCGATCCCGGCTGAAACGCCGGACCCGAATATCGACAACCCGACCCTGCCGCCGAGCGAACCGGAGCCGATTCCGGAGAAAGAGCCGCCTGAAAACGAGCCGCCTGCGGTAGAGGAACCCCCAAAGACGATGCCGCCCGTCATCGTTTGAATCATTGATAGACTCAGGGGTTCGATGCTCGGCACCGGCCCCTTTTTCAGCACCTGCATATGAGCGCCGTCCTTACACCACAATTAGCGAAATGCCTTACAGCACTGTCGGTCTATACCCCGTTTTACCATGATTCGACGTCCTTATACTCGGGTGCGTAAACGCTCTGGTCAGGTTGCTGGCAGTAGCGTTTTGTTGAACTCCTACGAGGCCAAAACGATGTCGACCATCAACCCGCATTACGCCCCCCCTGCCGGTACTGGGCAAAACACCAACGTGTCGCCACGTCACCCATCACCACCCGCCAATCTCCCGAATTCAACACCGAGTTCTGGCCCAGACTGGTCGACACCGCCCACGCAGCCTGCACCGGGAAAAGCGGATAAGACCGTCAATGAATTGAACGCGTTGCTGACCCCGGAAAATATCGAAGAGCTCATGAACAACCCCGACTCGGACAAGTCGCGTACGATCCTCGCCCAGCTCCGCCCACTCATGACCCAAGCCAATATCAGCCAATGTTTGCACGGTCCAAATGCTGAAGCGAACGCCAAGGTTCTTGAAAGAATTGGCGAGCGTCTAGACAAGAACAAGCTCGAAGCCAGCCAGAACTCATGCCTCAAAGGGTTAGGTGATAACTACCTGCATCAGGCAAAATACAGAAATCTTGAAATGTTATTTAAAGCATTCGATGCAGAGCTTGGCGATTTCGCCAACTTTTTAAGCAGCTCGAATGAAAACCTGAAGAAACTCAAGACGCGCATGTTCGGGACAAGGGCGAACACCAAAGAGTTGAACGATTTCGGTGGCCATCTGAGCAAAGGTAAAATCGAAAAGATGCGACGCGAACGCTCAGGTGGCCAAAGCTGAGTCAATGCTTTAAACCCTGCTCACGGTTCCTTTTCGAGCAGTTTGACGATCCTCGGCATCAGGCTGAAGACCGCCAGGGCCAGCAACGTACTCAGCACCGCTGTCGACTCGCGCCCCAGCCCCGCCGCCACACCGATGGCGGCGGTCATCCACAACCCGGCTGCGGTGGTCAGGCCCTTGACGTGCTGTCCCGCCTCATCCTCCTTGCCCTTGAGGATGGTGCCAGCCCCGAGAAACCCGATCCCCGCAATCACGCCCTGCAACACCCGGCTCATGGCATCCGCCTCGCTGCCGGACATCTGCGGCACCAACACAAACAGCGCAGCTCCCATGGCCACCAACATGTGGGTGCGCACGCCGGCCGCCTTGCCCTTGCTCTCTCGCTCAAACCCCAGGATGCCACCCAGCACGGCTGCAATCAGCAGGCGCACGGTAATCTGCGTCAATTGCCGAGCATCACCGATATCGGCGAATTCGGCCTGCAGGGTTTGCCACACTTCATGCCACCAGGCGTCCATGGATGCGCTCCTTTTTCATCAGTGATAAGCGGTGGACAGCGGCGACCGCCAGTCAGTTGCCTGGAACGCTTGGCGACAGGCTGGAACCTAACGATTACCAGCCTATAAAAAGGAGCTTGTCATGCCTGTACGTATCGAAAGCCACACGTGCCGTTTCAAGGTCGATGAAACCGGCGAGGAACAAAGCCTGCCCGCTGAGCAGGTGACCGTCGGCACCGACAGCGACAAAGCCATGTCCTTCGTGCAACTGGGCGCGGACCGGGTTTATATCACCGAAGCCGAGGCCGACGCCCTGACCGTGGCCGGCGCCAAGGACGGACGCAAGCACCTGAAGGCCACGAACAGTGATTCGGTGATTTGATTGATCTGTATCAGCACTTGCGCAAACAGCCTGCACCCCACGCGCCACGGGGTGCAGCACATTGTCGCAGGTGGTGAGGCGCGCCTTATCTGATCCGCTTTTTATCGTGATAGCTGAGTCTGTTCTGCAAACAGAGCGCCGTTCATAGTTCATCTGCCTGATGGAGGCTGATGAGCGAACGACCATGAGCGAAAGAATCCCCGTCCGAACCGTGGAAATCCATGAGCCTGCGCACCCAAAGAAGGTGAAGGCCAACGCCAGCGACACCCTGATCCATACCCGCAGTTTTACCGGCCTGTTCCGCACCTTGCGCGTCAGCGGTGCAGGCTTTCTGTTCCTGGCCTTCTTCGGCACGGTGTGGCTGAACTGGGGTGGGCGCCAGGCCGTGCTGTGGGACCTGGCTGAAAGCAAATTCCACATCTTTGGTGCCACATTCTGGCCCCAGGATTTCATCCTGCTGTCGGCCCTGCTGATCATCTGTGCCTTCGGCCTGTTTGCGATCACCGTGTTTGCCGGGCGCGTGTGGTGTGGCTACACCTGCCCGCAAAGCTCGTTCACCTGGCTGTTCATGTGGTGCGAAAAGGTCACCGAGGGTGAACGCAACCAACGCATCAAACTGCAGGCCGCGCCCTGGAGCCTGAACAAACTGGCGCGGCGTTCGGCCAAGCACACCTTGTGGCTGGGCATCAGCGTGCTCACCGGCCTGACCTTCGTCGGCTATTTCACCCCGGTGCGGCCCCTGGCCGCCGAATTACTGACCTGGCAAATGGGCGGCGTGAGCCTGTTCTGGGTGCTGTTTTTTACCGGCGCCACCTACCTCAACGCCGGCTGGCTGCGCGAAGCGGTGTGCATGCACATGTGCCCTTACGCACGGTTCCAGAGCGTGATGTTCGACAAGGACACCCTGACCATTTCCTACGATGCCGCCCGTGGCGAAAACCGTGGCCCGCGCAAACGCGAGGTCAAGCCCGCCGACGTCGGCCTGGGTGACTGCATCGACTGCCAGTTGTGCGTGCAAGTGTGCCCCACCGGTATCGACATCCGTGACGGCCTGCAAATGGAGTGCATCGGCTGCGCCGCCTGCATCGACGCCTGCGATTCGATCATGGACAAGATGGGCTACGCCCGTGGCCTGGTCAGCTACACCTCCGAACATCAGTTGCAAGGTGGCAAGACGCACCTGCTCAGGCCACGCCTGATCGGCTACAGTGCGGTGCTGTTGGTGATGATTGCGGCACTGGTGGTGGCGTTGATCGAACGGCCGATGGTGTCGCTGGACGTGACCAAGGACCGTGGCATGTTCCGTGAGAACAGCCAGGGCCTGATCGAGAACATCTACAGCCTCAAGGTCATCAACAAGACCCAGCAACGCCAGGACTACCGCCTGGAACTGGTGGATGCCGAAGGTTTCCAGCTGCAGGGCAAGACCGAGATCAGCCTGGCCCCGGGGGAAATCAGCGATGTGCCGGTGTCGGTGGCGCTGCTCGCCGACAAGCCGGCGAGCAGTTCGCAGACCCTGCGCTTCAAGGTCACCGATGTGGATGAGCCGTGGATCTACAGTGCCGCCGACAGCCGCTTTGTGGCGCCATTGAACCGCTGAGGTCTATCCGAACCTGTAAAGATCCAACTGTGGGAGCGGGCTTGCTCGCGAAGGCGGCGGGTCAGTTTATAAATCAGGCGGCTGATACCCCGCCTTCGCGAGCAAGCCCGCTCCCACAATGTGTTCCGTGCACCTATTAAATTTTTGTTCAAGGCCCCCATGAAACGCTACGAAAAATTCGCCGATGACATCGCAGAACTGATCCGCTCCGGGGTGCTTGGCCCCGGCCAGCGCGTGCCGTCGGTGCGCTATGCCAGCCAGACCTATGGGGTCAGCCCGTCCACGGTGTTCCAGGCCTACTACCTGTTGGAGCGGCGCGGCCTGATCCGCGCACGGCCGCGTTCGGGCTACTTTGTGAATACCCATGCGCCCAGCCCGTTTTCCGAACCGGTGGTGAGCGAACAAGTGCACGAGTCCACCGAAGTCGATGTGAGCGAACTGGTGTTCTCGGTGCTTGACTCGATCAAGGACCCGAACACCGTGCCGTTCGGCTCGGCGTTCCCCAGCCCCATGCTATTCCCCCTGCCGCGCCTGGCCCGTTCCCTGGCCAGCGCCAGCCGCGAGATGGACCCGCGCCTGGTGGTCACCGACATGTCGCCGGGCAACCCGCAACTGCGTCGGCAGATCGCCCTGCGCTACATGGTCGGCGGCCTGATGCTGCCGATGGAAGAACTGCTGATCACCAATGGCGCCCTGGAGGCCCTCAACCTGTGCTTGCAAGCGGTGACGGAACCCGGCGACCTGGTGGCCATTGAAGCGCCGGCGTTCTACGCCTGCCTGCAGGTGCTGGAGCGCTTGAAACTCAAGGCCGTGGAAATCCCCGTGCATCCGCGCGACGGCATTGACCTCAACGCCCTGGCCCAAAGCCTGGAGCGCTACCCGATCAAGGCCTGCTGGACCATGACCAGCTTCCAGAACCCCATGGGCGCCATCCTGCCCGAAGCCAAGAAACAAGCGTTGGTAGAACTGCTGCGCAGCCATCAGGTACCGCTGATCGAAGACGACGTGTACGCCGAGCTGTATTACGGGCAGCAGGCACCCAAGCCGGCCAAGGCCTTCGACACTGAAGGGCTGGTGATGCATTGCGGCTCGTTTGCCAAAAGCCTGGCCCCGGGCTATCGCGTGGGCTGGGTGGCGGCCGGGCGTTTTGCGCAGAAAGTCGAGCGCCTGAAGCTGATGACGTCACTGTGCCCGTCGATGCCGGCCCAGGCGGCGATTGCCGATTACCTGCAACATGGCGGCTATGACCGACACTTGCGCAAATTGCGCTACGCCCTGGAAGAACAGCAAAGTGCGATGTTGGCGGCGATTGCCCGTTACTTCCCGGCGCAGACGCGGGTCAGCCAACCTGCCGGAGGTTATTTCCTGTGGCTGGAACTGCCGGAGCAGACCGACTCGCTGAAGCTGTTCCAGATGGCGCTGGCACAAGGCATCAGCATCGCGCCGGGGCCGATCTTCTCGGCGACCCAGCGCTTTCGCAACTGCATCCGCCTTAACTATGGCAGCCCGTGGACCGAGGCATCGGAGAAGGCGATGGAGACATTGGGGCGGATCGTGCGATCGTTTTAAGCCGGAACTGAGTCAAAGACATGGCCACACAGGTGGGCGCAGTCTTCTCTTATTGAAGAGTGCACCTTCCCTGGTTCAATGTTGAGTGTCCCACGAGCATGCCTATTCGCACCGACCTTATACCGCTACCCATCCCCCCCAACTACATGCGTGCAGCCGAACAGAAACAAGTACGCGAGATGACCGGCCCGGAGGGGCGCCCGGCCGGTGACCATCGTTCGGCAGAACGGATCATCGAACAAAGCCCGGTGCTGAAGCACTTCCTGGACAACCGGGACAACTACCACCTGATCGATGAATTGATGATGCAGATGGGTGACTGGACCGAGGCCAACCCTGACGCGGAGTCCCGGGCCAACGCGGCCTACGACCTGAACAAAGTCTTGCGTTTCATCGACAACGTCGATGATCGCACCCTCAACTGCAGCCGAAACCGCAATGGCTACATCGACGGTTTTTGCGCGAATGGCTATGGCACCGCCGATAACTCGGAGGTCCGCCTGCTGCAGGCCTTTTCCTATAAAGGCTACGAGGTACTGCGCTACCTACGGACCTGATCATCCACGCCCTTAACGACCTCCCCCCAGATCCAGAAAGGTGCCGGTGGTATACGAGGCTTTGTCCGACAGTAGCCAGATAATCGCCTCGGCCACTTCATCCGGGCGCCCGCCGCGCGCCATGGGGATGCCCGACTCGAGTTTGCTGACACGGTCCGGGTCGCCGCTGAGGGCGTGGAAGTCAGTGAAGATATAGCCAGGGCGTACGGCATTGACCCGAATACCCTCGCCCGCCACCTCCTTGGACAGGCCCACGGTGAACGTGTCGAGCGCGCCTTTGGAGGCGGCATAGTCCACATATTCGCCCGGCGAACCCAGGCGTGCCGCCACCGACGACACGTTGACGATACTGCCGCCCTGCCCGCCGTGCTTGGGCGACATGCGCAGCACCGCATGCTTGGCACACAGGATCGGCCCCAGCACGTTGGTCTTCATGATCTTGAGAATGCGGAACTCGGACATCTCATCGACCCGCGACTTATGCCCCACGGTACCGGCATTGTTGACCAGTGCGGTGACCCGGCCCAACTCGGCGTCGACGCGGTTGAACAGGCCGATCACTTCATCTTCGATACTCACGTCGGCGCGCACAGTGATCGCCTGGGCGCCCAGCGCACGGACCTGCTCCAGCACGCGATGGGCCGCCTCTTCGTCAGACTGGTAGTTGATGCAGATGCGATAGCCCTGGCGTGCCGCCAGCAAGGCCGTCTCGGCGCCAATCCCACGACTGCCACCGGTGATGATGACGACTTTGTCCATGCGTGTGGTCTCCTGATTCAACCTGAGAGAAAGGGTTGGATCCAAGAATACCCGTCACGCACGGCTTTTGTCAGGGGCTACGGCGTCTTCGGCGCGCTGGATATCGGCCATGAACCCGTCCGCCGGCAACGGGTGCCCCAGCAGATAGCCTTGTAGGGAATTACAACCCAGGCGCGTCAGGAAATTCTGTTGCACATCGGTCTCCACACCTTCGGCCACGATACGCAGGCCCAGGGCCTGGCCCAGTGCAACGATGGCCGAAACGATGGCGGCGTCGTCACTGTCGTGCTCCAGGTCGCGCACAAAGCCCCGATCGATCTTCAACTCGTTGGCAGGCAGGCGCTTGAGGTACATGAGGCTGGAGTAACCGGTGCCAAAGTCATCGATGGACAGATCGACGCCCATGTCGGAGAGCTGTTGCAACACTGTCATGCTCGCGTCGGCGTCGCTCATGGCGGTGGTCTCGGTGATTTCCAGGGTCAGGTTGTTGGCCGGCAACTGATGGCGCTCCAGGGCCGAGGCCACGCTCTTGACCAACCCCGCGTGACAGAACTGCAAGGCCGACAGGTTCACTGCAATGCGCCAGTCTTCATAGCCCTGGGCGTACCACAGGGCCATCTGGCGACAGGCTTCGTTGAGCACCCATTCGCCAATCGGAATGATCAACCCGGTCTTTTCCGCCAGTTCGATGAACATCGCCGGCAGCAACAGCCCCTGCTGCGGGTGCTCCCAACGCAGCAACGCCTCAGCCCCCACGGCGATGCCACTGACCGCGTCGAACTTGGGCTGGTAATACAAACGAAATTGCTCGTGCTCGACAGCATTGCGCAAATCCTGCAACAGTTGCAGTTGCTTGCGCGCATTGGTGTTCATCGAGACGTCGAAGAAGCTGTAGCCGTTTTTGCCCATGCCCTTGGCGTGGTACATCGCGGCGTCGGCGTTCATCAACAGTTCCTGGGGGTTGCCACCGTTGCCCGGGAACAGGGCGATGCCAACACTGGCGGAGATCTTCAACTCGTGTTCGGCGACACTGAAGGCCCGGTTGAGCAGGCCCACCTGACGCTCGGCCAGGCCCATGGCATCGTCGGGCTGGCCCAATTGCACCAGCAGCACGAACTCATCGCCGCCGATACGCGCCAGGGTGTCCTGGCCCCGCAGGTCTTCGCGCAGGCGCAAACCGACTTCACGCAGCAACTGGTCACCCATGTGGTGACCGAAGGCATCGTTGACTGGCTTGAAGCCATCCAGGTCGATAAACATCAACGCAAAGCAACCGCCCTGCTCTTTCACCGCTTGGATCGCTTGTTGGATACGGTCGGCCAGCAACGTGCGATTGGGCAGCCCGGTGAGCATGTCATGCAGGGCCAGGTGGGTCAGCTCCTGGTTGGCCAGGGTCAGGGAATCGGCCAGCACCGCAGTGCGGGCTTCCAGGCGGGCGTCGAGCAACGAGGTCAGCAGTGCGATGATCAATACCGCCAACGAGGTCACCAACACCAGGTTGTCCAGGCCTTTACCGCTCAAGCCGGTCAGCGCCGCGCCACAGAAGCTTTCATCGGCAAACCGCGCGGCCGCCATGCCGGTGTAATGCATGCCCACGATGGCCACGCCCATCACCACCGCCGCACCGCCGCGCAACAGGCGCACGTAGGGCGTGTTGCGACGCAGGTTGTGGGCGATCAACAGCGCCGCGCCGGACGCCACCACGGCGATCAACAATGAGGCGCCAAACAACGTTGGGTCGTAGTCGATGCCGGGAGTCATGCGCATGGCAGCCATGCCGGTGTAGTGCATGCTGCTGATGCCCGCGCCCATGACCAACGCACCAAACGCCAGTTGCCAGGCGGGCAAGCGCGGCTGATTGATCAGCCATAACGCAAAGCCGCTGGAGAGCACCGCGATCAACAACGACAGTGCGGTAATGCCCAGGTCAAACCCGAGGGCGAACGGCAGGCGCAACGCCAACATGCCGATAAAGTGCATGGACCACACGCCCACGCCCATCGCCACGGCCCCGCCGGTCATCCACAGGTACACCGCGCGACCTTTGGTGGTCGCGATACGGCCGGCCAGGTCCAGGGCGGTATAGGACGCCAGGATCGCGACGAACAAGGAGATCACGACGAGAGAGGGAGAATAACTACCGATGAGCATGGGACTTCTCAAAACCGACGGGCCTGAAAAGCCCGTGCCAGGTGGCAAAGCGAGCGATTGTAGCGAGAATAATTCTTGTACAGTTGATTTATTAGCGTATAGCCATTACTGGCATTTTGACGTCAATCTACCGACTTAAATTCAGCGCAAATCCAGCGCCGAATGGAGTCCAAATGTGGGAGCGGGCTTGCTCGCGAATGCGGTGTGTCAGTCACTGAATGTATTGACTGAACTGCCGCATTCGCGAGCAAGCCCGCTCCCACATTGGCTTCGAGTTCACACTTAATCGTTGTCTTTTGCCGATGTGTGCCCATCCCAGCCACCGCCCAACGCGGCGATCAGTTGCACACTGGCCACCAATCGAGTCTGCAGCAGGGTCAGCACTGTGCGCTCGTTGCTCAGCGCCGTGGCCTGTACGGTGACCACATCCAGATAGGCGATCAGCCCGGCCTTGTACTGGTTCTGGGTCAGGCGCAGGGATTCACGTGCAGCGGCCAGCGCTTCGTTGCTGACCACGGCCTCGTCTTCCAGCACCTTGAGCTGCACCATGTAGTTTTCCACTTCACGGAAACCGTCGAGCACGGTCTGGCGGTACTTGGCCACGGTTTCGTCATAGCTGGCAATGCTGCGGTCGACTTCAGCCGAACGCTGGCCGCCGTCGAACAGGGTCATGGCCAATTTGGGCCCCACCGACCAGAAACGGTTCGGCAGGCTGATCCAGTCGGCGTAGGTGCTGCTCGAATAACCACCGGCCAGGCTCAGGGTCAGGTCCGGGTAGTAGGCGGCCTTGGCCACGCCAATATTGGCGTTGGCGGCGATCACCGAACGTTCGGCCGAGGCGATGTCCGGGCGGCGCTCCAGCAACTGCGACGGCAGGCTCGCCGGAATCTGCGGCAACGCCGGGATGCTTTGGCTGACGGCCAGGTTGAAGTTGGCCGGCGCCTCGCCGATCAACACCGCGATGGCGTTTTCCAGCTGGGCGCGCTGCCAGATCAGGTCGATCAGGCTGGCCTGGGTGGTCTTGAGCTGGGTTTGCGCCTGGGCGATGGCGTCCTTGCCGGAAATGCCGGCGCGGTATTGGTTTTCGGTCATGGTCAGCGAACGCTGGTAGGCGTCCAGCGTGGCTTGCAGCAGACGGGTCTGTTCGTCCATGACCCGCAGTTGCAGATAGTCCTGCACCAGTTCCGATTGCTGGCTCAGGCGCATCGCCGCCAGGTCCGCCGAGCTGGCTTCGGCCGTGGCTTCATTGGCTTCCAGACCTCGGCGCAGCTTGCCCCAGACGTCGGCTTCCCAGCTCACACCCAGCTGGGCATTGAGGGTGTCGCGGATCCCGCTGCTGGAACTGCTCAGGCTGGCGTTACTGCTGCCGGTGCCCTGGCTGGCGCGGGTTTTGCCGGCGCTCAGGTCCACGGTCGGGAAAAACGCGCCACGGGCACTGCGCACCTGGGCCTGGGCCTGGCGAAAGCGCGCTTCGGCCTGGGCGACGGTCTGGTTGGATGTATTCAGGCGCACCACCAGGTCATTGAGCTGAGGGTCGCCGTAGAGCTCCCACCAGGCGCCACGGGCCAGGGAGTCGCTGGGGCTGGCTTGGCGCCAGCCCTGGGCCTCCTTGAATTGCGCGGGCTCGATGACTTCCGGGCGTTTGTAGTCGGGGCCGATGGCGCAGGCGCTGAGCAACAGGGCCAACCCGACAGTTGGAACGAGTTTACTCGCCAAGGTGGTCAACGATAGCGTGCTCAATCGGGAGGTACGCGGTGCCTGGGCGTTTTTCGCCGGCAAGCCGGCTCCTACAGGAAAATGCATCGGAGCGGCAAACAGATGCAGTGCATTGGCGGGTGTTGAATCGGTCATAGCGCAGTGTCCAAGGCAGCATCGGTCCGCACGCCGCGCCAGGCATTGAAGCGATGGCGTGCGCGGTCTAGATAGAGGTAAACCACCGGGGTGGTGTAAAGGGTCAGGATCTGGCTGAACACCAGGCCACCGATAATGGTCAGGCCCAGGGGCTGGCGCATTTCGGCGCCGTCGCCAGCGCCGAGCAGCAACGGCAAGGCGCCGAGGATCGCCGCCAGGGTGGTCATCAGGATCGGCCGTAGACGCAGCAGGCAGGCACTGCGGATCGATTCCAGCGGGCTCATGCCGTCGTGGCGTTCCAGTTGCAGTGCCAGGTCGATCATCAGGATCGCGTTTTTCTTCACCACGCCAATCAACAGGAACAAGCCCAACAGCGAGATGAGGCTGAACTCACCGCCCAACAGGTAGATGGACAACAGCGCCCCCACCCCCGCCGACGGCAAGGTGGACAGGATGGTCAGCGGGTGAATGTAGCTTTCGTACAGAATGCCCAGCACCAGGTACACCGCCACCAGCGCACCGAGGATCATGAACGGCTGGCCCTTCTGGGTCGCCGCGAACGCATCGGCGGTGCCGGCCATCTTGGCGATCACGTCTTCCGGCAAGCCCACCTTGGCCACCGCCCGTTCGATGGCGGCCATGCCCTGCTCCACCGTGACGCCAGGCGCCATGTCGAAGGCAATGTTCTGCGAGGCGAACTGGCCCTCATGGCGTACGGTGTCATCGGCCAGGCTGTTTTCATAATGGGCGATGGTCGACAGCGGAATCCGCGCGCCTGTCGACGTGATGACCTGCACCTGGTTGAGGGTGATTGGGTCCTTGGCATAAAGCGGATTGACCTCCATCACCACCTGGTACTGGTTGAGGCTGTCGTAGATGGTCGAGATCTGCCGCTGGCTATAGGCGTTGTTCAGCACCGAGGTGACCATGGCCATGTCCACCCCGAGGCGCTTGGCCTGGTCGCGGTCCACGATCAGCGTGACCTGCGCCGCGCCGCGCCCTTCACGGGCGTCGATGGCAGTCAGCTCAGGCAGCGTATGGAACGCGGCCACCACCTTCGGGTACCACTCGCGCAAGGCCGCCAGGTCACCGCTCTGCAGGATGTAGGAATACTGCGCGCTGCTTTGGTCACGGCTGCCACCAAATTGCAGGTCCTGGTCGGCCATCAGGAACAAGCGCCCACCCGGCACCAGCGGCACGTCCTTGCGCAGGCGCTCAATCACCGCCTGGGCGGAAATCTTGCGTTCGCTGATGGGCTTGAGGCGCACCAGCATCACCGCGTTATTGGTGCCGTTGTTGCCACCAATAAAGCCGGCCACGCTGAGCACCGCAGGGTCCTTGAGCACGGCCTGGCGAAAGGTTTCCATCTTCGGCTGCATCACGCCGAACGACAGGCCGTCGTCACCGCGCACAAAACCGATCAACTGTCCGGTGTCCTGCTGCGGCATGAAGGTCTTCGGCACCACCACATACAGTGCGACGTTGACGCCAATGGTCAGCAGCAGGCTGAGCAACGTCAGGCGTCGGTGGCGCAGCACCCAGTCGAGGCTGGTGGCGTAACCGGCCACCATGCGGTCGTTGACCTTCTGGCTCCAGCGCTGCAGGCCGGTCATCTGGCCCTTGATATGCGGCTTGAGCCAGCGCGCGCAGAGCATCGGGGTCAGGGTCAGCGACACCACCAGCGACACGATGATCGCCGCCGACAGCGTGATGGAAAACTCGCGGAACAGATTGGTGACAATCCCGCCCATGAACAGGATCGACAGGAACACCGCCACCAGCGACACGTTCATCGACAGCAAGGTAAACCCGACTTCCTGGGCACCCAGGTACGCCGCCTTCATCGGCGGCACGCCTTCGTCGATATGCCGGGAAATGTTCTCCAGCACCACAATGGCGTCGTCCACCACCAGGCCGGTGGCCAGGATCAGCGCCATCAACGAGAAGTTGTTCAGCGAGAAGCCGAACAGGTACATCACCGCAAAGGTTCCCACCAGCGACACCGGCACCGCCAGGGTCGGGATCAGCGAGGCGCGGAAGTTGCCCAGGAACAGGTACACCACCAGGATCACCAGCGCGACGGCAATCAGCAGGGTCATCTCGGCTTCATGCAAGGTCGCGGTGATCACCGGCGAGCGGTCCATCGCCAGGCTCAGCTTGACGCTGCTCGGCAGTACGGCCTGCAAGGCTGGCAATTGCGCCTTGATCTGCCGCACGGTCTCGATGATATTCGCGCCGGACTGGCGGTTGATCACCAGCAGCACCGCCGCATCATTGTTGAAGAAGCCGCTGTTGTAGCGGTCTTCCACGCCGTCGCTGATCTTGGCCACATCCCCCAGGCGCAAGGCGGCGCCGTTCTGGTAGCGAATCAGCAGCGGTTCATAGTCCTTGGCCTTTTCCAGCTGGTCGTTGGCCTGGATCTGCCAGTTGCGCTCGCTGTCTTCCAGGGAGCCCTTGGGCCGACGCTGGTTGGCGTTGGCAATGGTATTGCGCACGTCGTCGAGGGCCACGCCGTACTGGTCGAGAGCCTTGGGCTGCAACTCGATGCGCACGGCGGGCAATGAACTGCCGCCGATCTGCACTTCACCTACGCCCGGCACCTGGGACAGGCTCTGGGACAGGATGGTCGAGGCCAGGTCATACAGCTCGCCCTTGGGCAGCACGTCCGAGGTCAGCGACAGCACCATGATCGGCGCCTGGGACGGGTTGATCTTCTTGTAGGTGGGCATGCTGCGCATACCGCTGGGCAACAGGTTGCGCGAGGCATTGATCGCCGCTTGCACTTCCCGCGCCGCGCCGTTGATGTCGCGATCGGAGTCAAACGCCAGGATCACCCGGGTGGAGCCCTGGCTCGACGAACTGCTCATGGTGGTGATGCCGGCAATCGAGCCGAAGGAGCGCTCCAGCGGCGTAGCCACGGTAGACGCCATCACCTCGGGGCTGGCGCCGGGCAAGCTGGCCGACACCACGATCACCGGAAAGTCGATCTGCGGCAGCGGCGAGACCGGCAACAGGTTGAAGCTCACGCCGCCCAGCAACATGATCGCCAGGCTCAGCAGCATGGTAGCGACCGGCCGGCGAATGAAAGGTCCGGACAGGTTCATGACTCAACCGGCTCCAGGCTTTGCGGCTCTTTGCGCCAGCGCCGGCCCAGACGATCGAAGTACAGGTAGATCACCGGCGTGGTGAACAGGGTCAATACCTGGCTCACCAGCAGGCCGCCGACCATCACCAGGCCCAGGGGCTGGCGCAACTCCGCGCCGGAACCGGTGGCCAGCATCAACGGCACTGCGCCGAACAAGGCTGCCAGCGTGGTCATCAGGATCGGCCGGAAGCGCAACAGCGCCGCCTGGTAGATCGCAGTCTGCGGGTCCAGGCCCTGGTTGCGTTCAGCGTCGAGGGCGAAGTCGATCATCATGATCGCGTTCTTCTTCACGATACCGATCAGCAGGATGATGCCGATGATCGCGATCATGCCCAGGTCATTGCCACTGAGCAGCAGCGCGAGCAAGGCCCCCACGGCGGCGGAGGGCAAGGTCGAAAGAATGGTGATCGGGTGGATGTAACTCTCGTAGAGCACGCCGAGCACGATGTACATGGTAACCACCGCCGCCAGGATCAGCAGCAAGGTGCTCGACAGCGAGGCTTCGAACGCCTGGGCCGCGCCCTGGAACTGGGTCTGCACGCCCACAGGCATGCCGATGTCCTTCTGGGTCTGGTTGATCAGTTCCACGCCTTTGCCCAGTGCCACGCCGGGGGCCAGGTTGAACGACATCATCACTGCCGGGAACTGGCCGATATGCGCGACCGCCAACTGCGCCTGGCGCTGCTCCACATGGGCCAGGCTCGACAGCCGCACCTGGCCGCCGTCGGTGGTTTTCACATGGATCTGGTTCAGCGCGGCCGGGCCCAGGGTTTCGCCGGATTGGGCCTGCAGCACCACGCGGTACTGGCTGGCCTGGGTGTAGATCGTGGAGATCTGCCGTTGACCAAAGGCGTCGTACAACGCATCGGTGATGGTCGACACACTCACGCCCAGGCGCGAGGCCGCGTCGCGGTCGATCACCAGGAACACCTGCAAGCCCTTGTCCTGCAGGTCGCTGGCCACGTCGGTGAGTTCCGGCAATTGGCTCAACGCATGCACCAGCTTGTCACTCCACAACGCCAGCAGGTCAGCGTCGGGCGAGGACATGCTGAACTGGTACTGGGTACGGCTGACGCGGTCTTCGATGGTCAGGTCCTGCACCGGCTGCATGAACAGGCGGATGCCCACCAGTTTGTCGATTTCCGGCTGCAGGCGCGTGATCACCTGGGCGGCGCTCAAGTCGCGCTGGCCGTGGGGCTTGAGGTTGATCAGCAAGCGACCGCTGTTGAGGGTGGCGTTATCACCGTCCACACCAATATAAGAAGACAGGCTTTCCACGGCCGGGTCGGCCAGGATGATCTTGGCCAGCTCCTGCTGACGCTGGCTCATGGCCGCAAAGGAGATCGACTGGGGCGCCTCGGAAATGCCCTGGATGACGCCGGTGTCCTGCACTGGGAAGAAGCCCTTGGGCACCACCAGGTAGAGGAACACGGTGAGGCCCAGGGTGGCGATGGCCACCAGCAGGGTCAGCGGCTGGTGCTTGAGCACCCACTGCAATTTGCGCCCATAGGCTTCGATCAGCCAGTCGATCCACGCGCCGCTGGCCTTGTAGAAGCGGCCCTGTTCTTCTTCCTTGGGCTCACGCTTGAGCAAGCGCGCGCACATCATCGGCGTGAGGGTCAGGGACACCACCAGGGAAATCAGGATGGCGACTGCCAGGGTAATGGCAAATTCGCGGAACAGGCGCCCGACCACGTCAGCCATGAACAGCAACGGGATCAATACCGCAATCAGCGACAAGGTCAGGGACACCAGGGTAAAGCCGATCTGCTTGGCGCCCTTGAGCGCGGCCGCCAGCGGCGTCTCGCCTTCCTCGATGTAGCGGGAGATGTTCTCCAGCATCACGATGGCATCGTCCACCACGAACCCGGTGGCGATGGTCAGGGCCATCAGCGTCAGGTTGTTGATGGAGAACCCCGCCAGGTACATCACGCCAAAGGTGCCCACCAGCGACAACGGCACGGCGATGGATGGGATGATGGTGGCACTGAAACGGCGCAGGAACAGAAACGTCACCATCACCACCAGGGCAATGGCGATCAGCAATTCGTGTTGTACATCGGTGACCGAGGCGCGGATGGTCTGGGTACGGTCGGTGAGTACCGCCACGTCGAGGCCGGCCGGCAGGTTGTCGGTGATGCTCGGCAGCAGCGCCTTGATGCGGTCCACCACCTCGATCACGTTGGCACCCGGCTGGCGCTGGATATTGAGCAGCACGGCCTGGTTTTCATTGGCCCAGGCGGCGAGGCGTTCGTTTTCGGCACCGTCGACGATCTGTGCCACGTCCTTCAGACGCAGCGGTGCACCGTTGTTGTAGGCCAGGATCAGCTCGGCGTACTGCTGGGGCGAGACCAACTGGTCGTTGGCATCGAGCATCGACACCCGGGTGGGGCCGTCAAAGTTGCCCTTGGGCTGGTTGACGTTGGACGCGGCGATCAGGGTGCGCACGTCCGACAGGTTCAAGCCATTGGCCGCCAGGGCTTCCGGGTTGACCTTGATGCGCACGGCCTGGCGCTGGCCACCGGCGATGCTGACCATGCCGACGCCGCTGATCTGCGCAATTTTTTGCGCCATGCGTGTGTCGACCAGGTCATTGAGCTTGGGCAACAGCATGGTCTTGGAGGTAATGGCCAGGGTCAGCACCGGGGTATCGGCCGGGTTGACCTTGTTGTACACCGGTGGCGCCGGCAAGTCCTTGGGCAGCAGGTTGGTGGCGGCGTTGATCGCGGCCTGCACCTGTTGCTCGGCGACATCCATGTTGATGTCGAGGTTGAAACGCAGGGTCAGCACCGAAGCGCCGCCCGAGCTGGTGGACGCCATCTGCGTCAGCCCGGGCATTTGCCCGAACTGGCGTTCAAGGGGCGCCGTGACCGCGCTGGTCATCACGTCCGGACTGGCGCCGGGGTACAGGGTCATCACCCGGATCGTCGGGTAGTCCACCTGGGGCAGTGCCGACACCGGCAACAAGCGATACGCGATGACGCCGGCCAGGACAATGGCCAGCATGCTCAGCGTGGTGGCAACCGGGCGAAGGATAAACAGCCGCGACAGGTTCATGAACCGACCTTTTGCGCCTTGCCGGCGCTGGCGCCGGTCTCCCCTTTCGCCGCAGGCTTGCCTTGCAGGTGCTCGGTCGGGGTGGTCGGCACTTCACTGCTGTCATTGACCACTTCGATCTCGCTGCCGTCCTTCAAACGGTCGGTGCCTTCCAGTACCACGCGGTCGCCCGCGGCCAGGCCTTCCTTGATCACGGTGTTGTCGCCATCGCTGTCGCCGATCACCAGGGGCTGGACCTTGACCTTCTTGTCGCCATCGAGCTTGTAGACAAAGGTGCCGTTGTTGCCGAACTGGATGGCAGCAGACGGTGCCAGCACCGCGTTGTGCAGGGTATCGGCGAGCAAATGCACGTTGACGAACTGGTTGGGGAACAGCGCCTGGTCCTTGTTATCGAAACGGCCTTTGAATTTCAGGGTGCCGGTGGTCACGTCGATCTGGTTGTCGAGGCTTTGCAGCACGCCGCTCGCCTGCTGTTTCAGGTCGCCTCGGTCCCAAGCCTCCACGGGCAGCTTGTTGCCGGCGTGGTAGCGGGTGAGCACGGTGTCCAGGGTGTTTTCCGGCAGGGTGAAGACCACGCTGATGGGCTGGGTCTGGGTGATCACCGCGAGGAAGGTGGTGTCGTTGGCCGCCACCAGGTTGCCCACATCGACCTGACGCAGGCCGACACGGCCGCTGATCGGCGCGCGGATCTTGGTGAATTCGAGGTTGAGCTTGGCGTCGTCCACCGCGCCCTGGTTGGTCTTGACCGTGCCCTGGTATTGCAGGACCAGCGCTTCGGCGGTGTCCAGGGTCTGTTTGGCGATGCTGTCCTGGGCATACAGGTCGCGGTAACGCTGCACGTCGACCTGGGCGTTCTTCAACTGCGCCTGGTTCTGCAACAGGGTGCCCTGGGCCTGGAGCAACGCGTTCTGGTAGCTGCGCGGGTCGATTTCCGCCAGCAGGTCGCCGGCCTTGACCATCTGCCCTTCTTCAAAGGCGATCTTCACCAACTCGCCACCCACCCGGCTGCGCACATTGATGGTATTGAGCGCCGTCACCGTGCCCAACGCCTTGTAGTACACCGGGAAGTCACCCAATACCGCCGGCGCCACGCGCACCGGGATCGGGCCAGTGGAGCCACCGAAACCCGGGCGCATCATCCCCGACTTGCCGGCGTGCCCGGCCGGTTTCTTCTCGGCGGCATCCTTGTGGCTGGCGGGCCAGTATTTCCAGCACAGGCCGGCGATAACCAGCAGCACGAGCAGGCCGAACAACCAGCGGCGGGAATTGCGGGGGGAGGATTGCATGGAATGATCAACCATTGGGCGCGAGAGCTTCTTCTTTGGGAGGCTGAAAGATAAGCACTGGTGCGCATTAAGAAAAGCGCCTTTACCGGCTATTTACCTTGGGCTTACAACTTTTAACTTCTGACCTTAGTCCATTCGCTAACGGGCTAAGCACTTGAGCGACAAATAAAAACGGCCTGGACTAGGCCAGGCCGCAATCATGCAGCACGCGTGTTACTGCAAAACGACAGTAATGCGCTGAAACAGTTACTTCAAAACAGCCAGGGCTGCTTCGTAGTTCGGCTCTTGGCCGATTTCAGCAACTAGCTCGCTGTGCAACACTTTGTCGTTTTCATCCAGCACGACGACAGCGCGAGCGGTCAGGCCCTTGAGGGCGCCTTCAGCAATGGCCACGCCGTAGTCGACGGCGAATGCCGCGCTGCGGAAGTCGGACAGGTTCTTCACGTTTTCCAGGCCTTCAGCGCCGCAGAAGCGCGCCTGGGCGAATGGCAGGTCGGTGGAGATGCACAGCACAACGGCGTTGTTCAGGTCGTTGGCCTGGGCGTTGAACTTACGAACCGACGTCGCGCAGGTCGGGGTGTCGACACTTGGGAAGATATTCAGCACTTTGCGCTTGCCGGCAAAGGTGGCCAGGGTTGCGTCCGACAGGTCGCCGGCGGTCAGGGTGAAGTCTGGCGCCTGGGAACCGACTTGCGGCAGATCGCCTTCAACCTGGATCGGGTTGCCACGGTGGGTGACTTGAGCCATGAACAGAATCCTTATGCTGGGTTTAGTGAAACGAATTCGAGAGGCCGAAGTTAACCACAAAGTGCGGTGGCTACCTATCGCTGCGCACAAATTCTCATGCCGGTGGTTGTGGTTTAATTGCGCGCTTTTCCCCTGCCCTTCAAGGAATGCGTTGTTGATGAATCAGCCTGCCACCAAAGTCCTGGTCATTGGTTATGTCTGGCCGGAGCCTCGTTCCTCGGCCGCTGGCGGGCATATGATGCAAATCCTTGAGAGCTTTCTGACGCAAGGTTGGGACGTTACCTTCAGCAGCCCTGCCACGATCGGCGAACACAAGGCTGACCTGCCAGCGCTGGGCATCCGCGAATGCGCGATTGAACTCAATAACAGCAGTTTCGATGATTTTATTCGCGAACTCGCTCCGGATATCGTGCTGTTCGACCGCTTCATGATGGAAGAGCAGTTCGGCTGGCGCGTGGAGAAGTGCTGCCCCGACGCCTTGCGCGTACTGGAAACCTCCGACCTGCAGAGCCTGCGCGACGCCCGCCACCAGCGCCAGAAGGATCACCTGAAAGCCCACCCGGACAGAGACGACTTCACCGCGCTGTTCACACCAGCGCTGGAAGAAGCGTTCCAGTTGATGGCCGACACTGACCTGGCCAAGCGCGAGATAGCGGCGATTTACCGCTGCGATATCAGCCTGATGATCTCCGACGTGGAGATCCGCCTGCTCACCGAACAGTTCAAGGTGCCCGCCGCCCTGCTCCACTGGTGCCCGTTGATGCTGCAACCGCCGACCGAGGCGTTTGCGCCATTCGAGGACCGCGCGCATTTTCTCAGCATCGGCAACTTCCGCCATGCGCCGAACTGGGATGCGGTGCTGTGGATGAAGAACAGCCTGTGGCCGCTGATCCGCCAGCAACTGCCGGGCGCCCAGCTGCATGTCTACGGCGCCTACACGCCACCCAAGGCCACGGCGTTGCACAACCCGGCGCAGGGCTTTCACGTGATGAACTGGGCCGAAGACGCGTTGCAGGTGATGACCGCCGCACGTATCTGCCTGGCGCCGCTGCGCTTCGGCGCCGGCATCAAGGGCAAGCTGGTGGACGCGATGCTGTGTGGCACGCCAAGTGTCACCACGCCGATCGGCGCCGAAGCCATGGGCGATGGCCAGCCATGGCCCGGCATGATCGAACAGACCGCGCCTGCGTTGGCAGCGGCGGCCGTGGCGCTGTATCAAGATCGCGCGCGCTGGACCGAGGCCCAGGAAAACGGGCGCCAATTGCTGGCTCGCCGTTATGACCAGGACATCCATGGCCCGGCGCTGGTGGCCTGCCTGGAACACTGTCGCCGCACCCTGGCGGCCCATCGCAGGGCCAACTTCACGGGCAGCATGCTGCGCCATCATGCCCATAAAAGTACGCAGTACATGTCCCAATGGATCGAGGCGAAAAACCGCACCGTGTAAACACCAGCGCTGGCGAGGTCGCGCACGAGGGGGCATTATCCTAGGCAGCAACCACAATAAAGCGACGGCAGCATGACCCGAGCAACGCGTATCACCGACCCTTCCTACGAGTTGATGGACGATCACAACGGTCTGTCCATCATCTATCGCCAGCATGGCTTCCCCTGCCCGCTGGTGCGCTGGCATTTCCACAAGGAATACGAGCTGCACCTGATTGTCGCCAGTTCCGGCAAGGTGTTCATCGGCGACTATATCGGCAACTTCTACCCGGAAAGCCTGTTTCTCACCGGCCCCAACCTGCCCCACAACTGGATCAGCCAGGTGGAGGAGGACGAGGTGGTGCCCAAGCGCGACATGCTGGTGAACTTCACCGACGAACTGTTTGAAAACGGCAGCCAGATCTTCGCTGAACTCAAGACCCTGGCGCCCTTGCTGGAACGGGCCCAGTACGGCATCGAGTTTCGCTGCAAAAAAACCATCGCCCAGGCCATGACCTTGATGCAACGTATCGAGGACGCCCAGGGCATGGCGCGCCTCGGGCATTTTTTTATTCTGCTGGAGGTGCTCAGTGCCTGCGAGGACTACCAGCTGCTGTCCGGCGTGACCACACCGCAACTGGCCGACGAGCACAGCATCGACCGCACCAACCGCGCGGTGGACTACATCTTTGCCCACTACGCGCGCGAGTTGCCGCTGGAGGAAGTGGCGGATTACCTGGGTATGAAGCCGACGTATTTCTCCCGCGTGTTCAAACAAGCCACTGGGCGCACGTTTATCGAGTTCGTCAATCGGTTACGCATCAGCAAGTCGTGCGAGTTGTTGGCCGATGGCGACAAGGCGGTGACGGATGTGTGCTTTGAGTCGGGTTTCAACAATATTTCCAACTTCAACCGACGCTTCCAGCAGCTCAAGGGCATGACCCCTTCCCACTACCGCCGCCTGGCGGTGCAGCGGTTGACCGAGCAAAACCTGGCCTGAATCGCTTCTGTGGACGCCGGCTTGCTGGCGATTCAGGCCACCTCGGGGCGTCAGGTGCGCCGTGTCGATGCCATCGCTGGCAAGCCGGCGCCTACGGGTGATCGATGTCGGCCTGGATCAATCGTTTCAGCCAATTCCTACGCGAGTGCAAAAAAGTATCAGTGCCAGTGCGCCCAAGGATTTGTCACATCGCCATTTCAAGGCTGTAATCAACCGCACACTCTTCCTGGCTCGTTGCAGGAAGACACAACAACAATAACTGTCCTTCTGTAGCCCCTGGGCGCAGAAATGGAGTGCGCGATGAAGTTCACAGCAAAAGCTCTGCTTGCCTCTACCTGCATGATGACCTGCATGACCCTCAGCGCCGTCAGCTTTGGCGCGCAGACCCTGACCATTGCCACCGTCAACAACAGCGACATGATCCGCATGCAAAAGCTCTCGAAAACCTTCGAGACCGAGCATCCGGAGATCAAGCTGAATTGGGTGGTGCTCGAAGAAAACGTGCTGCGCCAGCGCCTGACCACTGACATCGCCACCCAGGGTGGACAGTTCGACGTGTTGACCATCGGCATGTACGAAGCTGCACTGTGGGGCGCCAAGGGTTGGCTGGAACCGATGAAGGACCTGCCGGCGTCCTACGACCTTGACGACGTCTTCCCTTCGGTGCGTGATGGCCTGTCTGTCAAAGGTTCGCTGTACGCCCTGCCGTTCTATGCCGAAAGTTCGATCACCTATTACCGCACCGACCTGTTCAAGGACGCCGGGCTGACTATGCCCGAGCACCCGACCTGGACCCAGATCGGCGAATTCGCGGACAAACTCACCGAAAAGTCCAAAGAACAGTACGGCCTGTGCCTGCGCGGCAAAGCCGGCTGGGGTGAGAACATGGCGCTGATCACCACCTTGGCCAATGGCTACGGTGCGCGCTGGTTCGATGAGAAGTGGCAGCCAGAATTCAATGGCCCTGAATGGAAGGACGCGCTGACCTTCTACGTCGACAACATGAAGAAATCCGGCCCGCCGGGTGCTTCCAGCAACGGTTTCAACGAAAACCTGGCGCTGTTCAACAGCGGCAAGTGCGCAATCTGGGTCGATGCCAGCGTCGCGGGTTCGTTCGTGACCGACAAGACCCAGAGCAAAGTGGCCGATCACGTCGGCTTTACCTTTGCCCCTCACGAGAAGACCGACAAGGGCACCTCGTGGCTGTACTCCTGGAGCCTGGCGATCCCGACCAGCTCCAAGGCCAAGGACGCTGCCAAGGTGTTCACCAGTTGGGCGACCTCCAAGGAATACAGCCAGCTCGTGGCCAAGACCGACGGCATCGCCAACGTACCGCCAGGCACGCGCAAGTCGACCTACAGCGATGAATACATGAAGGCCGCGCCGTTTGCCAAGGTGACCCTGGAATCGCTGAAAGTCGCGGACCCGACCAAACCGACCCTCAAGCCGGTGCCGTATATCGGCATCCAGTTGGTGACCATTCCTGAATTCCAGGCCATTGGTACCCAGGTCGGCAAGTTCTTCTCGGGTGCGCTGACCGGTCAGCAAACGGTGGACCAGGCCCTGACTGCCGCGCAGACCACCACCGAGCGTGAGATGAAGCGCGCCGGTTATCCCAAATAGGCCTGACTCACCCTTGTAAATGTGGGAACCCCATCAATGTGGGAGCCGGGCTTGCCCGCGATAGCGGTCTGTCAGTTGATGAATGTGTGTGCTGACACACCGCTATCGCAGGCAAGCCAGCTCCCACATTGGATCGCGCTCCGACGCTGGCCCTGCCTGTAATCGACTGGTTTTGATCACCATGAATACACCACCCAAAAACCGCCTGGCCAACCCCGGCTGGTTCCTCGTCAGCCCCTCGGTGGCCTTGCTGCTGCTGTGGATGATCGTGCCGCTGGGCATGACCCTGTACTTCTCCTTGATCCGCTACAACCTGCTCTACCCTGGTGAAAACCAATTCGTGGGGCTGGAGAACTTCACCTACTTCATCACCGATTCGGGCTTCTTGCCCGGCGCCACCAATACCTTGCTGCTGGTGGGCAGTGTGCTGCTGATCAGCGTGGTGTTCGGCGTGTTGATCAGTGCGTTGCTGGAGGCCAGTGAGTTCTTCGGTCGCGGCCTGGTAAGGGTGTTGCTGATTTCACCGTTCTTCATCATGCCCACCGTCGGTGCGCTGATCTGGAAGAACCTGATTTTCCACCCGGTGTCGGGGATTCTCGCCGCCGTCTGGAAGCTGTTCGGCGCCGAGCCCGTGGACTGGCTGGCGCACTACCCGCTGTTGTCGATCATCATCATTGTGTCGTGGCAATGGCTGCCCTTCGCCATCCTGCTGCTGATGACCGCCATGCAGTCCCTCGACCAGGAGCAAAAGGAAGCCGCGCGCCTGGACGGTGCCGGCGCCATCGCGATCTTCTGGCACCTCACCCTGCCCCACCTGGCCCGCCCGATTGCCGTGGTGGTGATGATCGAGACGATCTTCCTGCTCTCGGTGTTTGCCGAGATCTTCACCACCACCAACGGTGGCCCGGGCTACGCCTCGACCAACCTCGCCTACCTGATCTACAACCAGGCGCTGGTGCAGTTCGACGTGGGCATGGCTTCGGCCGGCGGCTTGATTGCCGTGGTCATCGCCAATATCGCGGCGATCATCCTGGTGCGGATGATCGGCAAAAACCTGACTGACAAGCCTTGAGGGCCGCGCCATGACGCTTCAACAATCCCGCCGCCTGCAAAGCCTGTTGCTCGGCACCCTGGCCTGGGCCATCGCGATCCTGATCTTCTTCCCGATCTTCTGGATGGTGCTGACCAGCTTTAAGACCGAAATCGACGCGTTCGCCACGCCACCGCAGTTCATCTTCACGCCGACGCTGGAGAACTACCTGCACATCAACGAGCGCAGCAACTACTTCGCCTACGCCTGGAACTCGGTGGTGATCTCGTTCAGCGCCACCGCCCTGTGCCTGCTGATCTCGGTGCCGGCCGCCTACTCCATGGCGTTCTACGAAACCCAGCGCACCAAGGGCACGCTGCTGTGGATGCTGTCGACCAAGATGCTGCCGCCGGTGGGTGTGCTGATGCCGATCTACCTGCTGGCCAAGAGCTTTGGCCTGCTGGATACGCGGATCGCGCTGATCATCATCTACACGTTGATCAACCTGCCGATCGTGGTGTGGATGGTTTACACCTACTTCAAGGACATCCCCAAGGACATCCTCGAGGCTGCCCGCCTGGACGGCGCCACCCTGTGGCAGGAAATGGTCCGTGTGCTGCTGCCGATTGCCAAGGGTGGCCTGGCGTCCACGGTGCTGCTGTCGCTGATCCTGTGCTGGAACGAGGCGTTCTGGTCGCTGAACCTGACCTCGTCCAACGCCGCGCCGCTGACCGCGCTGATTGCCTCCTACTCCAGCCCTGAAGGGTTGTTCTGGGCCAAATTGTCCGCCGTCTCGACCCTGGCCTGCGCGCCCATCCTGATCTTTGGCTGGATCAGCCAGAAACAGCTGGTGCGCGGCTTGTCCTTCGGCGCCGTGAAATAACGGCCTCATCATTTCTATACGGAGGGCTCATCATGGCCAACCTGAAAATCAAGAATCTGCAAAAAGGCTTCGAAGGTTTCTCCATCATCAAGGGCATCGACCTTGAGGTGAACGACAAGGAATTCGTGGTGTTCGTCGGCCCGTCGGGCTGCGGCAAGTCCACCCTGCTGCGCCTGATCGCCGGCCTGGAAGAAGTCACCGAAGGCACCATCGAGCTGGACGGTCGCGACATCACCGAAGTGACCCCGGCCAAGCGTGACCTGGCGATGGTGTTCCAGACCTACGCGCTGTACCCGCACATGAGCGTGCGCAAGAACATGTCGTTTGCCCTGGACCTGGCCGGCGTCGACAAGAAGCTGGTCGAGAGCAAGGTCAGCGAAGCGGCACGCATCCTCGAACTGGGCCCGTTGCTGGAGCGCAAGCCCAAGCAGCTCTCTGGCGGCCAGCGTCAGCGTGTGGCCATCGGCCGGGCGATTGTGCGCAACCCGAAGATCTTCCTGTTCGACGAGCCGTTGTCCAACCTCGACGCCGCGCTGCGCGTGCAGATGCGCCTGGAGCTGGCGCGCCTGCATAAAGAGCTGCAGGCCACCATGATCTACGTGACCCACGACCAGGTCGAAGCCATGACCCTGGCCGATAAGGTGGTGGTGCTCAACAGCGGCCGCATCGAGCAGGTCGGCTCGCCGCTGGAGCTGTACCACCAGCCGGCCAACCTGTTTGTGGCGGGCTTTCTCGGCACGCCGAAAATGGGCTTCCTCAAGGGCAAGGTCACCCGCGTCGACGGCCAGGGCTGCGAGGTGCAGCTGGACGCCGGCACCCTGATCAACCTGCCGCAAAGCGGCGCCACGCTGAGCGTCGGCAGTGCCGTGACCCTGGGCATTCGCCCGGAACACCTGGAAATCGCCACGCCGGGCCAGACCACCCTGACCGTCACCGCCGACGTCGGCGAGCGCCTGGGCAGCGACACCTTCTGCCACGTGGTCACCGCCAACGGCGAACCGCTGACCATGCGCATTCGTGGCGACATGGCCAGCCAATACGGCGAGACGCTGCACCTGCACCTGGACCCGGCGCACTGCCATCTGTTCGACACCGAAGGCAAAGCCGTGGCCCGCCCACTGCGCGCCGCCGCCTGATTTTGCGAGAGTTGCCATGAAACTGAATAAACAGAACCTCACCCAGTTGGCGCCGCAGGTGAAAATCCCGGCGTATGCCATCGCCAGCACCACCCAGGGCATCGCCCACATTGGCGTCGGCGGTTTCCACCGTGCGCACCAGGCCTATTACACCGACGCGCTGATGAACACCGGCGTGGGCCTGGACTGGAGCATCTGCGGCGTCGGCCTGCGTGCCGAGGACCGCAAGGCCCGCGACGACCTGGCCGGCCAGGACTACCTGTTCACCCTGTATGAACTGGGCGATACCGACGACACCGAAGTGCGCGTGATCGGCTCCATCAGCGACATGCTGCTGGCCGAGGACGGCGCCCAGGCGTTGATCGACAAACTGGCCGACCCGGCGATTCGCATCGTCTCGCTGACCATCACCGAAGGCGGCTACTGCATCGACGACAGCAACGGCGAGTTCATGGCCCACTTGCCACAGATCCAGCACGATCTGGCACACCCGAATACACCGAAGACCGTGTTCGGTTTCCTCTGCGCCGCCCTCACTAAACGCCGCGCCGCCGGCACCCCGGCGTTTACCGTGATGTCCTGCGATAACCTGCCGCACAACGGCGCCGTCACCCGCAAGGCACTGCTGGCGTTTGCCACGCTGCACAACGCCGAGCTGCACGACTGGATCAACGCCAATGTGAGCTTCCCCAACGCGATGGTCGACCGCATCACGCCGATGACCAGCACCGCCCACCGCCTGCAATTGCACGACGAGCACGGCATCGACGATGCCTGGCCAGTGGTGTGCGAACCCTTTGTGCAGTGGGTGCTGGAAGACAAATTCGTTAACGGCCGCCCGGCCTGGGAAAACGTCGGTGTGCAGTTCACCGACGACGTGACGCCCTACGAAGAGATGAAGATCGGCCTGCTCAACGGCAGCCACCTGGCCCTCACCTACCTGGGTTTTCTCAAGGGCTACCGGTTTGTGCACGAGACCATGAATGACCCGGTGTTCGTGGCCTACATGCGTGCGTACATGGACCTGGACGTCACACCGAACCTGGCGCCGGTGCCGGGCATCGACCTGACCGAGTACAAGCAGACGCTGGTGGACCGCTTCTCCAACCAGGCGATTGCCGACCAGTTGGAACGCGTATGCTCCGATGGCTCGTCGAAGTTTCCCAAGTTCACCGTGCCGACCATCAACCGCCTGATCGCCGACGGCCGCGAGACCGAGCGCGCGGCACTGGTGGTGGCCGCGTGGGCGCTGTACTTGAAGGGCGTGGATGAAAACGGCGTGAGCTACACGATCCCGGATCCCCGTGCGCAGTTTTGCCAAGAGCTGGTGAGTGACGATGCGCTGATCAGCAAGCGCCTGCTGGGGGTGGAGGAGATTTTTGGTACGGCTATTCCCAACTCGCCTGCGTTTGTGGCAGCGTTCGAGCGGTGTTTTGCGAGCCTGCGTGACCACGGCGTCACTGCAACTCTGCAGAATCTCCTGAAGAAACCGGCTTAAACCTGTGGGAGCTGGCTTGCCTGCGATGGCGGTCTTTCAGTCACCTCTTGGCTGCCTGAACCACCGCCATCGCAGGCAAGCCAGCTCCCACACGTGATCGGGTTTTCAATCCAAAAAACAATGCTGCTGAGCAAATCCTCATGACCCAGCAAAACCTGTTTCTCGGCATCGACTGCGGCACCCAGGGCACCAAGGCCATCGTCCTCGACGCCAGCAACGGCAAGGTGCTGGGCCTGGGCGCTGCTGCCCACAGCCTGATCAGCGGCGCCAATGGCCGTCGCGAGCAGCACACCCAGGAATGGCTGGACGCCTTTACCGAAGCCACCCACCGCGCCCTGCAACAGGCGGGCGTGGACGGCCAGGACATCCTCGGTATCGGCGTTTCCGGCCAGCAACACGGGCTGGTGCTGCTGGATGACAGTGGCCAGGTCCTGCGCCCGGCCAAGCTGTGGTGCGACACCGAAACCGCGCCCGAAAACGAGCGCCTGCTCGAACACCTGGGCGGCGAAAGCGGTTCGCTGGAGCGACTCGGTGTGGCGATTGCACCGGGGTACACCGTGTCCAAGCTGCTGTGGACCCGCGAGCAGCACCCGGATATTTTTGCGCGCATCGCACATATCCTGCTGCCCCATGACTACCTCAACTACTGGCTCACCGGCCGTGCCGTCGCGGAATATGGCGATGCATCGGGCACCGGGTATTTCAACGTGCGCAACCGCCAGTGGGACGTGGACCTGCTCAAGCACATCGACCCCAGCGGGCGCCTTGAAGCCGCGCTGCCCACCTTGATCGAGGCCGACCAACGCGTCGGCACGATCCTGCCAGCAATTGCCGAGCGCCTGGGCATCAACCCCAACGCCATCGTCGCCAGCGGCGGCGGTGACAACATGATGGGCGCCATCGGCACCGGCAATATCGCGCCGGGCGTGATCACCATGAGCCTTGGCTCCTCGGGCACCGTCTATGCGTTCGCCGACCAGCCGAAGGTAAGCCCGCAGGCCTCGGTCGCCACGTTCTGCTCGTCCAGCGGCGGCTGGCTGCCGCTGATCTGCACCATGAACCTGACCAACGCCACCGGGGTGATCCGCGAGCTGTTCGACCTCGACCTGGCCGCGTTCAACACGCTGGTGGAACTGGCCCCCATCGGCGCCGACGGCGTGAGCATGCTGCCGTTCCTCAATGGCGAACGGGTGCCCGCCCTGCCCCACGCCACGGGCAGCCTGCACGGGCTGACCATGACCAACCTGACCCGCGCCAACCTGTGCCGCGCCGTGGTCGAGGGCACCACCTTCGGCCTGCGCTACGGCCTGGACCTGCTGCGCCAGACCGGCCTGCAAAGCCAGAGCATCCGCCTGATCGGCGGCGGCTCGAAGAGCCCGGTGTGGCGGCAGATGGTTGCCGATATCATGAACACCGAAGTGATCTGTACCGAACAAAGCGAAGCCGCCGCCCTGGGCGCGGCGATCCAGGCGGCGTGGTGCCAGTCCGGCGAATCCCTGGCCAGCCTGTGCGACAAATGCGTGAGCGTCGACCCGGCCAGCCGTACCCTGCCGGTGGCGGCCAGTGTCAGCGCCTATCAACAGGCCTACGAGCGCTATCAACAACACGTGGCAACCCTTTAAGAGCGAACGACTATGTATCTGGTGTGTGGTGAAGCGCTGTTCGATTTCTTCAGCGAGGAAGATGCCAGCGGGCAGGCTTCCAAGGTCAACTACAAGGCCATTGCCGGGGGCTCGCCGTTCAACGTGGCCGTGGGTTTGCGCCGCCTGGGTATCGAAGCCGGGCTGTTTGGCGGCGTGTCCACCGACTTCTTCGGCCGCCGCCTGTTGCAAGTGCTCAGGGACGAAGGCGTCAGCGAGCAGTTCCTGGTGGAGTTTGCCGCACCGACTACCCTGTCGATGGTGGCCGTGGGCGCCAACGGCTCACCGCAGTACAACTTCCGTGGCGAAGGCTGTGCCGACCGGCTGCTGGAAGTCACCCACCTGCCCGAGCTGGGCGCCGACATCCGTGGCCTGCACATTGGCTCGTTCTCCCTGGTGGTGCAGCCGATTGGCGACACCCTGCTGAACCTGGTCAAGCGTGAAAGCGGCAAACGCTTGATCAGCCTCGACCCCAACGTGCGCCTCAACCCGCAGCCGGATATCCAGCTGTGGCGTGACCGTGTGGCCGAGCTGGTCAAGCATGCCGACCTGATCAAGGTCAGCGACGAAGACCTGCACCTGCTCTACCCCGACCAGTCGCCGGAAAGCGTGCTGCAAGGCTGGCTGCAACACCGCTGCCAGTTGGTGTTCCTCACCCGGGGTGGCGAAGGGGCCAGCGTGTTCAGCCGCCAGCACGGCCATTGGTCGCAACCGGCCGTAGAGGTAGTGATGGCCGATACGGTCGGCGCCGGCGATACGTTCCAGGCCGCGCTGATCGCCTGGCTGACCGAGCACCACCTGGACTCAGTGGACGGCCTGCAACGGCTCACCCGCGCGCAGATCGACGCCATGCTCGGCTTCGCGATCCGCGCGGCTGCGCTGACGTGTGGCAAGACCGGGCCGGACCTGCCGTATCGCCAGCAGTTGGGCTGAACACGCGTTCATGAAGGTTTTGTCAGTTAGCGCGCAATTAATCGAAGGTTAATCCCCCAAGTCGACAGTGAACTTGACCGCACTCACCGCCCCCGGGGGCCCGTGCGGCCGCCGGCCCGTCGTGTTGATGGGCCTGCGAACGACTTGCGGAGAACCCTCATGAAACTGCGTAACTTACTGTTCACCGGCACCTTGGCTCTGGCCGCGCTCTCAGGCGCCGCCCAGGCTGACACGGCCCAGCAAACCGATGCCAAACCGGTGCCTTACCAATACGGCATGCCCTTGAACATCGACAAAGTGATTGCCATGCACGAGACCGACACCAATGACTGCAAGGTCATCGACGCCGACATCAAGTTCGTGGATAAAGCCGGCAAAATCGAAGATGTGGGCTACCGCAAAATGTCAGAAGCCTGTGACTTCCAGAACTGAGCCGTTGAAACAGACAACGCAGGCCCGCGCATAAACGAGTAATCTTGCGGGCTTGTCACAGGCCGAAAGGATTCGCCATGCCGCTCAGTTTCCGTTCCCTCGCTACCTTTACCGCCCTGCTCTGCTTCGCCCTCGCGCTGGTCTGGGGCCTGCGTCCCGACCTGCTGCTGTGGCTGTGGAGTGTCGAGTACACCAGCGCGACCGGGCTGGTCTCACGCCGCAACGCCGCGCTGTTCCTGGCGATTGGCATCATGTTCTACCGCGCTCGCCACGCACCACCTTCCGACACACGACGTGCCCTGACCACCGGCTTTATCGCCGGGTGCCTGGTATTGGCCGTGCTGGGGTTCAGTGAATGGATCAACGGCAATGCCGGGCCGGGCATCCTGCTGGCGGTGGCAACAGAAACCGTACTGGGCCTGGCGTTTCTCCAGGCCCACAGGTCGTCGGTGATTCAACCTCAGACGTCGGCCTAGTAGTAGCCGCGTCCTCCCACTCTTTGCAGGGCGGGTGCATGGGTGTGCTTGAGGTCTTCGCGCAACCCGGTGATCAGGTTGCAAATGGCTCGGCTGCTGTCGAGCTTGTCGGCGTTGATGCCTTTGACTTCCAGGTCCACTCGGTCACGGTCGCGGTCGTCATAGACCTTGATCGTCAGCGAGGCATCTTCGGCCTTGGTGCATTCGCACCGTTTGGGCAGGAAACTTCCTTCAATAATGCTGCGAAGTTCTAATTCCGAAAGCATGGCCAACCTCTCCTTTTATGAGACTGCCAATCAGTTTTTATGAACACTCAAGTTGCTGGCAGGTGCGTGCCTGCCGCGTCTTGCCAACCTTGGAAGACGCTTTCATTCACCAGCCTACTCGGCAAAATCCCCTCTCGTTGTAACCTTTCCTCATAAGTGACGAGGATTGATATATATCCCGGAAAGGTTTTTACATTCAGTCATCAAACTCTCGGCGAATGGCAGGGATTAAACGTTTAATCCCGGACTTCCGGTTAAACCGCCGTTTGCGCCGCCACTCTTTCAGCAACATGTCGCAAACTATCGAAATTGATATTGGCGCCTGAATTGATCGCCACCAAGGTCTGGCCACTCACCCCAGTTCGCTCGACGTAACGGCGGATGCCTGCCACGGCGAGGGCACCTGAGGGTTCGGTGATCGAGCGCGTATCGTCGTAGATCAGCTTGATGGCGCTGCACAACTCGTCATTGCTCACGGTGATGACTTCATCCACCCAATCGCGGCAGATCTCATACCCATAGGCACCGACCTGCGCCACCGCGGTGCCATCGGCAAACCCGTCCACACTTGGCAACACTACGCGCTCACCGGCACGCAAGGCCGCCAACAGGCAGCTGGAGCCTTCGGGCTCGACGCCGATGATACGCACCTGGGGCCGCAGGTATTTGACGTAGGCGGCAATGCCGGCGATCAAGCCACCGCCGCCCACCGGTACGAAGATCGCGTCCAGCGGCCCCTGTTGCTGTCGCAGCACTTCCATGGCCACGGTGCCTTGGCCCGCAATCACATCCGGGTCGTCGAACGGCGACACAAAAGTGCAACCCGAGGTCTCGGCCAGTTGCAGCGCATGGGCCAGCGCAAACGGAAAGCTCTCCCCCTGCAGCACCGCCTCGGCCCCTCGGGAACGCACACCCAGCACTTTCAATTGTGGCGTGCTGCAAGGCATGACGATGCGTGCCTTGATCCCCAGTTCCAGCGCGGCCAGTGCCACACCCTGGGCGTGGTTGCCCGCCGATGCAGTGACCACGCCCCGGGCCCTTTGCTCGGCCGTGAGCTGCACCAACTTGTTGTAGGCGCCACGGATCTTGAAGGAAAAGGTCGGCTGCAAGTCCTCGCGCTTGAGCAGCACCTGGTTGCCCAGCAACGCTGACAGCGCCGGCGCCGCCTGCAAGGGCGTGCGCACTGCCAGGTCATAGACCGGGGCCGCGAGGATCTTTTTTACGTAGTGCTCAAGCAGTTCCGGGTTGGCGGTGTGTGGAACGGGGCACGTGCTCATCGGTGTCTCCTGGCGCTTTTTTTGAAGGCCCCGGAGACGGAAAAACAAAACCCGCCTCTAGGGCGGGTTGGGGTGCAGCCGTGTGCTATCCCGCCAAATGAGGAATGGCGGTAATAATCATCAGCGGGCTACGGAAGGCTTGTAATGTCATGCAACGAAATTAACCGGCGCCTGGCGAGCAAGTCAATGGCCTGCTGCCATTTAGCGGCTGGGGGTTTACGACAAATATACGAAACATATACGCTTTGTATATCAACCCTACACAGTGAAGACCATGGGCATCGTCAAGATCACCGACCAACTGCACGAACAGCTTCGCCTGGCCAGCGCCGCCATGGACCGTTCCATCAACGCCCAGGCCGAGTTCTGGATCAAGATCGGCCTGCTCGCCGAGCTCAACCCTCACCTGCCCTACAACGAGCTGATCAACAAATTGTTGCTGGACAAGCCCGACCTGATCCGGGGGCGCAGTTGATGATCAAGACCGCCCCGCAATTGGCCGTGATGCGCGAATCCGGGCGCCTGCTGGCCCAGGTGTTCAGCATGCTCGATGGGTTTGTCTGCGCCGGCCGCTCCACCCTGGAGCTGGACGCCGCCGTCGAAGCTTTCATCCGCAACGATTTGAAGGCCCGCCCCGCCAGCCTGGGCCAATACGACTACCCGTTTAGCATCAACACTTCGATCAACGAGGTGGTGTGCCATGGCATGCCCAGCGCCAAGGACATCCTCAAGGACGGCGACATCATCAACATCGACATCACCCTGGAAAAAGGCGGGTTTATTGCCGATTCCAGCAAGATGTACATGATCGGCAACGTGGCGCCCAAGGCGCGGCGCCTGGTGGAAATGACCTTCGAGGCGATGTGGGCCGGCATTCGCCAGGTCAAGCCGGGCGCGCGCCTGGGTGATATCGGCCATGCGATCCAGAGCCACGCCCAGGCCAATGGCTACAGCGTGGTGCGTGACTACTGCGGCCATGGCATCGGCCGGCAGATGCACGAGGAACCGCAAGTGTTGCACTTCGGCCGCCCTGGCACCGGGCTGGAACTGCGCGAAGGCATGGTGTTCACCATCGAGCCCATGCTCAACCAGGGTGGCGCCAAGGTGCGCAGCCTCAAGGATGGCTGGACGGTGGTGACCAAGGACAACAGCCTGTCGGCACAGTGGGAACACACCGTGGCGGTGACGGCGGACGGCTTCGAAGTGCTGACCCTGCAACCCACCCCCTGATGACATAACCCTGTAGGAGCCGGCTTGCCGGCGATGCGGACAACGCGGTGATTCAGGTACACCGCAGTGATGCCATCGCCGGCAAGCCGACTCCCACCATTGGCTAGATGGGTGCCAGTACTGCCTTGAATAACCCTTCAAGTTGCTCGTTGCCGGAGTCAACCAGATGGTTATCGTCGAAGTACAGTGGCACGCCATTCTTAGACCCCATGCACTGCCCATTCGGGCACAGCTTGGGAGTAGGATCGATGATGTGGACATTGCACTGTTTCGCCGCGGCTTCAATCGCCTGTATGGCCGTGCGATTACGCTTTTCGTAGTCGAACAATGAAACGGAGATGTCCGACGAACGCTGGAAGATGCGCTGGTGCAGATTCAGCCCTTTGTAAATGCTGAAGGGCATCTCCGGGATCGGCTTGACGATATAGACAGGATGGTTTTCAGCGATCGAGCAGACCGTCCTGCTGTATTCGGCCGTGTAGGTATCGACATACGCACGTCCTGACAAGTGTTCCTGGCCAGGAAAGTAAACGCGATAATTGTTCCCTCGACTCGTATCCAAATACATCGAAGCGCGGCTGAACAAGACGACCGGTACACCTGGGTACGAGGTCTGCAGTACGCCCAGTTTCTCGGCATTGAAGCCGCCGCATTTACGGCTCAACTCCTTGTCGTGCATCTCAAAGTGCCGCAACGTCGGGCAACCGCCACGGGCCCAGGACAGCGCCGCGTGGGGATTATCCATCTGGATGGCCGCCGCAGTGGATTGAGCATGGCTGTCGCCGTAGAGAATGACGGAAACCTCCCCTTTCCCCAGTTTGCAGTCCGACGCACCGAAGGCGCTGGGATAACACTCCTGCTCATAGAGCGCACTGGCGTAGTCTGGCCGCCCCAGGTCGACGTAGGGAAAGCGCACGCCGGGGTGATCTTTGACCACCGATGACGTAATGGCAGAAAACCCGACACCCAACACCACGAAGGACGCGTACTTGAACAACGCACGTGGAGCCGTCGTTAATGTACCGACGCGCGATTCGACCCAGTAATACGAAACCGTGCCCAGGACACATGACACGATGACACCGGCCACCACATACGGCCAGCTGTCAAGCAATCCGCAGGTATACAAGAAGACCACCAACGGCCAGTGCCACAAGTAAACAGAATATGAAACGCCGCCAGTGAATTGCAGCGCGCCATTGCGGCTGAACGCCGACTCGGAGTTGGCCAGAATCACCAAGGCGGTGCCCACTACCGGTACCAGGGCAAGGATACCGGGCCATACGTCCTGCTCGGAAAAACAAAAAATACTGACTGCAATGGCCGCCAAACCAAGCACTTCAGCACCCTGGCGCGCGCGCTTGCCCAGTGCCAACGGAAACAGATACACCAGTCCTCCCGCGAGCATTTCCCACGCGCGGGTGGGCAGCATATAGAACGCAAAAACCGGCGCAGACGGGCTCAGATACACCGAGGCTCCCAGGGAAACCAGTGCCAACAGCACCAGCGCCGCCTTGGTTCCAGAACTGCCCAAGACCTTGTGCAGTCCCATCAGCAGCAGGGGATAGAGCATGTAGAACTGCCACTCCACCGAAAGTGACCAGGTGTGCAACAGCCAGTTCTCGCGCAGTGGCGCGGCGAAGTAATTGCCGGTCTTGGCGAACTCCAGGTTGGACGCAAAAAACAGGCTGCTTTTTATTGTCCTGAGCAGCGCCCGGTAGTCTTCCAGGGGCAAATAGATAAAGCCGAAGGCCCATAACGCCAGGCACAGCACCAACAGCGCTGGAATAATCCGTCGCGCTCGCGATGCGTAGAAACCAATCAACGAAAAGCGCTGCTTTTGCAAACCGCTCAAAATGATCCCCGTCATTAGAAAACCGGAAATCACGAAGAAGATATCAACGCCAACGAACCCTCCCTGAAAACCGCTGACCTTGAAGTGGAAGAGCACCACACAGATAACCGCTACAGCTCGTAACGCGTTGATACTTTTACGAAATTGCATTTACGCATCCATTACCAAATCCTTATGGGGCTGGCATTGTAATGGCCATGATGTCGTATTAATAATGAAATGTATCATTTGCCTTACACCTCAAACGCTTTTCAGCCCTCCCCCCGCCAGTCGCTTCAACCCCAACACCATCAACCCCGCCCCCAGCCCCATCGCCGCCAGGAACAACGGGTACGAAATCCACCACGGCGTGCCCGCCGTCATCATGCTGAACTCCGACATGCCGCCCACGCTGGCGATCAGGTTCAGCGGCAGGAACACCACGTTGATCAAGGTCAGCTTGCGCAGCAGGTTGTTCATGCTGTTGTTCATCAGGTTGCCGCGTGCGTCGATCAGCCCGGAGAACACGTTGGAGTAGATTTCGGCCTGCTTGTAGCACTGGTGGTTTTCGATGATCAGGTCGTCAATCAGACCCAGGGTCCGGGCGCTGAAGTGTTCCTTCTCGGCGTGGTTGCGCAGCCGCGTCAGCACGGCGCCGTTGCTGTGCAGGGCGTTGATGTAATAGATCAGGCTCTCGCTGAGGCTGAACATCTGCATCAAGTGGTGGTTGCTCATGGACGCGTTGAATTGCTGCTGCAACTCCCGTGCAACCAGCTTGATCACCTTGAGGTGGCCCAGGTAGTGGTGGATGTTGTTGAGCAGCAGGTCGAGCAGCACGTCCAGTGGCGTGTGCAACGGGTGGCGCTTGCCCAAGCCGGTCAGCGGGGTTTCATCCGGGGCGATCACCAGCAGTCGGTCCGGTGAAAACAGCAAGCCGCAGGACGACACTTCGAATACGAGGCTGCCACCGCCGGAGTAGTTTTCCGGGCGTTTCCAGATCAGGAACAGGTTGTCCGGGTGGAACTCGATCCGTGAGACTTCGTCCGGGTCGAGCGCCGAGGCCAGCGCGTGCTCATCCAGCTTGTAATGGTCACGCAGCCTGTCTCGCTCGGCAGGGTCAGGGTCGTTGAACAACAGGATGGGGGCCTCGTCACTGTCCCCGCTGCGCAGCGTGCCATCGATCAGGTCAAAGCGCTGGATCATCGCCGGCTACCAGACCTGGCCTTGGCGCTTGAGCTCCAGGCGCCGTACGAACTCCTCCAGCACCAGGGCGTACAGGTCGTCCTGCAAATAGGCGTCTTCGATGCCGGCGTCCATATTGGGGTTGTCGTTGACCTCGATCACTACCACCTTGTCACCGGATTGCTTGAGGTCCACGCCATACAGGCCGTCACCGATCAGGTTGGCGGTCTTCACGGCCAGCTCCACCACGGCCTTCGGCGCCTCGTGAACCGCGAGGGTGCGGCATTCACCATTGATGTCCTGGCCGATGGCCTTGTGGTTGTAGATCTGCCAATGGCCCTTGGACATGAAGTACTGGCAGGCAAAGATCGGCTTGCGGTTGAGTACGCCGATGCGCCAGTCGTACTCGGTGTAGAAAAACTCCTGGGCCAGCAGCAGCACCGAATGTTCGAACAGCTCGGCGGTAGCCTTGAGCAAGGCCTCCTGGCTCTCCACCTTGATCACACCCCGGGAAAAACAACCGTCCGGGATCTTCAGCACCAAGGGGAAACCCAGGCGTTCGCCGACCCGTTCGAACTCTTCCGGTCGTTCCTTGTAGAGAATCTCGGTGGCGGGCATGCCCAATTGATGGCTGTTGAGCAGGTCGGTGAGGTAGACCTTGTTGGTGCAGCGCAGGATCGACGTCGGGTCATCCATCACTACCAGGCCTTCGCTTTCGGCTTTCTTGGCGAAACGATAGGTGTGGTTGTCGACGCTGGTGGTCTCGCGGATCAGCAAGGCGTCGTACTCGGCGAGGCGCCCGTAGTCCTTGCGTTCGATCAGTTCCACGTCGATGCCCAGGCCCTTGCCGACCCGCACGAAGTTCTCCAGGGCACGGGCGTTGGATGGGGGCAGTTGCTCTTGAGGATCGTGAAGGATGGCCAGGTCATAACGGGCCAATCGGCGTGAACGGGGTTGGCGCCAGATCTTGCGGCTGAAGTTGTCGAGGGCGTGGGCGAATTGATCTTCCTGATCATCACGCAACTTGTGCAGCACGCCGGACTTGACCCCTTCGATATGCCAACCGTTGTTCTTTCTGAATTCAACTAAGAGGATCGGGCACGGGAAGGTTTCAAATAACTGGCGGGCCAGATCCTGCAACGGTTCTATATTGGTCCGGCCAAAGTAAAGGGTCAGGGTAAACCCTTCGGTATTGCTGTAAAGGTGATGACTCAAGGCTTTATCGAGGGTTTTATCCAGGTCATCCAGCGCCAGGCCATACAGCGATTTTTTGGTCAGCTCACTGATGGTGCGCACCGACGGAATCACCTTGTGCCCCCGAGCTTCAGCCAGCAGCGAACAGTAGTAGCCATGCCCCAGGTACTTGTAGCTGCGGCACAGGTTGATCACCTGCACGCGCTTGCCGCTCTCGTTTTCCCGGGTCTGTTCCAGGTATTCCTGGGCGGTGACGATGTCTTCGCTGGGGAAGTAAGAGGCCCAATCTTCCTTGCGCTCGACAATGATCACGACTTGACTGGCCCCTTTGGGTGGTACGGAAAAATAACCTTTGTTAGTTATTGTCGCCGCGAGGGTTTGCTCGGATACTTCACGCCAATGACCTTGTACCGCCGACATAATATTTGATCCGCTTTAGAGAACTCGACCTTTTCTATTAAGCACGATCTTTTAGAGAAGTCCCGTTTCGTTACGCAACTTTTACGGCGGTTATATGGCTCTTTCCTTTCGCGTTGCAACACCGGCCGATGTGCCTGAACTGGTGGCCTTGGAACAGCACTGTTTCACCACCGACCGACTCTCGCCGCGCAGTTTCCAGTGGATGGTCAGCCGCGCCCACGGGCAGTTGCTGGTGGCGGAAAATGACGAGCAATTGCTCGGCTACGCCCTGGTGCTGTTCCATCGCGGCACCTCATTGGCGCGCCTGTACTCCATCGCCATTGCCGAACACGCGCGCGGCATAGGCCTGGGCAAGCAATTGCTGGCCCGTATCGAGGCCTGCGCCGTCGAGCACGACTGTGCCTACCTGCGCCTGGAAGTGCGCACCGACAACCCCGGTGCCCTCGCCCTCTACGAACGCAATGGCTACCGGCGCTTTGCCCTGATCAACGACTATTACGAAGACCACACCGCCGCCCTGCGCCTGGAAAAACGCATCCTGCAGCATCACACCGCGCGCCCGCAGAGCGTGCCTTACTACCAACAGACCACCGACTTCACCTGTGGCGCCGCCTGCCTGCTGATGGCCATGGGTGCGCTGGTGCCTGGGCGTGTGGCGCAGCGTCGCGAAGAGCTGCAGATCTGGCGCGAAGCAACCACCGTGTTCATGACCGCCGGCCATGGTGGTTGCAGCCCTCAGGGTTTGGCGCTGGCAGCCTGGCGCCGAGGCTTTCGGGTGCGGATGCAGGTGAATGTCAGCGGGCCGTTGTTTCTCGATGGCGTGCGCGACCCGCACAAGAAGGATGTGATGCGTGTGGTGCACGAGGCGTTCGAGGAAGAACTGGCAGGCAGCGACGTCGAACAGGTGCTCGGCGGCGCCCTGGACTTGCCACAGGTGCTGCAGGCAGGCGGGCAACCGCTGGTGTTGATCAGCAGCTACCGCCTCACGCGCTCCAAGTCGCCGCACTGGGTGATGGTCACCGATTGCGACGACGAGTTTGTCTACCTGCACGACCCGGATGTGGACCACAGCCAGCACCGTCAGCCCCTGGACTGCCAGCACCTGCCGGTCAGCCATGGGGCGTTCGAGCGCATGTGCCGGTTTGGCAACAACAAACTGCGGGCGGCGGTGGTGCTGTTTAGGCCACCTGCTTGATCGCGGCCTGGGCTTCCAGCTCGCGCACCAGCGGCAACACGCGCTTGCCGAAGTACTCGACTTCTTCCTGGAAGTGCAGGAAGCCGGCGAGTATCAGGTCCACACCGACGGCCTTGAGCGCGACGATGCGCTCGGCAATCTGTTGCGGGGTGCCGATCAGGTTGGTCTTGAAGCCGTCGTTGTACTGCACCAGGTCTTCAAAGCTGGATTTGGCCCAGTTGCCCTCGCCCTCCGGTGAGGCCTTGCCCGCTTGCCTGGCCGCATCGCCAAAGGCATTGACGGCTTCCGGGTCGGCTTTTTCGATGATTTCGGCGAGCACGGCGCGGGCTTCTTCTTCGGTGTCACGGGCGATAACAAACGCATTCACGCCGACTTTGACCGAATGATTGTTGGCGGCCGCCTTGGCGCGGATATCGTCGACCTGGGCCTTGATGCCTTCCGGGGTGTTGCCGTTGGTGAAATACCAGTCCGACACCCGCGCTGCCATGTCCCGCGCGGCCCGCGAGCTGCCGCCCTGGAACACCTCGGGCTGGCCCAGCGGCTTGGGCTTGAGGGTGTAGTTGTTGAAGCGGTAGAAGTCGCCTTTGAAGGTGAAGTCGTCCTGGGTCCAGATGCCCTTGAGGGCGCGGATGAACTCTTCGGAACGGCGATAACGCTCATCGTGTTCCAGCCAGTGTTCGCCGATGGCCTGGAACTCGCCCTTGAACCAGCCGCTGACGATGTTCACCGCAATGCGGCCGTTAGTCAGTTGGTCGATGGTCGCCAATTGCTTGGCCGCCAACGCCGGTTGCCACGGACCGGGCAGGATCGCTGCAATGACTTTCAGTTTGGTCGTCGCCGCCAGCAGCGCATGGCTGAACGCCACGGATTCATGCTGGTTCTCGGCGCCGTAGCCGGCGGTAAAGCGAATCTGCGTCAGGCCATATTCAAAGCCGGCCTCTTCGGCCAATTGCGCCAGTTTGCGGTTGTAGTCGATGCCCCAATGGGTGCGCTGTTCGATCTTGCTCACCACCAGCCCACCGCTGACGTTGGGCACCCAATAGGCAAATTTCACGGCTTGCTGACTCATCGGACGTTTCCTCGCACACAGGGATGTAGGAGGGTCAGAGCAGCAAGTGTGCCAGCACCGGCAAAGGCCCGGCGTACAGGCGCTGCGTCAAGAAACCGCGCAATGAAGGCCTTTGTCGCGGGTGTCAGGGATCGCACCGCTTTGTCGTTCCACTGTTGCTGGCGCAACAGTCAGCCAAGGTTGTAGCCCGTAAATACGGGCTGGAACACCCGGCACGGACTGTGCAATCGCCCTGGTACTTGAACACTGCCAAGGAGCTGCCTCCCATGACCGAACAACATGTGATCAACCCGCTGTCCATCGGCGTCGACTACCCCACACTGGCCGCACGTTTTCGTCCGATCTTCCAGCGCATCGCCGAGGGTGCGGTTGAGCGCGAGCAAACCCGCACCCTGCCCTACGAACCCATCCGATGGCTCAAGGAGGCCGGCTTTGGCGCAGTGCGAGTGCCGGTGGAATATGGCGGTGGCGGCGCGTCCCTGCCCCAGTTGTTCGAACTGCTGATCGAACTCGCCGCTGCCGACTCCAACGTGCCCCAAGCCCTGCGCGGGCATTTCGCGTTCGCCGAAGACCGCCTGAATGCACCGCCCGGTGCCGGTCGCGACCTGTGGTTCAAGCGTTTTGTCGACGGCGATATCGTCGGCTGCGCCTGGACGGAAATCGGCGATGTCGCGATTGGCGATGTGGTAACCCAGGTCAGCCCGGACGGCGATCAGTGGACGCTCAACGGTGAGAAGTTCTACAGCACCGGCAGCCTGTTTTCGGACTGGATCGATGTGTACGCCCAGCGCAGCGACACCGGCGCCTCGGTGATCGCCGCCACGCGCACGCGACAGCCGGGCGTGGTGCAGAGCGATGATTGGGACGGGTTTGGTCAACGCACCACCGGCAGTGGCACCACACGGTTTACCGATGCGGTGGTCGAGGCTGACAACGTCATCGACTTTGCGACCCGGTTCAAGTACCAGACGGCCTTCTACCAGTTGGTGCTGCTGGCGAGCCTGGCGGGTATCGGGCGTGCGGCGCTTAACGATGTGGCGCAGCAGGTACGCAGCCGTAAGCGCATTTACAGCCATGGCAATGCGGCGCATGTGAGCCAGGATGCGCAGGTACAGCAGGTGGTGGGTGAGGTGGCGGCCCTGGTGTATGCGGCGGAGGCCAGTGCCTTAAAGGCGGCTGTTCCGGCGCAGCGGGCTTACCTGGCGCGGTTTTCGGGGGATGCGGTGTTGGAGCGGGAGGCCAATGTGGCGGCGGAGATTGAGTCGGCGACGGCGCAGGTGGTGGTGTCGCAGTTGGTTCAGCGGGCGACCACTGAGTTGTTCAATGCGCTGGGGGCTTCGGATGTGCGCCAGGGGAAAGCGCTGGATCGGCATTGGCGGAATGCGCGGACGGTGTCGTCGCATAATCCGGTGATTTACAAGGCGCGGATTGTGGGGGATTGGGTGGTGAATGGGAGTGAGCCGCCGTTTGTTTGGCAGATTGGGAATGGGTCGGGTAAGGGGTGAGGTTTGATTGGGGGCATATCCGTTATTGGGGTGATGGCTGAGTATGGTTCCGCCCTTACGGCGGGTCACTTTGGAAAAGCCCCAAAGTAACCAAAGGGCTCTTGCCCCAACACTCGGCACCTCGCCTAGGCTCGGTGTGCCCGTAATCCGACAGTGATTTGGGGGGCCGCCGCCACGCGCCATCCATGGCG
>NZ_JBSSAF010000023.1:0-78183 GCF_054058375.1 Pseudomonas sp. TE24901
TCAAGTGATTATTTTCAGAAGTTTTTGAAGATTTCTTCAACAACTTCAACCACTTGCGCTTCCGATCTCTCGTTAGCGGGAGGCGAATTCTACAGATTTAAATTATGCGGTCAACCCCGTTTTAGAAATTCTTTTTACTCATCAAAGAGCCGAAGATTGCCGCTATAAAAGCCTGCTTCAGCGGGCCATCCAATCAATAGTTGTCGCAACCAAAGATAGGGCGTGAAATCGCGCACCTGCCAGGCATCGTCTCACCGAGCGATCACATCACAGCATCCACAGACTTATTAAAGAGCTATAGAGAGCAAAATCTCGCAAAACAGCATGAAGTGAAGAACAGACTTAAAACAGAAACCGCAGAATGCAAAAAGGCCCCATAAATGGGGCCTTTAAGTACAAGTATGGCGGAGAGATAGGGATTCGAACCCTAGGTACCGGTGAAGGTACAACGGATTTCGAATCCGTCCCATTCGGCCACTCTGGCATCTCTCCAACGGCGCGCATCATAACAGCGTGTTTCGCAGAAGCAAACCCCAAAAGCGATTTTTTTCCGTGCTATCAGATGCTTGCGTCGATTAAAGCGGAACACCCAGACGATTGGCAACTTCTTCGTAAGCTTCGATCACATCACCGAGGCCCTGGCGGAAGCGGTCTTTGTCCATCTTCTTCTTGGTGTCCTTGTCCCACAGGCGGCAGCCGTCCGGGCTGAACTCGTCACCCAGCACGATAGAGCCGTCGTGGAACACACCGAACTCCAGCTTGAAGTCGACCAGCAGCAGACCGGCGTCGTCGAACAATTTGCTCAGCACGTCGTTGACCTTGAGGGACAACTCCTTCATGCGAGCCAGTTGTTCAGCGGTGCCCCAACCGAATGCCACAACGTGGGATTCGTTGATAAACGGGTCGCCCTTGGCGTCGTCCTTCAGGAACAACTCGAAGGTGTAAGGGTTGAGCTTGAGGCCCTCTTCCACGCCCAGGCGCTTGACCAGGCTGCCGGCTGCGTAGTTACGTACAACGCACTCGACCGGGATCATGTCCAGCTTCTTGACCAGGCACTCGTTGTCGCCCAGCAGCTTATCGAACTGGGTCGGGATACCGGCCGCTTCGAGCTTCTGCATGATGAAGGCGTTGAACTTGTTGTTCACCATGCCTTTGCGATCAAGTTGTTCGATGCGCTTGCCGTCGAACGCCGAGGTGTCGTTGCGAAACAGCAGGATCAGGCGGTTGGCGTCGTCGGTCTTGTACACCGACTTGGCTTTACCGCGGTAGAGTTCTTCACGTTTTTCCATGATGGGCTCCGCTTACTAAAGGGTGGGCTAGGCGATGTGTCGCCAATCGAGCCCTGAATCTTGATCGGCCAGTTGCAGCCAGTCCGGGTCGCACCCAAGGGTGTCGACAAAACATTGCCGGGCAAGCTGCGGCAGGTTGTTCTTGCTGCTCAGGTGGGCCAGGACCAGGTGCTGCAGGTCTTGCCAGCCCAACTCATACACCAGGTACGCCGCCTGGTGGTTGTTCAAATGTCCCAGCTCGCCGCCCACCCGCTGCTTGAGAAAGTACGGATAGTGACCGCGAGCCAACAGGTCTCGGCAGTGGTTGGACTCGATCATCAACGCATCGAGGTCACGGTAGCCCTCCAGCACCCTAGCGCAGTACGAACCCAGGTCGGTGAGCACACCGAAGCGCCGCTCTCCCCCATTGAAGACGTATTGCGTCGGCTCGTGGGCATCATGCGCCACGGCAATCACATCAATACTCAAGGCACCGACTTGCAGTTTCTCGCCACCGGCCAGGAAACCAGTAGGTTCAATGGGCTTGCGCATCCCGCGCAACGTGCCACGACTAAGGTACACCGGCAGATTGTAGCGCCGAGACAGCAAACCCACGCCATGCACGTGATCGGCATGTTCGTGGGTCACCAGAATCGCGCTCAGCTGCGCGGGGTGAACCCCCAGGCGCAGCAGGCGCCGCTCGGTTTCTTTTAACGAGAAACCACAATCGACCAGCACATAAGTGTCGTCATGTGCGACCAGCGTGCCGTTCCCTTGGCTACCGCTGCCGAGAACGGCAAAACGCATTGGATCAGCCCAGGTTGTCCTGAATCACACCCAACACTTTGCGCGCTGTTTCAGCTGGCGCGACGGTATTGATGTTCTTCTCGACGGTCACTTGTACGCTGTCGCCCACCTTGCTCAAACGAACCTGGTAACGCTCGGCACGGGTCTCGATCTCTTCCTTGGTCGGCTTGCTGCCGAACAACTTGCCGAAGAAACCTGGCTCTTCATCTTTCTTCTCGGCCTTTTCAGCCACGTTGATGTAGTACAGGCCCAGGCTGCGGTTGATGTCTTCAACACGCCAAGGGCCCTGCTCCAACGCGCGACCGACACTGGCCCAGGCACGGTCCAGGTCTTCGCCCAGGTTCAGCACCACGTTGCCGCTGCCGTCTTCGGTGAGGCTGACACGGTTTGGCGTGTCGTAGTCACGTGCGGCAAGCAGGGACACGGAACCGCCCTTCTCAGAGATACGGCTCATGCTGGCAAGCATCTCGTCGACCAGCGCGGAGTCCACACCGGTGTTGACCGAGCGGTTGGTGAAATCAACATTGGCGGTGCTGCCGGCAGGACGCTCGGCGCTGACCACGTAGACTTCACTGGTATTGCGCTGCACGCCAGGCTCGATGCGCACACGCACACGGGCTTCGCTGTCAGCGGCTACGCCACCGGCCTGCAGGCGCTTAGCCATGCTGGCGGACAGCTCGCTGCCCTGCTGCCAGGCGGTGGTAAACTCACCGGTCTGTGGGCGCTGCTCGTCAATGCGAAAACCATTGTCCTGGAAAAACTGCAGGGCCACCGGCCAGACTTCGGCAGGTGGGCGCTGGGCCATGATCCAGCGGTTGTCGCCGCTTTTTTGCAGACTGTAGTCGCTGGCATCCGCCACGGCCGAAATCGGCTGCGGGCGAGGTACCACGTACTCACCCTTGGTGGTGTCGTCGGCAACGTTACGCGGGATCGGCAGCAACGGGTCAAGGCGCTTGGCGACGTTGACGTCCGGCGGCAGTTGCATCGGTTTGGTTGCTTGGGCTTCCAGGTAATCGCTACCGCGGTCACGGAAGTAGCCTTCCGGGCCCCAGATCCAACCGCAGCCACTGGTGCTGGAGATAATCAAGGCAAGTGCGGAAAGTCCGGCCAATCGCTTCATGCGTAGTGCTTCCTCAATTAAACCAGGACGCCGGACTGGCGCAGGGCCTGTCGCAGCGGTTCGTGACAGGCTTCGCTGAGACGGGTGAGCGGCAGACGGATACCGTCCGGCATCAGGCCCATCTCGAACAGCGCCCATTTCACGGGAATAGGGTTGGATTCAATGAACAGTGTCTTGTTGAGCGGCATCAGCTTCTCGTGGATCGCGCGGGCGGTCACTGCGTCGCCGGCAATGGCGGCGGCGCATAGTTCGCTCATGGCACGCGGGGCCACGTTGGCGGTCACGGAGATGTTGCCCTTGCCACCCAGCAGGATCAGCTCGACAGCGGTGGCGTCGTCACCGGAGTACACCAGGAAGTCGCTGCTCACGCCGGCCAGGATGTCCTTGGCGCGTTGCAGGTCGCCCGTGGCTTCCTTGATGCCGATGATGTTCGGCACGGTGGACAGGCGGATCACGGTCGCAGCCTGCATGTCGCATGCGGTGCGGCCGGGTACGTTGTAGAGGATCTGCGGGATATCGACCGCTTCGGCAATAGCGCGAAAGTGCTGGTACAAACCTTCCTGGGTCGGTTTGTTGTAGTACGGAGTCACCAGCAGGCAGGCATCGGCGCCGGCCTTCTTGGCGTTTTTGGTCAGTTCGATCGCTTCGCGCGTCGAGTTGGCGCCCGTGCCGGCGATTACGGCGATGCGGCCCGCAACACGCTTGACGACAAATTCGATGACCTGGATGTGTTCTTCCACATCGAGGGTGGCCGACTCACCTGTGGTGCCGACCGCCACGATGGCGTTGGTGCCTTCTTGCAGGTGGAAGTCCACCAGTTTGCCCAGGCTGTCCCAGTCGAGATGACCTTGTGCATCCATGGGTGTGACCAGTGCCACCATACTGCCCGCAATCATGCAACCGCTCCTGCCGGAAAAAGAGAGCCGTAATGGTACTGGCGCCAAGATGCTTGTACAAGCGAAGTACCGCGTGAGGATGCGTTCTGGGGCAAGTAAACGATGGGCAATGCCGTCATTGGGCCAAAGCATGACTTCAGACGGGATGAAATTCGACCGATCACGCAATGAAAACGCCACCTCCTAGCCCTTGGCGGCGCTTTTCGCTACCCTTCATCCTTTGATCGATACAGCCCACACGGTATCGACCGCTCATCGCTTTAGGAAGGCTGCATGTCCACCCCCACAGTTCGCGAACAATTCCTTGTTATCAGTGCCCTCGGCGCCAACCCCATGGAGCTGACCAACGTCCTGTGCCGCGCCAGCCATGAGAACCGCTGCGCCGTCGTGACCTCCCGCCTGACTCGCCATGGCGAGTGCAGTGCGCTGGTCCTGCAGATCTCCGGCACCTGGGACGCCCTGGCGCGCCTGGAAACCGGCTTGCCGGGCCTGGCCAAGAAACACGACTTCACCGTGAATGTCGTGCGCAGCGCCGCACTGGAAAATCGCCCGCAGGCGCTGCCGTATGTTGCCTACGTCAGCTCGGCCTACCGTTCGGACATCGTCAACGAGCTGTGCCAGTTCTTCATCGACCACAACGTCGAGCTGGAGAACCTGACTTGCGATACCTACCAGGCCCCGCAGACCGGCGGCACCATGCTCAACGCCACGTTCACCGTGACCTTGCCGCCCGGCGTGCAGATAAGCTGGCTGCGTGACCAGTTCCTGGATTTTGCCGACGCGCTGAACCTCGACGCCCTGATCGAACCATGGCGCCCACAGAACCCAATGTAAGGAAAACCCCATGCCGGTAGCCCTCGACACACCCGTGGCCGATTTCGAAGCCCAGGCCACCAGCGGCCAGACCTTCAGCCTCGCAGCCCTCAAAGGCAAGCAAGTGGTGATCTACTTCTACCCCAAGGACAGCACCCCGGGTTGCACCACCGAGGGCCAGGGTTTTCGTGACCAGTACGCAGCCTTCAAGGCGGCCAACACCGAAGTCTTCGGCGTGTCACGCGACAGCGTGAAATCCCACGAGAACTTCAAGGGCAAGCAGGAATTCCCTTTCGAGCTGATCAGCGACAAAGACGAGGCGGTTTGCCAGCTGTTTGACGTGATCAAGCTGAAGAAGTTGTACGGCAAGGAGTACCTGGGCGTGGACCGCAGCACTTTCCTCATCGACAAGGATGGGGTGTTGCGCCAGGAATGGCGCGGCGTGAAGGTGCCCGGACATGTGGATGCCGTTTTGGCAGCGGCTCAAGCCTTGAACAAGGCTTGATGGCTGCGGCAACCTTTTGATCACATCGCCGGCAAGCCGGCTCCTACATGTGGAACGCATTCTCCTGTAGGAGCCGGCTTGCCGGCGATAGCGTCTTCAATTCCACCACAACGTTTAAAGCAGCGGCGCAACCACAGGCTCTTGTCGTGGCCACGCATCCAGCACTGCCTTGAACAGCGTCGCCAGGGGGATCGCAAAGAACACACCCCAGAACCCCCACAGCCCACCGAACAGCAGCACCGCACAGATGATCGCCACTGGGTGCAGGTTGACGGCCTCGGAAAACAGCAGCGGCACCAGCACATTGCCATCCAGGGTTTGGATGATGCCGTAGACCGCCATCAGGTAGATGAACTGGTCGCTCCACCCCCACTGGAACAACGCGATCAACATCACCGGCACGGTCACCACCACTGCTCCCACATACGGCACCACCACCGACACCCCCACCAGCAATGCCAGCAGCGCTGCGTAGTTCAGCCCGAGGGCGACAAAGGCGATGTAGGTGACACCTCCGCAAATCACGATCTCGATGACCTTGCCACGAATGTAATTGGCAATCTGCCGGTTCATTTCCTCGGCCACCCGCGTGATCAGCGCCCGCTCGCGCGGCAGGTAGCCGCGTACCCAGCGGCCAATCATCGCGCGGTCCTTGAGGAAGAAGAACACCAGGATCGGCACCAGTACCAGGTAGATCATGATGTTGACCAGCAGCGGCAGGCTGGACAGGGAAAAGGTCAGCGCCCATTGCCCGAACTTTCCGATCTCACCGCGCGCCACCTCGATGGCCTGCAACACCTGTTCATCCGACACCAGATGCGGGTACCGCTCTGGCAGCAGCAGCAACAACGATTGCCATTTGGCGAGCATGCCCGGCAGTTCGTTGAACAAGGTGATCAACTGATGCCACAGCAACGGCACGACCACCACAATGAAGACCAGTAACACGCCCATGAACAACGCAAACACCAACCCCACTGCCGCCCCGCCTGGCAGACGCAGGCGCTCCAGCGTGGTGACCAGGCCTTGCATCAGATACGCCAAAACCATCCCCGCCAGCACCGGCGCCAACATCCCTCCGAGGGTGAGAACTGCGGTAAAGGCCAGGAACAGCAGGACAGCCAGCACCACGGCCTCCTCATCGGAGAAGTAGCGCTGAATCCAGTCTCGTAACACTTTGAACATCAATCAACCTCGGCGGGTGGGGCAAACGGTTCAGGCCTTGCGTAACCAGTAGCGGTACACACCGCCAGCGTCTTCTTCGTGCAGCAGCGTATGACCGGCCAGCTTGGCAAACGTCCGGAAATCCCGCTGGGAGCCAGCGTCCGTGGCAGTTACCTTGAGAACCGCGCCACTGGCCAGCCGATTGAGTTCCAGTTTGGCCTTAAGCAAAGGCAACGGGCAATTGAGGCCACTGGCATCAAGCTCGGCATCAAAGGCTACAGCGTCGGTCATGAATTTACTCCGGGCATGGGTTCGGGCTGCTTAGAATATCTGGTCCGAAGCTCAGTGTCCGGCTACAGTAAGCTCTTTGTCGAAAGGCTTTGTGCATGACTTTTTTGCGCCCTACCCTGCTGACGCTGGCTTGCCTGCTGGCCTCTCCGGGCTTTGCTGACGACCTGCCGTCACTTGGCGACGCCAGTTCTGCCATTGTCTCGCCGCAACAGGAATACCAATTGGGTCGCGCATGGCTCGCTTACCTGCGCGGCCAGGTCTCGCAACTCAATGACCCCCAGCTCAAGGACTACGTCGAAACCAGCGTGTACAAGCTGGTAGAGACCAGCCAGGTCAATGACCGGCGCCTGGAGTTCATCCTGATCAACAGCCCGCAGCTCAACGCCTTTGCCGCACCTGGCGGGATCGTGGGCGTCAACGGCGGCCTGTTCCTCAATGCCCAGACCGAAGGTGAATACGCCTCGGTGCTCGCCCACGAATTGGCTCACTTGTCCCAGCGCCACTTCGCACGGGGCGTGGAGGCACAATCGCGCATGCAGATCCCGATGATGGCAGCCCTGCTCGGCGGCATCATCGCGGCGGCGGCCGGTGCGGGCGATGCAGGGATTGCCGCGATTGCCGGTAGCCAGGCTGCGGCCATCCAGGAGCAGCGTCGGTTTTCCCGCCAGAACGAACAGGAAGCAGACCGTATCGGCATCCTCAACCTGGAAAAGGCCGGCTACGACCCGCGCTCCATGCCCACCATGTTCGAGCGCCTGATGCGTCAATACCGCTTCGACGCCAAGCCACCGGAATTCCTGCTCACTCACCCGGTGACCGAGTCCCGGATTGCCGACACCCGCAACCGTGCGGAGCAGGCCAAGCCAGGCGGCAAGGAAGACAGCCTGCGCTATCAGTTGATTCGTGCACGGGTGCAGTTGCAATACGAGGATACGCCCGGACTCGCGGCCAAACGCTTCCAGGCGCAGCTGGATGAAAACCCGAAAAACGATGTGGCGCGCTATGGCTTGGCCATCGCCCAGATCAAGGGCACCCAGTACAAAGAGGCACGGGAAAGCTTGGCGCCGCTGCTGGCGAAAGCTCCCAACGACATCACGTACAACCTGGCGCAGATCGAACTGGATATCGCCAGCAGCCGTTTGCCAGACGCCCAGCAACGCACCGACCGCATGCTCACCCAGTACCCCGGCAACTATCCGTTGAACCAGGTACGGGTAGATTTGCTGCTCAAACAGAACCGCACGGCCGATGCAGAGAAGGCATTGGATGGCTTGCTCAAGTCGCGCCCCGATGACCCGGACGTGTGGTACCAGGTCGCCGAAACACGCGGTTTGTCCGGCAACATCATCGGCCTGCATCAGGCGCGTGCCGAGTATTTCGCCTTGGTGGGCGACTTCCAGCAGGCCATTCAGCAACTGGACTTTGCCAAGCGCCGCGCCGGCAACAACTTCCCGCTGTCTTCGCGCATTGACGCGCGCCAACGTGAGCTGATCGAACAGGAGCGCCTGGTAAAAGGGATGATGAGCTAAACCCATCGCCCACAAAAAAGCCCCGCCTTCGCTTAGCGAAGGCGGGGCTTTTATTTTACTGGCGGCTTACTCGGCCAGCTTGAAGGTGATGAAGCTCGCACGCCCCTGACGCAGGACGCGCATCGACACCGAACGGTTCTTCGGCAGCGCCTTGGCGATGTCGGTGAACTCCTTGGTGGAGTTGATCGCCTGGTTGTTCAGGTGGGTGATCACATCGCCAGGTTGCAGGCCGATCAGCGCAGCTGGGCCGTCCTGGACCTCCTTGATCACGACACCGCTCTTGAGGTCGAAGCTCTTCTTCTGCTCATCGGTCAGCTCGACCACGGCAATGCCCAAACGGTTGCTGCTGCGCTCGGCGCCAGGTTTGGCGTTGCCCAGGGCATCCAGGGTTGCGCCTTCTTCCGGAATCGCACCGACGGTCAGCTCAACGGTCTGGCGCTTGCCTTCACGGATCACCTCAAGCTTGGCCTTGCTGCCAGCCTTGAGCGCACCCACCAGGTGCGGCAGGTCAGCCGACATGATGATTGGCTGGCCGTTCATGCTCAGGATCACGTCACCCACTTGCAGGCCACCCTTGGCAGCCGGACCATCGTCCTGGATCTGCGCAACCAGTGCGCCGGCCGGCTTATCGAGGCCGAAGGACTCAGCCAGGTCCTTGTTCACTTCCTGGATCACTACACCCAACCAGCCGCGGCTGACCTTGCCACCGCTTTTCAGCTGGTTGGAGACGTCCATGGCCACGTCGATCGGGATCGCAAAGGAAACGCCCATGAAGCCACCGGAACGGGTGTAGATCTGCGAGTTGATCCCCACCACTTCGCCAGCCAGGTTGAACAGCGGACCACCAGAGTTGCCCGGGTTGATCGGCACGTCGGTCTGGATGAATGGCACGTAGTTCTCGTTTGGCAGGCTACGGCCAATGGCGCTGACGATGCCTTGGGTGACGGTATGGTCAAAGCCGAATGGCGAGCCGATGGCGACGACCCACTGGCCGGCTTTCAGGTCCTGGGATTTACCCAGCTTCAGCACGGGCAGGTCCTTGCCATCAATTTTCAGCAACGCCACGTCGGAACGCGGATCGGTGCCCACCAACTTGGCTTTCAGCTCGCTGCGGTCAGCCAGGCGCACGAGGATCTCGTCTGCGTCGGCGATCACATGGTTGTTGGTGAGGATGTAACCGTCCGGCGAAATGATGAAGCCGGAGCCCAGGGACTGCGCTTCACGCTGCCCACCACCACTGCGAGGGGAGCGCTGTTGCGGCGGCATGCCACGCTCGAAGAACTCGCGCAGCATGGGTGGCAGGCCCTCCAGGTCTGGCATCTGCTGGTTCGACACTTTGCGATCCGGCAGTTTCTGCGTGGTACTGATGTTCACCACGGCGGGCGAGGCCTGCTCAACCAGTTGGGTAAAGTCAGGCAGTTCGGCTGCTTGCGCAGACACGGCCTGACCCAGCACCAATACCGTGGCAACTATGGATAGGTAAGACTTCAAACGTGGTATCGACATACAGCTCCCGTTACGACGAGCAGGGTTGAGCGACAGGGTTCAAGAAACGCCGGAAACTGCCACCGACATCTTTGTTCCGCGAACAAAACAAGGCCAGAGCCAACAGGCCCTGACCTATAAAAAACATAGGGGATTTTTGCAAGTGAAAATACTGATCCGGACATTTCATGCTCTCGGCAACAGACCTAGCATGCAACGACATTGAAAGATCAGGATGAACATAGGATTAACGGCTCACGGTTTTGCAGCGGTCTTTTCACCGCGTACCGAGAGCGCAATGCGCTCGGCCGTGCCGATGGGCACTTCGCCGACGACCGTCACCATCACCTCACCTTCTACCGTATTCAGGCGGCGAGACACCGCGACCGTCGGGCCCAGCTGAGTGCGGGTCTCCGTGACGCTCGCACCGTCGGTCGACTCAAGGAACACTGAAAAGCGTGCGAGCCCATCGTCATACATCAGGCTGTCGACCGTGGATTTGGTCTCGGCGTCTTTACGCGCGCTGCTATTGGTGAGCTGGAAGCCAGGGGGCAGCCAGTCGAGATGCCATGCCTGGGTCGCGGCGACCTGTGGGGCCTTGCTATCAGAAACGGCCACAGGCGTGCATTCGCTGCTGGGTTGCAGGCTGCGATCATCCGGAACTACGGACGTATTCAAGCGTGTGAACTGGAAGCGCTCCAACAACTGCCCCTGGTCATTGAGCAGCAACGACTTGAGCGGCAGTGCGGTTTCACGATCCAGGTGCAACTCAAAGCCATAGCGGTACTGGTCGCGAGGGGTGATTGAAACAATCACGGCATTACGACCGGCCACGCGGGACTTGCCGATGACGGCCAGATCATAGAATTGAGTGAGTTTTTGTGGATCAAGCGCGGGCGAAGAGCCATCCCGCGAGTTGCCAAGGCCGGCAACGAGGGAGCCACTGACGCATAGGGTTCGGCCATCTACCCGCACGACTTCTTGGGCGGACCCATCAAGCTGCAAAAGTCGCTCGCGGACCTGGCCATCCTGGACACGGTGCCAGATATCATGGGTAGAGAAACTGCCATTACGTTCATAGACGAACGTACCTTCGAAGCTTTGCTGCTGCTCTGCACGCCCAAGTCGAGTCAGCCAGTCTTGGGCTTCATCGGCGTGGGCGGGGAGTGCAAACCAACCACTGAGCAAAAGCGTAAGGAGCGGTATGGCGCGCATAGAGCTCCTTACGAATCAGCGGTTTTCCAGGCTTGCGGCACGCGCATAAGGCAGAGCGCTTTCAGTGCCTTTCAGAGCCGATTCCTGTGCATGTTGGCGCAGGTAGCCTGGAAGACGCTGGTCCTGCCAGCCGGATTGCCCTTGCAGTACACCGTTGGCCATCGGGCCGGTGCTGTCAGAGCTTTCCTTGTAGCCGGCCAATACCGCAGGGCCTTTGACCTGAGGACCCGCCATCACCGGCTGCTGGGTCTGTTGGGCCAGTTCGGCACCGGCGATTTCGTCCTGGTTGTACAGGCGAACACCGGCCAATACTGCAACAGTTACCGAGGCAGCAACTGCCAGGCGACCCAGACTACGCCAAGGTCCACGAGCAGCCTTTGCCGGAACGGCTTCATCAGCCAGCGCAGCAGAAACGGCCGCAGCAATATCCAGACGAGGGATTAGAAGATCCTTGTGCATCACCGCCCGAGCGACTTGGTAACGAGACCAGGTATCACGGGTTTCGGCGTCGTCAAATGCGTTGAGCACTCGACGAAGTTCCAGTTCATCCGCTTCGTTATCCATCACTGCGGACAGCGATTCCTGCAGGGCATCACGACTCATGGCGGTTCCTCTCTTGGCTGTCGCCGCTGTCTTTAGTTTTCCTGCAACAACGGTTGCAAGGCTTTATCGATGGCTTCCCGGGCCCGGAAAATCCGTGACCTTACAGTCCCCACCGGACACTGCATAACACTCGCAATGTCTTCGTAACTCAGACCATCGAATTCACGCAAAGTTAACGCCGTGCGCAAATCTTCTGGCAGTTGCTGAATTGTGCGATGAACGGTGCCTTCGATCTCGTCGCGCAGCAATGCACGCTCCGGCGACTCGAGATCCTTGAGGCCGTGATCACCATCGTAAAATTCTGCATCTTCTGAACTCACATCACTGTCTGGTGGGCGGCGTCCGCGAGACACCAGATAGTTCTTCGCCGTGTTGATGGCGATGCGGTATAGCCACGTGTAAAACGCACTGTCACCGCGGAAGTTACCAAGTGCACGATAGGCCTTGATAAAGGCTTCCTGTGCAACGTCCTGCGCTTCATGGGTGTCGTGCACAAACCGCACGATCAACCCGAGAATTTTGTGCTGGTATTTCAGCACTAGCAGATCAAATGCCCGCTTGTCACCGCGCTGAACGCGCTCGACCAGCTGCTGATCCTCTTCCTGGGTTAGCATGAACACTCCTCGTTGTACTTGAAGGAGGCTTGCATAACTAAACGATCAGGCTTGCAAACATAGACTCGGGCTTTTCGCAAAAGTTCTCCCCCTTCAAGCAAGTTTCCGGCACGCACTGATTTGGCACACACGAAAAGCGCAGCACGGGCATCGCCGGCTGCGCGAATAATCTTGTCGCCGGTTTTCTGACGCGTCCAATGCTCCCGACGGGCCAATAAACTCAACGTTTTCCCAGCTTTCGGGCAACCTGCTATTGAGTTCGGGCCTATGCAAAAAGTTCCGTTTCAATAACTGGCCGATCTGACCCAAGCCGTGCACCGCAATCTCACATTGCCACGAATGCCCGGCTATTGTGCCGCTCCCCCCCTCTATATACTAGTAGCCCGTGTGACCCTTTGATTCGCCGATCCAGGCGTCCTGTTTGCGCCCCCTTCGGATCGCTTTTTGCGGAATCCTTCAAATGAGCCAACAGTTTCAACACGATGTCCTGGTGATTGGTAGCGGCGCGGCCGGTTTGAGCCTTGCATTGACCCTCCCCAGCCACCTGCGGATTGCGGTACTGAGCAAAGGCGACCTGGCCAACGGCTCGACATTCTGGGCCCAGGGTGGTGTCGCCGCCGTGCTCGATGACACCGACACCGTGCAATCCCACGTCGAAGACACCCTCAACGCCGGCGGCGGCCTGTGCAACGAAGAGGCCGTGCGCTTCACCGTCGAGCATAGCCGCGAAGCCATCCAATGGCTGATTGACCAGGGCGTGCCTTTTACCCGTGACGAACACGCCAGCAGTGACGATGGCGGCTTCGAGTTCCACCTGACCCGCGAAGGCGGCCACAGCCATCGCCGCATCATCCACGCGGCCGACGCTACCGGCGCTGCCATCTTCAAGACTCTGCTCGATCAGGCCCGCCGGCGCCCCAACATCGAACTGCTGGAACAGCGTGTCGCCGTCGACCTGATCACCGAAAAACGCCTGGGCCTGGAAGGCGAACGCTGCCTCGGCGCCTACGTGCTCAACCGTGCCAGCGGCGAAGTCGACACCTATGGTGCACGCTTCACTATTCTTGCCTCGGGCGGCGCAGCCAAGGTCTACCTCTATACCAGCAACCCCGACGGCGCCTGCGGCGATGGCATTGCCATGGCCTGGCGCTCGGGCTGCCGGGTGGCCAACCTGGAATTCAACCAGTTCCACCCCACCTGCCTGTATCACCCGCAAGCCAAGAGTTTCCTGATCACCGAAGCCCTGCGCGGTGAAGGCGCCCACCTCAAGCTGCCCAACGGCGAGCGCTTCATGCAGCGCTTCGACCCGCGCGCCGAGCTGGCGCCACGGGATATCGTCGCCCGCGCCATCGACCACGAGATGAAGCGCCTGGGCGTCGACTGCGTCTACCTGGACATCAGCCACAAGCCCGAAGCCTTCATCAAGACCCACTTCCCCACCGTCTATGAGCGCTGCCTCGCCTTCAATATCGACATCACCAAAGGCCCGATCCCCGTGGTGCCGGCCGCGCACTACACCTGCGGCGGCGTGATGGTCGACCAGCACGGTCGCACCGACGTGCCGGGCTTGTATGCGATTGGCGAAACCAGCTTCACCGGCCTGCACGGCGCCAACCGCATGGCCAGCAATTCCTTGCTCGAATGCTTCGTCTACGCCCGCTCAGCGGCGGCCGACATCCTCGAACAATTGCCACGCATTGCGGTGCCCGCCGCCCTGCCCCGTTGGGACGCCAGCCAGGTGACCGATTCGGACGAAGACGTGATCATCGCCCACAACTGGGACGAGCTGCGGCGTTTTATGTGGGACTACGTAGGGATCGTGCGCACCAACAAACGCCTGCAACGCGCACAGCATCGGGTGCGCTTGCTGCTCGACGAAATTGACGAGTTCTACAGCAACTATAAAGTCAGCCGCGACCTGATCGAACTGCGCAACCTGGCCCAGGTGGCGGAGTTGATGATCCGCTCGGCCATGGAGCGCAAGGAAAGCCGGGGCCTGCATTACACCCTCGACTACCCGCAGATGCTGCCCGAAGCCCGGGACACTATCCTGGTGCCAACCACCTACGGCGGCTGAACTTCAGGCGTACCCGCAGGCGCCGGTGCACATCGGCGACCTGCGAATCCCTCGGCACACAGATCGAGCGCACCCACCACCGCCCCGGCACCCGATAGCGCAGCACCACGATCAACGGCAACGCCAGGCTGTCGGGGCGCAGTTGCACGCCGTGCCAACCACGCTCGGCACTGAACAACTGCCAACCGTCCTCGTCGCGACGCAGGCCACAAACCGACGAACGGTGAGTCAGCAGGATGTGTCGCGGTAAAACCCAGGCGGCATGCGCCAAGCACAAGAGCAGGCCGAGGCTCGAATAAGGTAAATCAACAAGAAAACAGGCGCCCAGCGCGAACAGCTGGGCAAAAAGATACGCCGCCAACAATAGCCGTGAGGCCTGCCAGCGGCATTCGAATCGATTACTTGGGCTGGACACGATCCAGGATCATCCGAACCATGCGCTGCAGCTCAGGGTCTTCGGATTCGGAACGCTCCATGAACCAGCCGAACATGTCCTGATCTTCGCAGGTCAGCAAGCGGACGTAGAGGTCGCGATCGACCTGGTTGAGGGTCGCGTAGACCTCTTTGGTGAAAGGCACCAGCAACACGTCCAGCTCCAGCATGCCACGACGGCTGTGCCAGAAGAGACGATTGATTTCTACATCTTCGACCATGGAGCGCTCCTCAAATAGGCGGCAAGTATACAGGCCCGACGGCACCGGAACAGTCGGCTTTGGTCGCCCCATACGGAAACTATCCATTTGCCGGGCGCCCCTCTATGATGCACCCATGACTTTTTGACCTGCGATGACCCATGGCTGACTCTGCTTTCTTCTGCCCCCTGTCCCACGAAGGCGTTCTCGCCGTCCGCGGCGCCGACGCTGCCAAGTTCCTGCAAGGGCAACTGACCTGCAACCTCAATTACCTGAGCGACACCCAGGCCAGCCTCGGCGCGCGCTGCACGCAAAAAGGGCGCATGCAGTCGAGCTTTCGCATCCTGTTGCAAGGTGATGGCGTGCTCCTGGCCATGGCCACCGAGCTGCTCGAACCGCAACTGGCCGACCTGAAGAAATACGCCGTGTTCTCCAAATCCAAGCTCACCGACGAAAGCGCCGCCTGGGCACGCTTTGGCCTGGCGGATGCCGATCAAGCCCTGGCGAGCCTCGGCCTTGAGCTGCCGGCTGACACCGACAGCGTCGTACGCACCGATGCCCTGATCGCCATCCGCGTCTCCCCCGGCCGCGCCGAGCTCTGGGTGCCAGCCGAACAGGCCGATGCCGTGCGCGGCCAATTGGCCGCCCACTTGAACGAAGCCGACTTGAATGACTGGCTGCTCGGCCAAGTGCGTGCCGGCATCGGCCAGGTCATGCCGCAAACCCGCGAGCTGTTCATCCCGCAGATGCTCAACCTGCAAGCCGTAGGCGGCGTCAGCTTCAAGAAAGGCTGCTACACCGGCCAGGAAATCGTCGCGCGCATGCAGTACCTGGGCAAACTCAAGCGTCGCCTGTATCACTTGAGCCTCGATGCGCCGCAAATGCCCGAGCCAGGCACCCCGCTGTTTTCCCCCAGCCATGCCAGCTCGATCGGCGAAGTGGTGCTGGCAGCAAAAGCTGACCAGACGATTGAACTTCTTGCTGTGCTGCAAGCCGAAGCTGCCGATAGTGGCGATGTGCACTTAGGCACACTGGAAGGCCCCGGCCTGCACCTGCTCGACCTGCCTTACACGCTCGACCGTGACCGAGAGATCCAGCGTTAATCGCCGTACCTTTTTGCAACACCCTAGAGATCATGAATGAACAAGCTGGCGGAAAAAGTCCAACAGGCTTTAGTGAGGGCCATCGACAACGATGACCTGGTTCTGCCGACATTGCCGGAAGTGGCCCTGAACATTCGCCAGGCCGCAGAAGACCCGGAAATCAGCATCAGCCACTTGAGCAAAGTGATCGGTCGCGACACCGCCCTGTCGGCGCGCCTGATCAAGGTGGTCAACAGCCCCTTGTTGCGGGCAACGCAGGAAGTCACCGACCTGCACACCGCCATCACCCGGCTAGGCACCAACTACAGCAGCAACCTGGCGATTGGCCTGGTGATGGAGCAGATCTTCCACGCCCGCTCTGACGTGGTCGAACAAAAAATGCGTGAAGTGTGGCGCCGCAGCCTGGAAGTGGCGGGCGTGAGTTATGCCCTATGTCGTAGCCACAGCCAACTCAAGCCAGACCAGGCGGCCCTCGGTGGCCTGGTGCACCAGATCGGTGTACTGCCGATCCTGACGTACGCCGAAGACCACTACGAGCTGCTTTCGGACCCGGTCAGTCTCAACCACGTCATCGAGAGCATTCACCCGTTGTTGGGCGATAAGCTGCTGAGCGGCTGGGATTTCCCGGAGATGCTCGCCCGACTGCCCGGCCAATACCTCGACCTGGCGCGCGATTCGGCCAGCCTGGACTACATCGACCTGGTACAAGTCGCCGTGCTTTATTGCCATCGCGGCACCGATCACCCATTGGCCAGCGTGCCGGTCTCTACCCTGCCGGCGATCAAGAAACTGCGGGTCGATCCTTACAGCGACGCCTTGCGCGTCGAGTTGGACGAAGCCCGTTCGATGTTCTATTGATCAACCCGCGATAAAACTCACCCGCACTTTCAGCCCCGCCTGCTCGCCATCGTGCAGGCTGATCTGTGCCAGGTGCGCCCGGCAGATTTCACCCACGATTGCCAGGCCCAACCCCGAGCCCATGCCCTGCTGACTGCGGCGGTAGAATCGCTCGAACACCCGATCCCGCTCGTCCAGCGGGATGCCTGGGCCATCATCTTCCACTTCCAGCACCGCCGGCGCCGTCACCCGCAAAATCACATTGCCACCCGGTGGCGTGTGGGCCAGGGCGTTGTCCACCAGGTTGCTCAGCAGTTCATTGAGCAGCGTCGGCTCCCCGCGCAACCACACGGGTTCATCCGCCTCCAGGGCCAGCGCAACACCGCGTGCGTGGGCCAAAGGCGCCATGGCCATGCCCAGCTCACGGGCCAATTGGCTGAGGTCGAGCAGTTGGGCGCCGCCTTCGGCAATGGCCCGGGCCCCGTTCTCGATACGGGCCAGGGACAACAACTGATTGGCCAGGTGCGTCAGGCGATCGGTGCCTTGGGCGGCGGTTTCCAGGGTGCTGCGCCAGGTCGCCGGGTCTTCGGCGCGCAGGCCCAGTTCGAGCCGGGCCTTGAGCGCTGCCAAGGGCGTGCGCAACTCGTGGGCCGCATCGGCAATAAACTGCGCCTGGCGCTCAAACTGCCCGCGCAGGCGTTCGGTGAAGTGGTTGAGGGAACGCACCAACGGGCCAAACTCATGCTGCACTTCCACCAGCGGCAACGGGCGCAGGTCGTCGGGCTGACGTTCTTCCACCGCCGTTCGCAGGCGCTCCAGCGGGCGCAATGCTGCACTCACGGCGAACCACACCAGCAGTAACGCACCAATGGCCAGCATGCCCAGGCGCAACAAAGTGTCAGCCATCAGGCTACGAGCCATGGCCACACGTGCTTCATCGGTTTCTGCCACGCGGATTTCCGCCATGCCGTTCATGTTCGGTTCGGAAACGGCCTTGAGCAGGCTCACCACACGCACAGGCTGGCCCTGGTACACCGCATCGTAGAAGCGCGCCAGCGCCGGGTAGTCATCGGTGCGCGGCGTGCCCGGCGGTGGGCCGGGCAAGTGCTCGTAGCCCGAGATCAGCTTCTGATCGATGTCATTGACCTGGTAATAGATACGCCCGGCGCTGTCGTAGGCAAACGTATCCAGGGCCACGTACGGCACGTTGGCGCTGAGGGTGCCGTCCACCTGAGTCAGGCCCGCCGCGATGGTGCGCGCCGAGGCCAGCAACGTGCGGTCGTAGGCCGTGTCGGCCGCTTCGCGACCGTTCCAATAGGCACTCATGCCACTGGCCAGCATCAACAGCACCAGCAACAGCGCCAAGTTCCATAGCAGCCGCCAGCGCAGGCTGCTGGGCTTATGCATCGCGGGCTTCCAGCAAATAGCCGAGGCCGCGGAACGTCACGATGGCGATGGGCTGGCCATCGAGTTTCTTGCGCAGGCGGTGCACGTAGATCTCGATCGCATCCGGGCTGGCTTCTTCGTCCAGGCCAAACACTTGTGAGGCCAGTTGCTCCTTGCTCATCACTCGGCCCGGGCGGGCGATCAATGCTTCGAGCACCGCCTGCTCGCGGGAGGTCAACGTCATCAGCTCGCCGCCGACGGTGAAGCGCCTCGTATCCAGGTCGTAGACCAACACGCCGCATGCCTGCTGGCGCTCGCCCCCCAGCACACTGCGGCGCAGCAGCGCCTTGACCCGCGCCTCCAGCTCCGTCAGCTCAAACGGCTTGGCGAGGTAGTCGTCGGCGCCCAGGTTCAAGCCGTGCACGCGGTCCTTCACATCACTGCGAGCCGTCAGCATCAATACAGGCAAGTTTTTCCCACGGGCGCGCAAGCGTGCCAACACCTCAAAACCGTCCATGCGCGGCAGCCCCACGTCGAGGATCGCCGCCGCGTATTCCTCGCTGCTCAAGGCCAGGTCAGCGGCCACCCCATCGTGCAGCACGTCGACGGTCAAACCCGTGCTCTTGAGCGCTTGGGCAACACTTTCGGCGAGCTGCAAATGGTCTTCAACCAGGAGGACACGCATGGTTTTTTACCTCATTCGGGCATGGTCGACGCCACGCTTTGCCGGGCAGTTTACAGGCGCTACCTGCCCTGTGAAGCCCGAAAACAGTGAAACGCAACTGAAAGGTTAGTGAAAGCTTCGCCCTTTAGCATCGGGTAACGGTGGGTCCTGCCCGCCCAGCTACCTGATCCGTAGCGCCCGAAAAACGCCTCGAAGCGTTTTCGCCAAAATAAGAACAATAACGGAGTACACCACGATGCTGTCGACACAGCCCCAGGCCTTCTCGCCTGTTCGTTTTTCCCGCCTGACCCAGACCGCCCTCGCCAGTGCCGCTGCCCTTGCCGGCTTTTCGCCGCTCAGCCAGGCTGCCTTCTTCGAAGACAGCAGCGCCACCCTTGAAACCCGCAACATGTACTTCAACCGCGACTTTCGCGACGGCACCAGCGCGCAGCAATCCAAGCGCGACGAGTGGGCCCAGGGCTTCATGCTCAACCTGCAATCGGGCTACACCGACGGCACCGTCGGTTTTGGCGTGGATGCGCTGGGCATGCTCGGGGTCAAGCTCGACTCCAGCCCCGACCGCACCGGCACCGGCCTGTTGCCAACCCACGACGACGGCCGCGCCGCCAATGAGTACTCCAAACTGGGCCTGACCGGCAAAGTGAAGATTTCCGCCACCGAATTGAAGATCGGCGCCCTGATCCCGGAACTGCCGATCCTCAAGCCCAACGATGGCCGCATCCTGCCGCAGACCTTCAACGGCGGCCTGCTGACTTCCAAAGAATTCAAGAACCTGGTGTTCACCGCCGGCCGCCTGGACAAAGCCAAGGACCGCGACGACACCAACTACGAGGACATCGCCCTCAACAACAAGAACAGCCGCTTCTTGACCGCTGCCACCGGCAAGCATTTCAACTTCGGCGGTGCCGACTACAAATTCGCCGACAAGATCACCGGCAGCTACCACTTCGCCCAGCTCGACGACGTGTACCGCCAGCACTTCCTCGGCCTGGTCGCCGCGCGCCCGATGGGCCCCGGTACCTTCGGCACCGACCTGCGCCTGGCCATCAGTGATGACACCGGCAGCGCCCGTGGCGGCAAGATCGACAACAAATCCTTCAGCAGCCTGTTCAGCTACGGCCTCAATGGCCATAAGCTCAGCGCCGGCTATCAGCGCATGTTCGGTGACAGCGCCTTCCCCTATGTGGATGGCAGCGATCCGTACCTGGTCAACTTCGTGCAGATCAACGACTTTGCCGGCGCCGAAGAGCGGTCCTGGCAGGCGCGCTACGACTACGACTTCGCCAAGCTGGGCATTCCCGGCCTGAGTTTCATGAGCCGTTACCTGTCGGGTGACAACATCAAGCTCAAGAACGGCGAGACCGGCAAGGAATGGGAGCGCAACAGTGAGATCCGCTACGTGGTACAGAGCGGCACGTTCAAGGATGTGGCCGTGCGCCTGCGCAATGCCACCTACCGCACCAACTACTCGGCCCGTGATGCGGATGAAGTTCGCTTGCTGGTCAGCTACAGCGTAGCCCTCTGGTAAGTAGCCACTCATAACAACAAAGACGGAGATAAACAGATGACCTTTTCACTGCGTAAATTGGCCCTCGCCGCCGGCTGCATGATGTTCGCCGGCCAACTGTTGGCCGCCGACGAGCCCAAGCGCCCGGAATGCATCGCCCCGGCCTCGCCAGGCGGTGGTTTTGACCTGACCTGCAAGCTGGCGCAAAGCGCGCTGGTCAACGAAAAGCTGCTGAGCAAGCCGATGCGCGTGACCTACATGCCAGGCGGCGTGGGCGCGGTGGCCTACAACGCAGTGGTCGCACAGCGCCCTGCGGACGCCGGCACCCTGGTGGCGTGGTCCAGTGGTTCGCTGCTGAACCTGGCCCAGGGCAAGTTCGGCCGCTTCGATGAAAGCGCCGTGCGTTGGCTGGCGGCCGTCGGCACCAGCTACGGTGCCATCGCGGTGAAAAGCGATTCGCCCTACAAGACCCTCGACGACCTGGTCAAAGCCCTGAAGAAAGATCCAGGCGGCGTGGTGATCGGCTCCGGCGGCACCGTCGGCAGCCAGGACTGGATGCAAACCGCCCTGATCGCCAAGGCCGCCGGGATCAACCCACGCGAGCTGCGCTACGTGGCCCTCGAAGGCGGCGGTGAAATCGCCACGGCCCTGCTCGGTGGTCACATCCAGGTCGGCAGCACCGACATCTCCGACTCCATGCCGCACATCCTCAGCGGTGACATGCGCCTGCTGGCGGTGTTCTCCGAACAGCGCCTGGACGAGCCGGAAATGAAGAACATCCCGACGGCCAAAGAGCAAGGCTACGACATCGTCTGGCCCGTGGTACGCGGCTTCTACCTGGGGCCAAAAGTCAGCGATGCCGACTACGCCTGGTGGAAAGACGCGTTCGACAAACTGCTGGCTTCCGACGAGTTCGCCAAGCTGCGTGACCAGCGTGAGCTGTTCCCGTTCGCCATGACCGGGCCGGAGCTGGACACCTACGTGAAGAAACAGGTGGCTGACTACAAAGTGCTGGCCAAAGAGTTCGGCCTGATTCAGTAAACGCCCCTCTCTAATGTGGCCATGCCCTCCTCGACTGAGTGCGTGGCCCAGGAGTTTCACATGCTCTTACAACGCATTTTCGCCAGCGTGATGCTGCTGGTCTGTGCCGGTCTCGCGCTGATGGCCTGGCCGTATCAGGCCGCGTTTTCCTACGAGCCGGTGGGGCCACGCGCCTACCCGCTGCTGATGCTCGGGCTGATGAGCCTGGGCCTGATCTACATGCTGTTTCGCCCACAGCCCACCAAGCACACCGAAGACGAACCGGCGCTGGACCGCGAGACCCTGATCAAGATCGGCATCTGCGTAGCGTTGCTGGTCGTGTTCGCCGGCACCTTCGAACCCCTGGGTTTCATCCTCAGCAGCATGCTGATCGGCATCCCCATGGCGCGCTTGTACGGTGGCCGCTGGTTGCCGAGCGTGGTGATCGTCACGTTGATGGCTATCGGCTTGTACCTGCTGTTCGACAAAGCCATGGATGTACCGCTGCCCCTCGGCCTGCTCGACGTTCTGGAGAACTGACATGGATACTTTCAGCTATTTGGGTCAGGGCTTCGGCGTTGCACTGTCCCCCTACAACCTGGTGACTGCGCTGTGCGGCACCCTGATCGGCACCGTGGTCGGCCTGTTGCCGGGCTTGGGCCCGATCAATGGCGTGGCACTGTTGATCCCCATCGCCTTCGCATTGGGCCTGCCGCCTGAGTCGGCGTTGATCCTGCTGGCAGCCGTGTACCTGGGCTGCGAGTACGGCGGCCGTATCAGCTCGATCCTGTTGAACATCCCGGGCGAAGCCTCCACCGTGATGACCACCCTCGACGGCTACCCGATGGCCCGCAAAGGTTTGGCTGGCGTGGCGCTGTCGTTGTCGGCGTGGAGTTCGTTCATCGGTGCGTTTATCGCCACCTGCGGCATGGTGCTGTTTGCGCCGCTACTGGCCAAATGGGCGATTGCCTTCGGCCCTGCGGAATATTTCGTGCTGATGGTGTTCGCAATTGTCTGCCTCGGCGGCATGGCCGGCGACAAACCACTCAAGACGTTTGTGGCGGCGCTGATCGGCCTGTTCCTCTCGGCAGTGGGCATCGACGCCAACAGCGGCGTGTACCGCTTTACCGGCGACAACATCCACCTCACCGACGGCATCCAGTTTGTGGTGTTGGTGCTGGGCCTGTTCTCCATCAGCGAGATCCTGTTGCTGCTGGAAAAAACCCACCGTGGCCAGGAAGCCGTAAAAGCCACCGGACGGATGATGTTCAACCTGAAGGAAGCGGGTGCGGTCTTCGTGGTGAACATCCGTTGCGGCCTGCTGGGTTTCATCATGGGCGTATTGCCCGGCGCCGGCGCCACCCTGGCCTCGGCCGTTGCCTACATGACCGAAAAACGCATGGCCGGTGCCAGCGGCAAATTCGGCCAGGGCGACATGCGTGGCCTGGCCGCCCCGGAAACCGCCATCGGCGCCTCCGCCTGCGGTGCCCTGGTGCCGATGCTGACCCTCGGCGTGCCTGGTTCGGGTACCACGGCGGTGATGATCGGCGCCCTGTCGCTGTACAACATCACCCCGGGCCCGCTGCTGTTCCAACAGCAACCGGACATTGTCTGGGGCCTGATCGCCTCGTTGTTCATCGCCAACATCATGCTGGTGATCCTCAACATCCCGATGATCCGCATCTTCACGCGCATTCTCGCCGTGCCGAACTGGGCGCTGGTGCCCGTGATCGCCATCATCACCGCGATTGGTGTGTACGCCGTTCACGCCACCACCTTCGACCTGTTCCTGATGGTCGGCATCGGCATCTTCGGCTACATCCTGCGCAAGCTCGACTTCCCGCTGTCGCCGGTACTGCTGGGCTTTATCCTCGGCGGCCTGATGGAGCAGAACCTGCGCCGTGCGCTGTCGATCTCCAACGGTGACCTGCAGATCCTCTGGTCGAGCCCGATCACCTTTGGTGTGTGGGTACTGACGGCGCTGATGCTGGCCTTCCCGCTGGTGCGCATCTACCGCAAGCGTGCCCTGCAGCGTCGTGCCCTGGCCGATGTCTGAGGTCACCTTTAAACACTGGTGGGGAACACCGCTGGTCGGCCTGGCCGGCGGTTACCTGGCCAGCCTGGTGGGCTGGCCTTTGCCGTACATGGTCGGCTCGTTGCTGGCGATCATCCTGGTGCGTTGCCTCACGCCGTGGCAGTTGGCGGAAATTCCCGGCGGCCGCAAATGCGGCCAATGGGTCGTCGGCATTGGCATCGGCCTGCACTTCACGCCGGTGGTCATCGAACAGGTGATGAGCCACTTCGGGCTGATCTTCTTCGGCGCGCTGGTCACCAGCCTGTCGAGCATTGTCGGCGTGTGGTTGATGCGCCGCAGCGGTGAAGACCGCGCCACTGCGTTTTTCTCCAGCATGCCGGGCGGTTCCGGTGAGATGGTCAACCTCGGCGCACGCAATGGTGCCGTGCTCAGCCGTGTCGCGGCGGGGCAGAGCCTGAGGGTGTTGGTGGTGGTGCTGTGTGTGCCGGCGATCTTCAAGTACCTGCTCGAAGGCGGTACGCCGCAGTTTCATCCGGCGCCGGTCAGTTGGCCTTGGCTGTTCGCATTGTTTCCGATGGGCGCACTGGTGGCCTGGGGTTGGCAGCGTTTGCGTCAGCCAAACCCGTGGCTGTTCGGGCCGTTGCTGGTGAGTGCGACTGCCAGCGTTGTGTGGGATCTGCATATCGGCTTGCCTGATGGCGGCAGCCAGATCGGCCAATGGTTGATCGGCAGCGGCCTGGGTTGCCACTTCAACCGGCAGTTCTTTCGCCGGGCGCCGTCGTTCATGGGGCGCACCTTGATCGGCACCGCGCTGACCATGGCGCTGGCCACTTTGGCAGCAGTAGGTCTAAGCGCCATGACCCACCTGGACTTACGCTCGCTGACCCTGGGCATGATGCCCGGCGGCATTGCCGAGATGAGCCTCACGGCCGAAACCCTGCAGCTGTCGGTGCCGTTGGTAACGGCGATGCAGGTGATGCGGTTGTTGTTTGTGTTGTTTCTGGCGGAGCCTTTATTCAGGCATTGGGATCGCCAGCCGGAAAAACGTTAAACACGCGACACAATTCAAATATGGGAGCGGGCTTGCTCGCTCCCACATTCGATCACGGATGACCGTTATGCCGGCGGCAGCCGCCATTCGATAGGCGTCTCGCCATTCTGCTCAAGGTACTTGTTGGTGCGACTGAAATGCCCGCACCCCAAGAACCCGCGATACGCCGACAACGGTGACGGGTGCACCGAGGTCAGCACCAGGTGCTTGGTGGCGTCGACCAGCTTCTGCTTGCCCTGGGCATGGGCCCCCCACAGCAAAAACACCAAGTGCGGCTGATGCTCGCTGACCACTTCAATAATCCGGTCGGTAAAGAACTGCCAGCCCTTGCCCGCGTGGGCGTTGGCGTTGGCGCGCTCCACGGTCATGGTGGTGTTGAGCAGCAGCACGCCCTGGTCGGCCCAGCTCTGCAGGCAGCCGTGGTTGGGAATGTCGATGTTCAGGTCGCGCTTGAGTTCCTTGTAGATGTTGACCAATGACGGCGGCGTCGGCACGCCCGGTTGCACCGAGAAGCACAGGCCGTGGGCCTGGCCGGGGCCGTGGTACGGGTCCTGGCCGAGGATCACCACCTTGACCTTGTTCAGCGGCGTAGAGTTGAGCGCATTGAAAATCAGCGGGCCCGGCGGATAGATCTCTTTGCCGGCCGCATGTTCCTGGCGCAAAAACTCGCGCAGCTCGCCCATGTAGGGCTTCTCGAACTCGTCGCGCAAGGCATGCTTCCAGCTGGGTTCGAGTTTGATACGGTCGCCGTCGGTCATGTTTGAATGGTCTTGTAAAAAAGAATGAGGCGAACCCTAGGAAAGCCGCCCCCGCTTGTCAATTGATCTGACACACAACCGCCACTTTCCTGCGAAGGGATCATACTGATCCTTCACTCCCCCGAATGAGGTCATGATGAACCTGCACTTCGAAGAGCTGACCGGCAGCGACGGTGCCCGCCTCGGCATCGCCAGCCTGGATGCTGAAAAATCCCTGAATGCCCTGTCCCTGCCCATGATCCTGGCCTTGGGCGAACGCCTGGACGCCTGGGCCAAAGACCCCAACATTGTTTGCGTTCTGTTGCGCGGCAATGGCGCCAAGGCGTTTTGCGCCGGTGGCGAAGTGCGCAGCCTGGCCCTGGCCTGCCGTGAACAGCCCGGTGAAGTACCGGCATTGGCGGCGCAGTTCTTTGCGGCGGAATACCGCCTCGACTACCGCCTGCACACCTACCCCAAGCCCGTGATCTGCTGGGGGCATGGTTATGTATTGGGCGGTGGCATGGGCTTGTTGCAAAGTGCGGCGGTGCGCATCGTCACGCCGAGCAGCCGCCTGGCGATGCCGGAGATCAGCATCGGCCTGTACCCGGATGTGGGCGCCAGCGGGTTTCTGTCGCGCCTGCCCGGCAAGCTCGGCCTGTTCCTCGGCTTGACCGGCGCCCATATCAACGGCCGAGACGCCCTGGACCTGGGCCTGGCCGACCGCTTCCTGGGCGAAGACCAACAAGACGAATTGATCGAAGGGTTGCTGCAACTGAACTGGCAGGAACAGACCGCGATGCAGCTCAACAGCCTGCTCAAGGCCCTGGCCCAGGAAGCTGTCAGCCAGCAACCCGAAGCCCAGTGGCTACCGCGTCGGGCGCAGATCGACGAATGGCTGGACGTGGGCGATGTGCGCTGCGCCTGGCGGGCCTTGAGCCTGCTGCAAGAGCATTCCGACCCACTGCTCAAGCGCGCCGGCACCACCTTGAGCGAAGGCTGCCCGCTGACCGCGCACCTGGTATGGGAACAGATCCAGCGCGCCCGTCACCTGTCGTTGGCCCAGGTGTTCCAGATGGAATACACCCTGAGCCTCAACTGCTGCCGCCACCCGGAGTTCGCCGAGGGCGTGCGGGCGCGTTTGATCGATAAAGACCAGAAGCCTCACTGGCATTGGCCGGACATCAACGCGATTCCCGACGCCGCGGTGCAAGCGCACTTCCACAAGGCCTGGGAAGGTCGCCACCCGCTGGCGGACTTGTCCGACATTTAGCGGCCGCCATGGCCGCCGTGCCCGCCACGGCCACCACCGCCGTTGTGGCCACCGCCATTGCCCCAGCGGTTGCCCCAGCCCTGGTTCGGGTAGGGCCGGTAATCGGGCCTTGGGTAATAGCGCGGCGCCGGTTGGTAGTAGCGCGGCGCCGAGTAATAGCGCGGTTGCGGCGCGTAGTAACGCGGCGCCGGGTAGTAACTGCGCCCGTATTGATACGCCGTGCCGCCGCCGTAGTAATACACCGGCGCCGGTGCGGTGTAGACCTCGGAACGGTAATAGCTCTGGCCGCCCTCGTAATAGGGCACACAGGCAGAAAGGGTCAGACCGAGTAAAGCGCTGAGAAGCAATCGTCGATACATGGCGGCCTCCTGGACCGCGGAAGAGCACCTCCAGCGACGCTGGAGGGCGGCATTCGTCTTTCACTGAATGACGAAATATCTGACATCAAAAACTGAATCTGGTGCGTTTCCGACACAGGTTGAAACATCTGTTTCAGACGAAACGGATGCCTCATCTCAGTGCGACCGCGCACCAGCACAACGCACCACCCAGCCCTGCCTGTTCACGTGTATCGCGCAAACCCGCGATCTACAGGCGCGCCTGCCACTTGGCACGACTCTCGCTTTGCCTCTGGCGTGCAGGATTGAAAACAGGTTCGCGGCACCACAATTTGCAATGGCCGACTAGGGTTCCGGCTCGCCAAAAGCGAGTGTCTGGTCCGAGAGTTGGCGACCTCCAGTTGAGGTTACACGGCGGGATAAAAGCCCGGGAGACAAGCCACCGTTCACGGTGCCGCGTTGCTCCTGCTCGCCCTTGATCAACTGGAGAAGCCCCATGCCCTCACTGCGTTTACCCGCCTTGCTCGCCGCCGCGTTCGCCGCCGTGCTGAGTGTTCAAACCCAAGCCGCCCCCAAAGACCACTTTAGCGTGTGCTGGACCATTTATGCGGGCTGGATGCCGTGGGAGTACGCCGGCAGCCAGGGCATTCTCGACAAGTGGGCCAAAAAGTACGGCATCAAGATCGACATGGTGCAGCTCAATGACTACGTCGAATCCATCAACCAGTACACCGCCGGCCAGTTCGACGGCTGCACCATGACCAACATGGATGCGCTGACCATTCCTGCCGCAGGCGGTGTGGACAGCACCGCGCTGGTGGTCAGCGACTTCTCCAACGGCAACGATGGCGTGGTGATCAAGGGCACCGGCAAGACCGTGGCCGACCTCAAGGGCATGAACGTCAACCTGGTGGAACTCTCCGTGTCCCACTACCTGCTGGCCCGCGCCCTGGAGTCGGCTGACCTCACGGAAAAAGACCTGAAAGTGGTCAACACCTCCGACGCCGACATCGCCGCGGCCTTCAACACCGACCAGGTGCAAGCCGTGACCACCTGGAACCCGATGCTTTCCGAGATCAAGGCCAAGCCCGGCGTCACCCAGGTGTTCGACTCCAGCAAAGTGCCCGGCGAGATCATGGACATGATGGTGGTCAACACCCAGGTCCTCAAGGACAACCCGGCCTTGGGCAAGGCCCTCACCGGCGCCTGGTTCGAAACCGTCGCGCTGATGAACGCCAAGGGCACCGCCAGCACCGAAGCACTCGAGCATATGGCCAAGGCCTCTGGCACCGACCTCAAGGGGTTCCAGGCGCAACTGGACACCACCAAGTTGTTCGCCACGCCCAAGGAAGCCCTGGCGTTTGCCACCAGCGCGCAACTGCCCGCCACCATGCGCAAGGTCGCCGAGTTCTCGTTTGAACACGGCTTGCTCGGCGAAGGCGCCAAGGACACCAGCGCCGTGGGCATGAGCTTTGCCAACGGTGTGACCAGCGGCGACACCGCCAACCTCAAGCTGCATTTCGACCCCCGCTACGTGCAGATGGCCGCCGACGGCACGCTGTAAGAGGACCCGGCCATGCGCCTGATCAACCGTCACCCGGAACGCTCCAGCCGCCTGTTGTTGGTGCTGCTGCCCTTCGCCCTGCTGCTGTTCGCCTACTTCGTGGGCTCGGCCGAGCGACTGGCGGACAACCCCAACGACAAGCTGCTGCCAGGCGCCGTGCAAATGGGCGACGCCATAAAGCGCCTGGCGTTCAGCGCCGACACGCGCACCGGTGAGTACGTGCTGTGGCAAGACAGTGCGTCGAGCCTGCGCCGCCTGGGCATTGGCCTGGGCATCAGCGCCCTCGCCGGCCTGTGCCTGGGGATCGCGGCCGGTACCTTGCCGCTGTTCGGCGCGCCGCTGTCACCGTTGCTGACGGTGTTGTCGATGGTGCCGCCACTGGCGATCCTGCCGATTCTGTTCATCGTGTTCGGGCTGGGGGAGTTGTCCAAAGTGATGCTGATCGTGATCGGCATCACCCCGGCACTGGCCCGTGATTTGGAACAGCGTGCACGGGAAATTCCCGTCGAGCTGCTGGTGAAAGCGCAGACCCTCGGCGCCTCCACCTGGACCCTGATGCTGCGCGTGGTCTTGCCGCAACTGTTGCCGCGCCTGCTGATCTCGCTGCGGCTGATGTTGGGCTCAGCATGGTTGTTCCTGATTGCCGCCGAGGCCATCGCCTCCACCGACGGTTTGGGCTACCGGATCTTCCTGGTGCGCCGCTACCTGGCGATGGACGTGATCTTGCCCTACGTGGTGTGGATCACCCTGCTCGCCTGGCTGATGGACTGGGGCCTCAAGGCCCTGACCCGACGTGCGTTCCCCTGGTACGAAGGAGCGCGGCCATGAGCTTTATCAGCGTCAACAACGTGTGGCAGCGCTATGGCGACCAGGTGGTGCTCGAAGGGCTCAACCTGCACGTCAACGAAGGCGAGTTCTGCACCTTGGTCGGCACCTCCGGCTGCGGCAAATCCACCTTCCTGCGCCTGCTGCTGGGCCAGGAAACCGCGAGCAAGGGCCAGATCCTGCTCGACGGCAAAGCGCTCGCAGCCGAACCGGACGCCAGCCGAGGCGTGGTGTTCCAGCGCTACTCGGTGTTCCCGCACTTGCGCGTGCTCGACAACGTTGCCCTCGGCCTTGAACTGCCGCGTTCACGTTTACTCGGGCGGTTATTCGGCAAGGCCAAGCAAGACGCCCGCGAACACGCCGCAATCTTGCTGCAGAAAGTCGGCCTCGGCCATGCGCTCGACAAGTACCCGGCGCAACTCTCCGGCGGCATGCAACAGCGCCTGGCGATCGCCCAGGCACTGATCATGAAACCCCGCGTCTTGCTGCTGGACGAACCCTTCGGTGCCCTCGACCCGGGCATTCGTAAAGACATGCACCAGTTGCTGCTGGAACTGTGGCGCGAAACCCGGCTGACCGTGTTCATGGTTACCCACGACCTCAGCGAGGGTTTCAGCCTGGGCACCCGCCTGCTGGTGTTCGACAAGGTCCGCGTCGACCCGCACGCCCCCGGTGCCTATGGCGCCCGCATCACCTACGACATCCCTTTGAACAGCGAACGCCGCAAGGCGCTCGCCGCTGAACTTGGAGCCACGTCCAAATGACCGAATCCACCCCACTGTTCCCCCCCTTCGCCGAGGAAATGCTCCCCGGTGGCGGCCACCGTTCCTTCGTACTCAAGCGCGGCCAGCTGTTGCGCCTGACCGACCTGCGTGGTGGCGCCAACGTGAGCTTGACCTTGCTCAACGCCAACGAAAAAACCGAGCGCCTGAACCTGCCCGACAGCCTCAAATGCCAGCACACCGCCAAGCTCACCACGGGCCACTGCCTGTACTCGGACATGGGCCGCGTACTGGCTGCCATTACCGCCGACACCTGCGGCTGGAGTGACAGCATTGGCGGCGTGCTGTGCGCCGCCGAAGTCGCCGAAAAGTATGGCCAGGGCCGCTACCAGGAACTGCGCAACGGCTTCTTCCGCAACGGCACCGACAACTTGCTGGTGGAGTTGGGCAAGTGGGGCCTGGGGCTATCTGACCTGCTGATGACCCTCAACCTGTTCAGCCGCGTCAACGTGGACAGCGAGGGCGGTTTGCATTTCGTGCCGGGCAATTCCAAAGCCGGTGACTACATCGAACTCTATGCACCGATGGACACCCTGGTGGTGCTCACCGCCCTGCAACACCCGATGGATCCCAACCCCGACTACGCACCCCAACCGCTGAAACTCAGTTGGATGAACGCTGACCCCAGCGTCGCAGAACACTGCCGCACCTCGCGCCCGGAAAACGAGCGCGGTTTTATCAACACTGACCGCTTGTTCGCCTGAGGAGCTGCCATGTCTATCGCACTGAAGCAACCGGATGCGGCCGTGTACCGCGCCACCATTCCCGCCGGTGAACCCTGGCTGATGGAGGTCAAGGCCGGGCAGACCCTGCGCATCCTCGACCTTGAGGGCAACCAGGCCGTCGACACGCTGTTCTACAGCCTCAAGAACCCGCGCGAACGCTACGATGTGCAACGCACGTTGCGCCGACAGAACAGCGTGTACCTGGGCACTGGCAGCGTGCTGTATTCCAACCTCGGCCAACCGATGCTGACCATCGTCGACGACACCTGCGGGCGCCACGACACCCTCGGCGGCGCCTGCGCCCAGGAGAGCAACACCGTGCGCTACGCACTGGAAAAACGCTACATGCACAGCTGCCGCGACAACTACCTGCGCGCCTGTGCCCACGACGGCCGGCTGGGTAAAGGCGACATTGGGCCGAACATCAATTTCTTCATGAACGTGCCGGTCACGGCCGACGGTGGGCTGACCTTTGAAGACGGTATTTCTGCCCCCGGAAAATACGTCGACCTGCGTGCGGAAATGGACGTGATCGTGCTGATTTCCAACTGCCCGCAGTTGAACAACCCGTGCAATGCGTACAACCCCACCCCTGCGGAGCTGCTGGTATGGAACTGAAGATAAAGCGGTTGCGTAAATGGCTGTTTGCCCTGTGCCAGGCCCGCGCCGGGCAGTGCCTTAAAAAACAATGACGTTCAAAAATGTGGGAGCGGGCTTGCTCGCGAATGCAGTGGGTCAGCAAATGCATCTGTGACTGAAACTCCGCTTTCGCGAGCAAGCCCGCTCCCACATTTGGATCTCCACTGTTTTCGGAATTTGCGCCACGGACGACCGTGGGCGCTTGCCCCATTGTGCGGGACGGCCCGCAGGGTTTTGCCATGTTCGAAAAAGTCTTGATCGCCAACCGTGGCGCCATCGCCTGCCGCATCCTGCGCACCCTGCGCGAGCTGCACGTCAAAGGCGTCGCCGTGTATGCCGAAGCCGACGCGGCCAGCCTGCATATCCAGCAGGCCGACGAAGCCTATTGCCTCGGTGAAGGCGCGGCGGCGAACACTTACCTGGCGGTGGAGAAAATCCTCGCCACCGCTAAGGCGACGGGTGCCCGGGCAATTCACCCGGGCTATGGATTTCTCTCGGAAAACGCCGCCTTCGCCGAAGCCTGCGAAAACGCCGGCATTGCCTTCATCGGGCCAACGCCGGAACAACTGCGTGTGTTCGGCCTCAAGCACACGGCGCGGGCCTTGGCCAAACAGCATCAGATCCCACTGCTGGAAGGCACCGAGCTATTAGACAACCTTGAAACCGCCTTGCTGGCCGCCGACAACGTGGGCTACCCGGTGATGCTCAAGAGCACCGCCGGCGGTGGCGGGATCGGCATGCGCGTGTGCCGCAGCGCGACGGAGTTGAGCGAGTGTTTCGAGGCGGTCAAGCGCCTGGGGCAGAACAACTTCAGCGACGCCGGTGTGTTTATCGAGAAGTACATCGAGCACGCACGCCACCTGGAAGTGCAGGTGTTCGGCGATGGCGCCGGCGAGGTCATTGCCCTCGGTGTGCGCGACTGTTCGGTGCAGCGGCGCAACCAGAAAGTCCTCGAAGAAACCCCGGCACCGAACCTGCCTGACGGCATGGCCGAAGCCCTGTGCGCGGCCGCCATCACCCTGGCAAAAGCGGTGAACTACCGCAGTGCCGGCACCGTGGAATTCATCTTCGACAGCGCCGACGGGCGCTTCTATTTCCTTGAAGTGAACACGCGCCTGCAGGTGGAACATGGCGTCACCGAACAGGTGTGGGGCGTGGACCTGGTGCGTTGGATGGTGCAACTGGCGGCGGGTGAAATGCCGCCGCTGAGCGAGCTGGCGTTGACGCCTCGGGGCCACGCCATTCAGGCGCGCCTGTACGCGGAAGACCCAGGTCGGGATTTCCAGCCCAGCCCCGGCTTGTTGACCCAGGTGGATTTTCCGCTGGCCGAGGGTTTGCGGGTCGACACCTGGGTGGAGGCGGGTTGCGAGATCCCGCCCTACTTCGACCCGATGATCGCCAAGCTCATCACCTGGGCACCCACCCGCGAACAGGCGCGCCTGGCCCTGCATCAGGCACTCAGCGACAGCCAGTTGTACGGCGTGGAAACCAACCGCGACTACCTGCGCCAGATTCTGCTCGCGGCCCCCTTCGCCAGCGGCCGGCCATGGACGCGTTGCCTGGAAGGCCTGGTCTACGCCGCCGACACGTTCGAGGTACTTAGCGCCGGTACCCAGACCAGCGTGCAGGACTACCCCGGGCGCCTCGGTTATTGGGCCGTGGGCGTGCCGCCGTCGGGGCCGATGGACAGCCGCGCATTGCGCCTGGGCAATCGCCTGCTGGGCAACAGCGAAGGCGCCGCCGCGCTGGAAGTCACCATGAGCGGGCCACTGCTGCGCTTCAATTGCGCGGCGGTGGTGGCCGTCACCGGGGCTGAAATCCCGCTGCTGCTGGACGATCAAGCGGTGCCGATGAACACCGCATTGCTGATCCCGGCCGGATCGGTGTTGAGCCTCGGCGCGATGCCCGGCGCCGGTGCGCGCAGCTACCTGTGCCTGCGCGGCGGGTTGCAGGTGCCGGACTACCTGGGCAGCAAGAGCACCTTCACCCTCGGCCAGTTTGGCGGGCACGGCGGGCGCGCGTTGCGGGCCGGGGATGTGCTGCACCTGCTGCCGTTGCAGGACACCAGCGCCGGGCGCCAGATTGTCCCAGAGCCCTTGGCAGGCGTGCGCAGGATCCGGGTGATTTACGGCCCCCACGGCGCACCGGAATACTTCCTGCCCGCGTACATCGACACCTTCTTCGCCACTCAATGGGAAGTGCATTTCAACTCCAGCCGCACCGGCGTGCGGCTGATCGGGCCCAAGCCATTGTGGGCACGCACGGATGGCGGTGAAGCCGGCCTGCACCCGTCGAACATCCATGACAACCCCTACGCCATCGGCGCAGTGGATTTCACCGGAGACATGCCCGTCATCCTCGGGCCGGACGGGCCAAGCCTGGGCGGTTTTGTGTGCCCGGTCACCGTGATCGAGGCCGACCTCTGGCAACTGGGCCAGCTCAAGGCCGGCGATAAAATTTGCTTCGAACCGGTCGATCTCAAAACCGCCCGGGATCTTGCCTTGGAATGGGATCAACGGTGGGAGCCGGGCTTGCCCGCGATGCAGGCGACTCGGTCCCACAGCCACACCGAGGTGATGCCATCGCGGGCAAGCCCGCTCCCACAGTTGACCGAGTCACCTGTGGTGCTCGATAGGGGTGAAGACAGCACCCGGCTGGTCGCGCGCGTTGCCGGCGACACCCACCTGCTGCTGGAGATCGGCGCGCCTGAGTTGGACCTGGTGCTGCGCTTCCGCGCCCACGCCTTGATGCAAGCGCTCGAAGCCCGTGCCCTGCACGGCGTGATCGACCTGACGCCGGGCATCCGCTCGCTGCAAATCCACTATCAGCCCGAGCAATTGCCCCTGGCTGAATTGCTCACGCTGATCGCCAGCGAATGGACCGCCGTGTGCGCCACGCCAAACCTGCAAGTGCCATCGCGCATCGTGCATCTACCCCTGTCGTGGGACGACCCGGCGTGCCAGCTGGCCATCGAAAAATACATGACCACCGTGCGCAAGGACGCGCCGTGGTGCCCGAGCAACCTGGAGTTCATCCGCCGCATCAACGACCTGGCCAATCTCGATGAAGTGCGCCACACGGTATTCGATGCCCGCTACCTGGTGATGGGCCTGGGCGACGTCTACCTCGGCGCGCCCGTGGCCACACCGCTGGACCCGCGCCATCGCCTGGTGACCACCAAGTACAACCCCGCGCGCACCTGGACGGCGGAAAACTCGGTGGGCATCGGCGGCGCCTATTTGTGCGTGTACGGCATGGAAGGCCCGGGGGGTTACCAGTTTGTCGGGCGCACCTTGCAGATGTGGAACCGCTATCGCGAAGTGGCGGCGTTCGAGGGCAAGCCGTGGTTGTTGCGCTTCTTTGACCAGATCCGCTTCTACCCGGTGAGTGCCGATGAGTTGCTGCGCATTCGCCGTGACTTTCCCCTGGGGCGCTTTGACCTGGCAATCGAGCAAAGCCAATTGAACCTGGCGGATTACCAGGCCTTTTTGGCGCGCGAAGCCTCGGGCATTGACGCGTTCCGCACGCAACAGCAGCAGGCGTTCAACGCCGAACGCGAACGCTGGATCGCCAGCGGCCAGGCGCATTTCGACAGCGAGGAACTGGCGGCACCGCAGGCTGCGGACACACCGTTGCAGGCCAATGAACACAGCATCGACAGCCCTATCGCGGGCAACCTCTGGCAGGTTCAGGTGGTGGCAGGTGAACGTGTTTCAGCGGGGGATGTGCTGGTGATTCTGGAGTCGATGAAAATGGAGATCCCGGTGCTGGCGCCGTTTGCCGGCGTGGTGCGGGAAATCCCGGTGCAACCGGGCAGTGGCATCGGCGCCGGCCAACGGGTCGTGGTGCTGGAACGGGACTGACCGGCGCTGTATCGTGCAGGCTCTGAACCGTCCTGCACGATACCCCCCATGACCACACCCAACCTCTGCCCGGCCTGCGGCGCCCGCAACGATTGCACCCTGGCCGACCCACGCACGGCCGACCAGGCGTGCTGGTGCTACAGCGTCACCATCGACCCTGCGGTGCTTGAAGCGTTGCCCGATGAACTGCGCAATAAAGCGTGCCTGTGCCCGCGCTGTGCCCAGGTGGACGCACAGTTGCGTGGGGCCGAGCGCTCGTAATGCGCGTTGATCGGTTCCTCAGCAACCTGCCGCGTTTCAATCGCAAGCAAGTGCGCCTGTTACTGGTGGAGCGGCGGGTGACGGTGGATGGTGTAGAGGTCAGCGATCCTCACCATGAGGTGCGCGCGTTCAGCCGGGTGTGCGTGGGCGATGAGGTGCTGCAGGCGGGTAAGCCAGCGCGGTATTTCATGCTGCATAAACCCCAGGGATGTGTGAGCGCCACGTCGGACCCGCAACACCCGACGGTGCTGGACTGGCTCGATGAGCCGGATATGGATGAGCTGCACATTGCCGGTCGTCTGGATTTCAACACCACCGGTCTGATGGTCATCACCAATGACGGCCAATGGTCGCGCCGCCTGACCCAGCCCCAGACCAAGCTGCCCAAGATCTACCTCGTGGAGACCGAACAGGCCATCGGCGCCGAGTACGCCGCGACCTTTGCCGGGGGCCTCTATTTCGCCTTCGAAGATCTCACCACCCAGCCTGCCGAGTTGGAGGTTCTGGGGCCGACCACGGCGCGGTTGAGCATTGTCGAAGGCCGTTATCACCAGGTGAAGCGCATGTTCGGGCACTTTGATAACAAGGTGATTGGCCTGCACCGCGAACAAATGGGCCCGCTGGTACTGGACGCCGCCCTCGCACCAGGCGAATACCGCGCATTGACCGACGACGAAATACGACAGGTCTGATGACCGTTCGGCCGGTGATGGCAAAAACCCATTTGTGTGACTTGCGACATCCCGGGTCTGCTGCTTGAATCAAACCGTCAGCCGAATAATGACTGACGAGTCGCCCATAACCTCCAAGAAACACCTTGCCCCGCCCGCGCTTGATCTACGGGCCTCTCAGGCAAACAGCCCGCCATAACAACACCCGTCGGCCAGCCGTCATCGGATCGACATGGGCCCTCCTTTTCCAGGCGTATGCCTACCTGTCACAAAGCTCGTGCAGAGTGATCTGCGCGCCCTACCCGCTTGCCAGGAGTCTTACGACATGAGGCCAGAAATCGCTGTGTTGGATATACAGGGTCAGTATCGGGTTTACACGGAGTTCTATCGCGCGGACGCTGCTGAAAAGACCATCATCCTGGTCAACGGCTCGATGGCCACTACGGCATCCTTCGCCCAAACCGTGAAAAGCCTGTACCCGCAGTTCAATGTGGTTTTGTACGACCAGCCCTACGCTGGCCGCTCCAAACTCCATAACCGTCATGAGCAGATGCTGACGAAGGAAGTCGAAGGCCAGATTCTGCTGGAACTCATCGACCACTTCGCTGCTGAACACGTGCTGTCATTTTCCTGGGGCGGCGCGGCCACCCTGGTCGCCCTCGCCCACCGGCCACGCCGCGTCGAGAAGGCGGTGATCAGTTCGTTCTCCCCGGTGATCAACGCGCCCATGCGCGACTACCTGGAGCGTGGGGTCGACTACCTCGGCAACCTCGATCGCGACCGCGTCGGCCACCTGGTCAACAGCACCATCGGCAAGCACCTGCCGTCGCTGTTCAAGCGGTTCAACTACAAGCACGTGAGCAGCCTGGCCGAGCATGAGTATGGGCAGATGCACTTTCACATCAGCCACGTGCTCAACAGCGATCGACTGTGCTACCTCAGGGCGGCCAAACAGATCGACATCCCGGTGCTGTTCCTGAACGGTGAATGGGACGAGTACACCAGCGCCCAGGACGCCAAGCTGTTTGGCCAGCATGTGGCCAACAGCAGCTTCAGCACCATCCAGGCCACCGGGCATTTCCTGGACATGGAGCACAAGGCGGCGTGCCGGGATAGCCGGGACGCGGTCGTCGGTTTTCTGAAACCGCAGCGCCCGGCCAGTCGCTTGCGCTACCACCAGGGCCAGACGCAGCATGCCTTTGCCATTTGAAATGGCACGGTCGGACGGTTACCTGGTTATGCAGGGGCCAGGCTTGTGTGGGAGCTGGCTTGCCTGCGATAGCATCACCAAAGTGTGACTGACACACAGAGGTGCCGGTATCGCAGACAAGTCAGCCTCTGCACCTGTAACCCACACATTTTTGAAGAAAAACTTCAAATCCCGGCAAACATCTGGTACAAAGTCAGCCGCTCTGAGCGGGTATAGTTTAATGGTAGAACAGTAGCTTCCCAAGCTTCCGACGAGGGTTCGATTCCCTCTACCCGCTCCACTCAGATTCTGCTCTCGCGCCAGGTTGGTTTTGGCGGGGGATGCATAAAAAAACCGGTCCTTGGTGGCCGGTTTTTTTGTTTCTATCTACCTGAAACTCAGCATTCCAGGGTTACCTGTATTTCAAGGCTGCCAGTACATGATCAGGATCATTATAGAGCGCACGTAATAACGCCCTTGCAGGCCCCTCCGGCTCGCGTCGCCCTTGCTCCCAGTTTTGAAGCGTCCCTACCGGCACATCGATCGCCTTAGCAAACCGTGCTTGTGACAGTCCCGTGGCTTGTCGAATCTCTTTTACCTTCAAAGCATCAACAAAAAATTCGCGAGAGGGGGCGCACTCACCTCTTACGATTTCGTCCATCTGGGTCATGCTTTCGACCAGACGGTTGAACAGCTTTTTATCCATCACTCCCACCTTCGGTTTATCTCGCTCAGAATTCTCTTTTCTGCAGGAGATAGATCATCTTTGATGCCTTTGCGATAGATCAGAATCAATCTAATTTGATAGGCCACGCAGAAGTGGTAATAGATCACTCTGACACCACCGCCCTTACCCTGCACAGCCCAGCGGATCTTCCTAAGTCCATTGGTGCCTTGAATCACATCACCCGCCGTGGGATTTTCGGCTAGAAATGCCTGTAATTCACCGTAGCTTTCCTCACTCAAAAGCGTTGCCAGGTCTTCTGTAAATGCGAGCGACTCGATAAATATCATACCCACGCCTATACGTCATTGGCGCACACAACGCTTAATCGGATCGTTTCCTATCATGCAACTGCCGCTCGTCATTCATTGATAGGCATACGAAAAATGCGCCGGGATTGATGAAGGGCAGACTCTACCTCCAGGCAACCTGTGTCATGACGTAGGACGGAACTGAGTTTTCAATCCGAAAAAGCTCCATCATCTTTCCATCTCTATGCCCTTCTCCACCCCCCACGCCAACGGCAACGTCACCGACAACACCCCCGCCAACACCATCACCGCCACCGGCACGCCCAGCGCATCCCCCACGCCACCAAACACCACTGGCGCCAACGCTCCGCCGCCGATGGTGCCTGTGTAGAACAGCGCAAACGCCTGCTCCCGCTTACCCGCGCCGGCCAGGTCGGGCACGGCGCCGTACAGCACCGAAGACGTGCCATTGAGCACCAGGCCGAGCAGCGGCAGCATCAGCATCAAGCCTTCCAGCGGAAGGTACACCGCCATAACAATCAGCACGGCCGTGCTGGTTTCCGTCAGCCACACGGTCTTCATCATGCCGATGCGCGCGCCCAGGTAACCACAGAACAATTTGCCGAACGCGCCGCCGACAAACAGCAGGGTCAGGGCCAGGCCGATGCCGGCGGTGCCCGCACCTTTGGTTTGCAGCAGGAACGGCAGGAACGTGAGGAAACCCATGCGCACTGCGCTGTCGAGGGTGCCCAGGACAATCAATGCGCGCAGGCCCGTCACGGAGCCGGTTCCGGCATGAGGCTTGGCGGCCACTGGGGCCGTGGCGGTGCGCGACTGGCGGGGAATCAACCACCACAGCAACCCGGCCGATGCGAGCCCCAGCACGCCCAGCAACGTGGCGCTGGCACGCCAACTGATCACCGTCAGCAGCAGGCCCACCAGGCCGGGCACCAAGGTCTTGCCGATGTCGCCGGAAAAGTTGTACTGGGACAAAGCCTGCTTCACGCCCCCGCCGTCTTCATAGGCGTCGGTGATCATCGAAGAGGCCAAGGGATGCTGGGTGCTGGCGCCCAAGCCGCCCAACAGCAGCGCCAGTAGCAGCATGACCAGCCCCGTAGCTTGCCCGACCAGCATGTAGGCAACCCCGGCCAGGGCAGTCCCGCCCACCAGCAACGGCACGCGGCCCCAGCGCCTGGCGGCTCGGCTGGCCATCAGTTGGAACACCGCCATCATCCCGGAATAGGCGCCGCGTAAAAGCCCGATCTGAGCGTAGGACAAGGCAAACTGCGCTTGCCAGATCGGCAGCAACACGTAGATCACATCGGTGAGACCATCGTGCACGGCATGGGCGCCGCAGCCGGCGATCAAGTGGCGACGGCGGGTATTTGTTTCGCGGGCAGTCAGGGTCATGGTGTTGGAATCGGTTCAGGTTTGAGGGGTTTCCAGCCGGTCAGGGCGATCAGCAGGGTCAACAGTTGAAAGGTGATGATCAGCACCACGCAGCCACCCCAGCCCCAACGCTCCCAGATCAACGCCGGGACGATGGCACCGCAACTGCCGCCCAGGTAATAGCAGGTCAGGTACACGCCCACGGCGCCGGCCTTGTTGTCGCGCGCAGTGGCGGTGGTGAAGGCATTCGCCGCCGCCTGGGCCAGGAACACACCCGTAGAACTGAGGGCCAGGCCCAGCACGATGCACCACAGGGATGGCACCAGGGTCAGGGCTGACCCGACGACGCCCAGCACGGCGGCCACGCCGAGCAGTTCGGCATGGGGCCGCGCTTTGCTGAGACGGCCGGCGATGGGGATCACGATCAGCGCCAGCAGGAACACCATGTAAAGCGTGCCTAATGCGGCAGGCCCAAGGTTAAAAGGCGGTAGGCCAAGGTACAGACCTGCGTAGGTAAACGCGGCAACCTGGGAGAACAGCACGCAAAAACCGACGGCGTAGGCGGCCAGCAGCGGCCTGCGAAAAACACTCGAAACCGACGCCTTGACCTGCACAGGCCGAGGACGACTGGGCGGCAACAGGAACTGAATGAACCCGCCTACCATCAGGCTCAGCACTGCCAGCAATTCAAAGGCTTCGCGCCAGCCCACGTATTCGGTCATCACACCGGTCACGAAACGCCCGGCAAACCCACCCAATACGGTGCCTGCCACGTACAGGCTGGTGACCTCCGTCACAGTGCCGCCGCGCCAGCGATCGCCGATGTAGGCCACGCTGGTGGCAAACACCACCGGAATCAGCATGCCTTCAGCAAACCGCCACACCAGCACCTCGGTAAAGCTGTTGGCCCTGGCGGTCATCAAGGCCGGAACCGCCAGCAGCAACGCGGCCACGCTGATCACCGTCCGCTGCTCGAAACGCCCGGTCAGGCGGCTGACAAAGGGCGCGGTGATCGCCACGGCCAAGGTGGTGACGGTGATGCTCCACCCCGCCGCCCTGGCGCCGATATCGAACTGTGCAGCAAACACCTGGAGAATGCTCTGGGTGGCATAGAGGTTGAGAAACGCCGCGCAGCCACAGAGGAACAGGGCCAGACGGGCACAATGCAGGCGCAGTTTCATGAAACCTCTCGTTTTATTTTGTGAGGTCTTTATAGAATGGCGGGCAGGTTCTGAACCAATACCGAATTCGGACCGATCAATACCCTGGGGCCAGGATGCTCGACCTACGCAAGCTGCGGTACTTTCTGACGGTCGCCGAAGAATTGCACTTCGGCCGCGCCGCTCTTCGCCTTCACCTGGCCCAGCCGCCGCTGACCCGGCAGATTTCTGCGCTGGAAGCCGAGCTGGGTTTCAAGCTGTTTGACCGCACCAGCCGCACGGTAACCCTCACCGCGCAAGGCCGATCATTTTTGCCCTACGCGCGCGGAGTACTGGAGCAAGTGGAGCTGGCGCAGGTGATTGCCGGCAAACTGGCGGCGGGCACGGCCGGGCAACTGTCGCTGGGCTATGTCAGTTCGATCGCCTTGTCCGACCTGTTCAGCCACGCCATCCAGGCGTTTGCCCAGCGCTTCCCCGACGTGCAACTGACCCTGGTGGAATGCGCCTCCGGCAGCCTGGGTGCGCAGGTCGCAGATGGCCGATTGGACATTGGCTTGAGCCGCTTGCTACCCCAGGGCAACGAGGTGCAGGCGCTATCCTTGGGCGAGGAACGCCTGGTAGCGGCAGTGTCCACCGACAGCCCGCTGGCCGAGCTCGCTGAAGTCAATCTCGCGCAACTCAGTGCCTACCCCTTGATCCTGTTTCCAACGGATTACGGCTCGGGGCTGAACCAGTCCATCGAACAGCTTTACCGCCATCACGGCCAGCCCCTGCGCCCAGGGCCGACCGGACGGCAGATCACCTCGATCATTGCGCTGGTGGCGGCCGGGCAAGGCGTGGCATTGGTGCCGGCATGCACGCAGAGCCTGATGAACAAGGGCGTAACGTACAGGCCGCTGTTGGAGGTCGATGCGTGTGCGCAGCTGTTGGTGCTGACGCCTGCCAAGACTAAAAGTGTGTTAGTCGATGCGTTTCTCAACGTGATCACCGACGCCTTACACATCCGCTAATACCTTCGAAAAACCTCGCAATACCTCTCTCCGGCGCCATTCCTGCGCGCTCATACACTGCATTGACCCCCTACCGAAATACCGGCCAACGACCGCCGGTAGGTAGAGTGTTGATAAATTATTTTCAGTGGTTATAGTCACCACCAACACACACCACAAGGAGGTGTTGTGGATAGCCGATATTTGATAGGTCACATCGTTGCAGACGGCTGGTATCTGGTGCGCATACGAGGCAGTCATCACCACTTCAAGCCCCCGACAAAACCGGGGCTGGTGACGATCCCTCATCCAAAGAAGGACCTGCTGGACAAGACCGCCAAGAGTATTTTGAAACAGGCGCTATTGAGTTGAGCGTCCCTGGAGGACAACAGACATGCTTTACCCCATCGCAATATCAACCGGCGACGACGAACACGCCTGGGGCGTGGAAGTACCCGACATCCCTGGCTGCTACTCGGCGGGTGACGACCTGGATGACGCCATGGCCATGGCTCGCGAAGCAATCGAAGGGCACTTCGAGATCCTTGCCGAAGATGGCGCACCGATTCCCACCGCGCAAAAAGTCACCTTGCATGCTGCCAACCCGCAATACGCGGGCTGTACTTGGGCTGTCGTAGACATTGATGTCACCAAGTACCTGGGCAAGGCGCAAAAGCTCAACATCACGCTGCCGGGTTATCTGCTCAACCGCATTGATGAATATGTACTGCACCACCCCGAAGAAAAAAGCCGCTCGGGCTTCCTCGCTTCGGCTGCGCTCAAGGTGCTTCAGCAGGGCAACTGACCAGACCGAATTCAACCGCAAGAAACGTAGTTTGCCGATGTGCCCGTCGCCCTAGACTGCAAGGACACCTCACCCAGGAGCCCGACCATGCTATTCCACTACACGCTCATGCCCTCCCCCGTCGGCCAGCTCACCCTGGTGGCACGCGACGGCAAACTCAACGCCATCCTGTGGGAAAAAGACCGGCCCAACCGCGTACGCCTGGGTGATTTGCACGAGGTGAATGACAGCCCGGTGCTGCTGGAAACCCAGCGTCAGTTGAAGGAGTACTTCGCAGGTACGCGCAACAGGTTCGAACTGGAACTGGACTTCACCGGCACCGATTTTCAGAAGCAGGTCTGGCAGGCATTGTTGACCATTCCCTTCGGCGAAACCCGCAGCTACAGCGACATCGCCCGGCAGATCGGCAACCCGAAGGCCGTGCGTGCGGTCGGAGCGGCCAATGGGCGCAACCCGATCTCGATCATCGCACCCTGCCATCGGGTCATCGGTGCTTCAGGCGAGCTGACCGGGTTTGCCGGAGGGCTGGAAGCCAAGCAATATCTACTCGCGCTGGAAGGTACAGGCCAGGCGCGGTGGGCGTTCTGAGCCACCCACCGGCCTAAATGTAAAAAGAAATTTCAGAGCGACCCTGCGGTCCATACTTTCATCACCCCCTTGTTCAAGGAATCACGGTCATGAAATTCTCCGCAGTGTCGCAATCCCTGTCCCGCTGGGCAGGCAGCCCCCGCACGTTCTACGCGGCGGTGGTGTTGATTCTGGCGTGGAGCCTGAGCGGGCCGTATTTCCATTACAACGACACCTGGCAGCTGATCATCAACACCTCGACCACCATCATCACCTTCTTGATGGTGTTCCTGATCCAGAACACGCAGAACCGCGACAACGACATCCTGCACATCAAGATCGACGAACTGCTGCGGGTGACCAAGGATGCACAGAATGCGGTGTTGAGCCTGGACGGCCTGGACCGCAAGGAGCTGGAAAAACTGCGCCAGGAATACCGCAGCATCGGCAACACCGGCACCGTGAGCCTCAACAGCAGCTGCGGGCAGGCTGCCGATGATGCGGCGCCGAACAAGACTGATTTGAACCAGGCCTAAAAAAACGGCGGCTGGAGAGATTCCAGCCGCCGTTGTTCATTTCAAGTGACGTGATCAACCGTCGCCTTGATGAACTTTGCCATAGGTCGATGCGAGGGCACGGGCCTTTTGCAGACGCTCTTCGAGCTTGGGCAGCGTCTCATCCACCAATGCTTTTATTTCTGGCACGTCCGACGCCGCGCCTTCCTGTTTGAACAGGGCAATGGCGTCTTCGTTTTCCTTGACCTGCTGGGCGGTGTAGGCGGCATCAAAGGAATCACCGTCCTTGAGTTCAGGCATCAAGGTCTCGGCCTTGTCGACGATCTTTTCCCGGGGTGCCACGGGCAAGTCGAGCTTCTTGGCGATCGCCGCCAAATGCTGGTTGGCCAGGGTGCGTTCGTTGATCACCTCGATGGTGTAGTCCTTGATTTCCTGGGACGAGGTTTTGGCGTGGGCCATGCGACTGGTTTCGATATCGGCCATACCTTTGGCCGAAGCCTGCTCGATGAATTCGGCAGGCGACTGGGCGAAAGCATTGCTGGCGCCGAGGCCCAGCAGCATCGCGAAACTGGCGGTGCGTAACCGGATAGCCAAGCGGCTCATGATGGGTTCCTCCAGGGCAAAAATAGGTGCGGGGGGAATATGCCCCGCCCTGAATTCGAATTTTCAGGGCGGCAAAGGTTTAGAAAAAACTCGCCAGTGCGACGAACGGTCGTCGGTCCGTCAGGCGGGTTTGCTGCCAAACAGGCCCGGCAACGCGTGTGCCAGGGCATTGATGGCGAAGCCGATGAACATCACACCGCAGAGCTTGGTGATGAGGATTTCATGACGCTGGTACACCGTGCGCACGCGCTGGGCACCGACCACGCCGATGAGGATGGCGTAGGCCAGCAGGCCGCCGACAAAGCTCAGGAAGATCAGCGAAGGCAGCATCGCCCAGGTCAGCAATTCGGCACGGCTGGACAGCAATGCCGTGAAGGTTGCCACCGCCACCGGGTAAGCCTTGGGGTTGGTCAGGCCAAACAGGATCCCGTGCCAGAACGGGTGGCGGGCCGCGCCCTGAGGCGCATCGCTGCTGCGACGCTGGGTGCGGATCGCGCGCCAGCCGAGCCAGAACAAGTACAGACCGCTGAGCACGCCCAGCACATCAAACGCACTGCTGCCGACTTCCCGCGCGCCCACAATGGCGATCAGCGCGGTACTGCACCACACCACATCCCCCAGCAAGTGCCCGCACAGGAAACCCGCACCGGCACGACGGCCGCGAGCGGCGCCAATACCGAATACGGCCAGCACCCCCGGGCCGGGTGTAATACCGTAGATAAAACCCGAAGCAAGGACGGCGAGCAGCAAGGATGGGGTCATGGGCGCGACTCAAACAGACGGTTGGAAGGTCAAGGGATTCTGCACGTTCTGCCGAGGAGCGCAATCCTGAAAACACCCCCGATCCACTGTAGGAGTCGGCTTGCCGGCGATTGGGGACGGTCAGGCAATACGTGGGCAAGCTGACCCGGCGCAATCGCTGGCAAGCCAGCGCCTACAGTGAGGAGGTGTTATACAAGACGCCTTGCACCTGCCCGATCAACCACTGCAAGCCCGAATCCCCTCCTCGCCGTGCATGCCACGCCAGTTCAACGGCAAACGAAGGAATATGAAACGGCGGCGGCACGGTCACCAGCGCCGGGTGATCGATGCTGAGCAAGCCCCGGGACGACACGGTCAGGATCAGGTCCGTGCCCTGGATCAACTGTGGCGCCACGCCCCAATGCGGCAGGCTGATCGCCACATGTCGACGCTCACGAATGGCACTCAGGGCGCGCTCGATTTCCGGCGTGCCGCTGCCGCGCATTTCCAGCAGCACATGGGGCCGCGACAGGTAAGCGGCCAAGTCCAGCGCGCCATCCACCGGCAGGCTGCTACGGTCCACCAGGCAGGTGTAGTGCTCTTCAAACAAGGGCGTGGTGCGCAGCTCAGCGGGCATGTCGGGGAACACGCCCGCGGCCAGATCAAGGTCGCCATTGAGCACGCCATCCACCATGCCTTCGCGGCTGGCCTGGACAATCTGCAAGTCAATACCCGGCGCTTCGCGGCGCAATGTGCGCATCAGATCCGGCAGGAAAATCGCGGCGCTGTAGTCCGACATGGCCACCCGAAACCGGCGCTTGGCCGACGCCGGATCAAACCGGTTCGGCGCCAGCAGTGCCTGCACCTGGGCCAACGCTTCGGCCAGTGGAGTTGCCAACTCCAGCGCACGTGCCGTGGGCACCAGGCTGCCGCCCTGGCGGACCAGCAGCGGGTCGTCCAGCAAATCCCTCAAGCGCGCCAGCGCGTGGCTCACAGCCGGCTGGCTCAGGTGCACACGTTCGGCCGCGCGGGTGACGTGTTGCTCGGTGAGCAAGGCGTCGAGGATCACCAGCAGGTTGAGGTCGATGCGACGCAGATCATTCATCAGCTGCATATTCATCATATAAACTTGGAATTTAAATGTGCGCGACGAATACCTTAGAGTCCAGCAAAACCTCTGGGAGATTCGACATGACGACATTGCATTGGGTGGGTTTGCTGGTGCTGGCAGTGATCGCCGGCGCGGTGGTGCCGTTTCAGAGCGCGATCAACGCCAACCTCGGGCGCGGGCTTGGCCATCCGTTGTGGGCCACCCTGGCCTCCTTGCTGGTGAGCATCATCGTGTTGCTGCCGGTGATCCTGGCATTGCGCCTGCCGTTGCCGAGCCTGGCGTTTATCAGCAAAGCGCCGCTGTGGATGTGGGCCGGTGGTGCATTCGGTGTGTGCTTTATTTCCCTGGCATTGATGCTGTTGCCCAAGCTAGGGGCCTCAGGGTTTATCGCGCTGGCCATGGCCGGGCAAATTCTCGCCTCGCTGCTGCTCGATCACTTCGGCCTGTTCGGCCTGGTGGAGCGCCAACTGACGACGCCCCGCGTGTTGGGGGCGTTGTTGTTGATCGGCGGCGTGGCGTTGATTCAGTTCAGCGCCACACCGGCCAGGGCCTTGGCAACGGCGGGCTGATCAGCCCTTGTCGAGGGTGCGCAGTTTTTGCGGCAAGCCCCACAGCAACAGGGCTGCTGCCAACAGCGCACACACGCCAATCACGTACAGCGCCGGGGTGGTGCTGCCGGTCAGGTCCTTGATGCGCCCCACCATCACCGGGCTGACGATGCCGCCGAACTGCCCGAGGGTATTGATCACCGCAATACCGCCCGCCGCACCGGCACCGGCGCCGGCCAACAATTTGGGTGGCAAGGTCCAGAAGGTCGGGATCGAGGCGATGATGCCCGCGCCCAACATGCCCAGGGCGATGATCAGGAAGGTGGTGTGGTCGGCAAAGATGCCGGCACTGAAGAAGCCCACGGCGCCTAGCAACACCAGGCCGCTGACAAACTTGCGGCGCTCGCCGGTAGCGTCGGACAAACGCCCGATCACCACCATGCTGATGGCACCGCACACATAGGGAATGGCCGTGAGCAAACCGATCATCACCGGGCTCTGGGTACCCGCGCTGCGGATCAGCTGCGGTGCCCAGAAGTTGAGGCCGTAGGACGCCACCTGGATCAAAAAGTAGATAAAACCGAGCATCAGGAAACCGGGAATACGGATCGCCGACAGCAGCGAACCACCGTGCGAGTTCGGCTCATGCTTGGCGATACGGCTCGACAGCAAGGCCTTCTCCGCCGATGTCAGCCAATGGGCGTCTTCGATGCGGTCCTTGAGCAGCGTCAACACCATGAAGCCCAGGCCGATGCACGGCAAGCCGCCGAGCAGGAACAACCAGTGCCAGCCACGCATTTGCAGCACGCCGTCGAGGTGCTCCAGCACCAGGCCGGAAAACGGTGCGCCTACCAGCCCGGCAAAGGCCGAGGCCAGGAACAGCATCGAGGTGATGCGCCCACGAAAGTGCTGAGGGAACCACAACGTCAGGTAATACAGCACGCCCGGCGCAAAGCCCGCTTCCATCGCGCCGATGATGAAGCGCAAGCCGTAGAACTGCCACTCGGCGGTGACAAACACCATGGCCGCCGTGGCCAAGCCCCAGGACATCATGATCCGCGCGATCCAGCGCCGGGCGCCGACCTTGTACAGCATCATGTTGCTCGGCACTTCGAAGATCACATAGCCCACCACAAACAACCCGGCACCCAAACCGTAGGCGGTGTCGCTCAGGCTCAGGTCGGCCTGCAACTGGAACTTGGCGAAGCTGATGTTGATCCGGTCAAAAAACGCAAACAGGTAGCACACCATGATCAGTGGCATCAGGCGCCAGGCGACCTTGCTGACCAGGGCTTTTTCCGCGTCGATCTCATTGGCCGTGCGCGCGCCGGCCTCTAACGTATTAGTGCTCATGGTTTCTCTCCAGCGGGCTGCTCACAGGCGCCCGATTGTTTTTGTTGTCTGGTGCGGCGTTACAGCGTGGCGATGTACGCCGGTGGCGGATGCAGGTCGCAGTTGCGCCCGGCCTTGGCCACCTGGCCGGGTAACTCATGGCCCAGCAGGGCCGGCAAGCGGCGGGACATGTCTAGCAGGTGCGGCAGGTCGATGCCGGTGGGAATGCCGACTTCGTCGCAGAGGTTCACTAGGTCTTCGGTGCAGATATTGCCCGAGGCTCCTGGCGCGAACGGGCAGCCACCCAGGCCGCCAAGGGCCGCGTCAAAACGCCGGGCGCCGGCTTCAAAGGCGGCCAGCACATTGCATAGACCCAAGCCCCGCGTGTTATGGAAATGCAGGGTCAGGTCACTGGCCGGCACACGTTCCAGCACACGCTTGACCAGGCACTGCACCTGACGCGGGTTGGCCATGCCGGTGGTGTCAGCGAGGCTGATGCCCTTAATGCCCAGTTCCAGGTAAGCGTCGACAATGTGCAGCACGCGGTCCTCATCAATCTTGCCCTCGAACGGGCAACCGAAAGTGGTGGCGATGCTGCCATTGAGACTGACCGGATGCCCGGCAGCAAAACTGACGATGTCGCCAAACGCTTCCAACGACGCTTCACAACGCATGCGCATGTTCGCCAGGTTGTGGGTCTGGCTGGCGGACATCACCAGGTTCAGCTCATCGGCGCGGGACGCGATGGCGCGCTGGGCGCCCTTGAGATTGGGAATCAGCGCCACGTAAACCACACCCGGCTTGCGCGCGATGCCCTGGAACACCTGCTCGCCATCGCGCAGGGCCGGTATGGCCTTTGGCGAAACGAACGAGCCGGCTTCGATCCGCGAAAAACCGGCCTGGGACAGCCCGTCGATCAGGGCGATCTTGTCGGCGGTTTCGACCCAGGTCGGTTCGATCTGCAGGCCGTCACGCGGGGACACTTCCTGCACGATCAGCGCGTCGGAATAATCAGCAATCATTGCACCACTCCCGCAGTTTTCAGGCGTTGGATATCGGCCCCGGTCAGGCCCAGGCTGCCGAGGATATCGTCGGTGTGCTGGCCCAGGGTCGGCCCTTGCCAGTTCACGCCGCCAGGGGTTTCGGACAGCTTGGGCACGATGCCCGGCATCTTCACCGACACACCACCGGGCAACTCGGCATTGAGCAACATGTCACGCGCCTGGTAGTGCGGGTCGCTGACGATATCGGCCACGGAGTAGATACGCCCGGCCGGCACTTCGGCGGCTTCCAGGGCGCTGAGCACCTGCTCGATGGGCAAGCTGCTGGTCCAGTGGGTGATTGCCGCATCGAGCAGACCGCTCTTGGCGGCGCGGCCATCGTTGTGGGCGAACTCGGGCGCGTCGGCCAGGTCGGCGCGGCCGATGGTGGTCATCAGGCGCTTGTAGATCGGGTCGCTGTTGCCGGCGATCACCACATAGGCGCCGTCGGCGGTCAGGTAAGTGTTGGACGGCGCAATGCCGGGCAACGCCCCGCCGCTGCGCTCACGCACATGGCCGAGCATGTCGTATTCGGGCACCAGGCTTTCCATCAGGTTGAACACGCTTTCGGCCAGGGACACATCGACCACCTGCCCGTCGCCCTGCCCGGTCTTGACCCGCAGCAGCGACATCAGCGCGCCGATCACGCCGTGCAATGAAGCCAGGGAATCGCCCAGGCTCACGCCGACCCGCGCAGGCGGTGAGTCCGGGTTGCCGGTGGTGTAGCGGATGCCGCCCATGGCCTCGCCGATGGCGCCGAAGCCAGGGCGGTCGCGATAGGGGCCGGTCTGGCCGTAGCCGGAGATGCGCACCAGGGTCAGCTTGGGGTTGATGGCCTGCAGCACATCCCAGCCCAGGCCGAGTTTTTCCAGGCCACCGGGGCGCAGGTTTTCGATGAGTACGTCGGCGTCGCCGAGCAGTTGCTTGATCAGGCCCAGGCCTTCCGGGGACTTGAGGTTCAGGGCCAGGGATTTCTTGTTGCGCGATTGCAGGTACCACCACAGCGACGTGCCTTCGTGCAGCTTTCGCCATTTGCGAAGCGGGTCGCCCTGGCCCATGGCTTCGATCTTGATCACCTCGGCGCCAAACTCGGCCATCAGCCGCGCGGCGAACGGCGCGGCAATCAGGGTGCCGATCTCGATCACCTTGATACCGCTCAGGGGAGCCGTCATGGGGTGTACCTCTTGTTCTTGGAATGTGGGGCCAAGACTAGAGGGCAGCCACAGGAGAAATCCAACCGTCAGTTGGCAACGAGCGTTCGCCAAACACGAACATCCAAGGAATTATCTGTAGGATCCGACTTACCGGCGATGGCTGTCTCAAGGTTTGCGCCGGTTTCGAGGCCGCCATCGCCGGCAAGCCGGGCTCCTACAGATAACCGCATTCCCCTGTGGGAGCCGGGCTTGCCCGCGATGAGGCCGACAGGGTTTCAGTTACACCAGCGCCTTGCGCAAGTAGTCGAAAAGCAGGCGACTGACTGGCGACAGTTGCGCCTCATCGCGCACCACCAGGATCAGGCTGCGATCCGACCAGGCATCCGTCAACGGCACCGCGTGCAGGCCCAGCGCCCGGCCGAACAATTCATAGGCCTTGTGCGGCAGGATGCCAATGCCCATGTTCGCCTGGACCATCCGGCACATCGCATCAAACCCCGGCACATGAATGCGCAGGCGCAGCATCTTGCCCGCCTCGCGCGCGGCGGCGTGGGTGCGCATGTTGATCGAACTGGCGGCGTGCAAGCCGACATAATCGCTGTCCAGGGTCTCGGCGAACGCCAGGCTGTCGCGCGTGGCCAGCGGATGATCGGCGGGCATCAGCACCACCAGTTTGTCGAGACGGTAGGTCACGCCGGGCAAGCCTTTGGTGTCGGTGTCACTGGAGCAGATGCCCAGGTCGGCCACGCCATCGAGCACGCCTTGCACCACGCCGTTGCTGGGGCGCTCTTCCAGATCGGTTTTCACTTCGGGGTGCAGCTGGGAAAAATCCCGTAAATCTTCAGGAAGAAACTGAATGATCGCCGACAGGTTGGCCAGCATCCGCACATAACCGCGCACGCCGTGGCTGTGCTCGCCCAGCTCCAGGCCCATTTTTTCGACGTTGAACAACATCTGCCGGGCGTGGTGCAACAGGGTTTCCCCGGCGGCGGTCAGGTCCATGCCTTTGGCACGGCGCACGAACAGGCTCACACCCAGCACTTGCTCCAGCTCCATCAAGCGCTTGCTGGCCGCCGACACGGCAATGGCTTCGCGGTTGGCGGCACGGGTCAAGGTGCCCTCCTCGTAGACCGCGACGAACAGTTGCAAAGTGATCAGGTCCAGCCGGCGCACCAGGCTTTTGTGCAACATCAGTGACGCTCGTCAGCCAAGCGATTAATCCCGGCCTGTTCCACCACCGGCTGCGGCGCCCCCACGCTCGCCGCCTGCAACATCGCCCGGCCGACGGTCTCGGTGCTCACTACCCAATCCGGTTTGATCCGGCGAAAGAACGACAGCAACGGCCCGAGCACGGTATAGAACGACTGGTACAACGGCGTTTTGGAACGCACGCCATGCAACGGCTGGATCACCCCCGGCCGAAACAGGTACATCGCCTTGAACGGCAGGCGCAGCAAGGCGTTCTCGGTCTTGCCCTTGACCCGCGCCCACATCGACTTGCCGGCTTCGGAACTGTCGGTGCCAGCGCCGGACACGTAGATAAACGTCATCTGCGGATTGAGCCGCGCCAGAGTGCTGGCCGCGACCAGCGTGAGGTCATAGGTGAGGTGGGTGTACTTGATCTCGTTCATCCCCGCCGAAGAAACGCCAAGGCAGAAGAAGCAGGCGTCGAAGCCTTGCAGCAGGTTTTCCAGTGGCTGGAAATCCAGCATGTCGCTGTGCAACACCTGATGCAGCTTGCCGTGTTGCTGGGTCAACGGCGTGCGGCCGACGGCGACGACTTCCTGGACATCGGCGGCCAACAGGCACTCACGCAGCACGCCTTGGCCGACCATGCCGGTGGCGCCGAATAGCAGAACTCTCATAGGGGGACCTCAGCGGCAAGCCGCAAGCTTCATGCTCAAGTTGAATGCAGTGCGAGATTCACACCTTACCAGCTTGTAGCTTAACGCTTGCAGCTTGCCACTGCCCGGCTCAGAACGCGCTGCGAAAGATCTCCTCGATCTGACGCTGATCGGCGCGCCGTGGGTTGGTCAACCCGCAGGCGTCCTTCAAGGCATTGGTGGCGAGCAGGGGAATGTCCTGCAATTTGGCCCCCAGTTCCCGCAGGCCGGCCGGGATCTCGACGTCGTGGGACAAGCTGCGGATCGCGGCGATGGCGGCTTGCGCGCCCTCTTCCGGGGTGCGGCCCTTGATGTCGGCGCCCAGTGCGCGCGCCACATCGCTCAAGCGTTTGGCGCTGACGCTGGCGTTGAAGCTTTGCACATGGGGCAGCAACACCGCGTTACACACGCCGTGGGGCAGGTCATACAGGCCGCCCAGTTGATGAGCCATGGCGTGCACGAAACCCAGGGACGCGTTGTTGAAGGCCATGCCTGCCAGGAATTGCGCGTAGGCCATGTTTTCCCGCGCCGCCTGATCGCTGCCATCGCGGACCGCCAGGCGCAGGTTGGCGCTGATCAGCTCGATGGCCTTGATCGCACAGGCGTCGGTGATCGGCGTGGCGGCGGTGGACACGTAGGCCTCGATGGCGTGAGTCAGGGCGTCCATACCGGTGGCGGCGGTGAGGCCCTTGGGCATGCCGACCATCAGCGCCGGGTCGTTGACCGACAGCAGCGGCGTGACGTTGCGGTCGACAATGGCCATTTTCACGTGGCGGGTTTGGTCGGTGATGATGCAGAAACGGGTCATCTCGCTGGCGGTGCCGGCCGTGGTGTTGATGGCCACCAGCGGCAGTTGCGGCTTGCTCGATTGATCGACCCCTTCGTAGTCGCCGATGTGCCCGCCGTTGGTGGCGCACAGGGCGATGCCCTTGGCGCAGTCATGGGGCGAACCGCCGCCCAGGGACACCACGCAATCACAGGCGCTCTGCTGCAACAGCGCCAGGCCGTTCTCGACGTTCTCAACCGTGGGGTTGGGTTTGGCGCCGTCGTAGATCACTGAGTCGATGTCCTGCATGGCCAGTTTCTCGGCAATCATGCTGGCAACGCCGGCCTTGGCCAGGCCCGCATCCGTGACGATCAGCGCCTTGCGAAAACCATAGTTGCGGATGGCGGTCATGGCTTCGTCGAGGCAGTCGATGCCCATGATGTTGACGGCGGGGATGAAGAAGGTGCTGCTCATGGTCAATCCTCAGAGGCGTTATGCCAACAGAATCCACCTCTACCGCGCGGCGTATCTTGATCAGGATCAACGCCCGCTCGTGATAAAGTCACCGCCCAGCCGATTTCGAGTAGACCCGCCGCAATGAAGGATTTCCAGGATATTGACGCCCACCTAGACGACTGGAATGCGCTGCGCAGCGCCGTCGACTTCAGCGCGATTCTGATCGGCAACGGCGCAAGCCGTACGATCTGGGAAGACTTTGCCTACGACTCGCTGTTCGAAAACGCGCGCACCGTCGAAGAAAAACCCCTGAGCCAGTCCGAACTCAGCGTGTTCGACGCCCTGCAAACCCGTAGTTTCGAGCAAGCCCTGGGTGCGCTGAAAACCACCAGCCGGGTCAACAAGGCCCTGGCCGTCAGCTCGGCGGCGCCGCGCAATCGCTACTATGCGATCAAGGAAGCGCTGATCAATACCATCCACAGCGTGCACATCCCCTGGCGCCTGGTGCAGCCGTCGACATTGGCGACGATCAACGCTGAACTGGCGAGCTACGCCACGGTATTCACCAGCAACTACGACTTGCTCAACTACTGGGCGATCCTGCACACCCCGGGCATCGACGACCTGTTCGGCAGCGCCGACGCCAGCTTCGACCTGCGCAACACCCGCACCGAGGCGACGCGCATCCTCTACCTGCACGGCGGCCTGCACCTGGTGCGCAACCTCGACGGCACCGCACGCAAATTGCCGTCCACCGACAGCACCCTGCTCAGCAGTTTTGCCATCAACAACACGCTCAAGACCCTGGACGATGTGCCGCTGTTTGTCAGCGAGGGCAAGGTTGAAGAGAAGCTCAAGACCATCCGCAGCTCGGATTACCTGTCGTTCTGTTATGAACAATTGCTGACCCATGAGGGTGCGCTGTGCATCTTCGGCCATGAGCTGGGCGCGCAGGACAAGCACCTGGTGGACGCGATTCGCCAGGCGAATGTATCGACCCTGGCGATTTCGGTGTCGGGGCGCAGTGACGGGTTTATTCGTCAGCAGAAACGGCGGTATTCGGCGTTGTTCGATGGGACTGGCGTGGAACTGAAGTTCTTCGCGGCGCGCACGCATCCGTTGGGCAATTCAGCGCTGTCAGTGCCTGTCGAACGCTGATCAAAATGTGGGAGCGGGCTTGCTCGCGAATGCGGTGGATCAGTTAATAAATCAGGTACTGACCCACCGCATTCGCGAGCAAGCCCGCTCCCACACTGGCCCCTATTTCAATCCTGCATCGTGGTCATTCTTCCGAGCTGTGCACCACGACCAACAGCTGCGCCTGCACATCGCCCACCGAACGCAGCCGATGGGGCTTCTGCGCATTGAAATGCAGCGCATCACCGCGTTCCAGAATCACCCGCTCGTTCATGAAGTCCACCTCCACCCGGCCTTCATGCACGAACAGAAACTCTTCCCCCACGTGCTCCTTGAAGGTCTTGTCGGTGAACTCCGCCGGCGGGTAGATGATGAACGGCAGCAGGCTGCGCTCGCTGACCTGATGGGCCAACACCGCGTAACCCGGCGAGGTGTCCGGGCGCTCGTGGCTGCGCACCAGACTGTAGCTGTCGAGGCTGACGCTGTCTTCGCTGAACAGCTCTTCGACCTTCACGTTCAAGGCCTTGGCCAGCTTCAGCGCGGCGGCAATCGACGGCGTATTGAGCCCGCGCTCGACCTTGGACAGGTAACTCTTGGTCATCCCGGATTTTTCAGCCAGGGCTTCCAGGGTCACGCCAAGTTTTTTTCTCAATAGTTTCAAACGGATAGACATGTGCTGCGGTTAATCCCTGCAGAAAGGCAAGAGCCATGCTTGCCAATGACACAAAGTGTCATATAGCATCGTTAGTGTCATTTGCAGCCACCGAGGGCACCCGATATGGCCAAGACATTAGCACTCCCCAAAGACCAACTGGTCAAGCAGGCGCTGATCCAGATGCAAAACACCCTGGCGGATAATACGTGGACCGACCGGCAAAAGCTGGCGCTCACGTGTCGCATCCTGTTCGAGCACGGTCACGATTCCGGTCTGGCCGGGCAGATCACCGCGCGTGGGCCGCAGCCTGGCACCTATTACACCCAGCAATTGGGCCTGGGCTTTGATGAGATCACCGCCAGCAACCTGTTGCTGGTCAACGAAGACCTGGAAGTGTTGGAAGGCCATGGCATTCCCAACCCGGCCAACCGTTTTCACACCTGGGTGTACCGTGGGCGGCCGGATGTGAATTGCATCATCCACACCCACCCTACCCATATCGCGGCACTGTCGATGCTGGAAGTGCCGCTGCAGGTGTCCCACATGGACCTCTGCCCGTTGTACGAGGATTGCGCGTTCCTGGAAGCCTGGCCCGGCGTGCCGGTGGGCAATGAAGAGGGGGAAATCATCACGGCGGCACTGGGCGACAAACGCGCCATCCTGCTTTCGCACCACGGCCAGTTGTCCACCGGGGCGAGCATCGAGGAGGCCTGTGTGATCGCGCAGTTGATCGAACGCGCAGCCAAGTTGCAGTTGCTGGCGATGGCCGCCGGCACGATCAAGCCGATCCTGCCAGAGCTCGGGCGCGAGGCCCATGACTGGATCTCCAAGCCCAAGCGCTTCGGCGCTGCGTTCAATTACTACGCCCGGCAGAACCTGCGCCAACACGCCGATTGCCTGAACTGATTGCCCCTTTTTGACCGGAGACTGTTTATGTCCAGCCCAACGATTCACGGCATCATCGGCTATACCATCACCCCGTTCAGCGCCGACGGCCAGCGCATCGACCTTGACGCCCTGGGCCGTTCCATCGACCGCTTGATCGACAGCGGCGTGCACGCCATCGCGCCCCTGGGCAGCACCGGCGAAGGCGCGTATTTGAGCGACGCCGAGTGGGACGAAGTGAGCGCCTACAGCCTGGCCAAGATCGCCCGGCGCGTGCCGACCATCGTCAGCGTGTCCGACCTGACCACCGCCAAGGCCGTGCGCCGCGCCCGTTACGCCGAAGCCAACGGCGCCGACGTGGTGATGGTGCTGCCGGCGTCTTACTGGAAGCTCAGTGAAGCGGAAATCCTCGCCCACTACGCGGCTATTGGTGACAGCATCGGCGTGCCGATCATGCTCTACAACAACCCGGCCACCAGTGGCACGGACATGTCGGTGGAGCTGATCCTGCGCATCATCAAGCAGGTGGCCAACGTGACCATGGTCAAGGAAAGCACCGGGGATGTTCAGCGCATGCACCAGTTGCATCGCCAGACGGACGTGCCGTTCTACAACGGCTGCAACCCGCTGGCGCTGGAAGCCTTCGCGGCAGGTGCCAAGGGCTGGTGCACGGCAGCGCCGAACCTGATCCCGCAACTCAATCTGGCGTTGTATGAGGCGGTATTGGCCAATGACCTGGCCAAGGCGCGGGAACTGTTTTATCGCCAGTTGCCGTTGCTGGAGTTCATCCTCAAAGGTGGGTTGCCGGCGACGATCAAGGCGGGTTTGCGTTTGACGGGGCTGGAAGTGGGTGATCCACGGTTGCCGGTTTTCCCGCTGGGTGAAGCGGCGATCGAGCAGCTGAAAACATTGCTGCGCTAACCCACAATCCCCTGTGGGAGCGGGCTTGCTCGCGAATGCAGTGCGCCAGTCAATGGATAAATCGACTGACACACCGCTTTCGCGAGCAACCCCGCTCCCACATTTTTTCTTGTGTACATCCGTAAAATAGAGACAAATGACAATGGTTCTCGATACCATTCACGACTTTTCTACGTCGTGCTTCCTCAAGAAGGATCCCCATGTCTCGTCCCAAGCCCGACCCGTTGTCGGCCGATGCCTTTCGCGGGTTCTATACAGATATCCTGTATTTCCTGCGCAAACGCACGGACAACGCCAGCGACGCCGCGGACATGACCCAGGATGTCTTCACCCAATGGCTGGACTACCGCGACCGGGCCAAAGTCGAGCAGCCACGGGCGTTTCTGTTCCAGATGGCGCGCAACCTGCTGCGTGATCACTGGCGCAAGCAGAAGGTACGGCAGACCGTCCACTCAGACCCGGCCGACATGGACACCGAGCCGGTCACCGATGAGCAAAACGATCCCATGGCCGCCGCGCAACGCTTGCAACGCCTGGAACAGTTGAAAGAAGTCCTCGCCGAACTCTCGCCCCGAAGGCGAGAAGCCCTTATGCTGCACCGCTTCGAAGGCTTGAGCCAGGCACAGATCGCCGAGCGCATGGGCATTTCGATCAGCATGGTGGAAAAGCACATCGCCTTTGCCCTGCTGCACTGCAAGCGACGCCTTCAAAACGAACCCGGCACGGAGCAGCCCGAATGAACCGCCTGAGCGACATCGACGCCCTGGACATCGAGCAGAGCGACTCCATCGATGCCCAAGCCGCCAGCTGGTTTGCCCGCAACCGCAACGAGGCGGGGCGTGCCGACCGCAAAGCCTTTGCCGCCTGGCAAGCGGAGCCTGCCCATGCCCGCGCCTATGCCGAATTCGAACAACTGTGGGCAGACCTCGCCCAGTTGCAGCAACTGAACAAACCCGTGGCGCTGCCCAAGCGCAAACCGTCGGTGTGGCGCCCTGCCCTGGCCGTGGCCGCAGCCCTGGTCTGCGCCGTGATGGCCAGCGCTATCGACGCCCCGCGTGCGCTGTACCACAGCCAAGTGGCCGCCCATGCCAAAGGCATGCGCACCCTGAACCTGCCCGATGGCAGCACCTTGTATGTGAATGCCAATACGCGGGTGCGGATAGACTTCACCGCCCACCAGCGCATCGTTCATCTGGACAAAGGCCAGGTGTATATCGAGGTGGCCGCCGACAAGGAGCGGCCCCTCTACGTGCAGGCCGGCGAGGCGAATGTGCGGGTGGTGGGCACCGGTTTCGATGTGCGCCGCAGCCAGCAGCAACTGGTGGTGAGCGTGGCCCACGGGCAGGTGGCCTTCGAGCCAGACCCCAAGAGCCCGGTAACCTTGCTCGGCGCCCAGCAGCGCGCCACCTACAGCTATGCCAAGGGCACGTTGCAGCAGCAAAGCCTGAACGCCGAAGAAGTCGCCGACTGGCGCAGCGGGCACCTCACGTTTCGCAATCGCGAACTGGCCAGCCTGATCGACGAATTGAGCCTGTACCGCCCCCAGGCACCGCTGCAGGTGAGCCGCGCGGTGGCGCAGTTGAAGGTGTCGGGCAACCTGGATGTCAATGACCCGGACGCCTTGCTCAACGCCCTGCCCGCCCTGCTTCCGGTGAAAACCGTGCCGTCAGCGGATGGCATCGTACGGATCGAACCGAGCAAGTAACCCCGCAAAACATCGCACTTGAGAATATTTTGCATTCGCATGTGTGGATTTTTTTGCCTGCCCCGTCTTCCCCCCGTCTGCGTTTGATACGCACGCCTTTTTGGCCGTTTGGCCACACCGGGGGATTTCATGTTTCGCGCGCCTTGCCACGTTTCACACCTGTTTCTTCGACCGTCGATCATCGCCACCTGCCTGGCATTCAGCCTCAGCGCCCAGGCCGAGTCGCTCACGCTGCAACTGCCCGCCCAGCCGCTGGCGACGTCCCTGAGCCAAGTGGCGCAACAGGCGAAAATCCAGCTGTTGTTCGATGAAACCCTGCTCAAGAACGTGCAGGCGCCGGCGCTCAATGGCGAGTTCACCCCGGAAGTGGCGATTCGCACCCTGCTGAAGAACGGCGAGTTCACCTTGATCAAAGTCGGCACCACCTACGTAGTACGCCCTGATGAAGGCAAAACCACCAACAGTGGCGCGATCCAACTGGACGCCCTGAGCGTGATCGGCACCGGCACGGAGGTGAACTCCAGCACCGTCGGCCGCTCGACCCTGACCCAGGAAGACATCGACCGCTACCAGTCCAACAACATTCCCAGCCTGTTGCAGACCTTGCCCGGTGTCAGCCAGGGCGGCTCGCTCAAGCCCGGTGGCCAGACCATCAACATCCGGGGTTTCGGCGATGCCGAAGACGTGCCGTTGACCGTCGACGGCGCCACCAAGAGCGGCTTCGAGCGCTACCAGCAAGGCACCGTGTTCATCGAGCCCGAACTGATCAAGAGCATTGAAGTGGAGAAAGGCCCCAACTCACCCTTCACCGGCAATGGCGGGTTTGGCGGCACGGTCAACATGACCACCAAGGATGCGCCCGACTTGCTCAAGGACGGCCGCAACAGTGGTGCCATGCTCAAGTACGGTTACTCCAGCAACGACCACGAACAGGTCTACAGCGGCGCGGTGTATGGGCGTACCGACGACGGCCGCTTTGACGCCCTCGCCTACCTGACCCAACGAGACGGTGGCGACATGAAGGTGGCCGCCGAACTGCCCAACGAGAACAACCAGTACCCGATCAACCCCAAGCGCCTGCCCAACACCGCCCAGGATGTGGACGGCAAGCTGTTCAAGGTCAACGCCCATCTCACCGATGAACACAGCGTCGGCCTGTCTTATTCGCGCTCCCACAGCAATCGCTGGACGCCATTCTCCGCCGCCAGCTACCCGACGCCACCCACCCAGGCCAACATCGACCGCTACGGCTACGAAGGGGCATTGAAGCGTTTTCTGGCCCATCGCGACACCGTCGACACCACCTGGTCGGGCAAATATGAATTCACCCCGGTGGACAACCCGCTGGTGGACCTGACCGTCAAATATTCGCAGTCCAACACCGACCAGACCGACGAGCGCGACGCCACCGCGTTTTTCCAACTGGCCACCGGTGGACGCAAGATGGACACGTCCTACACTGACAAGAACCTCGATGTCCGTAACGTCAGCCTGTTCGACACCGGCTCCTTGCAACACGCCGTCACTGTCGGCGGTCAGATCCGCAAGCACATCCGCGAAACCGAGATGTGGATGCCCGGCGCCACCTACAACACCCCGCGCTACAACTATGGGCACTTCCAGCCAGGCTTCATGCCCCACGGCAAGGTCGATACCAACAGCTTCTTTATCCAGGACGCGGTGACTCTCGGCGATGTGACCATCACGCCGTCCCTGCGCTATGACCACGTGCGTAACCGTGGCGAAGGCAACGACGCGCCGTACTACAACAACCCGGACCCGGCCGTCGGCCACGACTACAGCGACCGCACCTACACCGGTTGGTCGCCACGCCTGGCGCTGTTCTGGACCGTCAACCCGAACCTGGGCCTGTTCGCCAACTGGAGCCAGACCTGGCGTGCCCCGGTGATCGACGAGCAATACGAAGTGCAGGGCCTGGGCAGTCGCACCGCCACCAGCGTCGACCTCGACCCGGAACGCATCACCTCGATCAGCGTGGGCAGCGTCAGCAGCTTCGACAACCTGATCACCCGGGACGACAACCTGCAAGTGCGCACCACCTTCTTCCACAACAAGGTCGAAGACGAAATCTTCAAGGCCACCGGCGTCGGCTGCCAGAACCAGGCCATCAACGGCGGCACCATCTCCAGCGCCTGCCCACCCGGCGCGATGTCCAACTACCGCAACATCGGTGGGCTGACCATCAAGGGCTTTGAGCTGGAAACGTTCTACAACTCCACCTACCTGTTCGGCTCGGCGTCGTTCGCCTACGCCAAGGGCGATCACGAAGGCGCCTACACCAACCCCTGGGGGCCGGATGTGGCCGCGCGGGATATTCCGCCGACCAAATGGGTGCTGGTGTTCGGCACCAACATCCCGGCGTTGGACGCGCAGGTAGGCTGGATGGGCCAGTTCATCGGCGCCACCAAACGCCTGCCCAGCGACACCTATTCCGGCGGCCCGGGCAGCAGCGTCGGCGACCTGTTCTACGACCAGTACGGCAACAAGCGCTACAACACCCAGGGCCTGTTCGCCAAATGGAAACCGCAGCAGGCCTACCTCAAGGGCACCGAGGTGAACTTCACCATCGACAACCTGTTCAACAACAACTTCCGCCCTGCCCTGAGCGGCGACCGTGCCTACACCAAAGGCCGCGATGCCAAGATCAGCGTCACGCGCTTCTTCTAAACCCGCACACCTGTAGGAGCTGGCTTGCCAGCGATAGCATCTCCTCGGTCCAACTGATACACCGAGGTGTCTGCATCGCCGGCAAGCCAGCTCCTACAGTGGATCTTCGGCGCGGCACAAACCTCTTGTAAGAACCGAGCAGTTTTTGAAACTGTACGGATAAATCAACCACCAGCTGTAGGCCCGCGTTTGCCGGGGGTTGTGGCTAGATGGGCTTCCCTTGAAGCCCTCTTGATCCCGGTCCCCTCACCATGAGCTCGCGCGAAAACACCGGCATGGCCCTCGGCCTGCTGGGCGTCATTATCTTCAGCCTGACCTTGCCGTTCACGCGCATCGTCGTGCAGGAAATCCACCCGTTGCTCAACGGCCTGGGCCGTGCGCTGTTCGCGGCGATCCCGGCGGCGGCGTTGCTGCTGTGGCGCCGTGAACGCTGGCCGACCTGGCGCCAGGTGCGCGGGCTGTGCCTGGTGATTGCCGGTGTGATCCTGGGCTTTCCGGTGTTGTCGGCCTGGGCCATGCAAACCCTGCCGGCGTCCCATGGTGCACTGGTCAACGGCCTGCAACCGCTGTGCGTGGCGCTGTACGCCGCCTGGCTGTCCCATGAGCGTCCGTCCAAGGCCTTCTGGGCCTGTGCGGCGCTGGGCAGTGCCTTGGTACTCGGCTACGCGTTGATCACCGGTGCCGGCAGTATCCAGGCCGGCGACTTGCTGATGCTCGGCGCGATTGCCGTGGGTGGCCTGGGTTATGCCGAAGGCGGCCGGTTGGCCAAGGAAATGGGCGGCTGGCAGGTGATCTGCTGGGCGTTGGTGCTTTCAACACCGGTGTTGATCGGCCCGGTGTGGTACCTGGCGGCGCAGCATCAAGGTGCAATCTCGATGCGCGCATGGTGGGCGTTCGGCTATGTGTCGCTGTTCTCGCAGTTCCTGGGATTCTTTGCCTGGTACGCCGGGCTGGCCATGGGCGGCATTGCGCGGGTCAGCCAGATCCAGCTGTTGCAGATCTTCTTCACCATCGCGTTTTCGGCGCTGTTCTTTGGTGAACATATCGAGCCGATTACCTGGCTGTTTGCGTGTGGGGTGATCGTGACGGTGATGTTGGGGCGCAAGACGGCGGTGCAGCCAGCCCCGATTCCCAAGCCAAATACAGTCTAAGTGTGGGAGCGGGCTCCTACAGGGGGTGTGTTCAGCTCAGGAAACCGTCGGCGCGCAGCAGGGTTTCCAGGCAGTGCTCGGTGATGTGGTAGAAGGCCTTCAATTCCTGGATTTTCTCCAGCAACTGCGCGTTGTCCACAGGCTCGGCGCGCTTGACCGCCAGGATCATCTTGTTCTTGTTGGTGTGTTCCAACGAGATGAACTCGAACACCTTGGTCTCGTAGCCACAGGCTTCGAGAAACAGTGCGCGCAGGCTGTCGGTAACCATTTCGGCCTGCTGGCCCAGGTGCAAACCGTATTGCAGCATTGGCTTGAGCAGCACCGGGCTCTGGATCTGCAGGCGGATCTGTTTGTGGCAGCACGGCGAGCACATGATGATCGACGCACCGGAACGGATGCCGGTGTGGATCGCGTAGTCGGTGGCGATGTCACAGGCGTGCAACGCGATCATCACGTCCAGCTCGCTCGGCGCCACGCTGCGCACATCACCACACTTGAACACCAGCCCCGGGTGCTCCAGGCGCGCAGCGGCGCTGTTGCACAGGGTCACCATGTCTTCGCGCAACTCCACACCGGTGACTTCGCCCTCGGCCTTGAGGGTGTTGCGCAGGTAATCGTGGATGGCGAACGTCAGGTAGCCCTTGCCCGAACCAAAATCGGCCACGCGCACCGGCTGGTCCAGCTTCAACGGTGACGAGGTCAGCGCATGGCTGAACACCTCGATGAACTTGTTGATCTGCTTCCACTTGCGCGACATTGACGGGATCAGCGCCTGCTTGGCGTCGGTCACGCCCAGGTCGGCGAGAAACGGCCGGCTCAGGTCGAGAAAGCGGTTCTTCTCACGGTTGTGCTCTGCCGACGGCGCTTCGCGCAACTGCTGCGGCTTGCTTTTGAACAGCGAGCTTTTGTTCTTCTTGCTGTATTCCAGCTGGGCTTCATCGGTCAGCGACAACAGGTGCGCGTTCTTGAACTGGGCCGGCAACAGCTCGGCAATCGCCGCCACGCCGTCAGCCAGGGGCAGGTTCTTGGTGATGTCGCGGGTCTTGTAGCGGTACACGAACGACAGGCAGGCCTGCTCCTTGACCACCACCTGCTTGATGATCAGCCGCTGCAACTCGGCTTCGGCACCGACGTACTTGGCCAGCACCAGCTTGATGAAAGCATTCTGCGCAAGGCTGTCGCTCAGCAGTGCGATGAACTGGGCGTGATGATCCGGTTGAACAGTGACAGACATGAACAAAAACGCCTCGGGCAGGGAATGCCGGGCATTTTAGGGGGGATAGGGCTTGAGGGCACGGGGTTATTTGACTAACGGTACTGCGTCTGGATAACACACATGCAAATGTGGGAGCGGGCTTGCTCGCGAATGCAGTGCGCCAGTCAATGAATAAATCGACTGACACACCGCTTTCGCGAGCAAGCCCGCTCCCACATTTCGAACCGCATATCCAGGATCACTCCAACACGATTAACCGGTTGGGCAGCTCATTACGCGTCTGCGTCAACGGCACATGCACCTTGAGCAGTTCGCCACAGGCCTCGATGCACGCGATGAACCCCGCCAGCGTCTGCCCCTGCTTCACCTGCTGGGTAAACGCCTTGACGATCACCTCCCAGCTGCTGTCATCCAGGCGCTGGGAAATCCCGTCATCCACCAAAATCTCCACGTACCGCTCGGCCTCGCTGACGAAAATCAGCACGCCGGTGCTGCCCAGCGTGTGGTGCAGGTTCTGCTCCAGGAACTGGCGCCGCGCCAGGTTGGACGCACGCCAATGGCGAACCGAACGCGGGATCAATCGCGTGGTGACCGCCGGCATACGAAACACCAGGCACAGCACGATGAACGTCGCCCATTGCGCCAGCAGCAAGGTGTACATGGTCAGGTAGCCGGACAGGTAATGCACCACGCCTGGCACCACCAGGGCGATCAGGCTGGCCCACAACAACGGGATGTAGGCGTAGTCGTCGGCACGCGCCGCCAGCACGGTCACCAGTTCAGCGTCGGTGGTTTTCTCGACGCGGGCGATCGCTTCGGCGACTTGGCGCTGCTCGTGTTCAGTCAGTAATGCCATGGTTGTCGATGCTCTTTTCTCGTTATTGTCATTACCACCCGCCTGAAGCCCCGCCGCCGCCAAAACCACCGCCGCCGCCCCGGAAGCCGCCACCACCACCGCCGCCGCCGCCACGCCCGCTGTTGCTGAGGATGGCCAGGAGAATGGCGCCCACTGGCAGGCCCATGCGATGGCACAACCACAAGACGCCGATCAGCAGAATGAACAGGCCGATGGAAAACCCGGGATTATCCTTGGCAAAGTTCGCGTCGGCCACATGCGCCGGCACCGCCAAGGGGTCACCGCCCACCACCTGCAGCATCGCCGCCACGCCGTCGCTGATGCCCTGGCTGTAGTTGCCGGCCTTGAACTTGGGCGCGATCACCTGGTTGATGATGACCCACGACTGCGCATCCGTCAGCACGCCTTCAAGGCCATAGCCGACTTCGATGCGCAACTTGCGCTCATCCCGGGCGACGATCAACAGCGCGCCGTTGTCCTTGCCCTTCTGACCGATGCCCCACTGACGGCCCAACTGGTAACCGAAGTCTTCAATGGGCGCACCTTGCAGGTTGGGCACGGTGACCACCACGATCTGGTCGCCCGAGGCCTGCTCCAGCGCCTGCAACTGCTGGGTTATTTGCTGGCGCGTGGCCGGGTCGATCATCTGGGCATCGTCCACCACCCGCCCGGTCAATGCCGGAAAGGTAAGCGCCGCCTGGGCCGTCATGGCACCGAGCAACAGCAGCAGCGCCAGGCCCATTCGTATCATTCGCATCATGCCCCCTTGGCCTGTGAATGCCTGGCTACCAATTGCCGGTCGCCCCTGCGCCACCGAAGCTGCCACCGCCACCGGCAGAATCGGAGCGCTTGTCGCTGTCGCCTGGGCGCGGGGCGTCATCGTCATCGTCGGAGGGCGTGGTCCGGCGCCCGTACTTGATCACCACAAAACCGATCACCAGCACAAACAACGCCGCCAACCCGAAGATCCACCCCACCCAGTTCTTGTGCGAAACCTTGCCGTGCACCGGCTTGCCGCCCAGCACCTGGACCATGGCGTTCACGCCCGCCGTGATCCCCTGAGCAAAGCGGTTCTGCTTGAACGGGGGAATGATCACCTGATTGATGATCACCGAACTCTGGGCATCGGTCAGGCGATCTTCCAGGCCATAACCCACTTCGATCCGCACTTGATGTGCCTTGGGCACCACGATCAACAACGCGCCGCTGTTCTTGCCCTTTTCGCCCACACCCCAGTGACGCCCCAGCTGATAGCCGAAGTCTTCCAGGGTGTTGCCGTGCAGGCTGTCCAGGGTGACCACCACAATCTGCTCGCCGGTCTGCTGCTCGTGGCTGTCCAGCGTGTGCTTGAGCGTCGCTGTGCTAGCGGCGTCAAGCAGGCCGGCGCGGTCGACGATGCGACCGTCCAGCTGGGCAAACTGCTCGGCGATCAAGGCCTCGACCGACACCGGGGTGTCAGCCGCCATCACCTGACCGCACAGCAGCAAGGCGGCGAACAACCAGCCCCGTGCGCCCATCAGAACTTCACTTGCGGCGCTTTATCAGCATCGGCGCTGGTGGCTTCGAAGTTGGCGCGGATCGGCAAGTCGCTGTACATCACGCTGTGCCACAAGCGGCCTGGGAAGGTGCGGATTTCAGTGTTGTAGGCCTGCACCGCCTGGATAAAGTCGCGGCGGGCCACGGCAATCCGGTTTTCGGTGCCTTCAAGCTGCGATTGCAAGGCCAGGAAGTTCTGGTTGGCCTTGAGGTCCGGATAGCGCTCGGACACCACCATCAACCGGTTGAGTGCACCGCTCAGGCCGTCCTGGGCTTGCTGGAACTGCTTGAGCTTCTCGGGGTTGTCCAGGGTGCCGGCGTCCACCTGGATCGACGTGGCCTTGGCCCGCGCCTCGATCACGGCGGTGAGGGTGTCCTGTTCATGGGCCGCGTAGCCCTTCACCACTTCCACCAGGTTGGGGATCAGGTCGGCACGCCGTTGGTACTGGTTCTGCACCTGGGCCCAGGCCGCCTTGGCCTGTTCGTCAAGCGTGGGGATCTTGTTGATGCCGCAACCGCTCAACACTGCGCCTATCAGCAGCATCGCCGCCGCCTTGAAGCCCCAGCGATATCCTTGAATAACTGACATAAGTCTCTCCGCAACCATTGCTGTGAAATTTGATAACCCTGTAAATCGTGCGCCTGGGGCATAATCCGCCACCACGACTGGCATGCATCGACCCAATCAGCTAAAAGATGCCCTGCGCGAATCAGAGTTCAGATGTGTGCTGCATTCGTCTGACATAACACTCGAACAACAACATATGTTCCAAACACTTTGGCCGAGCAGCGTTCCTTTTGTCGCTGCGCAGTACGCCACGAAAGGATATTCATGAAGAAGCTGTGTTTGCTCGGCCTTGTGGCCACGTTGGCCTGCCACCCCGCCTGGGCTGAAACAGGGTCCGCCGCGCCAAAGGACAAGGACGCGTTCGTCAACGACCTGCTCAAGCAGATGACCCTCGATGAAAAGATAGGCCAATTACGCCTGATCAGCATCGGCCCGGAGATGCCCCGCGAGCTGATCCGCAAGGAAATCGCCGCCGGTCGCATCGGCGGCACGTTCAACTCTATCACCCGCCCGGAAAACCGTCCGATGCAGGACGCGGCCATGCGCAGCCGGTTGAAGATCCCGATGTTCTTCGCCTATGACGTGATCCACGGCCATCGCACCATATTCCCGATCAGCCTGGCGCTCGCCTCCAGCTGGGACATGGACGCCATCGGCCGCTCCGGGCGCATCGCTGCCCAGGAAGCCGCCGCCGACAGCCTCGACATCACCTTTGCGCCGATGGTCGACATCTCCCGCGACCCGCGCTGGGGCCGCACCTCCGAAGGTTTTGGTGAAGACACCTACCTCGTTTCACGCATTGCCGAAGTGATGGTCAAGGCCTTCCAGGGTGTCAGCCCGGCCGACGCCGACAGCATCATGGCCAGCGTCAAGCACTTCGCCCTGTACGGCGCGGTGGAAGGCGGTCGCGACTACAACGTGGTCGACATGAGCCCGGTCAAGATGTACCAGGACTACCTGCCGCCGTACCACGCGGCGATCAAGGCCGGCTCGGGCGGCGTGATGGTGGCGTTGAACTCGATCAACGGCGTGCCCGCCACCGCCAACACCTGGCTGATGAATGACCTGCTGCGCAAGGACTGGGGTTTCAAGGGCCTGGCCGTGAGTGACCATGGCGCAATCGTCGAGCTGATCAAGCACGGCGTGGCCAAGGACGGCCGTGAAGCGGCGAAGCTGGCAATCAAGGCCGGCATCGACATGAGCATGAACGACTCGCTGTACGGCAAGGAACTGCCGGGTCTGCTCAAGTCCGGCGAAATCCAGCAAAGCGACATCGACAACGCCGTGCGCGAAGTGCTCGCCGCCAAGTACGACATGGGCCTGTTCAAGGACCCGTACCTGCGCATTGGCAAGGCCGAGGATGACCCGGTCGACACCTATTCCGAAGACCGACTGCACCGCAGCGAGGCCCGTGATATCGCGCGCCGCAGCCTGGTGTTGCTGAAGAACCAGAACGACGCCCTGCCGCTGAAGAAATCGGCGACCGTCGCACTGGTCGGCCCACTGGCTGATGCCCCCATCGACATCATGGGCAGTTGGGCCGCTGCCGGCCGTCCGGCACAATCGGTGACCCTGCTTAAAGGCATGACCGACGCCCTCGCGGGCAAAGGCAAGCTGGTGTATGCACGCGGTGCCAACATCACCAACGACAAGGCGGTGGTCGACTACCTCAACTTCCTCAATTTCGACACCCCGGAAGTGGTGGATGACCCTCGTTCGCCGCAGGCACTGATCGACGAAGCGGTCAAGGCGGCCCAAAACGCCGACGTGGTCGTGGCGGCCGTGGGTGAGTCCCGTGGCATGTCCCACGAGTCGTCCAGCCGCACCGACCTGAACATCCCGCAAAGCCAGCGCGACCTGATCAAGGCCCTCAAGGCCACCGGCAAGCCACTGGTGCTGGTGCTGATGAACGGCCGTCCGCTGTCGATCCTGGAAGAAAACCAACAGGCCGACGCGATCCTGGAAACCTGGTTCGCCGGCACCGAAGGCGGCAACGCCATCGCCGACGTGCTGTTCGGTGACTACAACCCGTCGGGCAAGCTGCCGATCACCTTCCCACGTTCGGTGGGGCAGATTCCGACCTACTACAACCACCTGACCATCGGCCGCCCGTTCACCCCTGGCAAGCCGGGCAACTACACCTCGCAGTACTTCGATGACATCACCGGGCCGCTGTTTCCGTTCGGTTATGGCCTGAGCTACACCCGCTTCAGCCTGTCGGACATGGCGCTGTCGTCCACCACGCTGAACAAGACCGGCAAGCTCGACGCCAGCGTCACCGTCAAGAACACCGGCAAGGTGGATGGCGAAACCGTGGTGCAGTTGTACATCCAGGATGTGGCGGGCTCGATGATCCGCCCGATCAAGGAGCTGAAGAACTTCCAGAAAGTCATGCTCAAGGCGGGTGAAGAGCGCACGTTGCACTTCACCATCACCGAGGACGACTTGAAGTTCTACAACACCCAGCTCAAGTACGCGGCAGAGCCGGGCGAGTTCAATGTGCAGATCGGGCTGGATTCCCAGGATGTGCAGCAGCAGACCTTCGAACTGCTGTAACACAAGGCTGTAAACCCGGCTTGTGTGGGAGCCGGGCTTGCCCGCGATGCAGGCACCTCGGTGTGTCAGTCATACCGAGGTGATGCCATCGCAGGCAAGCCAGCTCCCACAAAAGCCCGCTCCCACATTTGTTTTGCGGTGTGCTTCTTAGCCGCGTCGGTCGAGCAGGTTGACCACCAACCGGTCAATCCACCCCCACACCCGCTGCTTCACCCGCCGCCACAATGGCCGCGCCTTCCACGCCTCCAGGCTCACTGCCTGGCTCTGTTGAAAATCCCGCTCGAAACTGCCCGCCACTGCCAGCGTCAACGCCGGGTCCAGTGCTTCCAGGTTGGCGTCCAGGTTGAAGCGCAAATTCCAGTGATCGAAGTTGCACGAGCCCACGCTGACCCAATCGTCCACCAGCACCATCTTCAGGTGCAGGAAGCACGGCTGGTATTCAAAGATCTGCACGCCCGAGCGCAGCAGGCGCGGGTAATAGCGGTGCCCGGCGTAACGCACGGACGGGTGATCGGTGCGCGGGCCGGTGAGCAGCAAACGCACCTCCACCCCGCGCCCGGCCGCACGGCGCAAGGCTCGGCGCACACTCCAGGTGGGCAGGAAGTACGGCGTGGCCAGCCAGATACGGGTCTGGCTGCTGTTCAGGGCGCGAATCAACGATTGCAAAATGTCGCGATGCTGGCGGGCGTCAGCGTAGGCGACACGGCCCAGACCCGGGCCGCTCGCCGGCAGCTTGGGCAAACGCGGCAAGCCAAAATGGGTGGCGGGTTTCCACTCGCGACGGGCCGCGTTGGCGTGCCATTGACGGTCGAACAGCGCCTGCCAGTCCATCACCAGCGGGCCGCTGATCTGCACCATCACTTCATGCCAATCGGCACTGTCGTTACCCGGCGTCCAGAATTCATCGGTAACCCCCGTGCCGCCGACAAACGTGACGCCTTGGTCGATCAGCAACACTTTGCGATGGTCGCGGTAGAGGTTGCGCATCCACCGACGCCAGCTCAGGCGGTTGTAAAAACGCAGCTCCACGCCGGCGTCGGTCAGGCGTTTGCGCAAGCCGAGGGTAAAGGCCAGGCTGCCGTAATCATCAAACAGGCAACGCACGCGCACACCGCGTTCGGCGGCCTGCACCAGGGCGCTCACCATGGCATCGGCGCAGGCGCCGGCTTCCACCAAATACAGTTCAAGATCGACTTGGCGCTCGGCCCGGGCAATGCCCACCAGCATCTGCGGAAAGAACTGCGGTCCGTCGATCAGCAACTCGAAACGGTTGGCGCTGCGCCAGGGGAACACCGCGCCGCTCATGTCAGCGCGCCGTGAAGATCAGTACCGCACCCACCGGCACCGACAGGCTGATCGATTCGAGCCCCGCCGCTTTACGCAGCGTGGCCACGCCGGGCACCAGGTCAAAGTCCTCGGCGTGCACCACCAGCGGTTCCAGGGTCACCACCTGGAAACGCCGGTCGTCCAGGCGCGTGGCCAGCAGCTCGGCGCTGTAGGTCTGGGTCTTGCCGTGCAGGGTCACGGCCAACGGCAGGCGTAACTCCAGTTGCGCGCCGGGCGCCAAATCATTGATCGGTTGCAGGTTGATCTGCGCGTTGATCAGCGCGTCGGGGAATGTCTTGATCTCAAACAGTTGGTTGCGCATGCGCTCATCGCGCAATGGAATGCCGCTGTTGACCGACTCCAACTCGACTTCCAATTGCGCAGCACCTTTGCTGTCGACCTTGCCGTGCAGCACCAGGAAGCGCTGCACTTCGGCGATGTCGGTGTTCTTGGTGGTGACGAACGACAGGCGTGACGACTCGTTATCCAGGTACCAGTCGGCGTGGGCAGGCGCGGCAGCGGCGGCCAGCAGGGCGAAGGCCAGGGGTTTGATTGACATTGAAGACTCATGGGACGAAAAACCTGAACGAACCTTAAGCGCAATGTCATGAACCGCGCAAATCCAATGTGGAAGCGGGCTTGTGTGGGAGCTGGCTTGCCTGCGATTGCATCGACTGGGTGTCACTGACAGACCGAGTTGCCTGCATCGCGGGCAAGCCCGGCTCCCACATAAACCACAATTCCCTCAGTGAGGAGGCGGTGACTGTCAGGCCAGCGCCCGCTGCACTTCCCGCACGGTCTGCTCCAGGCTGGCCATGTGCAGGTTCAATACGCGCTCCACCGGCGCCTGGTGCATCGGCCAATGCAGCGCCATGCTGCCCACCAGGCGGCCGTTGGCCTGTACCGGCAAGGCCACGGCGCGGATCAGGAACGGCAGGCGCACCGGGTATTCCCAGTAGCCTTCGGTGCGCTGGCCAAACCCCTGGTGCTGGGTTCTCTCGCAGGCATCGTACTGCTCGTGCGCCGCCACATGGTCACGGCCCGCCAGGCGCTGCACTTCCTCGGCCGGCAATTGCGTGAGGCATGCCTTGCCCATCGCCGAATGAAACAGGCTCGCATGCTGGCCGACGATCTGGCAATTGTTGGGATACAGTTTGCGCAGCACGCCAGGAATCGCACTTTCCATGACTTCGAGGCGCTCACCGTCAAAGCATGACAAGTCCACCACCAACCCGGTGCGTTCGCTGAGTTCCAGCAGCCACGGTGCGGCGCTTTCCACCACCTGGCGCTTGAAGCGTTGCTGGCTGTCGCCGAACAGGCGCTGGGCACGCAGGCGGTAGCGCCGGTCGCTCAAGCCGCGATAAACCCAGCCCTGGTCCTGCAGGGTCAGCAACATGCGCGACACGGTGGCCTTGGGCAGGCGCGTGAGGTAATGCAATTCCTCCAGCCCCAGGGCCTGGTGTTCGCCCAGCAGTTCGACGATTGCCAATGCACGTTCAACCGAGCGTACCGTGCCTGTCTCCATGTTCGATCTCCCTGATGCCGGTGGATGATCATTGTTCACAGCAAGATACAGGCCCGGTCGTGCCTCAACGCGCCGATTCAAGGCAGGTCGGCGGGCGACGCTGCACCCATTGCGTCAGCTGTTCATGGGCGTAGGCCAGTTGCAACACCGCCCGGTCCGCCTGGGCGGGGCCAATGATCTGCACGCCCATGGGCAACCCTTGAGGGTTGAAGCCCACCGGCACGCTCATGCTTGGCAAACCGGCCAGGGTGGGGCCGATCACCACTTCCATCCAGCGGTGGTAGGTGTCCATTTCGCGCCCACCGACGAGGCGTGGCCAGGGTTGTTGTGCATCGAAAGGGAACACTTGAGCGGTGGGCAACAGCAGGAAATCGTAACGCTCGAACAGCTTGGCCAGGGCGCGGTACCACTCGCTGCGGTCCACCGACGCCTGGTACACCTGCTGGGCACTCAAGCCCTGGCCGCCCTCCACTTCCCACTGCGCCTCGGGTTTGAGCAGCGCGCGTTTTTGCGGGTTGGCGTAGGCCGCGCCGAGGTTGCCGTGCACCAGCCAGTGACGATGCACCAGCCAGCTGCGCCACAGGCGCGCCAGGGAAAAATCCGGTTGGCAGCTTTCCACTTCGCAGCCCAGCGCGGTGAAGTCGCCAAGGGCCGATTCGCACAGGCTCATCACGCCGTCATCCATCGGCAGGTAGCCGTTGTAATCCCCCAGCCAGCCCAAGCGTGCGCCGTTGAAGTCGCGCTGCAACGGCTGGCCGAGCACGGCGGGATCATCCTTGGAGGACAGCGGCACCCGAGGGTCGTAACCCGCCTGGATGCTCAGCAACCGCGCCACATCCGTCACGCTGCGGCCCATCGGGCCTTCGGTGCCCAGTTGCTGCACGAACAGTTCCGGCATCGGCCCGTGGGGCACGCGCCCTTGAGACGGGCGCAGGCCAAACACATTGTTGAACGCCGCAGGGTTGCGCAACGAGCCCATCATGTCGCTGCCATCGGCCACCGGCAGCATGCGCAAGGCCAATGCGACAGCTGCCCCGCCGCTGCTACCGCCGGCGCTCAGGCGTGGGTCATAGGCGTTGCCGGTGGTGCCGAACAGGCTGTTGTAGGTGTGCGAGCCCAGGCCGAACTCCGGCACGTTGGTCTTGCCGATGATGATCGAGCCACTGGCCCGCACCCGCCCCACGCTAATGGCGTCTTCGCTCGGCACCTGCTCGGCGAACAGCGGCGAACCCAAGGTGGTGCGCAAACCTCGGGTGGCCGCCAGGTCCTTGATCGCCTGGGGCATGCCGTGCATCCAGCCGCGCGACCGGCCTTGGTCCAACTCACGGTCACAGGCCCGGGCTTCGGCCAGTACCTCATCGGCATCACGCAACGACACCAGCGCATTCACGCCCGGGTTGAAGCGTTGGATCTGTGCCAGATACGCCTGCATCACGTCTTCACACGACACCTGCCGCGCATGGATCGCCTGCGACAGCTGCGTGGCATCCCAATCGACAATACTCAAGGCTTCACCTCTTTGGAAAACGGCTGCGACTGTTTGGCGCGCGGCGCTTCCTGCATGCAGTAAGTGCCCAGCAGCGTCAGCACGCACGCGAACAACACATAGAAGGCTGGCGCCACCGGCGTGCCCAGCACCTTGCTCAACCAGGTGACGATCAGCGGTGCAAACCCACCAAACACCATGACCGCCACGTTATAGGCCACCGACACGCCCGTCGAGCGCACTTCGATGGGGAACTGCTCGGCCAACGCGGTCGGCGCGGGGCCGAAGAATCCGCCAATGGCCGTGCACAGCAGCACCTGCATCACCATCAAGCGTTCAATGGATGGCGCGGCGGCCACCCACACATACAGCGGGTAGACCATCACAAAAAACGCCAGGGTGAACGCCATCAACACCGGCCGCCGCCCAAAGCGATCGGACGCCAGGCCCGACAATGGGATCACCACGGTCATCAGCGCCACCGCAAACATCTGCACCATCAACACCTGGTCCAGCGGCAGGCCGAGGTTCTTGTGGGCGAAGGTCGGCATGTTCACCAGCACCACATAGAACGACACCGTCGCGCCACAGGCCAGGCCCATGGACACGAGAATGCTGCGCCGGTGTTCGCGCACCACCTGCATCAGGCTCGGCGCGGGGCCGGTCGCCTGTTTGCGGGCTTCGATGAATGCCTCCGGGTCTTCCATGTGCCGGCGAATCCACAGCCCCACCGGGCCGATCAGCAAGCCGAACACGAACGGCAGGCGCCAACCCCACAGGTCAAGAGTTGCCGGCGAGAAGAAGTGCGTAACCGCCGCCACCATGGCCGCGCCGCCAAACACCGCCAGGCACTGGCCCACCAATTGCCAGGAGCCATACAAGCCCTTGCGATGGGCCGGCGCACTTTCCACCAGGAACGCCGTGGCGCTGGCGTATTCACCGCCGGTGGCAAAGCCTTGAAGCATACGCGCCACCACGATCAGCAACGGCGCGCCCATGCCGATGGCAGCGTAGTTGGGCGCGAAGGCGATCAACGCGATGGACACCGTCATCAGCCGGATAATCAACTGCATCGCCGCCTTGCGGCCTTTGCGGTCGGAGTAGATGCCCAGCAGGATGCCGCCCACCGGGCGCATGAAAAAGCCCACGCCAAAGGTGGCCAGGGCCATCAACAGCGACGCGTACTCATCGTCCGAGGGGAAGAACTGCCGGGCGATGATGCTCGCCAGAAAGCCGTAAACGATGAAGTCATACCATTCCAGCGCATTGCCGATCACGGCCGCCACCACCTGGCGGGTGCGGGAGACGCCTGTGTGTGAAGTCTGCATGAGGAACACTCCATTCAACCGAACGTGGGAAAGGGTCCAGCGGCAGAAAAAAAGTGAGGGCGTCAGGCAGGCTTGAGCCAGCTCTCGGCCAGCGCGCCCCAGTAGGCGGCGCCGGTCAGCAGGATGTCGTCGTTAAAGTCATAGGCGGGGTTATGCACCATTGGCCGCGACACGCCGTTGCCGATAAACAGGTAACTGCCGGGGCAGCGTTGCAGCATCCAGGCGAAGTCTTCACTGCCCATCAGCGTGCGGGTGTGGCCGTCCACCGCCTCGGCGCCGAGCAAGGCCACGCCGACCTCGCGCGCGAACTCGGTTTCTTCGGGGTGGTTGACCAGCACCGGGTACGCCGGGCGATGCTCGATCTGCACGGTGCAGCCGAAGCTCGCGGCCTGGGTCTGGATGATGGCGAACACGCGCGCCAGCATCTGTTCGCGGATTGCCGGGTTGAGTGCGCGCAGGCTCAAACGCAACAGCGCTTGCTGCGGAATCACGTTGGCCGCCTGGCCCGCTTGCAGGGCGCCGACGGTAACCACGGCAGCTTCCTGGGTGTCGATATTGCGCGCCACCACCGTCTGCAACACCATGACCATGCTCGCTGCCGCTACCAGCGGGTCCACCGTGAGGTGCGGCATGGAACCATGACCGCCGACGCCGTCGAGGGTCACGGTGAGCAAATCCTGGGAGGCCATCATCGGCCCCACGCGCAAGCCCAGATGCCCCGCCGGCAGGCCAGGCATGTTGTGCATGCCAAACAGGCCGTCACAGGGGAAACGCTCCAGCAAGCCGTCGGCCAGCATGGCTTCGGCACCGCCCTGGCCTTCTTCGGCGGGCTGGAAGATCAGGTTCAACGTGCCGTCGAACTGCCGCGTGGCTGCCAGGTAACGGGCGGCACCCAGCAGCATGGTGGTGTGCCCGTCATGGCCGCAGGCGTGCATGCAACCGGCGTGTTGGCTGGTGTAGGCCGCACCGGTGTTTTCGACGATGGGCAAGGCGTCCATGTCGGCACGAATGCCCAGGGTGCGTGAGCTGCTGCCGTTGCGCAGTACACCAACCACACCGGTCTTGCCGATGCCGGTGTGCACTTCGTAACCCCAGCCTTTTAAGGATTGGGCGACCAGGGCGCTGGTGCGATTCTCTTCAAAGCCGAGTTCAGGATGGGCGTGGATGTCGTGGCGCACGGCGTGCAAGTCGCCGGCAACGTCGCTGAGCCAATCCAGGATGTGCTGGTGGGGGCGCATGGTGATTCTCCTCACAGGCGGGTATTCCCGTTCTTGTTTGCTGCACACCGCCAGCTAACCGCGATGTGCGCAGGAGGACAATCAAAGGTGGTTCCACCCTGTGGAACCTCAGGGTTTTAGTGTTGGTCACCGAACCCTGTGGGGTGGGTCAGGGCGTCAGGCGACAGCCGTGGCGGTCGCCGAGCCAGCGGGCGGTGTGGGTGCGGCCCAGCCCGCTGGCGATGACTTCGCTGCGCTCGGGGTTGTCGCTGAACGCGCTGGTGGGCACGTATTGCTTCACGTAGCCCCGGCAATAGTCAGCCGGGTTGTTCTCGACATAACGGCACGAGCAATACTCCTTCGCCGTGTACGCCGCAATGATGTCGGGGAAGGCTTGCAGGTTGACGCGCTCGTGCCAGATCCAGCCCAGCAAGGCGAGCAGCAGCAACAGAAATACACTGGTAAACGGCCGGCGACGGATCATGGTTGCACCGCCGCGAGCACGTGCTTGAGCAGATCGTTGTGGCGGTAGCTGCCGTCGCGGTCATCGCCATAGCGCACGATCACCAGGTGTTCGGCGGGCATCACGTACAACGCCTGGCCCCAGTGGCCGAGGGCGGCGAGCGTGTCACCGGGAGCATCCGGCCAAGGCCTCGGCGCACCTTTGTTGAGCCACCAATGGCCGCCCGGCACGGCTTCATCCTGGCCGGCCCGGTAATTGGCGAAGGGTTGGCGATTGAAGGCGACCCAGTCCTTGGGCAGCAATTGCTGCTCACCCCAGCGACCGTCACGCGCCATCAGCAGGCCGACGCGTGCCAGGTCGCGGGCGGTGAGGTAGGCGTAGGACGAGGCCACGAACGTCTCGTCGGCATCGGTTTCCCACGTGGCGCTGCGGATGCCCAGCGGTTTGAACAGCGCGTCCCACGGGTAGCTCATATACGCCTTGTGGCCGAGCATGCCTTTAAGCGTGGCGGACAGGATGTTGGTGTCGCCGCTGGAATAGCGGAACACCTGGCCGGGCGCGCTGGCGGCGTCCGTATCGGCGGCGAAGTCGGCCATGTCGGCGTGACCACGGGTGTAGAGCATCGCCACCACCGAGGATTTCAGCGGGGCGTATTCGTAGTCTTCCTGCCAGTCGAGGCCCGAGGCCCAGTGCAGCAGGTCGGCCATGGTGACCTTGGGGTGCTGCTTCATCGGCGGGTAAAAGCGTGCGGCCGGGTCGGTCAGTTTGAAGCGGTTTTCGCCGTAGGCCACGCCCAATACCGTCGCCATCAGGCTCTTGCTGACGGACCAGGTCAGGTGCGGCGTGCTGACAGTGGTGGGCGCTGCGTAGCGTTCATAGATGACTTCGCCGTCGCGGATCACCAGCAGCGCATCGGTACGAATGCCCTTGCGGGAGGTGTCATCACGAGGCGGAAAAGCGTAGGCATTCAGGGCATCGACGGCGGGGCCTGCGAGCGGCGTGCCCTTGGCCCAGTCCTTGTCTGGCCAGGTCTCGGCGTGGGCGGTGACGGTGACGGTGACGGTGACGGTGACTAGCAGGAGGGCGACGGATAGCAGGCCTCTGAACATGGATACGGACTCACGGGGGGGCATTCGTGGTCGCGAGGCTAGATGAGGGGGATGACGGTTTTGTGACCGGGGGGTGGGGGGGGGTTGGGGGCATATCCGTTATTTGGGGGATGGCGGGTATGGGTTCCGCCCTTACGGCGGGTCACTTTTGGAAAAGAGCCCCAAAAGTAACCAAAAGGGCTCTTGCCCCAACACTCGGCACCTCGCTTAGGCTCGGTGTGCCCGAACGAAGGCTTGAATCCGTGGGCCGCCGCCACGCGCCATCCATGGCGCGGGGCGGCTAACCCGGCGTCCTGCCGGGTTACCCACGGATT
>NZ_JBSSAF010000024.1:0-50743 GCF_054058375.1 Pseudomonas sp. TE24901
AGGCCGCCGCGTCTGCTTTTGATTTTGATCTTAGGCGCCCCGTCAAACACGCTGGCCGAACGCAGGCTTGAATCCGTGGGTAACCCGGCAGGACGGCGGCCCACGGATTCAAGCCGGAGTGAGGGCACACCGAGCCTAAGCGAGGTGCCGAGTGTTGGGGCAAGAGCCCTTTGCTTACTTTGGGCTGGGCCGGCACTCCGGCTTTTCCAAAGTGAGTCGCCGTAAGGGCGAAACCATACTCCGCCATCACCCAAATACCGGATATACCCCCAAGCAAAACCCCACCCACCGACTAAGCTCACACCCCAACAAAAAAAACACCGAGCCCAAGCCATGCCCCACCCCACCGAAACCTTCCGCGCCCACTACCGCGCCAACGTCCACCCCCGCTACAACCCCTGGCTGCACGCCGCATTCGTACTCGGCTACGGCGCAACCTGCATCACCCTGGCCTGGTCCTCCACCCACAGCATCACCCCGCTCCAGTGGCTGACCGTCCCCCTGACCCTGGTGTTCTTCAACCTGTGCATCTACCTCGTGCACCGCCACCTCGGCCACCACAAACACACCTTCGCCCGGCTGTTCTACGCCCGACATACCGGTGACCACCACAGTTTTTTCACCCCCGGCCACATGACCTACGACAGCCCCCGGGACTGGCGCGTGATCCTCTTCCCCGCCTGGTTGATCGTGCTGCACAGCCTGGCGATTACCCTGCCCGCCTGGTGGTTGCTCAAGCAACTGAGCCCCAACGTCGCCGGGCTTTTCGCCGGATGCATGCTGCTGGGCTACCTGCTCTACGAAGTGTTCCACGCCTGTGAACACCTGCCCGCAGAACACCCGGTGGCGCGCCTGCCGTGGATCCGGCAGATGCACCGCCTGCACGCCCTGCACCACCGCCGCGAACTCATGCAGGGGCGTAACTTCAATATCGTTTTCCCCCTGATGGACTACCTGTTCGGCACCCTGCACTGGGAGCCGAACGCCCACGACAACCAGGAACCGTCATGAGTACCCGTCCCAAGAAACTGCGTCATCTGCTGTTCGTACTGCTGCTGGCCGTGATTGCCTTTTTGCTGTTGATGCCGACCAAGGTGCAGCCGGTGAACTGGTCGCCACCCAAGGCGCCGTCGATGAAAGAGGGGCCCTTTGCCGAGAATCAGCGACTCAAGGATGTGCAACGGATCGGCGCCCAGGACATCGCCGGGCCCGAGGCCCTGCTGTTGGATGCCCAGGGTTTTCTGATCAGCGGGCTGCATGACGGGCGCATCATCCGCACCTCGCCCGACAGCCACACCCTGGAAGTACTGGCCAACACCGGTGGGCGGCCCCTCGGTATGGCACTGCACCCGGATGGGCGCCTGATCATTGCCGACGGGATCAAGGGCTTGCTCGCACTGGATGCGAACCGCCAGCTCGTGCCCCTGAGCAGCAGCGCCAATGGTGTGCCCTTCGGCTTTACCGATGACGTGACCGTGGACGCCAGCGGGCGCTATGCCTACTTCAGCGATGCATCGAGCCGCTGGGGCTATGGGCAGGATGGCGAAGCCGTGATCGAACACGGCGGTGACGGCCGGCTGTTGCGCTATGACTTCAGCAACGGCAGCACCGAGGTACTGCTCGATCATCTGCAATTTGCCAACGGCGTTGCCCTCGGCCCGGATGAAAACTACGTGCTGGTCAATGAAACCGGCGCCTATCGCATCAGCCGCTACTGGCTCAAGGGCGAGCGAGCGGGCAGCCACGACCTGTTTATCGACAACCTGCCAGGCCTGCCGGACAACCTCAGTTTCAACGGCCACGACCGTTTCTGGGTGGCGTTGTACTCGCCACGCAACCCGCTGCTGGATGGTTTCGCCGGTTACCCGTTGCTGCGCAAGGTGATGGTGCGGGCGTTGATGGTGGTGCCCAAGCCCATCGAGCGCAAAGCCTTCGTGCTGGGATTGGACACCGAGGGCAAGGTCATCGCCAACCTGCAGGATGGCAGCGCGGGTAACTATTCACCCATCACCACCGCCCGGGAATACGGCGACTGGCTCTACCTCGGTTCGCTGAAAAGCACGAGCATGGCGCGCCTGCCGCTGAAGCTGGCCTTGGCCCGGGAATAAAAAAAGGGGCAGCCCTTGCAGGCTGCCCCTCCTCGTTCACTCAGTGCATCAATGGATGATGTCCTGGGTGCAGATATGCCCGAAGGTCACGTAAGGCACGTTGTCGCCGCCCACGCCCACACCCGGGAACTCGTCCAGCTCGATCCGCCAGCCGCCGAAGTTGAAGGTGGTGGCCCAGTTGTACTTCACGCCGGTGCTGCTGTCCGGGTACTCCACGCGGTACTCGCCGAAGCAACCGCCCAGTGCCGCACCCGAAAGAGACGCACCTGCGCTGTCGGTGGAGGCCTTGAAGTCGGTCCAATTGAACTCGGTGCCGGTGAAGTGCTTGTCAACGCGCAGCACCGGGGTAACGCCCAGCAGCGGTGCGCCCGTGGAGTCGGACCATTGGGTGTTCCAGGTCAGGTTCCGTGCCGCCTGGGTGGCCATCCAGAAGATCGTGCTCGGCACGCGGACCACGTTGTCGCCCTTCACGTCGAAGCTGTTCAGGCGCGGTGCCGAACCCAGGGTGAGCTTGTACTGGGCGGTAGGGTCCTGGACCACGGCCGGGTTGGCCCGCACACGAACCTGGGCCACATAGCCCGGCGTGACACCGGAGAGGGTCATGCTGTTACCGGCCGGCACCACCACCCAGTTGTTGCCCTCCAGGCGCTCAAAGATCCACTGGTTACGCACGCCCTTCTGATCATCGCTCAAGGCCATCGCCACGTTCTGGCCACGGGTGGCCTGGAAGGCGAAGTAGTCGATATCGTTGGGGTTGTCGATATTGCCCGTCACGCGGTTCAAGGCATCAGGCAGCACAAACGAGGTCTGCGGGGTGTCGTTGGGTTCATAGGCATCGATGTTGAAGTCCACCCCTACGCCAAAACTGAACTGGGCGTTGTTGGCCTCATTGGCCACCATGTACCAGTAGTAGTCACCTGCCGGCAGCACGGCGCTCAGGTATTCATCGGCATTGCCCGGGTTGTCGGACGTACCGAGAAGCTCCAGGTTGCCCTGGCCATCGTCGCGGAACAGGCTCAGCGACATGTTGGCACCCGCACTCTGGTCAACCAATTGCACCAGCGCACGACCGTTCTGTGGCAGGTGGAAGTGGTAGGGGAAATCCTGGCCGGTCTGCACTTCGCTCAGGGTGTAGAGGGTGTTGATGTCCAGCGTCGGGAACAGCGGTGCAAACTCGGCCGCCGCGACCTTGAGCTTGTCCTGGTCGGGCTTCTTCAACTCGCTGTTGACGGTGGCGACGGCGGAGAGTTTCGCCGCCTTGCTCGCCACGGCCTTGGCCGGCGCTTTTGCGGTCATGGCCGCCTTGAGCTTCTGCTGAAGCGGGGAGGCAACCGGCTTGGCGTCGAGCTTGCCACCGGACTTGAGGGCTTTGTGCACCGCCTCCTTGACGGCCTGAGCGCTCACCTTGGGCAGCGGTTGCGAAGGGTACTGTTCGGCCAGGGCAAAGGCCGAGACAAAGCAGGAGGCCGCCATGGCCGCGCCCAACATAAAGGCTTTTTTCGATTTCATTTTTTATCCATCCATAGTTAAAAACTGAAGCTCAGGTGACATCCGGTCACCTGGGATGGAATCTAGCCATATGCTGTATGCATGTCCAGTATTTTTATGAAATTTTCTTCACCTAGTAGCCGGTCATTTCCAGATAGCCGACCCCGCCGTCGAACTGCACCGGCCCTTCCCAGTAAGGAATGCTCAGGTTCATCCAGGCCTTCGGATTGACTGCCTGGGGGGTGATATCCAGGTGTTTGCCGGGGATTTTCAACGACCAACGCGTGGGAATACGGCGCCCGTCGATGTCGGTGGTGGCCAGTGGCGTGAGCTGGATGTCGGCGTTGTGCAAGGTCTGGGTGCGGCCCTGCGCATCGATCCAGGTGCCCGTCAGGTAACCCCCCCCGTCGGTTTGCCGCACGCGAAACAGCATCAACTGTTCGCCACGGTCCAGGTGCAGGGAGAACCAGTCCCAGCCGGTCTGGCTGGCGGCCAGGGGTTGGCTGCTCCACTCGCGGTCGAGCCACGCGGCGCCACTGACCTGATACGCCTTGCCGTCGATCGTCACGCTGCCGCTGGCGGTGAAAAACGGCTGGCTGTAGTAATACGACGCCTGGCCCTGATCGGATTTGCGGCTGTAGCCGTTGTCGCCTTGCAGCACCAACGGGCGGCTGGAGGTCAGGTGCAAATCATAGGCGAACTGCGGGCCGTGGGCCTTGAGCTGCATGTCGGCCAGGGCGCTGGTGGCGCCGGGGCGAGTGGCGAAGTTCCAATCGTCGATCCACGCATTGAACGGCGCCGCCTGGGCCCCCGCCTGGCCAACACCCCCACGCGCATAACGCTCAGCGGCGTAATGCCGGGTGACCGACGTGACAGCCGCGTGCCCCAGCCAGATCGTCGGGTCCTGCCACCCCGCCTGTGCCGGCCCGGCCTTGAGGGCGTTGCGGAACAAGGTCCACTGCACGCCGAACACATTGCCCTCGGCATCCTTGAGATTGGCAGTGACGTACCACCATTCGATGCGGAAACCGGCGTGAGGCCCATGGTCCTCGGGAAAGCTGAACACCTTGCCCGGCACCACCTGGGCAAAGTCCGCCGCCGCGCTGCCCAAGCCGGCGAAACTCTCCTGGGGTGCGGGCGCCTGATCGCAGGCACTCAACAGCACCAACAAGGCCCCAACCAGCAACGCCTTAATCTTCATGGGCAAAGGTCCTGAGCAAATCCGCCGGGCGACTGCGGTACAACTGCCACAGCGGCCAGGCCGACGCCAGGGACGTGGCCAACATCGCCAGCCCCAGCAATTGCGCCAGTTGCCACGGGAACACCTGCAACGGCAGGCGCCAACCGAACGCCTGCACATTGATCACCGCGTCCAGGCACCAGGCCAGCAACAGCCCCAGAGGCAACGCCAGCACCAAGGTCAAGAGCGCCAGCAGCCAGGTCTGCGCCAGGTTGAGCAGCATCAGTTGGCGGCGCGTCACCCCCAGCGCCCACAGCGGCGCGAGCTGGCCGAGGCGGTTCTGGCTCTGGGTCAACAGGCTGATGAACAGTGCCACGCCGGCCACGCCGAGGGTAAGGCTGTTCAGCGCGGCGGTGGCGGCAAAGGTGCGTTCGAACACCTGGCTCGAATAGCCCTTGAGCTGCTGTTGATCGACAATGCGGCTGTCCTCCAGCGCAAATGCGTGCTGCACGTCCCGCACCAGCGACGCCACATCCTCGGGCGCCATGCGCAGGTTAAAGCGGGCCGGTGACAGCGTCGGCCAATGGGCCAGCAAGTGGGTGGAATTGACCAACACGTGGCCCTTGGGGTTGCCGTAGTCGGCGTAGATGCCCACCACCGTGGGTGACCAGGGCCCCTGAGGCGTGGGGATACTCACCCGATCACCCAGTCGCACGTTCAAGCGCCGCGCCAGTTGCTCGCTGAGCATCAAGGTGTCGCCCTGCTGCAGCAGGTCCCACGGTTGATTAACCGCGTCAAGCAAAGGCCAGTGCTGGCGATAGGTAGGGTCGTCGATCACCCCGAACACATCGGCCGACCAACCTTGCAACTGCGTCGACACTTGCCAGGTCGGCAGCACGGTGTTCACCGTTGGCTGCTGCGCCAACCAGTGGCTCATTTGTTCGGCCTGCGCCGGGTTCTGCGGATTGAGATACAGCTCGGCGGTAAGGCGTTGCTCCAGCCAATTATTGAAGGTCTGGCGAAAGCCCGAGGTCATGGAACCCGCGCCGATGTTCGCCGCCAGCGCCAACAGCAGCGCCATCAACGCCAGGCTCAACGCCGGCAGTTGCTGGCGACAGTCGGCAAGAAACCATTGCCCCAGCACCGAGCGGCTGCGCCCGAGCACCGCCTTCAATACCGCATTGAGGATCACCGGCAAACCCAGGGCAGCCCCCAACAGCAACGCGGCCATCAGCACAAAACCGGCGGCCAGGCTGTTGCCCAATCCCAACGCCAGCAGCGCGACCAGCAACGCCGCAGCCGCCACCCAACCCTGGCGTCGCAACCAGCGCCCATGGGCCTCGTGCCAGGCCTGGGCATTGGCCAGGGCCAGCAACGGCAGGCGCGCTGCTCGCCACAGGCTGCCTGCCCCTGCCAACAGTGCACCGAACAGGCTCAAACCCAACCCGCTCAACCACCAGCCAGGGCTCAAGCTCAACTGGCCGGGCACTTCGGCGCCGTACAAGCCACGCAAGCTGGCCGCCACGTCCGGCAGCAGCAGGCTGGCCACCAGGTAACCGCTGGCCACGCCGAGCACGCCACCGAGCAGCGACAACACGCCCAGCTCCACCCCCAGGCTGAGGATCAGCATCCGCGCACTGACCCCGCAGGCGCGCAAGGTACGCAGCAGCCCGCGCCGCTGCTCCAGCGCCAGGCCGATGGCGGCATGCACGATAAACAGTCCTACCACAAACGACAGTAAGCCCAGGGCGTCGAGGTTCAGGTGAAAGCTTTCGGTCAGCCGTGAGAGGTTGTTGTCCTCGGCCTGATGCAGTTGCAACTCGGCAGGCGGAGTGGGATGGGTGGCGGCAAAGGCGTTGTCCAGCAGCAGCCGCGACAAACGCCCAGGCATCTCCAGCAAGGGTTGGGCAAAGCCGATGTCGGTGAGCAAAACCCCGGGGACCATGTCCGTTTGAACCTGCAACGGCGGCAAGGCCTGCCCGCTTGCCGTCTGCGGTTGATCACCCGGGTGCAGCCCCAGGGATTGCAATGTCTGCGGGGCCACCCAAGTACGTCCCGGCGGCGCGAAGAACGCGGCCATCTGCGCCTGGCTCAGGCGTTGCCCGGCCACTGCGGCATTACCGGGTAATGACACGGGATCGATGCCCATCAGTTGCAGGCGCACCTCGTCATGCCCCTTGAGCACCACCCGCCCCTGCACCACCGGCGACACCGGCCACCCCGCGCGACGTAGTTGGGCAAACAGGGCCTGGGGGAAGCTCGATGCACCGGTCGCACTGAGGCTGGCTTGAGGCTCACCGCCAATCAATTGGCTGGCGCGGGCGTAGCTGTCCCGCGCCTGGCTGTTGAGGGCCTGCACACCGGTCAACAACGCCGTGGCCAGCCACAGCCCGGTCAACACGCTGAAGAACTGCACGGGATGGCGCCGCCAGTGGCTCAGCAGCGCACGCAACGCCCAATAAAAAACGGCCACCTCAACGCACGTCCGCCGGTACGACGCGGCCACGCTGCAACATCACCTGGTGGTCGAGCCGTGCGGCAATACGCGGGCTGTGCGTGACCATCAGCAGACTGGTGGGGCTGTCGCGCAACAGGTCCAGCAACAGTTGCAGCACGTCATCGCTGGTGGCTTCGTCGAGATTGCCGGTGGGTTCATCGGCCAGCAACAAGCCCGGTCGCGAGGCCAATGCGCGCCCCACCGCCACCCGCTGCTGCTGGCCACCGGAGAGCTGCTCCGGATAGCGCTTGAGCAAGTCGCCCAGCCCCAGGCGCTCTACAAGGTGCGCCTGCCACTGCGGGTCAAGACGCCCGGCCAGGCGCGCCTGGAACGCCAGGTTGTCCTCCACGCGCAAACTGCCGATCAGGTTGAACTGCTGGAACACCAGGCCGATCTCGGTGCGCCGCCAGTGGGCCAGTTGCGCCTCACTCAATTGGTCAAGGCGCTGCTCGCCCACCTGGATGCTGCCACCGTCCACTCGGTCGAGGCCGGCCACCAGGTGCAGCAAGGTGCTCTTGCCACTGCCCGACTCGCCCATCAGCGCCAGGCTGCTGCGCGCCGCCAAGTGCAAGTCGACACCTGCCAGCACCGCCAGGGGCCCTTGCGCGGTGGCGTAACTTTTGAGAACACCTTGCACGTGCAACATACATACGCTCGCTCGGGGGACTGCCAACGAGGATAACGGCTGACTTTGCGCGCCGTGCGAATTTTTCACATGGATTTCACCGACCGCCCACCCATGCCTCTCTACATTGCCCTCCACGCGTCGTAGAGCGGCAACTTGTTAGTTGCCAGTGACGGCAACTTTTAACAGCTGGATGTTCAGCGAAAAGACAGCAGCCCTGTGACAGTCTCCTACTCCACTACGGGCATCCGTCAATGCGCTGCGCCTGTTTGATAACAACACTGCCAACAGTGCCCATGGTGAATAGTGTGGTTGACCTTACCCTGACCAAACCGCGTGTGCGCCGAGGCCTTTTCAGGCGCCTGAAAAGGCTCTGGCTGGGCATGACCATCGTCAGCCTGCTGGTGTCCGGTTTCGTGTTCTGGCCCAGGTCGCCGACGAACCTGGGCGTGCGCAACCACCTGATCAACTCCGGGCTCCTGGCCAGTTGGCGCAACGGCGACGTGGTGGTGCTGGTACGCCATGAAGAACGCTGCGACCGCTCGAAAAATCCCTGCTTCGGTCCGGCCGACGGCCTCACGATCAACGGCACGCAGCACGCCAGCGAACTGGGCAAAGCCTTCCACGCCCTGGGCATGCAGGCGACGGACGTGCTCAGCAGCCCCACCACTCGCACCGCCCAGACGTCACTGTTCGTCTTCGGCAAGACCGAGCTGTCCGCCGGCCCGCTGGCCATCTGTGGAGACGCCATGGGTGAAGAGATCCTCAGCAACAAACGCCCCGACCACAACCTGGTGCTGATCACGCACAGCGCGTGCATCAACGACTTCGAACAGGCCTTGGGGTTCCCCCATGCCATCACCGCCGAATACGGCAGCGCGCTGTTCGTCAAGGTACTGCCCAATGGCAAGTTCAAGACCCTGGGCATTATGAACAGCCAGGATTGGCCCGCCGCGCTCAAACAACTTTAAACACACTTTTTTACATATCCAGCGGCTGTCGTGTTCAGCAAAACGACAGCCCGTTTCTGGCATGTTTAGTTGTGCCTGTTAGTTAGGGACGCCATGATTATTTTCAGTGACTTAGTGAACACTTTGATGTTTTGCACTACTACTTTCTTGCACCCTTTTTCTGCCACTGAACGTCAAGGAGCGACGTTTTTATGACCCGTTTGAAACCCCTGCCCGTGTTGCTGCTGGCCTTCGCCGTGTTCTACCTGTTGCCCATGGGCCTGCATGGCTTGTGGATTCCGGATGAAACACGCTACGCCCAGATCAGCCAGGAAATGCTCCTGAGCGGCAACTGGGTGGCACCGCACTTCATGGGTGTGCGCTACTTCGAAAAACCGTCTGCCGGCTACTGGTTGATTGCCTTGGGCCAGGCAGTGTTTGGTGAAAACCTGTTCGGCGTGCGCATTGCCTCGGCCCTCACCACCGGCCTGAGCGTGCTGCTGGCCTACGTCATCGCACGCCGCCTGTGGAACGACCCACGCAAGAGCTTCGCCTGCGCCCTGCTCTACATGAGCTTTGGCCTGGTGGCCGGGCAAGCCGGGTATTCCAACCTCGATCCGCAGTTCACGTTGTGGGTCAACTTGAGCTTCGTTGCGCTCTGGTTTGCCCTCGACAGCCAGACGGCCCGCGGCCGACTCCGTGCCTGGGTATTGCTGGGCGTGGCCTGTGCCATGGGTTTCATGACCAAGGGCTTCCTAGCCTGGCTGCTGCCCGTGCTGATCGCTGTGCCCTACATGCTCTGGCAACGCCGCCTGGGTGAGCTGGTGCGCTATGGCTCGCTGGCCATCCTGGTGGCGGTGGTGGTGTGCTTGCCGTGGGTGTGGGCGATTCATCTGCAGGAACCGGACTACTGGCGCTTTTTCTTCTGGCACGAGCACATCCGTCGTTTCTCTGCCGACAATGCCCAGCACGCCCGCCCGTGGTGGTTCTTCCTGCCGATCATGGTGGTGTCGTGCCTGCCGTGGGCGGCGCTGTTGCCCAGCACCACGCTCAAGACCTGGAAAGAAAAAGCCCAGCCGAAGATGGTGTTCCTGGCCCTGTGGCTGCTGCTGCCCCTGGGCTTTTTCAGCCTGAGCAACGGCAAGCTGCCGACCTACATCATGCCGTGCCTGCTGCCCCTGGCCTTGCTGATGGGGCACGCCCTGATCGACCAACTCAACCAGGGCAAGACCCGCGCCTTGCGCTGCAACGGCCTGCTCAACTTCGCCATCGGCCTCGTGGCCATGGGCGCGCTGATCTACCTGCAGATCGATGACCCGCTCTACAGCAACAGCCACGCCGAGATGTTCAGCCTGTCCCTGGCCTTTATCGTGCTGCTGGGCTGGATCCTCGCCAACCTGCTGCAAGCGTTCCGCCCGCTGACGCTGTGGGCCATGCCGGCGCTGGGCATCGGCCTGCTGGTGGCGTTGCTGCCGGCCGGCATGCCCGAAGAGATCACCGATAACGAAATGCCCGACCAGTTTGTGCTGGAGCATCTGGATGAATTGCAACAAACCCATGCTTTGCTGAGCAACGAATTGGGTTCGGCGTCTGCCTTGTCCTGGCGCCTGCGCAGGCCAGAAGTGGCGTTCTACGACACCGAAGGCGAACTGCGCTATGGCCTCAAGTACGCGGGTTCAGTGCACCGCAAAGTCAGCCTGGAGAGTGTGCAGCCGTGGCTGGCCGAGGCCCGCCAACAGGGTTCGGTCGGCGTGCTGATGCGGGTCAAGAGCACCAGCGAACATCGCGAGGAGGGCCAGTTGCCTGCGGGCGGCAAACGGTATCGCAAGGGCGCCTTGTTACTCATCATTTACCCGAAACTTCCTTAACGCGACGCCTGCCACGAGTACAGCCCCATGAGTGTCTGGAAAACCGAACGCGGTGCCCTGCTGTTGCTGCTGGGCGTCTCGGCGCTGCTGCTGTTGGCAGGCCTGGGCAGTCGCGACGTGTGGGGGCCGGAAACCCGCTGGGCCAACATCGCCCTGCAGATGCTGCAAAGCGGCGATTACTTCGACCCGTTTCTCAAGGGCGCGCCCTACTACGACAAACCCCTGCCGTCGTACTGGCTGATCACCGGCTTTGCCAACCTGATGGGCGGGCTCGGCCCTTGGTCGTTGCGCCTGTCGTCGGTGATCGCGGCGTGGCTGAGCATCTGGCTGGTCTACCTGATCGGCGAGCGCCTGTTCCGCAAGGGCACCGGGCTGATTGCCGGCTGGATGCTCGCCACCACCTTCTACTTCCTGTTCTGGGCCCGGGTGGCCACCGCCGACATACTCACCGTGTGCGGCGTGCTGGCGGCCGTGTGGTGGTACTGGCGTGGGCCGGATGACACGCGGCTGGGCCGCTACTGCGTGTTTTTCCTGCTGCTGGCGGCCACGTCGCTGTTCAAGGGGCTGATCGGTTTTGTGCTGCCCGGCCTGGTGCTGCTGCCACACCTGCTCAGCCAGGGGCGTTACAAACGTCACCTCAACCTGCGCGTGCTGCTGGCGCTGGTGATTGCGGCGGGGTTCTATGCCATTCCGTTCGTGCTGTCCCACCTCTACGGCGCACCGACCTACGGCGAAAGCGGCCTGGAACTGGTGTTCAAGGAAAACGTGGTGCGCTTCTTCGACCCCTTCGACCACATGGGGCCGATCTACACCTACCTGATCTACCTGCCCGCCTACACCCTGCCCTGGGCACCGTGCTGGGTGCTTGGCCTGTGGCTGGCGCTACGGCACTGGAAGCAATCCCCGCCCAACGTGCGCTGGCTGGTATGGGGCCTGGGCCTGCTGTTTGTGTTCTTCACCGCCAGCGGCAGCCGCCGCAGCTACTACGTGCTGCCGCTGGTGCCGTTTGCACAACTGCTGGCCGCCTGGTGGGTGAGCGAACGCCTGCAGAAAAAACCAGCCAGCTGGCCACGTTGGCAGAAAGGGTTTGGCATCGCCGCTGCACTGATGCTGCTGGTGCTGGGTGTGGTCTACCCGTGGACCAACAGCAACGGCGGCGTCACCCGTTTCGTCGAAGACGTGCGAACCCAGGCCGTCAAGACCGCGCCCTGGAACCAGTGGCAGATGGTGCTGGTGGAAGTCGACAACAAGCTGCCGATGTACCTGCAAAACGGCGGCAAACCCTTCTACTACGTCGCCGAAACTCAGGACTTCCCACGCCAGGGCGACAGCGCCGCGATGTTGGCCTGGCTGGAAAAAACCAGCGGCCAAACCTTCGACCCGCAACGCACGATCATCTTCGCGCAATACTCCAAGGACGACCCCACGCCGCTGGCGTACTTGGGGGCTGATCATCAGGTGATCACCACCCAACCGGACAATGGCGAGCGGCTGTTTCAGAAGCGTGGCGGTGGCAGCGTGGCGTTTGTGCCATCGGCCCGATAGGCCAGCGAACTACTCGTCGCAGGCCTTGCTGTTGATGATGATTTTCTCCCGGGTGCCCTCGTCAATCAGGCTGCGAAGCAACTGGAAGAGGGGGTCGGCATCGGTATAGCGCTTGCCGTAGGCCAGGTTGAACTCATAGTCGAAACCGGGTGGGTTCTTGCCCTGATTGTGCTGCAGGAGGGTCTCCAGCTTGTCCAGCGCTTTGACGGCCAGGGCCTCGGGCGACTGCGCACGTTCGTAGTCATCCCAGAGCGCCAGCACCTCGGCCTGCAGCCTGTCATCCAAGGTGCGGGTCAGGCTCAGCAGATCGTTTCGCTCTTGCTCGCCCTTGTTGGGGAACAACGCCTGGCTGACGGCAGGAATGTCCCCATGGATCGCCTCGCCCAAGTCATGAATCACGCACATCTTGAGCACCTTCAGCACATCGAGATGGGCCAGTTGGTCGGCGAAGACCATCACCATCAGGCACAGGCGCCAGCTATGTTCCGCCGTACTTTCGGCGCGCCCCGACGAGGTGTGCGCGCTTCTGAGCACGTCCTTGAGTTTTTCCGCCTCGCGAAGAAATTCAAGCCGCCCCTTGATTGTTTCAATCTCCATTACACCCTCTGCATACGCTATACGCCGTCATTACCAGCCTAGGCGCGGCAGGGGTGGACGTCCACGCATAAAATATGCGCGCAGCCGTGCTTCAGAGTGTCTCGACCAGGCGCGCGGCCGTTCCGTCCGAGAGTGGAATTCGCGTCCAGCGGCAACGACCGGGGCGAATGGGGACGAGCAGGGAGTCGTTGGCACCCGTGGTGAACTCCAGCGCCGGCGGCGCCAACGCGTCCCGCCATCCGGAGGCCTTGAGGGCCAGTTCCTTGCTGACGATGTCCGGCGTCGCGAAACGCCAGAGCGACTGCCCCAGCAACTCGCTGACAGGCTGGGTGAACTCGGCGGCCCGACCCGGCGAGCACGCCAGCAAACGATGGGTCAGGTCACAAATGAGGTGCATGGGCCGTGGGCTCTCGCTGACCAACCGGGCCAGCACTTGGTCGGCCGCTCCATCCAGGCGAGCCGCCAACAAGCCCTCCAACTGCTTGTGTGCCGCGCAGTCCATGGATTGCGTGCCGCTTTCCCAACGCGAAATGGTCGACTGAGTGACGCCGAACAGCTGCGCGGCATGCAGCTGTTTGACGCGGTGCAGCAGGCGCCAGCGTCGCAGCGCAATGCCAGGCAGGGCCAGGGGAAGCAAGGTGTCAGGCATTCTGGGCTACTGAAGTTTGCCGGGGGTACCAGTCTGGGGAATAAACGCCCGGCCCGCAAATGAACGGGATAAACGGGCACCGCACGACGCATCACTCAGACGTCCGGCGTGTATCCGCGCTTCGGGGGCAAGCCCGCGACGCCAGGATCGACCCGTAACCCCGCCAGTTGCTCCTGCACCGCCCGCCCTTCCGCCCGGTTGCGGATAAACCCGGCGCGGGTGAAGCGCTCCAGAAACGGCACCGGCAGCGTCTTGTCCGGCGTGACCCGCGGGTGCTCGGCCACATCGCCGAACAGGGTGTAGGCCGCGCTCGGCAGGTGCCGTGTGTTGAGGTCGCTGGTGAGGCGGCCTTCCTGCAGGACGATGGCGCGGTTGGTCACCCGTTGCAGGTCGGACAAGCGTTGCGAGATGTAGAGGATGGCCACGCCCCGGGCGCGTTGGCTGTCGATCAGGCCCAGCAGGCGCTCGGCATCGGTTGCCGACAGGGCAGCGGTGGGCTCGTCGAGGATCAGCAACTTGGGTTGCAGGGCAAAGGCCCGGGCCAGCACCAGCAGTTGCCGATCCCCCTGGCCGAGGCGCTCCACCGGGTGTTGCAGCGGCAGGTCCAGGCCCAGCCCGTCGGCGATGGCCTGAGCGCGTTGCAGCAGGTTCTTGCGGTTGAGCAGGAAGTCGGCGTCGGGCTGGCACAGCTCGTCGAGCAACAGGTTCTCGGCCACGCTCAGGCCGGGGGCAATACCGTCATCAGGGCGCTGGTGAACCGCCACGATGCCGACGCGACGGGCCGACAACGGCGAAACAAACCGCTGTTGCACCCCATCGACCCACACCTCACCCGTATCCGGCGCCAACAGGCCGCCGAGGATTTTCACCAGGGTCGACTTGCCGGCCCCGCTGGCCCCCAACAAGGCCACGCCTTCACCCGGGTAAATATCCAGGCTGACCTGATCCAGCGCCGACTGGGCGCCAAAGGCCTTGCTCAGGTGACGCACACGGACCAACGGCGCGGGTGCTGCGGCAACGGGGTTGCTCATGGCTAATCTCTAAGGCGGAACGATGACTCATTACAACGCGCGAAGACGCTGATTTATTCCGTGCAACAATGAGTTAGGTCCCGAATTAAATGCATTACCTTATGAACAATCCAATAGCTGAATCGCATAGCTGATGGTTTTTTGGTTATAAGCGTTTTGCCAGCAAGGTGTTGAATGCATTCAGCACCTGCACGGGCTTCTCCAGCATCAGTTGATGACCGCACGCCTCCAGCACCTGGAACTGCGCATTGGGCAATTGCGCGGCCAGGGCCTGGCCGCCACTGGCGGGCGTCAAGCCGTCGCTGTCACCGGCCAGAACACTCATCGGCAACGTCAGGGTGGGGATCCGTGAGGCGTCGGGCCAGCGCGCATGTTTCATCAGTGCCTTGAACATGTACAGCGGGTTGCGCTCGGTGAGCTTCTCTTCATAGGCCACCAGCGCCGGGTCGGCCGTGGCGTGCCAGGCGCGCTCGCGAAAGCCTTTGGCCAACAGCGGCCGCAGCCATTCGAGCAGCCATGCGGGCAAGGACATCAACCCGCCACGGGTCACCGGCCGGTGCAACATCGTGCCCAGCAACAGCACCGCTTCGACGGTCACACCGCTGTCGGCCAAGAGTGTGCTCAGGCTCAGTCCGGTGCCAAAGGAATGGGCGATGATCAGGTTATGGGCGCGCCCGTAGCGCTGCAGGATCGCCCCATAGTCCGCCACCAGTTCCGACCAGGCGTAGGCGCTTTCGTCGCGAGGCTTGGCGCTGTCGCCATGGCCCAGCAGGTCCCAGGCCACCAGGCTGTAGCCGTCGGCCTTGAGGGCCTGCCATTGCAGGCGCCATTGGTCCTTGTTGCCCCCGGCGCCGTGGCAGAAAAACACCACCGTGTCGGGCTGGGTGGTGCCCACGTGATGGGCAATGCTAAGGGAGCGGTTGGGGCGGATATCCAAGCGCTCGCCACGCACAATCGGCAAGTCCGTAAAAGAAGTACTCATGAACTCAGCATTCCTCAAAAAACATCATCAGTGTGCCGCCGAACTTTGTAGTGAGCGGGCTTGCCCCGCGCGGCGCCAGTCCAGCCCCCGAGCATCTCCAGCCGGCGGCATGCGGGGTCAGGGAGGACGCCGCGCGGGGCAAGCCCGCTCACTACAGTGACATGGCGTTGGCCTCAGGTGCTGCGCATCGCAGCAGAGCGCGGGTGTAGGGGTGTTGGGCATCAGCGAACAGCCCAGCGGTGTCGCCCTGCTCCACCACCCGCCCGTTCTGCATCACCGCAATGCGATCACACAACCGCGCCGCCACGCGCAGGTCGTGGGTGATGAACACGATGCTCAATTTCAGCCGCCGTTGCAGGGACTCCAACAGTTCCAGGATCTGCACCTGGATCAACGCATCGAGGGCCGACACGCACTCGTCGGCGATCAACACCTTCGGCTCCACCGCCAAGGCGCGGGCGATGCCAATGCGCTGGCGCTGCCCCCCGGAGAACTCATGGGGGTAGCGCTCGAACGCCGTGGCTGGCAAGCCCACCAGCTCCAGCAAGGCGCGCGCTCGTGCTTCAGCATCGGCTTTGGAGCGCCCTTGCACCAACGGCCCGGTCATGATGATGCGACCCACCGTCTGGCGCGGATTAAGCGAGGCGAACGGGTCCTGGAAGATCATCTGCACCTCGCTGCGCAGCGGCCGCAAACGCCCCTCGGATAACCCCACCACATCTTGGCCGAGCCACTGGATGTGTCCGCTGTCGGCCCGTAACAGCCGTACCAGGCAACGCCCCAGGGTGGACTTGCCCGAGCCGGACTCACCGACGATGCCCAGGGTCTCGCCTTCGCGCAGTTGCAACGCCACCGCGTCCAGCGCACGGGTAATGCGTCGCCCCCACCAGCCCGCGCGGGTGGTGAAGACTTTGTTCAACTGTTCGGCCTTGAGCACCACGGCCCCACTCACCGCGACACGGGGCTCCCGTGGTTGTGCCGAGACTGCCGCCAGCAGTTGCCGGGTATAAGGCGCCCGGGGTTCGTCCAGCACCTGGCGAGCGCCGCCCTGCTCCACCACACGCCCCTTTTCCAGCACCAGCACACGGTCGGCGATCGCTTCGACCACGGCAAAATCATGGGTGATCAACAGCAGCGCCATGCCCTTGTCCCGCTGGATCTTGCGCAGCAGCTCAAGAATCTGCGCCTGGGTGGTCACGTCCAGCGCCGAGGTGGGTTCATCGGCGATCAACAGCGCCGGATCGAACGCCAGGGCCATGGCGATCACCACCCGTTGGCGCTGGCCACCGGACAGCTCAAAGGGATAGGCCAGACGCAGGCGCTCGGGGTCCGGCAGCCCCACATAACCCAGCAGGTCTACCACCCGCTGGCGGCGCTCACCGGCCGATTTCACCCCATGGGCACGCAGGGTTTCATCAATCTGCTCACCCACCCGCAACAACGGGTTGAGCGCGCTCATCGGCTCCTGGAACACCATGCTGATGTCGCGCCCACGCAGCTCGCGCATGGCGGCTTCGCCACGGTTGGCCAAGTCTTCATCACGAAACACCAGGCGCCCGCTTTCCACCGTCAGCGGCGTCGGCAACTGGCGCAGCAGCGCCTTGGCCAGCATGGATTTACCCGAGCCGGACTCGCCCACCACACACAAGCATTCACCGCTGCGCAGTTGCAGTGACAGGTCGTACAGCGCATGGCTGCGATCCGCCCCCTCAGGCAAAGCGATACGCAGGTGTTCAACCTTCAATAACGTCATCGCGACCTCCCCGGCTCAAACGCCACGCGCAAGCCTTCGCCTACGCGGTTCACCGCCAGCACACACAGCACGATCGCCAGGCCCGGCAGGAAGCTCATCCACCAGGCATCCCGCAACAGGCCACGGGAGGCGTTGATCATGTAGCCCCAGCTCATGGCTTCCGGGTCACTCAAGCCGAGGAACGCCAGGGCGGCTTCGGTGAGGATCGCGGTGGCCATGACAAAGGTCATCACCACCAGCAGCGGCGCCAGGGCATTGGGCAGGATCTGCTGGGTGATGATCCCCAGCGGCGACTGGCCCAGCACGCGGGCGGCCTGCACGAATTCACGCTGGCGCAGGGTGAGGAATTCACTGCGCACCAACCGCGCCACGGCCGGCCAGGCGACTAAGGCAATCGCCAGCACAATGGTGCCCAGCGACGGCTCCAGCACCGCCACCAGGATCACCGCCAACACCAGTTGCGGGATGATCTGGAAAAACTCGGCGATACGCATCAACACGCCGTCGAGCCAACCGCCGAAGTAACCGGCGATGGCGCCGATGATCAGCCCCACCACCAGGGTTGCCAAACTGGCCAGCGCCCCCACGGCCAGGGACACCCGCGCCCCGTAGAGCAAGCCGCTGCCGAGGTCGCGCCCCAGCAGGTCGCTGCCCAGCCAGTGGGCGGCGTCGTAAAACGGTGGCAGCATCGGCCGGCTGTTCATTTCCCACGGCGAGCTGCTGGTGAGCCACGGCGCTGCCAGTGCCAGCGCCGCCAATACCAGCAAGAACAGCGCACCGGCCAGCGCCGAGGGTTGACGGATAAAGCGTCTGAACACCGCCATCAGCCCTGCCCTCCGGCGCCAATGCGCGGGTCGAGGTAACGGCAAATCACATCGGTCAACACGTTGAAGCCCACCACCAACATCGAGATCACCAGGAACCCGCCCATCAGCACGCCGTAGTCGCGTTGGGCCAGGGAGTCGTACATCAAGCGGCCGATGCCCGGCCACGCATACACCACTTCCACCAGCAAGGCGCCGCTGGCCAGCTGGCCCAGTTGCAGGCCGGCGAAGGTGACCACCGGCAGCAGCGCATTGCGCAAGACGTGCACGTACAGAATCCGCCGTGGGTGCAAGCCCTTGGCATGGGCCGTGCGCACGTACTCCTGGCCAAGGGCATCAAGCACGGCGGCGCGGGTCAGGTGGATGTACAGGGCGAGGAACAACACGCTCAACGACAGGCACGGCAACAGCAGGTGCTGCACACGGTCGAGCAGTGAAAAGTCCTGGCCCACGGTTTCCATGCCAAAGGCGGGCAACCAGTCCAGGCTCACGGAAAACAACAGGATCAACAGCATCGCCAGCCAGAACGGCGGCATCGCATACAACAGCAGCGCCCCATGTGAAATCACCCCGTCGAGCCAGTGACGCCGTTGCCGTGCGCGCGCCGCCAGCACGCCCAGGGTCACCCCCAGCAGCGACGACAGCACAAACGCAGAACCCATCAAGGCCAGCGTTGCGGGCAAACGCTCGGCGATCAGCGACCACACCGCCGTCTGGTTGCGGTAGGAGTACCCCAGGTCCAGGTGCGCGACATTGCCCAGGTAGATCAACAGTTGCTGCAGCAGTGGTTTATCCAGGCCCATGGTCTGGCGCAGTTGCTCGATGAATTGCACATCGTCCACCCCTGCCTCACCGGCCAGCAGCAACGCCGGATCACCCGGCGCGAGGTGGATCAACAGGAAGCTCAGCACCAGCACCGCCACCACCATCAGCAGCGCCTTGACCAGGCGCCCGCCGAGATACACCACGCCGTTCATGGCGCAGGCGCGTCGAGGTAAACGCTTTCGTAGTCTTCGTTGAGGCTGGTGGCGGTTTGCAGCAGGTTATGCACCTGCGTGTGGAACAGCGTCTGGTTGCGCATCTCGAAGATCGGCGCGATGGGCAGGTCGGTGTTCAGCCGGTTTTCCAGCTGGCTGTAGAGCTGGGTGCGCGCAGGGCCTTCGGGCGTGTCGGCGATTTTCGTCCACAAGGCATCGGCTTCAGGGCTGTTGTAGCCACTGACGTTGGCGAACGGCGAGGTCTTGAGGATGTAGTCGGAGCGGTACAGGTAGGCGCTGGTCAGGTAGGGGTCGCCGATCTGGAAGATGAAGTTGTAGGTCAGGTCGAAGTCCCAGTCGCTCACGCGCTGGAACCAGGTGGCGGCGTCGGACGTCACCACCTGCACCTTGAAGCCCAGTGGCTGCAGCGCTTGCTTGGTGTACTCGGCCAGGCGCTCCCAGGCACCGCCCTTCTCGCCGTTGAGCAGGCGGATACGCACCGCGCCCACGTCCACGCCGGATTCGGCGATCAGCGCCTTGGCCTTTTTCACGTCATAGGCGTACTGCGGCAATTGGGGGTCGTGGTAGGGCGTGCCCGACACGAATTCGCCCTGGGCGACCTTGCCCGAGCCGAAGAAGATGTTGTCCACGACAAACTGCCGGTTCAGCGCATACAGGATCGCCTGGCGCACCTTGGGGTTGTTCAGCGGTGGCTTGCGCGTGTTGATCTGCAGGAAGGCCAGGCCGGCATACAACTCCCAGCCTTTCTCGGAAGACTGCACATTCGGCAAGGCGCCCAGGCGCTTGAGGTCGGAATAGTCGGCATCGCCGCTGCGCAGCACCTGCACGTCATTGCGCTCGAAGGCTGCGGCGCGGGAGGAACCGTCGGGGATCACGTGGAAGACAATCCCGTCCAGGTGCGGCAGGCCTTTTTTCCAGTAGTTGGGGTTCTTGGCCAGCTTGATATAGGCGCCGCGTTTCCACTCCACGAATACGAACGGCCCGGTGCCCACCGGCTTGAGGTTGTAGGGGTTGTTGCGAAAGTCAGTGTTCTCGTAAAGGTGCTTGGGCACCACCGGGCGCAGGCCGCTGCCCAGGGCCGAGAGCAACGGCGCGAAGGGTTTCTTCAGGTGGAAGACCACTTGCAGCGGGCCGGTGGCGGTGATGCTGTCGACGTACTCGGTGATGATGCCGCCCAGGCGCTTGTCCACTTCCGGGTAGAAGGTCTGGAAGCTGAACACCACGTCGTCGGCGGTGAACGCCGGGCCGTCGTGCCAGTGCACGTTGTCTTGCAGTTGGAAGGTGTAGGTGAGGCCGTCCGGGGAGATAGCCCAGGATTTGGCCAGCACCGGCTTGGGGTTGAGGTCCGTGTCGAAAGTCAGCAGGCCCTGGAGGATCTTGCCGCTGACGTATTGGGTGGACACATGGCTGACCACGCCGTGCATCAGCGACGGCGGTTCAGGCTGGGCCACCAGGTTCAGCACCCCGCCCTCCTGGGGTTGCGCCTGGGCCTGGCCGGCCAGCAGCACGCTGCACAACCCCACGCAGGAGAGGGCACGGCGGAAAGAGAATGGGCGCATGGAGGCTCCTCGAATGGAAAGGTTCTGGGAGGGATTTTGCAAGGGCTGTGCCATGGGGGTTTTCGGCGCGATTGCGGGTCTTGGTTGCCGTCTGGGTGATGAAAAAACCACAGCGCCCTGCCCGAGTGTGCAAAAAGCAACAGCGCCTCACATCCAATGTGGGAGCTGGCTTGCCTGCGATAGCGGTGCTTCAGACACTGGATATTTCCCTGACCCACCGCTATCGCAGCGGTGCGACGACTCGACAAGCCAGCTCCCACAGTAGAGTTGTGGTGCTCAGGTGGCACAGGCTTTGCCCTGTGATCCTTATCTGAACCCACGAGCCTTAACCCCATGTCACTGGATTACCTGGGCAACCCCATCGACACCCTCGACCCGTCCACCCGCCAGGGCCTGGACGATTTCATCGGCGGCTTCCTCGGCTACCAGCCTCGCGCCGAAGGCATTCTCGCCACGGCGGACGCCGCCCCTGACTCGGCCCTGGCCAATGCCTTCGCCGGCTTGCTGCTGATGTTCATCGAGTCCCCCGAAGGCCCGACTTTGGCCGAGCAATACCGCCAGCGCGCAGCCGCGTTAAACAGCGATCACCCGCGCGCCCAGTTGTACCTGGCCGCCTTGAGCGCCTGGATCGACGACGACCTCGACCAGGTCCTGCACCTGAGCGAACACCTGCTGGGCCGCTACCCCCGTGACCTGTTCGCCGCCAAGCTCAACCAGTACCTGGAGTTCAACCGGGGCAACTGGCCGGCGTTGCTGTGCATCGGCCTCAAGGCTGTCGCGGGCGCGCCGGACATCGCCCACAGCCATGGCCTGCTGGCCTTCGCCTATGAACAATGCCACTTGCTCGAAGAGGCCGAAGCCAGCGCCCGCGAAGCCCTGCGCCTGCAACCCTCTGAGCCCTGGGCGCAACATGCCCTGGCCCATGTGATGCTGACCCAGGGGCGCATCGAGGAAGGCACCGAATTCCTGGAAAGCGTGGCCCACCACTGGGCCGGTTTGAACTCGTTTATGTACACCCACAATTGGTGGCACCTGGCGCTGTTCTACCTGGCGCGGGGTGAAGATCAGCGGGTGCTGGAGATCTACGACCAGCACGTGTGGGGCATCCTGCCGGAGTATTCCCAAGACCAAGTGGGGGCGGTGTCGTTGCTGGCACGCCTGGAACTGGCGGGCATCGACGTCGGCGAGCGTTGGCAGGGGTTGGCGCCTTACCTGCAGCGACGCACCGGGGATGTGGTGCAGCCGTTTCTCAGTGTGCAGTACCTGTATGGCCTGGCACGCGCCGGCAAGCCGGAAGCGGATGAGCTGTTGGCGGCGTTGCGCGAGCATAGTGTTGCGGCGCGGCCGGTGTGGGGCGAGGTGACTTTGCCATTGGCGCGCGGGCTGTTGGCCCATGCACGCGGGGATGCGCAGGGTGCGCTGGAACACTTGGCCCTCGCCCTGCCCCGGTTGAATGAAATCGGTGGCAGCCATGCCCAGCGTGATCTGTTCTCCCAGGTGGAACTGGATGCGCGGTTGAACGCTGGGGATTGGTTTGGGGCGCAGCAGGCGTTGGAGTTGCGGCGTCGGTATGACGGGTGGGATGTGCCGACCAATCGCAGTTTGGTGCGGGTGTATGAGGCGCTGGGTTTGCCGGATCAGGCGGCGAATGCCCAAGCCCGGGTTTCACGCTTTACCTGATGTACAGGGTTCCAAAATGTGGGAGCTGGCTGCCTGCGATGGCGGTCTGTCGGGGTACATATCCGTTATTTGGGTAACGGCTGATATGGGTTCCGCTCTTACAGCGGGTCACTTTTGGAAAAGAGCCCCAAAAGTAACCAAAAGGGCTCTTGCCCCACCACTCGGCACCTCGCCTAGGCTCGGTGTGCCCTCACTCCGGCTTGAATCCGTGGGCCGCCGTCATGGGCCATCCTTGGCCCAGGACGGCTAACCCGGCGTCCTGCCGGGTTACCCACGGATTCAAGCCTGCGTTCGGCCAGCGTGGTTTAACGGGGCGCCTAAGATCAAGATCAAAAGCCAGAGCCAGAGCCAGAGCAAACTACTGTCCACCTGATAAATAGAGATCCAAATGTGGGAGCTGGCTTGCCTGCGATAGCGGTGTATCAGTGCCAGATAAGCGGGCTGAGACACCGCCATCGCCGGCAAGCCGGCGCCTACAGGAGTTGGCGGGCAGCAAATACGCCGCGCGCAATCCCGCGCGCCACACAATCGGCCGCTGCGGCGCCAATCCGGCCGATTTCCACTTGCCGCCGTGGCCCGTCGGTCAAGGCCACCGCCGCCGAGGCCAGGGCAAACACTGTGTCGCCATCAAACGGCAAATGCGCCGGCCGCACCGCGCGCGCGATGCCGTCCTGGGCCATGATCGCCACGCGCTTGCATTCGGCCACGGTTAATTGCGCCGTGCAGGCCACCACCACCAGCGTGGTGTTGGCGCCGGCTTGCAGGCGGCCCATTGAATCGAGGCGCGAGAGCTCCGGCATCGGGTCGCTGCAATCCATCTCCGCTTGCGGCCGCTGGCCACCGAACTCCCCCGCCACTTCCCAGGGCCAGGCCCAGAAGGTTTGGCCGTCGGGCATGTACACCGAGCCGATGGGGTTGGCGACCACCAGGGCGGCAACCACCAGCCCGTCGCCCAGGTCCAGGGAGGCAGTGCCCAGCCCGCCTTTCAACACCCCGGCCATGGCGCCACGGCCGGCGCCCACCGAACCCAGCTCAAAATCCTCGCGGGCATTGGCCAGCGCCTCAAAGCCCAGGCGTCGGTAAGGCGGCTCCAGGCCCCAGTCTTTGTCGCCACCGTTGGCCAGGTCATGCAGCACCGCTGCGGGCACGATGGGGATGGCCGGCGCACCGGGCTTGAGGTGCAGGCCCACCTGCGCCTGGGAGAGTTTCGCCGCCACGGCATCCGCCGCGCCCAGGCCGAATACCGAGCCACCGGCGAACACCAGCGCGTGGAGTTGGCCGACCATGTTTTCCGGCTCCAGTGCAGCGGTTTCCCGCCCGCCTGGGCCGCCGCCGCGAATGTCGATGCTGGCGGTCCAGAAGCCATCGGGGCGGATCACTGTGACGCCGGTGTCGACGTGCAGGTCCGTGGCGTGGCCAACCGTGAGGCCTGGGATATCAGTGAGGGCGTTGCGCGGGCCGGGTCTAGGCATACAAAAAAAGCTTCCTTGGGTTGAGGTCTGGCCCGAAGGCAGCAAGGGCTATGCCAATCACCGTTCTCCGTAGGAGCCGGCTTGCCGGCGATAGCGTGTGCTAGGTCCGTGGCTCTTATCGCCGGCAAGCCGGCTCCTACAAGGGGGGTGGGGGCTGTAGGAAAATCAGCAGCCTGTTGATGGCACTGTTAGAAAAACACCAAAGCGTCCTATCACCACACAACAAGCCATTGTTTTTAATCATTTTTTTACGATGGCACAGCCTTTGCTCTCCAGCCTCTCACCAGAGCTTGAACCCAACAAGCCGACCTCGATCAAGGCCCAACGCCTTAACCAACTGGAGTGTTTCCCATCATGAATGCATCACGCGCCGCCGGCAGCCGACCCGGCAAGGCCTTCGCCCATACCCTGTTATTTATCGCCCTGTGCGAGGCGGCCAGCTACAGCAGCCTGGCCCTCGCCGCCGACGCCCCGGCCAGCGACAACCCGCTGGACACCGTGGTGGTGATCGGCAACCGTGGCCAGGCGCGTACCCTGGCCGAGAGCCCGGCGCCGGTGGATGTGATTTCTTCCAAGCAACTGCTGGCCACCGGGCAAGGTGACCTGACCCGCGCCTTGAGCAAAGTGCTGCCGTCGCTCAACCAGCCGGCGTCGTCAGGCTTCGGTTCCACCTCGGTGGTGCGCCCCATCAGCCTGCGTGGCCTCAATGGCGACCAGGTGTTGGTGCTGGTCAACGGCAAGCGCCGTCACAACAGCGCACTGCTGAACAACGGCACCTACCTCAACTCCGGCTCGCAGCCGGTGGACCTCGACATGATCCCCACCGCCCTGGTGGATCACGTCGAAGTGCTGCGCGACGGCGCCTCGGCCCAGTACGGCTCGGACGCGATCGGCGGCGTGGTCAACGTGGTGCTCAAGCAGACCGACCACGGTGGCAGCCTGTCCACCAGCTACGGCCAGAACTATGAAAACGGTGACGGCGAAACCGTGCGCCAGACCGGCAACGTTGGCCTGGCCCTGCCCAACGACGGCTTTATCAACCTGGCCCTGGACGCGAAGAAGCAAAACGTCTCCGATCGCTCCGACAATGCGCCGTACACCGACTCCGCCGGCAACACCAGCCAGCGACACACCTACTACGGCACCGGCCTGCCCGAGGCGAAAAACTTCAGCCTGGGCTACAACGCCGAGCTGCCGGTGGATGACGCGCTGACCCTGTATTCGTTCTCGACCTACACCCACCGCAACTCGGAAAAACCCCTGGCCTTCCACCAGCCGTCGAGTTTCAACGGTATCCAGACGCCGTACCCGGAAGGCATCGAAGACAACCTGCGGTTCATCGAGGAAGACTTCCAGGTCGCGTTCGGCGGCAAAGGCAAGGCCGCCGGCTGGGACTACGACCTGTCCAGCACCTTCGGCCAGGACCACGCCCGCGCCACGCTCACCGACACCTACAACCTGAGCTACGGCCCGACGTCGCCGACCTCGGTGGACACCGGCGTGAAAACCTTCAGCCAGTGGACCAACAACCTCGACCTGACCCGCGCCTTTGACCTCGGCTTGTACAAGCCGACCCAGATTTCCTGGGGCCTGGAACAACGCTACGAGGACTACAAGATCGGCAAGGGCGACCTCGCCTCCTACGCCAGCGGGCCGTTCAGCACCGGCGCCAACGGCGCCCTGATCCCACCCGGCACCATTTCCGGCGCCGGCACCACCCCGGCCGATGCCGCGCAGAAAAGCCGCACCAGCCTGGCCGGCTACGGTGAAATCGGGCAGGACTTCACCGACAAGTGGCACGTGGACCTGGCCGGTCGCTACGAGCATTACAACGACGGCTCCGGCACCACCACCAATGGCAAGTTCTCCACCCGTTACCAGTTGACTCCGATCCTGGCCGTGCGCGGCACCGTCAGCACGGGCTTCCGTGCGCCGTCCCTGGCCCAGCAGATCTACAGCGCCACCTCGCAGACCAGCGTCAACGGCCAACTGTTCGACTACCGCAACGTGGCGGTCGACTCCGACGTGGCCAAGGCCTTGGGCGCGAGCAAGCTCAAGCCGGAAAAATCCACCAACTTCAGCGTCGGCTTCACCCTGCAACCCACCGATGCCACCAACATCACCCTGGATGCGTACCAGATCAAGATCAAGGACCGCATCGCCCAGACCGGCTACCTTGGCGGCACCGCACAGATCAACGCGATCCTCGCAGCTGCCGGGCTCAACCCGAACCAGGCCGTCACCTACTTCACCAACGCCTTGGACACCACCACCCGTGGCGTCGACCTGGTCGGCGACTACCGCCAGGACATCGGTGCCTGGGGCAGCCTGAAGTACTCGGCGGGCTTCAACTGGAACACCACCCAGATCGACGACATCCACGCCTCCGCCGTTGCCGCACAGGCACTCGGCCCGGATGGCGGCTATGATCGCCAGCGCCAGGGCAACCTCAAGTACGGCCTGCCGCAATCCAAGTTGCTGCTGGGCACCACCTGGACCTACGACAAACTGGAAGTGGCCCTCAACCTGACGCGCTACGGCGAGTACACCCAGTACGGCACCGCCGAGATCTACGACCGCACCTTCTCGCCGGCGTGGATCACCGACCTGAACATCGACTACCACCTGACCAAGGCCGTCACCCTGAATGCCGGCGCCAACAACCTGTTCAACAAGTACCCGGAACGCACCGACCTGGCCAGCAGCTCAGGCGGTTTCCCCTACGGCAACTTCTCGCCCTACGGCACCACCGGCGGCTACTGGTACACCGGCGTGACCTACAACTTCTGACCCGGCGCACGGGGCTGGTTCGCCAGCCCCGTGCCTGACTTGAATAGGACCTGCTCATGACCCGCCGCACCGATCAACTCAAGCTGGGGGCGTTTCTCGCCAACAGCGGCCACCATGTCGCTGCCTGGCGCCACCCCTTGGCCCAGGCGGATGCCAGCCTGGATTTCGAGCACTTCAAGCACATCGCCCAGACCGCCGAGCGCGGCAAGTTCGATGCGTTGTTCATCGCCGATGTGGTCGCGCTGTGGGGGCATCATCACGATGCCTTGAGCCGCACGGCGCGCGCCGAGCATTTCGAGCCCCTGACCCTGATGTCGGCCCTGGCCGCCGTCACCCGGCACATCGGCCTGATCGCTACGGCCACCACCACTTACAACGAGCCCTACCACATCGCGCGCAAATTCGCGTCCCTCGACCACCTGTCCAAGGGCCGCGCGGCCTGGAACCTGGTGACCTCGGTGGTCTCGGATGAAGCGTGGAATTTCGGCCGTGAAAACCATGTGGACCACGGCGACCGCTACCAGCGCGCCGAAGAATTCCATGATGTGGTCAAGGACCTGTGGGACAGTTGGGACGACGACGCCTTCACCCGCGACAAAGCCAGTGGCGAGTATTTCGACCCCGGCAAATTGCACACCCTCAACCATCGCGGCGAGCATTTCTCGGTGCGTGGCCCGCTCAACGTGGCGCGCTCGCCCCAGGGCCACCCGGTGCTGGTGCAGGCCGGTGCATCGGAACCGGGTAAGAACCTCGCGGCCCGAGTGGCCGAGCTGATCTTTGCCCATGCCCATGACGTAGAGAGCGCCCAGGCGTTTTACCAGGACATCAAACAACGCGCCGCCGCCTTCGGCCGCGACCCGGACCACATCAAGATCCTGCCGGGCATCACCCCCTTCATCGCCGACACCCGTGAACAGGCCCAGGCACTCTTCGAAGAATTCCAGGCGCTGATCGACCCGGTGCTGGGCCTGCGCCTGCTGGCGGACACCCTGGGCGATGACATCGACCTGTCGGGCCATGACCTCGACGGCCCGCTGCCCGAGACGCCGGTCGGCCAACGCGGCAGCCGGCGTGACAAAGTGCTGGAACTGGCGCGCAAGGAAAACCTGAGCATCCGCCAGCTGTACCTGCGCCTGGCCGGTGGCAACCCGGTGATTGGTACGGCCGAAGACGTGGCCGACCACTTCGAGGCGTGGTTCCAGGCGCGGGCCTGTGATGGTTTCAACGTGTTCTTCCCGTATTTCCCCGGCGCCATTGACCTGTTTGTGGACCGAGTGATCCCGCTGTTGCAGGCGCGCGGGCTGTTTCGCGAAACCTACGAAGGCACCACCTTGCGTGAAAACCTGGGCCTGCCACGCCCCGCCAATCGTTTTACGACGGGGGCTCCTGCATGAAACGCAGCGCCTGGATGCTGGCCTGCGGCAGTGTGTTCGCGTGCAAAGCCTTTGCCTTGAACATCCTGCTGACCAATGACGACGGTTATCAGCACCCGAATATTCGCGCCTTGTACACCGAGCTCAAGGCCCAGGGGCATACCGTGCGGATCGCCGCGCCGCAGAGCGACCAGAGCGCGCGCGGCGGCGCGTTCTTCTTTGGCCGTGAAGTCAGCGTGGGCCGCGACAGCGACCCCGCCTACCCTGACAGTTACTACATCAGCACCCACGAAAACGGCGTGTGCCAAAGCCCTGAGTGCGCCGGCAAGGCCGTGCAGATCGAAATCAGCGGCACCCCGGTGATGGCACTGCTGATGGGCCTGAAAAAAGTCCTGCCCCACCCCGACCTGGTCATCGTCGGCCCCAACCCCGGCAATAACCTGGGCGCAATTAACCTGGCGTCGGGCACGTTCAACGCTGCCAGTGCGGCGGTCCAGGCGGGCATCCCGGCGCTGGCGGTGAGTACCGACCTGAAAGAACAAGACCCACAGCGCGTCGCCCGGTGGGTGGCGAAGTTGGTACACGCCCTCGACCGCCATCGCCAACCCAACGGCGCCCTGCTGCCGACCGGCCTGGGCCTGAATATCAACCTGCCCAAAGAGCCGCAGCCCAAGGGCGTGAAACTCACGCGGATCGGCAGCTACGTGGGGTTTGAAGCGCTGTACACCGACGACCTCAAGCGGTTCAACCTGCCTGGGAAGCCTGGCATCGGGTTCCAGTACAGCCCTGCTGCCACCGCCGCACAACAGCATGATGAAGCGGTGTGGCTGAACAAAGGCTACCTGACCATCAGCCCGTTCAGCGGCCTGCCGGAATCCCTCAATGCCGGCCCCGCCCTGCAAAAACAATTGACCCGGGAGCTGACACCATGAGCACTGGCTTTTCCCTGGGGTTCCTCAGCCGGGTCTACAGCCCCAGCGCTGATCCCAAGGTTTACCGCGACACCCTGGCGCTGTTCAAGGTCGCCGAAGAACTGGGCTTCGACAGTGGCTGGGTCGCACAACACCATTTCGCCAGTGAGCAGGGGCGCCTGCCCTCGCCCCTGGTGTTGCTCGCCGCGATTGCCCAGCACACGCAGCGCATCAGCCTGGGCACAGGGATTATCGTGCTGCCCCAGGAAGCCCCGCTGCGCCTGGCCGAAGACGCGGCGGTGCTGGACCTGCTCTGCAACGGCCGCCTGGAGCTGGGCCTTGGCGCGGGGTTTGATCCCGAGACGTTCCTGGCCTTCGGCCGCGAGCATGAGGCAAGGCACCGGGATTACGAGCAGCACCTGCAACAGTTGCTCCGTGCCCTGGGCAACGCGCCACTGGCCGATAACGGGGCGCGCCTGCTGCCACGGGCCAATGGCCTGAGCCACCGCGTGTGGGAAGCCACCTCACGGGTGGAACGGGTGGCGGAGCGTGGCCACGGCCTGATCATGGCCCCCAACCCCCACCTGCCGGCACACGCTGGCGTGGAACTGGTGGACCGCTACCGCAAGGCCTGGACCGGCGACAACGGCACACCGGCCCGCGTTGTGCGGGTGCAGGCGCTGTTCCCGTCGCCCGGCGACGCCACGCGCCGCGACATCCTGGCTTATGTGGATCGCCAGCAACGCATCGGCGTGTTCAAGGGCGCGCTTGACGACAACTTCGACACCACGCTCGAACGCCTGGGCATCTTGCATGGCCCGGTGGAGCGCATCGTCGAGCAGTTGCAGCAAGGCCCCGCATTGACGGCCCACGATCACCTGATCCTGCAAGTGCAGACCGTCAGCACACCGCTGCGCGACGCCATCCGCGCCCTGGAAACCCTGCGCGAACACATCGCCCCCGCCCTGGGCTGGCAACCGGCCCGGCCCTCAGGAGCCCTGTCATGACCTTCAAACTGGGCTTTCTCAGCCACGCCTTTGGCGACGACCCGCAGCAGGTCTACCGCGACCTGATCGAACAATTCGAAGTCGCCGAGGCGCTGGGCTTCGACGGCGGCTGGATCGCCCAGCACCACCTGAACAACGGCTTTGGTCGGCTGCCGTCACCACTGGTGCTGCTGGCGGCGGTGGCCGAGCGTACCCAGCGGATCGAACTGGGCACCGGGGTGATTGTGCTGCCATTTGAGGACCCGATCCGCCTGGCCGAAGACGCCAGCGTGCTCGACGCATTGAGTCGCGGCCGAGTGCAATTGGGCCTGGGCAGCGGCGGCGCGAACCTGGATAACTTCAGTGCGTTTGACCGTGACCCCACCCAGCGCCAAGTGGAATTTGCCGAGCATCAGCAACGCTTGCAGCACCTGCTGGCCGGCCAGCCGCTCGCCGGTGAATTGACCCTGCAACCTCCCGCGCCTCGCCTGGGGGAGCGACTGTGGCATTCCCATGGCAGCACCGACGGTGCGGTCTACACGGCCCGACAAGGTAATGGCCTGCTGCTGGGCACCGCGACCCACGACCCACTCACCGTGCAAAAACCACTGGCCGAGGCTTACTTGCAGGCGTGGTCGCGCACGGACCGCGCGCCACGTATCGGCGTGGTCCGTGCGATTTTCCCGGCGTCCAGCCGCGCCGACGCCCAGGCCGAACTGGCGGTGGACATCGAGCGGCATATCCCGCGCCTGCAACGTGAAGGCCTGATCGATGAGGCGGTGGACCTGCAGGCCCATTTGCGCCTGATGAATGTGCACCACGGCCATCCCGATGAAGTGATCGAAAGCTTGCAACAGGATCCTGCCCTGCTGCCTTATGCTGATTACGTGATCGCCGTGGTCCAGGCGGAAAGCTCGACCCAGGCGCAGATCCTCAAGCGCCTGGAAACGATTGCCCGGGACATCGCCCCGGCCTTGGGTTGGAAAAGACGATGACTGACGGAGCTTATGCATGCCCCTCGAATTCAGCTGGCTGATGCCCCTGTGTACCCCCGACTGGGCGGCGCGGCCGGGGCAATGGATTCAACTGGCCCAAGCCGTGGAATACGCCGGCCTCGATGGCCTGTGGATTCCCGGTGGTGCACTGTGCGCTGACAGCCTGGGCGTGGCGGCGGCGTTGTGCGCGCACACGCGGCGGGTGCGCTTGTCGGTCAGCGTGCCACCCGAGGTGATGCTGCCCGCCGCGCTGGCCACGACCTTGCAAAGCCTGCAATCGATCAGCGGCCACCGGGTGCAGTTGCACCTGCCCAACAGCGAACGCAGCGCCTTTGGCGAATGGCTCAACCGTGACCAGCGCAGCGAGCGCATCGGCGAGTACCTGGAGATCCTGCAGCAGTTGCTGGCGCCCGATGATGCGGGCCTGGATTACCAGGGCCGCTATTTCCAACTGGAAAACGCCGGCGTCGCCCGTCGCGAACTGCCCGCCCCAGGCCTGATCCTCGACGACAGCCAGAGCCACAGCCTGGTGAGCGCCCACGCCCAGACCTGCCTGCTCGCCCCTGGCGCTCCCAAGGCCCTCGCCAAGGAGATCCAGCGCTGGCGGGCGATTCAACCAGCACTGGGTTTCGCCTGCACCTTCGGCCTGATCCTGGGCGACAGCGAAGACCTGGCCTGGGAGACCGCCGCCGCGTTGTTGCCCGTGGCGGACGTCCCGGACGAACTGCTCGCCACCCTGCCCCGCGCGCGCCACCCGCTGCGCCAATGGGAGGTGCACCCGAACCTGCTGCAACGCGCGCCGGGGCAACCGCTGATCCTGGTGGGCACACCGCAGCAGATCGCCACGCGCCTGCAGGAACTGCACGGGCTGGGCTTGAACCAGCTGATCCTCGAAGGCGGGCCGGCCGTGGGCGATGTGCTGCGGTTTGGCGAACAGGTACTGCCCCTCTTGCGCAAGGAGCGCCCGTAGCATGAGCACAGACGCACGCCCACCGATCCAGCTCGACTGGTTCCTGCCCACCAATGGCGACGGTCGCCACCTCACCAGCAGCGGCTTGCCCAAGGTCGGGTTGTTCCAGCAAGGCGAACGCGCGCCCACCCTGGACTACCTGCGCCAGATCGTGCGGGCCACCGAACAGGCCGGTTTCGACGGCATCATGGTGCCCACCGCCAGCGGCTTCGAGGACCCGTGGCTGATCACCGCCGTGCTGGCCCAGGAAGTACGCCGCCTGAGGTTTCTGCTCACCCTGCGGCCTGGCACCGAGTTGCCGGCCTACACCGCACACCGTGCGGCCACTTTGCAGCTGCTCAGCGAGAACCGCCTGGCCCTGCATGTGGTGACCGGCTCCAGCCGCTTTGAACAACGCTCCCTGGGAGATTTCCTGGAACATGACGAGCGCTATGCACGCACGGCTGAATTCCTGCAGATGTTCCAGGCCGTGTGGGCCGGGCAACCGCCGCCCCATCCGGGCCGCTACTACCGCAGCGCGCTCCATACGCCGATTGCACCGGGCGCCGAGGCACCGCCGATCTACTTCGGCGGCGCCTCCGAAGCCGCCGAACGTGTGGGCGCGGCCCATGGGCAAACCTACCTGATGTGGTGCGAACCGCCGGCGATGATCGCCGAGCGCATCCACCGCATGCGCGACCTGGCGGCCGCCCAGGGCCGCACCTTGCGCTTCGGCCTGCGCCTGCACGTGTTCGCCGCCCCCACCGATGACGCCGCGTGGGCCCACGTAGAACGCCTGCTGCAAGAAATCCCCAAGGACGCCATCGATCAGGCACAGCGGCAGATGGCGGCTTACGAATCGGTAGGCCAGAACCGCCAGACCCAGCTGATGCAAGGCCGTGGCCGTGGCGCCCGAGAGCTGGAAGTGTCGGCCAACCTGTGGGCCGGTGTGGGGTTGGTCCGTGGCGGTGCGGGTACCGCGCTGGTGGGCAGTTATGCCCGAGTGGCGGAGCGGATCGAGGAGTATCACCAGTTGGGAGTGGACAGTTTTATCCTGTCGGGATTTCCACATTTGGAAGAAGCGATACATGTGGGGGCGGAAGTAGTGCCGTTGTTGCGCAACCTGACCGCCTGAGCGTTGCCGACAGGTCCGGCGCCATCGCCGGCAAGCCGGCTCCTACAGAGGAAAAAAACGCATCCACGATGCGTAGCGAGTCGCTTTTGATTTTGATCTGAGGCGCCCCGTCAACCACGCTGGCCGAACGCAGGCTTGAATCCGTGGGCAACCCGGCAGGACGCCGGGTTAGCCGCCCCGCGCCATGGATGGCGCGTGGCGGCGGCCCACGGATTCAAGCCGGAGTGAGGGAACACCGAGCCTAGGCGAGGTGCCGAGTGGTGGGGCGAAGCGTTTTTGGTTACTTTTTGCGCTCTTCAAAAAGTGACCCGCTGTAAGAGCGGAACCCTAAGTAGCCGTTACCGCAGCAATGGATATGTACACGAACAAACCGCCATCGCCGGCAAGCCAGCTCCCACAGTGTGCGTTCGGCTCCTACAGTTTGTGCCAGGCCTTAGATACGACGCCGGCGATTGAGCTGCGGAATGGCAGTCTCAGGCACTTCCACCCGCTGCACCTGCGCCACCGTGCAAGCCGCCAATTGCGCCAACGTCGGCTGGCTGAACAAGGTACGCGCATCCACCTCCAACCCCGCCTTGCGCAAACGAGCCACCAAGTTCACCGCCAGCAACGAATGCCCACCCAACTCAAAGAAGTGGTCATGCCGCCCCACCCGCTCCAGCTTCAGGACATCGGCCCAGATGCCCGCCATCAAGGTCTCCACCTCGCCAACCGGCGCTTCATAAGCCCGGCTGAGCACCGACTCCAACCCCGGCTCCGGCAGGGCCTTGCGGTCCAGCTTACCCGCCGGATTCAGTGGCAGCGCCTCCAACTGCACAAACGCCGCAGGCACCATGTACTCGGGCAACTGCGCCAGCACATGTGTGCGCAACGCCTCCAACGTCGGCGCCTCCCCTCGCACGGTGAAATACGCCACCAGGCGCTCATCCCGGATCAACACCGCCACTTCGCGCAACGCCGGGTGCGCCGCCAACCGTGACTCGATTTCCCCCAGCTCCAGGCGCACCCCGCGCAACTTCACCTGGAAGTCATTGCGCCCAAGGAATTCGAGGTTGCCATCCGGCAGATAACGCACCAGGTCGCCGGTGCGATACAGGCGATCACCCTCGACAAACGGGCTGTCGATAAAGCGCTCGGCCGTCAGTTGCACCAACCCCAGGTAACCACGGGCAACCCCTACCCCACCAATGTGCAGTTGGCCGCTGACACCCATCGGCACTGGCGCATCGTGCTCATCGAGCACATACAGGCGCGTGTTGTCTATCGCTCGGCCAATCGGCAACTGCAACGCCGGCACCGGCGCGCCGGGCTCCAGCGTCCAGGCGCTGCTGTCCACCGTGGCTTCGGTCGGGCCGTAGACGTTATGCAAACGCACGTTGGGCAAGCGGGCCTGCACGCCCCGGGCCAGGGCTTCGGTGAGTTCGCCACCGCCACACAGCACGTCAGTGAGGCTGGTGCACAAGGCAGACTCTTCCAACTCAAGGAACTGCTGCAACATCGCCGGCACGAACTTGATCACCGTGATCTGCTGCTCGCGAATCACCTGTGCCAGGTAAGCCGGTTCGCGGTGGCCGTCGGGCCGCGCCAGCACCAGGCGCATGCCGTTGGTGAGCGGCCAGAACAGCTCCCACACCGAACCGTCGAAGCTGAACGGCGCACGCTGCAACAACGCCCCGCCTTCAGCGTTCGGGCACAGCCGGGAGCCCCAGTGCATCAGGTTGCCCAGGCCGCGATGCTCGATCATCACGCCCTTGGGCGTGCCGGTGGAGCCGGAGGTGTACATCACGTATGCCAGGTTGGCGACGCTCAGGCCCGGCACCAACGGGTTGCCGCTGGGCGCCTGGCTCCAGGCGCAGTGGTCGAAGTCGATGACCGGAATCGATACGTCACCCGTAAGGTCACGAGTCGCCGCGTGCACCAGCAGCGCCACCGGCTGGCTGTCTTGCAGCATGTAGGCGAGCCGCTCGCGGGGGTAGCCCGGGTCCAGCGGCACATAGGCGCCGCCCGCCTTGAGGATGGCCAGCAAGCCCACCACCAGGTCCAGCCCGCGTTCGACGCACAGCGCCACCCGCGCGTCCGGCTGCACACCGCGCTCGCGCAGGTAGAAGGCGAGCCGGTTCGCGCGCTCGTTGAGTTCGCGATAGGTGAGCTGCCGCTCGCCGGCCTGCACGGCAATGGCGTGGGGAGTATGCCGCGCATGGGCTTCGAACAGCGCTTGCACGGTGAGGGTGTCGGGGTAGTCGGTCTCGGTGGCGTTGAAGTCCAGCAGCAGGGTGTTCAGTTCACCGGCGGGCAACACCGGCACCTCGCGCAATGGCGTTTGCGGCGCTTGCTCCAGCGCGTCCGCCAGGTGGATCAGCACGGTTTCCAGGTAGTCCAGCAGGCGCTCGGCCCCCACCTTGCGCGGAGCCTTGGCCTTGATCAGGAAGCCACTGGCGGTGTCGTCCACGGTGAGCATCAGCGGGTAGCTGAGGATGTCTTCGCTGCTGATCAAGGCGATGCCCGGCACCAGGGTCAGGTCGCGCTCGGCGTCGGTATGGCGGTAGTTGAGCAAGCTGTTGAACAGCGGCGAGGCGCTGCTGCAACGCTGGGCCAGGGCCAGGGAGGCCTGCTCGTGGACCAGCAACGCGCTGAGCCGCGCGTGGGTGTCGCGCAGTGCATCGGTCACGCTCTGGCCGGCCAGCCGCAAGCGCAAGGGCAAGGTGTTGATGAACATGCCCAGGGCGCGGTCGGCGCCCTCACCCGCCTGCAAGCGGCCGAGCAACACGGTGCCGAACACCACGTCGTCACGACTGCTGACCCGGCCGAGTACTTGGGCCCAGGCCAGGTGGAACAGACTGGCGACGCTGACCCCCAGGCCACGCGCCTGGCTGCGCAAGCGCTGATTGAGCTGATCGCTCAATGGGTGTTCAGCCTCTTCGGTCTGTGCCCGATCCGCCTGGCGCTCCTGCAAGCCAAACGCCAGGGTCGGCTCGTCCACGTCCCCCAGCTGCTCGCGGAAAAACCCCTCGTGCGCCGCTTGCCGGGCCGGTGAGCGGGCCTGCACCACCACGTTGCGATACGGCACCGGCGCCGGCAGCTGCGCCTGCTGACCCAGCAAGTGGGCACGGATTTCCTGCATCAGGATCGTGGTGGACGTGGCGTCATTGACCAAATGGTGGAAGCGCAGCCGCGCGACCCAGCGTTGCGCGTGGGGTTCTTCGGCGTAGTCCAAGGCCATCAGCGGCGCCTGGCGCAAGTCCAGCGGCGCTGGGTGTTCGCCCATGGGTTCGACGCGCAACTGCGCGGTGCGCCACACCACCTGCATCGGTTGTTCGAGCGCGTCCCAGACCAGGCTGGTGCGCAGGATATCGTGGCGGTTGATCACCTGTTGCAGGGCTTGCGCAAAAGCCTCCAACTGGTCGCGACGGGCAAAGCTGAACAGGGCCTGCTGCTGATACGGGTCGTGTTCATCGGTGATGTGGTGGTAGAGCAAGCCTTCCTGCAACGGGGCCAGTGGGTAGATGTCTTGTATGTTTTCCGCGCCACCGGGAATGCTCGCAACAATGCGCGCCAGGCTGGCAGGGTCCGGGCCGGCCAGTTCGGTTGCCTCCACGTCGCCGGCCGCACTCGCCGCTGCCAATGCCGCCAGGGTCGGCTGGCCGAACAGCACCTGCACATCGGCGCGCAACCCCACTTGGCGCATGCGCTGCACCAGTTGCACCGCCAGCAACGAATGCCCGCCCAGCTCGAAGAAATGGTCATGACGACCGATCTGCTGCACCTGCAACAGCTCGGCCCAGATCTCTGCCAGCAGGGTTTCCACGCCGGGGAGCGGCGCTTCATAGCGGCGGGTGACGAAGGCCTCCTGGGTCGGCGCCGGCAGGGCCTTGCGGTCGAGTTTGCCGTTGGCGGTCAGCGGCAGCGTATCGAGTGCCATGTAGGCCGCCGGCAGCATGTAGTCCGGCAACGTGGCCTGCAAATGAGCTCGCAGGGCTTCGATGGCCACCGGTTCACGCGGGACGAACCAGGCCAGCAGTTGACCGTCGCGGTACTGCACCACGGCTTCCTGGACCTGGAGATGGGTCGTCAGGGCCGATTCGATTTCGCCCAGCTCGATTCGCACCCCACGGATTTTCACCTGGTCATCGTTGCGCCCCAGGTAGTCGAGGTTGCCGTCGGGCAGCCAGCGCGCCAGGTCGCCGGTGCGGTACATGCGGCCCTCGTTGAAGGGGTCGTCGAGGAAGCGCTCGGCGCTGAGTTCGGGGCGGTTCAGGTAACCCCGCGCCACCCCCTTGCCGCCTACGTAGAGTTCCCCCGCCGCGCCGAGCGGCACCGGGCGCTGTTGCTCGTCGAGCAGGTACACCCGGGCATTGGCGATCGGCCCGCCAATGTGCAACGGCCGGCCGATGTCCACGCGGCCCGACGTCGCGACCACCGTGGCCTCGGTGGGCCCATAGTTGTTGATCACATCAAACGTCTGCGCCCGAGTGAACGCACGCAGGCGATCACCGCCGATCAGCAACGTGTGCAGGGTCGGGTGTTCCAGGCGCTGGCTGAAGGCGTACTCGGCCACGGGCGTGGGCAGGAAGCACACGTGCAGCGGCTGCGCTTGCCACCAGCTCAGCAGCGCGTCGATGTCTTCTGCGCCCTCGTGGGCGGGTGGCAGGTGCAACGTCGCGCCCACGCACAGCGCCGGCCAGACTTCCCAGGCCATCGCGTCAAAGCCGAACCCGGCGACGCTGGCGGTGTGGCTGCCGGCGTGCAGGTGGAACGCCTGGCAGTGCCAGTCCACCAGGTTCGACACGGTGTGGTGCTCGACCATCACGCCCTTGGGCAAGCCCGTGGAGCCCGAGGTGTAGATCACATAGGCCAGGTTGGACGAGGTGACGGCCACCCGGGGGTTGCTGCCCAGGTGGAAGGTCGGGCGGTCCAGTTCGATCACCGGCACGTTCGATGCCGGCAGCCGGTGCAGCAGGTCGTGCTGGGTCAGCACCACCACCGGGGCACTGTCTTGCACCAGGTAATTCAGGCGCTCGGCCGGATGCGCCGGGTCCACCGGCACATAGCAGGCGCCGGACTTGAGAATCGCCAGCAACCCCACCAGGGTTTCCAGGCTGCGCCGGGCCAGGATCACCACGCGGTCATCCGGTTTCACGCCGTGTTCCAGCAGGCGATGGGCCAACGCATTGGCTTGTTGATTGAGCTGGGCGTAGGTCAGGTTCCGGCCCTGGTAAATCGCCGCGATGGCCTCCGGTGTACGGGCCGCCTGGGCCTCGATACGCCCGTGCAGGGTCTGGGGTTCACTGTTGGGTTGGGCGGTGGCGTTCCACCGTTGCAGCAGCGCCTGTTCAGCAGGCGTCACGAGGGAGAATTCGCCGACTTTCAACCCGGTGTCTTCCAGCCCCTGTTCCAGCAACCAGGTAAAGCGCTGCGCCAGTGCCTGGACTTCGTCGTGCTGCAAATAGGCTTCGTTGTAAACGCAATGCAGGCACGCGGTGTCCTGGTAGCGGTTGCTGCGCAAGTGGATGGCGAGGGGCAGCGGCTCATGCAGGTTGGACACCTTGACCGCCCGCGCCTGGACCTGGCCGTAGCGCAGGTCATGGTCGTCCTGCTCGAACGACACCGACAGGTCGAACAACTGGCCGCGATCCGCACGGCGCAGGCCCAGTTCGCGGTTCATCTCGCTCAAGGGGAAGCGCTGGTGGCGGAAGTCCTGCTTGAGCTGGTCACGCACACCGCGCACCAGGGCGCTGAACGGCAGCGCTTCGCTGAACTGAAAACGCACCGCACTGACCTGGGTGAACAACCCGACGGTGGAACGGAACCGTGCGTTGGAGCGATTGAGGATTGGCAACCCCACTGCCCACTCATCGCGCTGGTGAGTACGGGTGAAATACACGTACATCGCCGCCAGCAGCACATGGAACGCCGACGCCTGGTAACGGTTGGCCACGTGCTCCATGCGGTCGAGCAAGGCCACGGGAAACGCTTGCACGAGGGTATTACTGGCGGTTTGCGCGCTGTGCCGGGGTGTGAGCAACGGCTCCGGCAGCGCCTGGTACTTGCCCAGCCAATAGGCACGGTCACGGGCGTAGCGTGGCGACTGATGGTAACGCTGGTCGGCCTCGATAAAGTCGACATAGGACGGCGCCAGCGGCTCGGGTTGCCGCCCGTGCTCCAGGTCGGTGTACAAGCGGGCCAGGGATTGCAGCATTTGGCCGAAGCCCCAGCCGTCGAGGATCAGGTGGTGAGCTTGCGTGCCCAGGCGATAGTGGTTGTCGTCGAGCTTGACCAGGAAAAACCGGAACAGCGGCTCTCCCTCCATGGTATACGGCCGGGCCATATGCGCCTGCATCAAGGCCTGGGCGGCGGCCGACGGGTCGGGCAGCGCGGAAAAATCATGCAGGGCCACTTCGACCGGCAATTCGCTGACGAAGGTTTGCCGAGGCAGGCCATCGGCATCGCTGTGCAATTGGGTACGCAAGGCGTCGTGCTTGGCGACCAACTGCTCGATGGCGCGCTGAATCCGATCAGGCACCACCGCGCCGGCGAAATCGACATAACCGCCGATGTTGTACAGCGGTGAGTCGCCTGCACGCAGTTGGTCGAGCCAGATGTCCTGTTGCGCAGCGGTGAGGGGGAAGCTGGCCGGCAGGCTGGGGAAATGCTTCATAAGATCCTTCTCATGGGGGGCAGGCACTGGCCGCGCAGGGAGGCCGAAATTGCCGGATTTGAGCATGGGGGTGGGGGACTGTCTGTCACCCGAAACCCGGACACCCAAACGGATGGAAACGGGGCCTGCTGATGGTTCACTGCTGAATCGATTAAATGAGTGTAGGAAATTGGCTATATCTGGCCGATGTCACCTTTACCAAATTTGCCCCACATATAATTTTTTACTTTATTTTTCATATAGTTAAAAAACTCTAAATACCCTGAGTGAAATTTCTTCGGCGGAATAGGCCGTCAGAAACGTCGAATTAATGACGATGTTTTTATGGCAGCTTGTGTCCCACGTTCCCGCTACATACGTAGGACAAATCCCCTGGCTAAATGACATCTCGAGCGCCGACTCACGTTCATGAGGAACGGATCGACCCCGCAGAGGCCCAGGGAGTCCGTTGACGGTGTACGACTTCAAGGATGAGATGGCTATGAGTTTGACGCGCAGCATCAACAACACGGAAAGCCCGCATTTCTACGCCGAAATGGGCGAGTTGATTTCCACCAGCGGCCACGAGGAATTTGCCAGCAAGATGCTGCACCTCGTGGACAAATGGGTGCCGATTCACCTGGTGGACTTGAGTGAATGGACCCTCGACGAACCTCGCGACAGCGCGCTCGACATCAAGCTGCTGGGCAGTGCGGGCCTGAACAAGGACCTGCCGACGTCCCAGACACTGCATTCGCTCAACGACCACCCGCTGCTGCGGGAAATGCTCGGCATGCAGGACCCGCTGCTGATCCAGATGAAGGCCAAGGCCAAGAGCACGCACCTGCGCGGCACGTCGCACCAGTGCAACCTGGTGTCACGCCAGGGCAACCGGCGCTGTGTGATTTCGCTGTACCGTTTGCCGGGCCAGCGCGGATTTTCCCTGGCGGAACTGTCGTTTCTCAAGAGCCTGTCGGAGACGCTGTTGCCGTTGATGGAGCGCCACGCACAGATCCTGCGTCAGGCGCCGCCCGCCTCCACTGAACCTGCGCACCGCTTGCTGGAACAGTCACAGTTGCAACGTGAGTTCTACAAACGCTTGTCCCTCAGCGACATCACCCTGTCGGCCCGGGAGCAGGAAGTGTGCCTGGGCTTGCTGACCGGCGGCACCGTGCCGCAAATGGCGGAAAAACTCAGCGTGAAAAACAGTTCGATCGAGACCTACCTCAAGCGCGCCGCCGCCAAGTTGGGCGTGAGCGGCCGCCATGGCCTGGCCAAATGGATGGTGGGCGCCTGATGAACAGACTGACCCTTACCGGCGTTGGCCTGGCCTGGATGCTTGGCGGCTGTTCGTTGATCCCCGAGTACCAGCGCCCCGAGGCGCCGGTGCCGGCACAGTTCCCGCAGAATGGCATTTACCGCCTGGCGCAGGCTGGCACCGTGGCAATCACGCCGGACTGGCGGCAACTGTTCCACGACCCGGCCCTGCAGCAGTTGATCGGCGACGCATTGGCCAATAACCGCGACCTGCGGGTGGCAGCGCTGAATGTGGAGGCCTTCCAGGCGCAATACCGCATCCAGCGTGCGGACCTGTTCCCGGCGGTGTCTGCCACGGGGGCCGGCAAACGCCAGCGGCTGCCGGGCGACGTCACCGGCACCGGCAAACCCGCGATCACCTCCAACTACTCCGCCACCCTGGGCATCAGCGCGTATGAGCTGGACCTGTTCGGCCGCGTGCGCAGCCTCAGTGAACAGGCGATGCTCACCTACTTGGGCACCGAAGAGGCACGCCGCAGTGCACAATTGAGCCTGGTGGCCAACGTCGCCAATGCCTACCTGACCTGGCGCGCTGATCAGGAACTGCTGGCCCTGGCCCAGCAGACGCTGGTCGCCAACGATCACAGCTGGCAGCTGACCCGCCGCAGCAAAAGCGCCGGCAAAGCCTCGGCGCTGGATGCAGTGCAAGCCCGCACCGCGGTCGAGAGCACCCGTGCCAGCGTGGCCCGTTATGAACGCCAAGTGGCCCAGGACCTCAACAGCCTCGCGCTGCTGGTTGGCGGCCCGGTGGATGAGCGCCTGCCGTCACGCCCGCTGGCCGACGACCTGGTGGCGCGTGTGCCGGCCGGCCTGCCGTCGGACCTGCTGCGACGGCGCCCGGACATCCTGCAAGCCGAATACCAGCTGCAGGCCGCCAACGCGAACATCGGCGCCGCCCGGGCAGCATTCTTCCCGTCGATCAGCCTGACCGCCAACGCCGGCAGTACCAGCAACGAACTGTCGGGGCTGTTCAAGGGCGGTGCGGGCACCTGGACATTCCAGCCGCAGATCAACCTGCCGATCTTCAACGCCGGCAGCCTGCGCGCCAGCCTCGACTACGCGAAGCTGCAAAAAGACATCGGCGTGGCGCAGTACGAAAAGTCCATCCAGACCGCCTTCCAGGAAGTCGCCGACGGCCTCGCTGCGCGCCAGACCTTCAACGACCAGTTGGCCGCGCAACGTGATTTCGTCGCCGCCAACCAGGCCTACTACGACCTGGCGCAGCACCGCTACCGCAGCGGCGTCGACAGCAACCTGACGTTCCTCGATGCGCAGCGGTCGCTGTTCGCCTCCCAGCAGGCGCTGATCGTCGACCGGCTGGCGCAGCTGGTGGCGGAGGTGAACCTGTACACGGCGCTGGGCGGCGCCTGGGATGTCAGCGCAAACCCGACTGCCGCAGCCGATACTCCCCCGGCGTCACCTGCGCATAACGAAGGAAAAACCGGCTGAAATAGGCCGGGTCCTTGAACCCCAGCTGGTAGCAGATCTCGTTGGCCGAGCTGCCGGTAAACAGCAGCAGGCGCTTGGCTTCCTGCATCACCCGTTCCAGGATCAAGCGCTTGGACGGCAGGTCGGCCAGGCGTCGGCACACCTCATTGAGGCGCGCCTCGGTCACGCCGATCCCCTCGGCGTAGCGCGCCAGCGGCCAGTGTTCCAGGTAATGGGCCTCGATCAGTTCGTTGAAGCGATGAAAGATGCGCAGGTCTTCGTGCCGCGTCGGGCGTGACGGCAAGGAATGGGCGCACAGGCGCAGCAGGCGAAGCATGATCAGCCGCGTGAGGCTGTCCAGCGCGGCGGCGCGCCCGGGCCGCTGGGCGTTGATCTCGTCGTTCAAGTCTTCGAACAGCGCATCCAGCCCCTGGTCGCCGCCGGTCAACGCCACACAAGCGGCGCCGGAGGCCAGGCTGGGATCGGCGTCGATCAAGGCCCACACCAATTGCTGGCGCACCGTCAGCACATGGCCGTCGGCGTCCGCTTCGGTGACGAAGGCGTGGGGCACGGTGGGCGGCGTGAGAAAAAACATCGGCCCCGATTCCACGTACTGGCGGTCATCCAGATACACCCGCACCGCGCCACTCTTCACGTAATGCACCTGGAAAAACCGGTCATGCCGGTGCACGGGCATGTTGCGCCCGAAAAAACCCGCCAGGTTGCCGAGCTTGTCGTAATGCACCTCGGCGTCGCTGTAACGCTGGTCGTAGACCTGCCCGATGTTGATGTTGGGAATAGGCTGCACGCTGCCCCCTTGTTGTTATTGGAGTGCGCCTGGATTTTGCCATGCTTGACGGTTGTTAACATATTAATTATAACGTTAACACATTAACGAACTGCCTATGCAGCAGTCGCCACCGCCAGGAGAAACGCATGAGCCGTACCCTGCATGATGTTGCCAGCGGCACCCTGTTCGGCGTTGCGCTGAACTACCAGGGCCTGCTGGACCAGCATCTCGCCGCCTTCCAGCAGGCGCCCTACCAGAAGCCGCCCACCAAGCCGGTGCTGTTTATCAAGACCCCGAATACGCGCAACGAGCACGCTGGTGTGGTGTTGCACCCCCAGGGCGAGCGCCTGCAACCCGGCCCGGCGCTGGGTGTGGTGATCGGCGAACGCGCCAGCCGTGTCAGCCTGGAAAATGCCATGGCCCATGTGGCCGGCTATGTGGTGGTCAACGAGTTCAGCCTGCCGGAAGACAGCTACTACCGCCCTGCCGTCAAAGCCAAATGCCGCGATGGGTTCTGCGCGTTGGGGCCGCAACTGGTTCCACGTGATCAGGTGGCAAACGCCAATCAGTTGAGCCTGAAACTGTGGGTCAACGGTGAACTGCGCCAGGAAAACTCCACCGCGAATTGGGTGCGAGACATCCCGCAGTTGATCGCCGAAATCAGCGAGTTCATGACCCTGCACCCTGGCGACGTGCTGATCACCGGCACGCCCGAAGGCCGCGTGGATGTAGTGCCGGGCGACAGGGTTGACGTCGAGATCAGCGGCGTAGGTCGCCTGACCAACCAGATCCAGGCGGAGACCCCAGCATGAAACACGCCCGCATCCGCTATGAACATGAAATCCATGCCGTGACGGTCGAGGCCGACAACGCCGTGCGCCTGAGCGACGGGCGCCTGCTCGCCGAGGACCAGGTCGAGTGGCTACCACCGGCCACCGGCAGCATGTTCGCCCTGGGCTTGAACTACGCCGACCACGCCGCCGAACTGGCCTTCACCCCACCGACCGAACCGCTGGTCTTCATCAAGTCCGTCGGCACCTACACCGGCCACCGCCAAGTCACCTGGCGCCCGGACAACGTTGCCTACATGCACTACGAGTGCGAGCTGGTGGCGGTCATCGGCAAGGCCGCGCGCAACGTCAAGCGTGCCGACGCCCTGGACTACCTGGCCGGCTACACCGTGTGTAACGACTACGCGATCCGCGACTACCTGGAAAACTACTACCGCCCCAACCTGCGCGTGAAAAACCGCGACGCCACCACCCCGGTCGGCCCGTGGATCGTCGACGTGGCGGATGTGCCCGATGCGAGCAACCTGACCCTGCGCACCTGGATCAACGGTGAGCTGCGCCAGGAGGGCAGCACCCGCGACATGATTTTCGATATCCCCTACCTCATCGAATACCTGTCGAGCTTCATGACCCTGCAACCCGGCGACATGATCGCCACCGGCACCCCCGAAGGCCTGGCCGATGTGGTGCCCGGCGATGAAGTGGTGGTGGAAGTCGAAGGCGTGGGCCGCCTGGTCAACCGAATTGTCAGCGAGGCGGACTTTTTCTCCGCCCGGAAAGAGGCGTGAGCGACATGATCAAACACTGGATCAACGGCCGCGAGGTCGAGAGCAAAGACGTATTCATCAACTACAACCCGGCCACCGGCGAAGCCATTGGTGAGGTAGCCAGCGGCGGCGCAGAAGAAGTCGCCCAAGCGGTCGCCGCCGCCAAGAATGCGTTCCCCAAGTGGGCCAACACCCCGGCCAAGGAGCGCGCACGCCTGATGCGCAAGCTCGGTGAACTGATCGAGCAGAACGTGCCACACCTGGCCGAACTGGAAACCCTCGACACCGGCCTGCCGATCCACCAGACCAGGAACGTGCTGATCCCCCGTGCTTCGCACAACTTCGATTTCTTCGCCGAAGTCTGCACACGCATGGACGGCCACAGCTACCCGGTGGATGACCAGATGCTCAACTACACCCTCTACCAACCGGTAGGCGTGTGCGGGTTGGTATCGCCGTGGAACGTGCCGTTCATGACCGCCACCTGGAAGACCGCGCCATGCCTGGCCCTGGGCAACACGGCGGTGTTGAAGATGTCGGAACTGTCACCACTGACTGCCAACGAACTGGGGCGCCTGGCGGTGGAAGCCGGGATTCCCAACGGCGTGCTCAACGTGATCCAGGGCTACGGCGCCACGGCCGGTGATGCGCTGGTGCGTCACCCCGACGTGCGGGCGATTTCCTTTACCGGCGGCACCGCCACCGGCAAGAAGATCATGCAGACCGCCGGCTTGAAGAAGTACTCCATGGAACTGGGCGGCAAGTCGCCGGTGCTGATCTTCGAAGACGCCGACCTGGAACGCGCCCTCGACGCGGCACTGTTCACCATCTTCTCCTTGAATGGCGAGCGCTGCACCGCCGGCAGCCGCATTTTCATCCAGGAAAGCGTCTACCCGCAGTTCGTCGCCGAATTTGCCGCCCGCGCCAAACGCTTGATCGTCGGCGACCCGCAAGACCCGAACACCCAGGTCGGCTCGATGATCACCCAGGCGCATTACGACAAGGTCACCGGCTACATCAAGATCGGCCTCGAAGAAGGCGCCACCCTGCTCGCCGGTGGCCTGGAGCGCCCGGCCAACCTGCCGGCGCATCTGAGCCGTGGTCAGTTCATCCAGCCGACCGTATTTGCCGACGTGAACAACAAGATGCGCATCGCCCAGGAAGAAATCTTCGGCCCAGTGGTGTGCCTGATCCCGTTCAAGGACGAGGCCGAAGCCTTGCAACTGGCCAACGACACCGAATACGGCCTGGCCTCCTACATCTGGACCCAGGACATCGGCAAGGCCCACCGCCTGGCGCGCGGAATCGAAGCCGGCATGGTATTTATCAACAGCCAGAACGTGCGCGACCTGCGCCAGCCGTTTGGTGGGGTCAAGGGCTCCGGCACCGGCCGTGAGGGTGGGCAATACAGCTTCGAAGTGTTTGCCGAGATCAAGAACGTGTGCATTTCCATGGGCAGCCATCACATCCCGCGGTGGGGGGTATAACCCGGCTCCCACAAGGATCTCATTACCATCACAAGAATAATTATTCAGGAGAATCATCATGGGCGAAGTGGTCCTGGCGGCGAAGATCTGCCACGTACCGTCGATGTACCTGTCGGAACTGCCCGGCAAGCATCACGGCTGTCGCGAAGCGGCGATTGCCGGGCACAAGGAGATCGGCCGGCGTGCCCGTGAGCTGGGCGCCGACACCGCCGTGGTGTTCGACGTGCACTGGCTGGTCAACAGCGGTTACCACGTCAACTGCGGCGCGCAGTTCCAGGGCACCTACACCAGCAACGAGCTGCCGCACTTCATCAAGAACATGGAGTACGCCTACCCCGGCTGCCCCGAGCTGGGCGAGTTGATCGCCGCCGAAGCCAACGAAGCCGGCGTGCGCAGCATGGCCCACAACATCCCGAGCCTGGAGCTGGAATACGGCACCCTGGTGCCCATGCGCTACATGCACATGGGCGTGCCGGAAGATGAAAAATTCAAGGTCATCTCCATCGCCGCCTGGTGCGCCTGGCATCGCCTGGAAGACAGCTTTGCGTTTGGCGCCGCCGTGCGCCGGGCCATCGAGAAGAGTGATCGCAAGGTGCTGGTGCTGGCTTCCGGTTCCTTGTCCCACCGTTTCTCGGACGACCGCCAGGCCGAAGCGAACATCCATAACTGGACCCGCGAATTCGACAAGCAGGTGGACCTGCACGTGGTGGAAATGTGGAAGCAAGGCCGCTTCAAAGAGTTCTGCGCCATGCTGCCCGACTACGCCGAGCACTGCTTCGGCGAGGGCAAGATGCACGACACCGCCATGCTTCTGGGGCTGCTCGGCGGGCCGGATTACGCCAAGCCGGCCGAGATCATCACGCCGCCGTTCGGCAGCTCGGGCACCGGCCAGATCAACGCGATTTTCCCGCTGTAACCCTGGGAGAAACCCATGCCGCACTTTATCGCCGAGTACACCGACAACATCGAACCACAGGCCGACCTGCCCGGCCTGTTTGACAAGGTCCACCGCGTGCTGGGGGACAGTGGCGTGTTCCCCCTGGGCGGCATCCGCAGCCGTGGCGTGCGCCTGGACACCTGGCGCATGGCCGATGGCAAACACGACTACGCCTTCGTGCACATGACCCTCAAGGTCGGCCACGGCCGCGACCTGCCCACGCGCCAGGCGGTGGCCGAGGCGGTGTTTGCGGTGATCACCACGCACTTCGCTGAACTCCAGGCACAACGCTTACTCGCGCTGTCGTTCGAGATGGTCGAGCTGCACCCGCAGCTCAACTTCAAGCAGAACAATGTGCACGCCTTCCTGAGCCAACACACCCCCTTGTAGGAACTGGCTTGTTGTGGCGAGGACGCTTGTCGAATCGTCCCGTTCGACAGCGCAGCTGGAGCCGGCTTTTTGGGGGCGCTTCGCCCCCCAGCGCAAGCAAGCTTGCTCGCCACAACAAGCCAGCCCCTACAGGGATTTATATCCACGGCCTCTCAGACAAAAAGTACAACATCATGAGCACAGCCCACACCACGGCCAGCCGCGTGCTGGCCGAGCACGACCGCACCCATCGTTTAGTCACCTGGCGCCTGATGCCCCTGTTGCTGGTGTGCTACCTGTTCGCCCACCTGGACCGCATCAACATCGGCTTCGCCAAGATGCAGATGAGCAGCGACCTGCACTTCAGCGACACGGTCTACGGCTTTGGCGCCGGCCTGTTCTTCATCGCCTACGCACTGTTCGGCGTGCCCAGCAACCTGGCGCTGGACCGCGTCGGGCCCCGGCGCTGGATCGCTAGCCTGATGGTGGTGTGGGGCCTGTTGTCCACCGGCATGCTGTGGGTGGAGAGCGCCCGGGGTTTCTATGTGCTGCGCTTTTTGCTGGGGGTGGCCGAGGCCGGGTTTTTCCCGGGGATCCTGGTGTACCTCAACCGCTGGTACCCGGCTCGCCGCCGCGCCCAGGTCACCGCCTTGTTCGCCATCGCCGTGCCCATGGCCGGCGTGCTGGGCGGGCCGTTGTCCGGGGCGATCCTCGAACACTTCCATGAGGTTGGCGGGCTGCGCGGCTGGCAGTGGATGTTCCTGATCGAAGGCCTGCCAGTGGTGTTGCTGGGGCTGGTGGTGCTCAAGGGGTTGCCGGACAGTTTCGATTCGGTGCACTGGCTGACCGCCGAGCAAAAGCGACAACTGAGTATCCAACTGCGCAGCGAAGAACAGCGCAAGACCATCACCTCGTTCGGCGGCATCCTGCGCGACCCCCAGGTGTGGCTGCTGGTGGCGGTGTATTTCGCGGTGATGCTGGCGGTGAACACCCTGGCGTTCTGGATGCCCACGCTGATCCACGGCGCCGGCATCGGCCGCGACAGCCAGGTGGGCCTGCTCAGCGCCGTGCCGTACCTGGCCGGGTGTTTCTTGATGATCGGTTGCGGGCGTTCGTCCGACCGCCATCGTGAACGTCGCTGGCACCTGTGCGTGCCGTTGCTGATGGCCGCCGTCGGCATCGCCGTGGCCGGCCTGGCACCGCACAACCCACTGCTGGTGATGGCCGGGCTGGTGGTGGCCGGCATGGGCGCCAGCGCCGCATTGCCGATGTTCTGGCAACTGCCCCCGGCGTTTCTATCGGACACCACCCAGGCGGCCGGCATCGCCATGATCAGCTCGTTCGGCAGCGTCGCCGCGTTCCTCGCGCCCTACCTGATCGGCTGGATGCGCGACGCCACCCAGAGCGCCAGCCTGGCCCTCTACGTACTCGCCCTGTTTATCGCCCTCGGCGGCCTGCTGGTGCTGCGCACCCACGCCGCCATCGTCAACCCACACTAAGGACCGTCGCCATGCTCGACTCCCCGCAAATCCTCGCCGCCGCTGCCCACCTGGACCGCGCCGAACGCAGCCGCGAACAGGTGCGCCAGTTTTCCCTCGACTACCCCGGCATCACGATCGAGGACGCCTACGCAATCCAGCGCGCCTGGGTCGCGCAGAAGATCAAGGACGGGCGCACGTTGAAGGGCCACAAGATCGGCCTGACCTCGCGAGCCATGCAAGTGTCGTCGAACATCACCGAACCGGATTACGGCGCGTTGCTCGACGACATGTTCTTCGACGAAGGCAGCGACATTCCCTTCGAACGCTTCATCGTGCCAAGGGTGGAAGTGGAGCTGGCGTTCATTCTCGGCAAACCGCTCAAGGGCCCTAACTGCACCGTGTTCGATGTGCTCGACGCCACCGAATGGGTGATCCCGGCATTGGAGATCATTGACGCGCGCATCCAGCAGGTCGACCCCCACACCCACGCCACGCGCAAGGTGTTCGACACCATTTCCGACAACGCCGCCAATGCCGGCGTGGTGCTGGGCGGCCGTGCGGTACGACCCACCGAGATCGACCTGCGCAAGGTACCGGCCGTGCTGTACCGCAATGGTGTGATCGAGGAATCCGGGGTGTCGGCGGCGGTGCTTAACCACCCGGCCAAGGGCGTGGCCTGGCTGGCGAACAAGCTGGCGCCCTATGACGTGACCCTGCTGCCCGGGCAGGTGATTCTCGGCGGTTCCTTCACCCGCCCGGTCGCAGCCCGCCCAGGCGACACCTTCCACGTCGACTACGACCAGCTCGGCTCGATTGCCTGCCGCTTCGTCTGAACCCAGGAGGTTTGCCATGGACATGCCCATCAACCGCTTCAAACAACGCCTGCACAACGGTGAGGTGCAGATAGGCCTGTGGCTCGGCCTCGCCGATGCGTACTGCGCGGAGTTGGCCGCCAACGCCGGTTTCGACTGGCTGCTGATCGACGGCGAACACGCGCCCAATCAGCTGCCAGGCCTGCTCGCCCAGTTGCAGGCCGTGGCGCCCTACCCCAGCCAGGCGCTGATTCGCCCGGTGACCGGCGACAGTGGGCTGATCAAGCAACTGCTGGACATCGGCGCCCAGACCCTGCTGGTGCCCATGGTCGAAAGCGCCGCTCAGGCCCGCGAACTGGTGCGCGCCATGCGTTACCCGCCTCAGGGGATTCGAGGGGTGGGCAGTGCCCTGGCGCGGGCTTCACGCTGGAACAGCATCCCGGGTTACCTCGACCTGGCGGATGAACAGATGTGCCTGCTGGTGCAGATCGAAAACCGCGAAGGCCTGGCGAATCTGGAGGAGATTGCTGCCGTGGACGGCGTGGACGGCGTGTTCATCGGCCCGGCGGATTTGAGTGCGTCGATGGGACACCGGGGTAATCCGGGGCATCCCGAGGTGCAGGCGGCGATTGAAGACGCCATCGGGCGCATCGTGCAGTCGGGCAAGGCGGCGGGGATCCTCAGTGCCGATGAAAGCCTGGCGCGGCGCTATATCGAGTTGGGCGCGACGTTTGTGGCAGTGGGTGTGGACACCACGGTGTTGATGCGCGGGTTGCAGGCGCTGGCAGGGAAATTCAAGGGCACTCCCGAGGCCACCTACGCAGGCAGCGTGTACTGAATCACCCCTGTAGGAGCCCGGCTTGCCGGCGATGGCGTCCGTGAGATCGCCCTCGCCGGCAAGCCGGTCTCTTACGGGTACGGTGTTGAATCAGCGCGGAACGAGGTCCAGGCACACCGAGTTGATGCAGTAGCGCAGGCCAGTCGG
>NZ_JBSSAF010000025.1:0-42090 GCF_054058375.1 Pseudomonas sp. TE24901
GTGTTGGGGCAAGAGCCCTTTTGGTTACTTTTGGCTGGGCCGGCATTCCGGGCTCTTTTCCAAAAGTGACCCGCCGTAAGGGCGGAACCAATAGCGGCCGTTACCTAAATTCCGGATATACACCCCCCAATAACTCCCTTCAAAACCAAAACAACCGAATCAGCCTCCCCAGCCGTACACAAATTGGTAAACCCCATCAACACCCCCTGCCCACCCCCAGCCTCCAGTGTCCACCCCGACAACGCCTGCACCCCCAACCCCGCCTTACCCGCCGCCCGGGCCACCACCTCATCGGGCACGTCCACCAACAACCGCGCCAGCAAGTTAATCCCGCCCGCCTGCTCATCCACCCGCAGAAACTCCGCACAATGCGCCTGCAACGCCGCCACCAACCACCCGCGCCGTTGCGCATACAACTGACGCATCTTCTTCAAATGCCGCGTGAAATGCCCCTGCTCCAGAAAGTCCGCCGCCGTCAGCTGCAGCAATTGCGCACTGCGCTGCTGCAACACCCGGGCGCTGCGTTCAAAGGGTTCGACCAGCGCCACCGGCACCACCAGATACCCAAGGCGCAACCCCGGAAACAGCATCTTGCTGAAGCTGCCCGCGTAGATCACCCGGTCATCGGCATCCTGGCTCTTGAGCGCCGCCAGCGGCTGGCCGCGGTAGCGGAACTCACTGTCGTAGTCGTCCTCCACCACCCAACTGCCCTGCTCCCGCGCCCAGCTCAGCAAGGCCTGACGGCGCGCCGGACTCAGCGCCACGCCCAGGGGGCTCTGATGCGCCGGTGTGACAATCGCCAGCCGCGCCTGAAGCTCACGCTGCAGACCCTGCTCAACATCCAGCCCGTCTTGATCCACGGGCACCGGCACCAGCGCTACGCCTTTGTGCTGGAGCAACTGTCGCGCATGCAGATACCCCGGGTCTTCGAACCAGCAACGCTGCCCCGCCATCTCCAGTGCATCGCACAACAAGGCCAGGCCGCCCGAATACCCCGCGCACACGAACACCTGGGACGGCGCGCACTCCACGCCGCGGTACAGCGCCAGGTAGCTGGCGATGGCCACGCGCAGGGCCTGCACGCCACACACATCGCCCATGGCCAAACTGTCGGCGTCGGTGCGCCGCACTTGCTGGGTGACCAGCCGCGCCCAGAGTTTGCGCGGGAAGGCATCCAGTGCCGGCAGGCCCATTTGCAGGGGGCGCGGGCCGGAGGTGACAGGTGCCGACACCGGCACACTTTTCAATGCCACCTGCGCCAGCGATTCGGCAACCACCGTGCCGGCCTGCCCACGGGCTTCGAAAAACCCTTCGCTGACCAGCAACTGGTACGCCGTTTCCACCGTGCCCCGCGCCACCTTGAGTTCCTGGGCCAATGCGCGCACCGACGGCACGCGCTCGCCGGGGCGCAGTTGGCCCTGGTCGATGGCCAGGCGAAAACGCCGGTAGATTTCCTGGTACTTGGGCAGTGACGACATCGCAATCGGGCTCGGCGGTAAGACAAGGCGAAGTCTGATCATGTCCCAACCCACTTGTCCAATCATGCCCCTGTCGAGCACCGCACCGGCCACCGAAAATGGCGCATCACCTGACGAACACAAGGATCGCACCATGAAACACCGCCTCGATTACGCCCTGGCCGCCCCTGTCGGCTACAAAGCCCTGGGTTCGGTACACAGCTATGTCCACGGCTGCGGCCTGGAAAAAGAACTGATCGACCTGGTGTACCTGCGCGTCTCGCAGCTCAACGGCTGTGCCTACTGCCTGGACGCCCACTCCCGCGACCTGCTCAAGCTGGGCGTGAGCCTGGAAAAAATCATGCTGCTGGCGGCCTGGCGCGAAGGCTTGCCGCTGTTCACACCGCGTGAACAGGCCGCCTTGGCCTGGGCCGAAACCGTCACCCACGTGGCACAGACCCAGATTCCCGATGCCGACTACGCAGAGGCCACGGCAGTGTTCAGCGAGAAGGAAATCGCCGACCTGACCCTGGCGATTGCCCTGATGAACGCCCTGAACCGCGTCGCCATCAGCTTTCGCAAAGTGCCGGCGGCGATCAAGGCGCACCTGGAGAACCTCGACCATGAATGAGCACGTCGAATTCACCCCCATGGAAACCGAAGCCGACTGCCTCGCCAGCTTTGCCGTGATGCAGCAGCTGCGCCCGCACCTCACGGATGCGCCAGGGTTTGCCCGGCAAATCCAACGCCAGCGGCAGAACGGCTATCACCTGCTGGCCGCCTGCGAGAACGGCAAGGTCATCGGCCTGATCGGCTACCGGCACACCGAGAACACCCTGTATGGCCGCTTCATCTATGTGGATGACCTGGTGGTAGACGCCGTGCTGCAACGTCGGCGCCTGGGGGAACAACTGCTCGAGCGCGTGCGCGAGGAAACCCGCGCCCTGGGTTATCGCTACCTGGTCCTGGACACCGGCCTGCACATGGCCCTGGCCCAGCGTTTCTACTTCCGCCAGGGCTTGTTGCCCAAGGGCTTGCATTTTTCCCAGGACCTGAACCAATGACCCGCGCCCTGCTCCTCAGTTTCAGCCCCCACGGCAAGGCCGCGCACACCTTCAAGCTGGCTCGCGCCTTTTTAAGCGACTTGGTGCCCGGGGCTGAGGTCATCGAGCGCGACTACGGCGGCCAAGCGCTGCCACCGCTGACCCGCGAGTACGCCAATGCACTGACCAGCACGGGCGGGCTGAGTGGAAACGCCACGGCCTTGTCGGAGCAGTTGATCGTTGAACTGGAGGCCTGCGACCTGCTGATCATTTGCACCCCAGTGCACAATTTCACCGTGCCGGCCGCGCTCAAGGCCTGGGTCGACCATGTGGTGCGCATCCAGCACAGTTTCACGGTCAACGAACAGTTTGAAAAAGTCGGCCTGCTGGACGACCGGCGCACCTTTGTGCTGGTCAGTTCCGGCAATTCGCGCAAGGGCCATGAACCGGACTTTCTCACGCCCTACATGACCGCCATCCTCGCGACGGTAGGCATCCGCAGCGTGGAGTTCGTTTACCTGGGCGCCATGGTGCGGGGTGAAGATGCGGTCAAACGGGCCGTCGAGCAGGCCCATCGGCAACTGTCGGAGGCAATCAGCACTGGCCTATAAAATTAATGGCGCTAGAATCGGCGCCATTCTTTGCCCGCCTCCCTGACACGAGCCCCTCCATGAGCTTTGATTTCGACACGATCCACACTCGCCTCGGCACCGGCAGCACCAAGTGGAACCGTTACCCGCAAGACGTTTTGCCGATGTGGATCGCCGACATGGACATCGCCGCGCCACCCGCCATTCTGCAGGCACTGCACGCGCGCCTCGACCAGCAAGTGCTGGGCTACAGCGTGGCCGGCCCGGACGTTCGCGACGCCATCGTCGCAGACCTGTGGGCCAAGTACGCCTGGCGCGTGTTGCCCGAGGAGCTGTTGTTCCTACCCGGCGTGGAGCCCGGTTTCAACATGGCCCTGCATGCCTTTGTGCAACCGGGCCAGCCCGTGGTGCTGCAAACCCCCAACTACCGTCCGATCCGCCTGGCGCCCGGTCACTGGAACCTGCCGCGCATCGAAGTGCCGTTCGAGTTGATCGACGGCGAATACCATACCCCGCTGCCCGCAATGCGCGAAGCACTCAAGGGCGCCGGCGCGCTGCTGCTGAGCAACCCGCACAACCCCATGGGCAAGGTTTTCCCCCGCGAAGAGCTGCAAGCCGTGGCCGATGCGTGCCTGGAAAACGGCGCACTGATCATCAGTGACGAAATCCACGCCGAGCTGTGCTTCGACGGCCGCCGTCACATTCCTACCGCCAGCCTCAGCCCAGAGATCGCCCAGCGCACCATTACCCTGATGTCGGCGAGCAAGGCCTACAACGTGGCCGGCCTGAAAACCTGCTTTGCCGTGGTGCAGAACGCTGAAATTCGCGAGCGCTTCAACAACGCACGCTGTGGCATGGTCGACAGCGTCAGCCCCCTGGGCCTGGAAGCCACCCGCGCCGCCTACAGCCAGTGCGGCGAATGGCTGGACGCGCTGGTGCAGTACCTGCAAGCCAATCGTGATTACCTGTTGAACGCCGTGCAGACCCGTTTGCCGGGCGTGGTGATGCACGCGCCACAAGGTACTTACCTCGCCTGGCTCGATTGCAGCGCCCTGGGCCTGGACGACCCGCAGCAGTTCTTCCTCGAACAAGGCAAAGTCGGCTTGAGCGCCGGTATCGAGTTTGGTGATGACAGCCAACAATTCGTGCGCCTGAACTTCGGCTGCCCACGGGCGATGCTCGAAGAAGGCCTTAAACGCATGGAGCAGGCCCTGCGCCACCGCCAGGCCTAATTCACAACTTTTCGCAACGAGTGGCCAACCCCTGCTGTTACTGTTTTTACCGCTACGTCCCACCGGTAACAGTAGGAGTTCCATGGCATGACGACACAGCCCCTCGATCGCGCGTCCGACCCCAAAGCCCTTCCCCGCACGCCGCCCAAGTCCGGCGCGGCGTTCCATGTGCTGCTCAAGAACAGCGCCAACAAGAAGGTCGAGGCTCAGGACAAGACGCCGTCGGGGCTCGATGCCAGCAAGCAGCAAGGCTATGAGCTGGCCGCCAAGGACGCCACGCCACCGCCGGCCCTCGCCGACTACAAGGCCATCGGCCCACCCGACGAAGTCGGGCCCGGGCTGATCCGCTATGAAACCCAGGACGGCAAGAAAGTCATCGTCAGCGAGCACGACAGCCCGGAACTGTTCAAGCAGGTCAGCGAAGACTTCAAGGCGCTCTCCGGCGTGGTCGCCAGCCAGAATGCCGGCTATCAAAGCCTGGGCGGCGATGCCACGGCCCCGGAAAAACTCGCCGACTACAAATCCCTCGGCCCACCGGATGAAACCGGCCCGGGCGTGATCCGCTACGAGACCCAGGACGGCAGCAAGTTCGTCGTCAGCCAGCGCGACAACCCCGAAGCGTTCCAGAAAGCCAAGAACGACTACGAAAGTTTCATGGGCCTCTCCAGCAGCGAAGATGCCGGCTACAAGCGCGCCAGCGACAACGAAGTGTGGCCGCCCTACGCCGGCACCACCGTTGGCCCCGAAGACGAAGTGGGCCCGGGCCTGATCCGCTTCGAAAGCAACGGCCAGAAAATGGTCGTGGCTCGCGACGACAACCCCAAGCTGTTCGACTACCTGGCGGGCCTGCACGAGGTCTACACCCACCCGGACAAAAAAGCCGTGGTCGAAGGCGAACTCAACAACGGCGCGGTGCTCGCCGATGCCAACACCCCGGTTCCAGGGCTGAACGACTACAAGACCTTCAGCTGGAACAACGACCAGAAAGACAGCATCCTCACCTACGAACTGCACGACGGTACCAAGGTGGTGGTGTCGTCCGACGTCAGTCCCGAGCTGTTCAAGAGCGTCGCGACTGCCCATGACACCTGGGACAAGATCCACACCAGCGAAGACGCCGGCTACAAGCTGGCCGGGCCGAATGACTTCCTGAAAAACACCGACATCACCTTCGGCTCCCCGGATGAACTGGGTGACGGCCTGATCCGCTATGAAACCAGCGAAGGCAAGGTCATCGTGTCCAAGGAGCTCAGCCCGCAGCTCTACGACGACGTCAAGGCCAAGTGGGACGCCTTCAGCGCCGGCGCGGTGGACGACACCCGCAGCAAGCACAACCTGCCCAAGGCCGGCGACCTCGATGTGCTGAACATGGACACCGGCGTGCACGCCGATGAAAAGGACGACAAGTCGCCGACCCTCAGCGTGAGCGAACTGGCCACTACCCAGTTGATCGACACCTACCGCGCCGGCGTCAAGGACGGCTCGATTCCCAAGGACGACCCACGGGCCAAGCTGGTCCGCGCCCTGGAGGCCCAGGCCGCCTACCAGAACGGCCATGGCATCACCGGCTATGAAGAAGCGCGGCGCCCGTTCAACACCACGTGGCGCGAGTTCGATGACAAGCAGACCGAGCTGACCTCGGCCGACATGCACGACATCATCGATGGCAAGGCCGTGCAGCAACAGATCGGCGAGCTGTTCAAAGACCCGACGGTGCAGGCCGACTACAAGGCGAAGATGGACGACGCCATCAACAAGCTGCCGAACAAGGACGAGATCAAGCAGAAGCTGCTGGACCTCACCGCCAACCCGGACTACGTGCTGTACCTCAAGGACCTGCAAGACCAGGGCAAGACCTCCGAGGCGCAAAAGGACCTCAGCGACACCCTCACCTCGCTGTCGCTGTTCGACCCCGAAGCTGCGAGCAAGGCCGCGCAGAACATCCAGGCCGACGGCTTGACCACCGACCTCAACGCGATCCTCTCGGACCCGAGCAAGATCTCCGACGAGAACAAGGAACTGGCGACCAAGGACCTGTTCGGCCTGCTCAAGGGCGTGCTCAAGGGCACCCTGCTCGACCTGCCGCGCCGCTCCCAGGAAACCCTGGAAAAATTCCTCAACGAAGGCCTGCAAGGCAAGGAGAAATCCGCCGCCGTCACCAAGGCCCTGGAAGAACTCGGCGAGGTGTACAAGAACAACGGTGCGATCAGCGAAGCCGACCTCAAGACCGCCCTGAGCAAACCCTATATCCCGGTGGCCGATCGCGGCATGCTCGGCGAGGTGTTCCACACCCTCAACAGCAAGGGCATCCTCGGCTCCCTCGGCGCCGGTGTGACGATGTTCTCGGCGATTTACCAACTGGTGGGCAAAGGCGGCAAGCTGGGTGAGACCCCGGCCCAGCGCATGACCATCGCCAAGGACTTCCTCAGCTTTGCCGGCGGCTCCAGCCACTTTGTGCGCCTGGGCGACAAGATCGGCGAAACCCTGGGCAAAGGCGGCCTGGTGGACTTCCTCGGGCTGGACAAGACCCTGCCGGAAATCTGGGGCAAGAACGGCCTGCAGGAGCCGAACTTCGAATTCCGCACCAGCGAACTGCCCACCGAGGTCAAGAACAAGATCGCCACCGCCCTGGACGCCGTGCCCGACAGCCAGTACGACGGCATCTCCAAGCTGTTCGGCGAAAGCGACAAGGCCGTCACCGAAGCCACCGAAGGCCTGGCCACCCACCTGGATGACGGCCTGGCCGCCGCGGGCGCGGCCAAGCTGGGCGCGTCCAAGTCAGCCAAGATTGCCGGTTCGGTGATCAAGGTGCTCGGCCCGGCCACGGACATCGCCGGGGGGTTTGCCGATATCGTGTTGGGCGCCCTGGCGATCAAAAGCGGTGTCGACAGCAAAGACCCATTGGCCCAGGCGGCCGGCGGCCTGCAAGTGGCGGGCGGTGCATTCGGCGCCTCGGCCGGGGTACTGGGTGCCGCCGCACTGTTTGGCGCAGGCACGGCGGCGGCGCTGACCGGGCCGTTGTTCCTGGTGGGTGTGGTACTGGCGGTGGTGGGTGGGATCATCGGCTACTTTGTCGATCACAACAAAAAGCAGAAGGCCACCGAGAAAGAAAACGACTGGTACCGCGACCTGGCCGGCGACGGCCTGCTGCAGGACAACTGGGCCGATAAGGTCGAGTACGCCCACTACGAAATCCACCACTACGGCGGCCGCGACGCGCCGACCGACGACAGTATCTTTCGCTTCCAGCAATCGGAATGGGAACACTTCGACGAAACGCCGCAAAAAGGTGGCTCGTCGAGCAACCGGCTGGACGGGGGCTTGCACAAGCACTACGAAGACCCGAACACGCCGCCCAAGCAACTGCCGTCGGACGCTCCGCCGGAGAAACCCCAACCTCACCCACCGGGGGGCAGCGGCGCAAAAATCATCTGACCGGCCTGCACATGGCCATTGACTGGCTGGCACCTTGGCGAGGTGACCAGCCAGCTGATGGGGCTATCAGGCCGCTGGCAGCGACTCAGGCTTAGACGTATCAGCCTGGATTTTAAGGCTGTTCACCTGCAGCGTTCGGTCCGCGGAGCCGTCTCGACGCGGTGCGTTGATCACCATCATCACCCCGTCGTTGGTGATGAACACAGGTCGGGCCTTATTGTCCTTTGCATCACTGGAGAACGCCCTCGTAAAAAGCAGCGTTCGGCTGTTCCCCGGCGTGCCGTCACTCACATCAACCGACAAATCACCCGTACTCGACACACGCCATCCGGAGATCTGTGCCGCGCTGTAGTCGAGTTTGACGACACTGCTGGCCGGGTCGTCGATCACCACCTTCCCGTACCCTTTGTTCACGATGTAGGTGTTGTGCCCGCCTTCTCCCGTAATGTGGGCACCGCCCTGCACACGCACAACGTTCGCGCCTTTGCCGGTGAACACCACATCCTTTTCACCGTTGAGCGTGAACAGGTTGTTCTCATCATTGCCCTGGATAAAGCTTTCCCCGCCCTCGACCGTACTCACGCTGGAAAACGATTGAAAATGCGCGATTTTCTTCACCCCCTCCGTATTCGAATCCTCGGTTTTGACCGAGATCGTATTCGTCTTGAAGTTAATCACGTGGCCTGCGTATCGAGCGGTTTTATCCTGCCCGTCTTCCTTGTACGACGTTGTCAATGCACCGGAAAATGCCAGGGTATTACGACCACCGTGACCATCGAGTGATGTTTGCCTTGGGCTGGTGCCGTCCTTGGCGGTCGTCGAACCCACTTGCTCGGCCTGCGACAACGTCTGACGGGCATCGGCGTTAAACACCACCGTATCGTCGGCGTCCCCGCCGTTAATGCCCTTTTTGCCGCCGCCCATCAAAAAGTAATTGGGCTTGGACTTGATACCCGTCACCCAATCATCGCCACCACCCAGATCCCACAGCGTGGTCTTATGCTCTCCGGGCACACCCTCTACGGCAATGACAGACTTGCCGTTCCATGAGTTGAACGTACCTGAAATATGGTCATTCCCGCCCGCGGCTTCAACCTTAGTGACTTGGCCCGGCACACTGATCTGGTGCTGCAACCAGGTAATGGGCGAATACCAGAGCGCCGGCGTCAGCGGGACCGTACCCGGCACCTGCTTGGCCTCGACATCTGTTGAGCCGATCACCACCCGCTCAAACTGTTCTTTGCCCGGGCCGTCCAGAAACGCTTGGTAGCGGGCCCTGTTCTGCTGCTCGTATTCGGTGCTGTATTTCTTTTCCAGGTAGGGTTTCATCACATCGAATCCTGGCTCAAAACCCAGGAATGATTTAACGCCGGTGACGAATTTCTGCCCTCCCGTCAGCGGTGTGTATTTCTCAATGTCTTCTACGGTACGCACAGCCGTATAAATCATCTGCGCAGTCATCAAGACCCCCGCCACAATCAGCCCCGCCGGCCCTGCAGCACTGGCGCCCGCCAGAAACGCAGTGCCCAGGACGATCGATGTCGTCGCGCTGGCAATCGAAAATGCACCGTTGACGTAATGGTCTTGAGCCTGTTTCCCGGTGCTTTCACCTGCATCTTTAAAGGATTTGACGGCCTGGTAGATGTCAAAGGGAACACTGATGACCAGGCCGGCCCCACCCCCGACCTTTCCTATCATCTTGCCGACGCTGGACGCTTTGAAGCCAAGTACCGAAGGCCCCATCTTGCTGGCGGTATGTTGCGCCACCTTGTTCAGGCCAGCTTCGACCCCCATCCCGACATAATCGGATGCCACCGCCCCAAGGCCGATGACACCCCCTGTTGTATCGCCTTTCTGAAGGCTCTCGATAGAACTGCGCAACCCTTGATACGTGCTGAAAGCCCGAAATCCAAGCCCGGCGGCATTCGTTTTTGCCCCGGGCTTGCCAGTCGCTGGCGGGGAAAAAAAATCGGCGGGCATTGGTTTCCCGCTACGCACCAGATCACGTACTGCCGCGGATCGCTGTGATGTTTCAGCAACAAACTTCTGAAGCGTGTCAGGAACGAGCCCGCCATCGCTGCGAGTCATCAAAGGAGCGTCAGTGGGACTGCGATTGGCCGCCAGTTCGCTGACAATGTTTGCCATGCGTTCAGCGTCTTCAGGCGGCGCCGATTGCAGGTACGCCAGGAGGCGGGTGTAGTCGATCTGCACCTTACCGGTTGTATGTCCCTGCGAATCAGGGACCATTGCACCTACTACCGGCTTGCCACCAACCTGTACCCCCATTTGGTAAAGCTCGGCGCGACTGACGTCCATCTCGCCAACGCGGATTGGCGGTTGGCTGGCGTCCTGGGCTTGCAGGCGCTTGAGTTCAGCGTCGCCCTCTCTGGAGAATGTATTGCGTCCTTGGGGCGCGGCGGGCGCTGACTTATCCGTGCTTGGCAACAACAGGTTTTCGACCGCGTTTTGGGTATTGCTGTGCAAACGCACCCCATAGAGACGCGCGGTATAGGCGCCCTCTACCACTTGGCGTGGATTGGCGTGCGAACTGACCGGCGCGCCATCCACCAACTTCAGAAACCCGCCGGAATCACCGTTGTAATGACCCAGCATGCCGAGCTTTCCGAGCAGCAACGCCGCTTGTTTTGCGGTGATTGGAGCGTCGCCGTTGCGTTGAGCCTGGCGACCCACTTGATCCGCGACAGTGCCGCCTTTGGCCGCAGGAGGGTTGAAGAAATCATCACCGACAATCAAAACAGGAGGACGCCTCATAAACAACTGCGTTTGCGGTCGACTACCGGGTTTGGCAATGATGACATTGATGGTCGAACCCAGTGACTTCACCACACCTGGATCACTTTGCTGAAGCTTGAGCAACGCGGCTGTTATTGCGTCGGTCACGTGCTGTGACTGGTCAGGCCCCATACTGAGATCGCGAGCCATATTGAACTCGATGCCCTGAATAACAGCGCTCTCAGATTTCTTGTATTTCCCCAGTTTATCGATAACCAGATGAGCCCGCTTTTGTTCCATACGCTCAAAGGCATAGGGGTAGTCAGCCGGCCCGCGCGCCTCATTGATTGCAGCGATCAACTTCTGCTCCAGTTCGATCATACGAGGCGAAAGCGCGCTGCCTGGATGATGGCGCATAAAACGCCTTACAGCGGCCACCGCCTCTATCGCTTTATGAAACTGCGACATCCCCTTGGAGCTATGCACGTGTTTCAACTCATACGAAACTCTGTTGTAGTCGGTCATCTCGGCAGAAGATGGCCCTGCTCCCTGAAACGTCAGATTTTCCGCCGTTGGAACATGTGAAACATTGATAATATTGAGAGTATCCAGCCCACTGAGAGGAGCGTTGTACATAAATCTTATATCGTTTGACGCGCCAGAAAGGGCTGGCAGGTGATCAGGATTAAATACACTTATTTTGTACAGAGGTTTTCCGCCACTCTGAAATTCTGTCTCCAAAGAACCCTTCAGCGCGGGGTGTTCAAATATCTTTTTCAGTCCTTTTTTAAAGCTTTCTTTGGAAGAGAACATAGTAAAACCAAAGTTCGGATCGAAGAAGTAGTAGGCGTGCTGTCCTTGGGGATTGACAATGACACCTGCTGTCACACGGTGACCGCCAGTGCTGATCAAGAGTGTCTTGGTGGTGGGCGAGTTGATCAGTTCCGAGGCGATGGCGGCAGGAGGCACAAACTTCGTGGTCTTCGAATCATGCGCAACATCGGGATCTGTAACGACCGCGTGTACTTGAGCCAGTTTCTTGAAAAACGCCAGGGACTCAGGCGCATCCGGATCCGCAAGCGCCTGATAGATGTTACCCAGAAAGATATGCTCTTTTCCCTCGGCTATCGCCAGCGACATTAAGTGAGATATCCCTGCACATTGCCCTGGGGACAACTGGTTGATGACCCGCAGATAGAATCCCTGGGACATCGGCGTTACTTTTACACCCTCACCCGTCATTATTTTCGTAAACAGATTGACATCTTCAAGTCTTTCGTTACCCAGTCGCTTTTCAATCATAAACTTCAAAGCACCCATCTGCTCCGGAGTGAACGACGGGGCCAGGCTCAGCCGCATAAGCTGAATATTGCTCATGTCCTTAAAATAACCCGGCAACACGACAGCAAAAGGGTTGTTGTAACCGTTCATGAACGACTCATAGTTGAGCCCCGACTTAGCCTGGCTGACCTTGCTGATAAAATTCGCAGGTACGTCGTGATCCGGTATAACAACAGGGGGCGGAGTGGCCGGCAGGTCGGCAGTATTAGGAAGTTGCCTGCGCGTACGCTTATGGGTGGCGTCACCCGCGTGTTCATTGGGGGAAAAAATGGGAATATGACGCGAGCCGGTTGCCGAGGAGTTTAGGTGCATAAGTGTCCGAACTATAGATATATAACCTTGCCCTCCCTGCAACATGATTCCCTGGCCTGAACATACAAAATGGCAAAGGGCGTCAATGTAAGGATTATCTGAACAATGCTATTTACAACGTGCCCAATAAGTTCCCAGTTAATTTATTATCAAGCATTGCGCTTGTGAGCATGATGCAGAAGGTAATAACTTTGGATAAGAACAGCAGGAAACCGGCTGGCCGGCTCCCTGTTCAGATACCTACAACTTGGCGATGGACACTTCAGTGGACTTCACAAAGGCAATCACCTCACTGCCCACCTTCAATTCCAGGTCACGCACCGAGCGGGTGGTGATCACCGAGGTCACGATCCCGGACGCGGTCTGCACGTCGATCTCAGACACCACCTCCCCCAGCAGGATTTCCTTGATCACGCCCTTGAACTGGTTGCGCACGTTGATCGCTTTGATGGTCATGTCGGCTTTCCTTTTGGCTGTTGGGTCAATCCGCACGAATGCGCAGGCCCTCAAAATGCGCCAACGCTGAAGACATTAAAAGGAATATATAACTCTTTATTTATTCCTGATAGATATATAAGCACTGTTCGCCTATCAACAGTGGATCAACACTCTGCCCTGTTCCATCACAGTACGTTCAGCGTAAAACCCCGCAAATGCGCCTCCGCGCGAGCTGGCACAGAGACTGCATATTCCTATAAAGCATGATGGAACATGCCGTTTCAGTTTTCTGAATATAAGAAAAGCCTTCTCTCAACGCCTTGTTCGCTTATGTAGCCCGGAGCTGTTCCATGACCCTCTTCACCACACGTTTACTCGGCGCGTGCGCCCTCGCCCTGTGCCTTCAACCCCAGGCATTTGCCGCAGAAACCGACCCGGCCCAAGTCAATCTGGATTACGCCTACTACTCGCCCGTGAGCCTGGTGCTCAAGCATTTCGGCTGGCTGGAGCAGGCGCTGCCGCAGACCAAAGTCGGCTGGGTACTGAGCCAGGGCAGCAACCGCTCGCTGGAGTACCTCAACAGCGGTGGCGTGGACTTCGCCTCGTCGGCCAGCCTGTCGGCGGTGTTGAGCCGCGCCAATGGCAGCCCGATCAAATCGGTGTACGTCTACAGCCGCGCCGAATGGACCGCGCTGGTGGTACGCAAGGACTCGCAACTCAAAAGCGTCAACGACCTCAAGGGCAAGAAAATCGCCGCCACCAAGGGCACCGATCCGTACCTGTTCACCCTGCGCAGCCTGCAAAAAGCCGGGCTGAAAAAGGACGACGTGGAACTGGTGCACCTGCAACACCCGGACGGCCGTACCGCGCTGGAGAAAGGTGACGTGGACGCCTGGGCCGGCCTCGATCCGCACATGGCCGCCAGCGAAATCCAGGCCGGTTCGCGCCTGCTGTACCGCAACAAGGACTTCAACAGCTACGGCGTGGTCAGCGTCACCGAGAAGTACGCCAAGGAGCACCCGCAGACCATCACCAAAGTGCTCGGTGCCTACGAAAAAGCCCGCGACTGGGCGGTGAAGCACCCGGATGAGTTCGCCAAACTGCTCGCCGACGAGTCCGGCCTGCCGCTGGAAGTGGCCAAGCTGCAGTTGTCGCGTACCGACCTGAGCACGCCCTTCCTGAGCAGCAAGGATGTGGTGGCGTCCAAGGCCGCCGCGCCGATCCTGGTGTCCGAAGAATTGGTGCGCAAAGGCGTGAATGTGGACCAGGTGATCGACCAGTTGATCGACACCTCGTTCGGCCGTTAAGGAGCGCGTGATGACAGGCAAAACCCAAGCACTGCCGCTTGCCGCGTCGGTGGTGATTAACCGCAGTGCGTGGCCGCGCCGCCTCAAGGGCCTCGTGTTGCCGGCATTGATCCTGCTGGTGCTGGAGGTGGTGGTGCGTGTGGGTTGGCTGCCGTCGTACCAGATGCCGGCGCCCAGTGAGGTCGCCACGACACTCACTGACCTCGCCGAAGGTGCGTTGTGGAAACACATCAGCGCCAGTCTGTTACGGGTGTTGCTGGGCTTTGTCATCGGCGCAGGGTTGGCCCTGGTGTTTGCCGCCTGGGTCGGCCTGAGTCGCGAGGCCGAAGCCTACCTGGAACCGACCTTCGCCGGGCTGCGCTCGATCCCGAGCCTGGCCTGGGTGCCGTTGTTGCTGCTGTGGCTGGGGATCGATGAAACCTCGAAGATCGTGCTGATCGCGATTGGCGCGTTTTTCCCGGTGTACCTCAACGGCGTGGCGGCGATCCGCGACATTGATCGCAAGCTGGTGGAGGTCGGGCAGATGTACGGTTTCAGCAGACGCCGGCTGGTACGGCGGATCCTGCTGCCGGCCGCCCTGCCCGGCCTGTTTACCGGGTTGCGCAGCGGCTTGAGCCTGGCGTGGATGTTCCTGGTGGCCGCCGAGTTGATCGCGGCCACCAAGGGCCTTGGGTATTTGCTCAGTGACGGGCGGGAAACCTCACGGCCAGACATCGTCCTGGCAGCCATCATCGTGTTGGCGGTACTCGGCAAGATCACCGACGGCCTGCTGGCAGCGCTGGAAAAACGCTGCCTGGCCTGGCGCGACACCTTCAATGGCCAAGGAGCAGAGCAATGAGCAGCCAACCGTTGTTGCAGATCCATGTTCAACGCAAAAGCTTCGCCACCACCACCGTGCTCAAGGATGTGCGCCTGGCCTTGCAACCGCGTGAGGCCGTCAGCCTGCTAGGCCCCAGTGGCTGCGGAAAAAGCACACTGTTGCGGATCGTGGCCGGGTTGGAGCAGGACTATCAGGGAGAACTGCACAGCCCCGAGGGCGAGGTCGCGTTTGTGTTCCAGGAACCCCGGCTGATGCCTTGGCTCACGGTGGAACAGAACATCGGCTTCAGCGACGACGACCGTTACGACAAAGCCTGGGTCACCCAACTGATCGAGGAAGTCGGCCTCACGGGCTTCGCCCAGGCGCTGCCCAAGGCGTTGTCCGGTGGCATGGCGCAACGGGTAGCCATTGCGCGCGGCCTGTATTCACGCCCGCAGGTGTTATTGCTGGATGAGCCGTTCAGTGCGGTGGATGCGTTTACCCGCATGAAGCTGCAGGACTTGCTGCTGCAACTGGCGGCGCACCATGCCATCGCGTTGCTGCTGGTGACCCATGATGTGGATGAGGCGCTGTATTTGAGTGATCGGGTGCTGGTGATGGACAACCGACCGAGCAGCATTCGTCAGGAACTGGCGGTGGACCTGCCACATCCGAGGGATCGGCGCGACCCGTTGCTGGCCCAGCTCAAGGCATTGTCCCTGACCGAGCTGCAACGTGCCCACGTCATCTGACCCACCCCTGTAGGAGCCCGGCTTGCCGGCGATGGGGCCCTTGAGGACACCATCGCCGGCAAACCGGGCTCCTACGAGGTTGTGTCAGGCCAGGGATTTGCGGGGGGTCAGGGTGACCCAGTAGCGGGTACGTGCGTGCACTTCCAGGCCGAGGGTAGAGGCCAATAAAGTGAGAATGCGATCCGTGTCATCCAGGCGAAAGCTGCCCGTCACCCGCAGCGTTTCCAGGCTTGGGTCCCAGCGCAACACGCCAGGGCGATAACGCTCCAACTCGCGCAGGAAGTCACCCAGCGTCTGGTTCTGCGCCGTCAGCACACCGTCACGCCAGCCCAGTTGCGACAGGTCAAACGGTGCCCACGCGCCCAGTCCGCCGGCATTCAGCGACGCCTGCTGCCCCGCCTGCAACGTTGCCATTTGCCCATTCAAGTCGCGCACCTGCACGGAACCCTTGAGCACTGACACCCGGCAACCCGCAGCCAGTTGCCGCACGCAAATGTCGGCCTCCCTCACCTCCAACTCGCCGTAGCGCGTGCGCAGCGTCATCGCTGTTGGGCCCGGCACGGTCAGCGCCAGTTCACCGTCCACCAGGGTGATACGGCGCTGCGCCAAATCCACATCCACCGCCGTCGCGGTATTGAGCTGCAAGCTGGCCCCATCCGCCAATGGCAGGCGCTTGCGCTCGCCGGTGGCGGTATGCAGGTCGGCACGCCAGGTCTCGATGGGCAATTGGCGGCTGATCAACCAGGCTGTCGGCACCAGTGCCGCCAGGCCCAGCGCACGCTTGAGCACGGCGCGACGCCCAGGTTGCGGGCGGTCGAGGCTGGCCATCGCCAGCGCCGGGGGCAAGTCGTTGAAACGCTGGCGCAAGGACTGGGCTTTCTGCCAGGTCTGTTCGTGCTGGGGGTGGCTGTCGCGCCATTGCTGCAAGTTGGCGTGATCGCCTTCGGTGGCTGCGCCGGATTCCAGCAGTGCCAGCCATTGCGCAGCGGCGCGGGCGACGTCGCGGCTCACAGGTCCACCAGCAAACAATGCTCGTAGGCCTGGGCCATGTAGCGTTTTACCGTGCGTTCGGACACCTCCAGCCGCTCGGCAATCTCGCGATAGCCCAGGCCTTCCAGTTGGCTCCACAGGAACGCACGGCGCACCAGGGTCGGCAAGCCGTCGAGCAATTCGTCCAGGGCTTGCAGTGTTTCCAGCACCAGCCAGCGTTGTTCCGGCGACGGCACGCAGGCATCAGGAAGGCTCGCCAGGGCGTTCAGGTAAGCCTGTTAGAGACTGCGCCGTTGATGAAAATTCACCAGCAAACGCTTGCCGACTGTCACCAGGTACGCCCGGGGCTCCTGCATCTGCGCGACCGGTTGAGCACTGGCCAGCACCCGCAGGAACGTATCTTGGCTCAGGTCCGCCGCATCCCAGGCGTTGCCCAGGCGGCGTCGCAACCAGCTTTCCAGCCAGCTGCGATGGTCGCGGTACAGGCTCGACAGCGTGTGTTCCGGGGCGTGGGTCGAGGCAACAGCATCATTCATGGCAACAGACCTGCGCGGCGCGAGTGAGTCTCAAATGAGATTCATTCTATTTAATAACGCGCCGGCACACCATGCCCTTTTCAACATTGCGTTTAGGCAGACACCTCTGCATCGAACACTTGCCCGCGTCCCACCACACGTTCAGGCGCCAGCACGGCACCGGGCGCCAACACCGCATTGGCGCCGATGCGGCATTGATCACCGAGCAACGCGCCAAACTTGTCGCAACCGGTACGCTGCAAGTGCCCGTCGACGCGCACCAGCACTTCCTTGTCTGCGCGCTCATTGCGGTAGTTGGCAACGATGCTCCCGGCTTCCAGGTTGATGCCATGGCCCAGCACCGAATCGCCGACAAAGTTGAAATGCGCCAGCTTGCTGCCACGGAAGACAAAGGAGGTTTTCAGTTCGGCGCCAGGGCCGATGATGCACTGCGCGTCCAGCCAGCAGCCGCCACGCAACAACGAGCCACTGGCGATAAAGCACTCGGCGCCGATGATCAACGGTCCCTTGAGCAAGGCACCCGGCTCCACGATGGCCGTGCGGTGAACCGCCACGTCGCCGTCGATGTGGTAGTCGTCAGCGGGCAACTCGGCGAGCAGTTGGCGAACGATCACCGGTGCCTGGATGACCAGCGCCCAGGGCGCAAGGTCTGCCCACGGCGCCAGCGCAGAGGTGGAAAAATCGGCAATAAAGTCACTCAGTCGGATCAACGTCGAACCCTCCAGTGGTGAGAGAAGTTCGAAAACCTAGCATTACTGGCCGTCGAGTAATACCGGCTTGCCCAGCTCGCCGATTTTTTCCAGGCGGGCGCGCACGATGTTGCGGCTGATATTGAGCAGGCGCCCCGTCTGCAATTGGTTGCCGTGGCAGTAGCGATAGGCCGCGCGAAAGATCGTCTCTTCGATGTGCTCGTACAGGTCCGGGATGTTCTGTTCGAACAACGCATTCAATGCGCCTTCCAAGTCCACCGGGCCGCTCAACGCCAGCGGGGCATGACTGGCCTCCTCCTGGCGAATGCCCGAAGAACGCATGTCCACCAGGTGCAAATCCGCTGGCTGCACCCGCTGGTTACGGCACACCAACAGTGCGTGGTGGATCGCGTTTTCCAACTCGCGAATATTGCCCGGCCAACTGTGTTCGAGCATCTTGCGCTCGGCCTCGATACTCAGGCTCGCGCGGTTGTAACCCAGGCGCTGGCAGTGTTCCTCCAGGAAGAATTCAGCCAGGGGCAGGATGTCCCCTGGGCGTTCGCGCAAAGGTGGCAGGCGGATGGTTGCGACGTGCAAACGGTAGAACAGGTCCTCGCGAAAATGCCCCGCTACCACGGCGTCGGCCAGGTTGACGTTGGTCGCGGCCACCAGCCGTACATTGATCGGAATCGGCGTGCGCGAACCCAGGCGTACCACTTCGCGCTCCTGCAACACGCGCAGTAACTTGACCTGCATGTTCAGGGGCAAATCGCCGATTTCATCGAGAAACAAGGTGCCGCCATTCGCCGCTTCGAACCAACCGGCCTTGTGGGTGGTAGCGCCAGTGAAGGCGCCCTTTTCATGGCCGAACAGTTCACTTTCCACCAGGGTTTCGGCGAAGGCGCCACAGTTGACCGCCACAAATGGTTCGCGTCCGCGACGGCTCAGGGTGTGGATGTGCCGCGCCACCAATTCCTTGCCGGTGCCGGTCTCGCCGATGATCAAGGTGTTGGCTTCGCTGGGGGCCAGGCGCTCGATGCGCGCCAGCAATTCCTGGGAGCGCGGGTCCTTGAAGACCAGCACGGTGGCACGCACCGACTTGGTCAATTCACGGGCATTGGGATGGGTGATCAGCGACATGGTGCATTCCTGGCAGTAAAAGCGCGTGCTCAATAGTGCATGAACTTTTCTAGACCATTTAATTATAAATTAATATTTACATATTCCCTGATCGAATATACCAACAACCCAACACCCCGCTGCTGCTGGAGCAGCAATCAGCCAGCACTTGCGTGTTTGCTCACCAGCAACACGGGTGGGGCGGCCCCCTGTCCGAATCGCTGAAACCCTTGCCCTACACGGGCTAGAGCGGTTGTGACAGCGCCTGGCATGCAATCTGCTCTCTCCCTCCCAACACGATTCCCCCTGTAGGAGCCGGCTTGCCGGCGATGAGGCCCTTAGGCCTTGCAGCCTCATCGCCGGCAAGCCGGCTCCTAGAGGGGATCGCTCATTCAGGTAGGGAGAACACCCATGAAAAACGTTTGGCGCAAGAGCATCGCGGTGCTGTTCGGGGTGCTGGCATTCAGCGCAGTCCACGCAGACCCGGCCTCAGTAAAAATCGCCATCGTCGCCTACACCCAAGGTGGCAAACCGGTGTTCGGCGGCATCGCCGGGCGGGTGATCGAGGACGGTTGGCTGGAGGCGCAACTGCGTGAACGCGGGGTGAAGCTCGAATGGATCGCCCTGCCCCACGCCGGCGCCGGCCCGCAGATCAACGAAGGCTTCAGCAACAACAGCCTGGACTTCGCCGTACGCGGTGACTTGCCGTCTGTGATCGCCGGCGCCGGCGGCGTGCCGGGCAAGTTGATCGTGCCCGGTGGCAGCGGCAACAACATCTACCTGGTGGTGCCCGAAGGCTCCAGCGCCAAGACCATCGAAGACCTCAAGGGCAAGCGCCTGGCGCTGCACCGTGGCCGGCCGTGGGAGTTCGCGTTCAGCAACTTCCTGGCGAGCAAAGGCCTGACCCTCGACGACTTCAAGATCGCCAACCTCAACCCGCAGGTTGGCGCCGCTGCCGTGTCGGCAGGCAAGGTCGATGCCGCCGTGCTGCTCAGCGAGGCTTATGCCCTGGAAGACAAGGGCGTGGGCAAGATCATCTGGTCGACCAAGCAAGGCAGCAACGACTGGCGCCTGGTCTCTGACCTGTGGGGCACCGAGGCGTTCGTGAAGCAGCACCCGGACATCACTCAGTTGCTCGCCACCGCCTGGGTCAAGGCGGCGTGGTGGATTTCCCAGCCGCAGAACCAGGACGCCTATTACCAACTGTCTTCCCGCGCCGGCACCGCCGAAAGCGTGCTGCGCCGTGACGATCAAAACGACCCGGTGGCCTGGAAGGAACGCTGGGCACCGAAAAGCGATGCGCAGCTCAAGGCCCACTACCAGGCGCTCACCGCCTATGCCCTGGCCAACCACCTGATTCGCGACACCTACGACATCGGCCCGTCACTGGCCACCGGCTTTACCCATCAGGCGCTGATCGACCTGAAACTCACCGACTACTGGCCGGCCCTGCGTGGCCAGGTCAGCACCCATCCGTGATAGGGAATTCGATAATGAAACTGCCGCACTCCTTTGCCTTCGGCCTCAGCATCCTGGCCTTGTCCATGGGCGTCTTCGCCGCCGACGCCTACGCGCCAAAACCCGACCCGCTGCAGGGCGATGGCCGTGTCTCAGCGTTCTACACCTGGGACAAAGCCATCCCGGCCACCCCCGGCAAACTGCTGCGCAGCGAGCCGCTGGACAAGACCATCAGCCTGGCCAACGCCGCCAGTGCCCAGCGCATTCTGTACACCTCCACCAACGGCATCGATAACAAGACCCCGGTCGTGGTCTCCGGCGCGCTGTTCCTGCCCAAGGGCACGCCGCCCAAAGGTGGCTGGCCGGTGGTGAGCTGGGGCCACGGCACCGTAGGCGTGGCCGACGTGTGCGCACCGTCGTGGCAAGGCCGTTCGTACCGCGATGTGGAATACCTCAACCGCTGGCTGGCCGAAGGCTTCGCCATTGTCGCCACCGACTACCAGGGCCTCGGCGTTCCCGGCGGCCACCCGCTGCTGAACAGCCGCATGGCCGCCTACGGCATTCTCGACGCCGCCAAAGCGGTGGTCGCCGGCGTACCGGGCCTGGCAGACAAAGTGCTGATCGTCGGCCAGTCCCAAGGTGGTGCCGGTGCCTTTGCCGCTGCCGCTTACGCGGCCACCTATGCACCCGACCTGGGCGTGAAAGGCAGCGTCGGCACCGGCGTGATCTACACCCTCGACTACGCCAAGAACCCCAGCGAAGAAGTGCGCAACAAAGTCGACCCGACCCTGGCCTACGGCTTCTACACCTTGCTCGCCGCCCAGCAGTACGACCCGAGCATCAACCCGGCCGACTTTTACACCGACAAAGCCCTGCCGATCTTCGAACAGGCCCGCACCAGTTGCCTGTTTGCCCTGGAAGGCGACGTGGAAGGCCTCGGCCTGAGCATTGCCAATACCAAGAAAGACTACAAAGGCAAACAGCTCGCGCCGTGGCTCGCGCAGGTGTCGTACCCCACACTGAAAACCTCCAAGCCGATCTTCATCGGCACCGGCGCCGAAGACACCACCCCCGCCGCCGCGACCCAGACCAAGCTGATGCAGGACGCCTGCAACGCCGGCTCGGTGGTCGAGGGCCATCTCTACAAAGGCCTGGGCCACAGCGCCACGGTCAATGCCTCGCTCAGGGATTCGATCCCGTTCGCCCACAAGGTCATCAACGACCAGCCGATCACCCCGATCTGCGCCCCGACCGCCCAGTAAGCAGGAGGCTTCATGAGCATCGAATTCTTCACCCGCTTGCCCTTGCACGGCGAAACCCAGTTTTTACCCGGCGACCCGCGCAACCGGGGCGACTGGCATCGCGGCGGCGCCAACAGCACCGGCGCGGTCTCGGGGTTCAGCGTGGGCGACCCCTTCACCTATATCGACTACCTGGGCCAGATTGCCAAGGCGGCGGAAATCAATAAATTTGGCGGCGCATTGATGGTCAACGCGCCCACCGGCGAAGAACCCTGGACGGTCTGCTCGCTGCTCGCCCGCGAGACCCGCACCTTGCAATTCGTGACCGCCTTCCAGCCCTACCACTACACCCCGTGGGTGGCGGTGCAACAGGCCGCCACTTACCAGCGCGCCACTGGCAACCGTCTGGTGTGGAACATCATCAATGGCGGTTCGGACGTGATCCAGCGCCAGGTCGGCGACTACAGCGATCACGATGAACGCTACGAGCGCGCCACCGAGTTCATGGACGTGGTCAAGGGTTATTGGCACAACGAAACCTTCCACTACGACGGCAAGTTCTACAAAGCCGACGGCGGTGGCCTGCGCGGGCCGCTGAAAAAAGCGCAACTGCCGCTGATCTGCACGGCGGGCTCTTCGGTGGCGGCACGAGAGTTTGCCGCCAAGCACGCCGACTTCTACCTGATGCGCGCCGAGCACCCGGACGAAATCGCCGCGTTGATCGCCGACCTGCGCCAGCGCGCATTGAAATGGGGGCGCACCGACATTCGCTTTGGCCTGTCGATTGATGTGATCACCCGCGAGACCGAAGAGCTGGCGCGTACCGAAGCCAAGCGCTTCTTCGACGAAGGCATCGCCCGTGGCGCGGTCAAGGCAGTGGCCGCCCACGCCGGGCTGCGCACTGCGCGCAAACTCAGCTACGAACATGGCTTTGCCGAGAAGAACGAAACCCAGGGTTTTGATGATTTCTTCATCCACCCCAACGTGTGGACCGGTTTCGGCTACATCGGCATCCCACCGGGCTGTGCGCTGGTGGGCAGCTATGAAAACGTGGTGGCGCGGATCCGCGAGTACAACAGCATCGGCATCGACCTGTTTTTCCTCGCCGGCTACCCGCACCTCGAAGAAGCCTATCGCCTCGGCGAGCACATCCTGCCGCACTTTCGCAGCGAGCGCGCCGAACTGAGCCGCAGCACCGAGCCGCTGCGCGAGCTGCACTCAGCCAACGGCGGAGCCTGATGCCATGACCTTACTGCTGAGCCGCCGAGACTTTCTCGGCTACAGCGCAACCGTCGGCGGCGGCCTGCTGCTGGCCGGTTGCGGCCCAAGTGACGCGCCCACCGCCACCGCCGGCAACAACCAGCCGCGCTATGGCGGGCGCCTGCGCCTGGGCATTCTCGACGGCAACCAGAGCGGCAACCTGGATGCGCACAAGCCAGTGGGCAGCGGTATCGTTCGCGGCTTTGCGCTGTACAGCAAGCTGTGGGAATGGGACGAGCAGATGCAACCGCGCCTGGCCCTGGCCGAATTCGCCGAGCCGAATGCCGACGCCAGTGCCTGGACCTTGCGCCTGCGCCCGGGCCTGGAGTTCCACAACGGCAAGACCATCGACGCCGACGACCTGATCTTCTCGATTCGCCGCCTCACCGACCCGCAACTGGCGTCACCGTATGCCGCGCTGCTGCACTGGGTCGACCGCGACAACCTGGTCAAGCTCGACAACCGCACCGTGCGCCTGGGCTTTCGCGAGGGGCGCAGCTACATGCCGCTGGCAGAAACCTGGGTCAACTTTGGCGGCATCGTGCCGGTGGACTACCACCCGGTGACCAACCCGGTAGGCGCCGGCCCCTACAAGCTCAAGAGTTTCACCCCGGGGCGACGCTCGCTGTTCACCCGCTTCGAGAACTACTACAAAGACGGCAAGCCCTACGCCGATGAGCTGGAGATCATCGACTTCAAGGACCAGGTCGCACGCCTCGCCGCCTTGCGCGCCGGGCAGATCGACATGGCCAATGTGATGCCCACCGAGCAACTGCCGATCCTGCAAAAGGACCCGCGCCTGCAGGTGATCAAGTCGGTGACCGGCAATTGGCTGTCCTTCGACATGAACCTGGACAAGCCGCCGTTCAACGACCCACGGGTGCGTGAAGCGTTTCGCCTGCTGGCCGACCGCGATGAGCTGGTACACCGTGCCCTCAACGGCCAGGGCCGCGTGGCCAACGACCTGTATGCGCCCAGCGACCCCACCTTCAACCACAGCCTGGGTCCGCGCCCCCATGACCCGCAACGCGCCGCGCAATTGCTCAAGGAAGCCGGCCAGGAAAACCTCGAAGTCGAGTTGGTCACCACGCCGGGGCCGGGTTTGAGTTCGGCGCTGGTGCTGGCCGAGCAGGCCAAGCGCATTGGCGTGACCCTCAAGGTCAAGCAAGTGGACCTCGCCACCTTCCAGGGCCCGCTGAAGAACGACTGGACCCTGAGCACTGGCGGCAGCATTGGTGCGCCGTTTTTGGCCAGCGCGATTCATACCGATGCGCCGTTTGCGGTGTCGAACAAGACCCACTTCAACGACCCGCAATTCAGCGAGCTGTTCCTCGCCGCCATGGCCCAGCCCGACCTGGAGAAACGCAAGGCCCTGGTGCATCAGGTGCAGCAGATCCAATACGAGCGCGGCGGCATGTTGATCTGGGGCTACGCCGACCTGCTCGACAGCGTGTCCACACGCGTCGGCGGTGCCAGTGCCGAAGCGTCGCTGTTCAGCACCTGGCGCTTCGAGAAGCTCTGGCTCAAAGACACCGCCTGATCCCCCACGCTCTGTAGGAGCCCGGCTTGCCGGCGATGGCGTCCTTGAACGTTGCGCCGGATTCGAGGGCCCCATCGCCGGCAAGCCGGGCTCCTACAAGGGATCTGCGTTTTCAATTCTTTTTAATGGGGCATTTCTGCCATGCACGCTATCGCCTTGCGTTTACCCCTGCTGCTGGCCGCCACCCTGCCACTGCAGGCCTTTGCCGCCGACACCCAACTGCAAACCGTGACGGTGCAAGCCAGCACCGCCGAGTCCGATGACGACGCCCTGCCCACCCGCCCGCCGACCTCGGTGTACGGCGGCACCGAGGCCAAGGTGCTCGACACCCCGCGCTCGGTGGTGCAGATCAACACCGAGCAGTTGGCCAACGGTTCCATCCACAGCGCCGATGACCTGGTCAAATACGCCCCCGGCATCACCCGGGGCGGTGGCCAGAACGCCGGTATTGCCCCGCAGTTCCGTGCCCAGGGCTCGGAGATCTTCCAGGACGGCCAGCGCGGTTACGCCGTGCGCCACCCGGCCAACTTCAACGCCTACGAGGGTGCCGATATCGTCGCCGGGCCGTCCTCGGTGACCTACGGCTCGGTGTCCGGCAGCGGCGGTTATGTGAACTACCTGAGCAAAAAGCCGGACTTCAATCAGTTCAAGACCAAGCTCAGCGGCGAACTGGGCTCGTGGGTACCCGACGGCACCTCGCGCAGTTCCAACAAATTCAGCATCGACAACACCGGCCCGCTGACCGATAACCTGGCGTATCGCGTGAGCATCACTAAGCAGCGCCAGCAGGATTTCTACGACAACGTCGACAACAACTTCGACGCGTTCTACGGCGCCTTCGCCTGGCGCAACGACAACGTGCGCGTGGACTGGAACGCCAGCTACGACAACTACTACGACTACAACATCACCCACGGCTGGAACCGCGCCACCCAGGACCTGGTGGACCACGGCAAGTACTACGCCGGGCGTGCCACGCCGATCATCCAGAACGGCAACACCCTGTGGTCGCCGGTCCTTGCTTCCGGCGCTGCCGATGCGCCAACCCTCGGCTGGGTGCAGCGCCAGCGCAATGCCCAGGGCCAATACAGCGTGGTCGATGGCAGCTTCCAGACCGCCTCGCCCAACACCCAGGCCAACCCCGGCAGCCTGCGTGGCTGGGTGTACGACCCGACGCTGGCAGGCAATGGCGAGCAATCGTTGTCGTCACAGACCGGGCAGCGCAAAGAGGATGAAAGCAGCTCGCGGCGCTTCACCACGCAACTGCGCATCGAGGCCGATCTGTCGCCGACCATCACCCTGGCCAACAGCACGTTCTACGAGCGCTCCAAGGACATCACCGACGCCGTGGGTGCCTTCCAGGTGCAATCCAAAGACACCATTTTTGATAACCGCTTCGAGTTCCGCTCGCGCAACGAAACCCAAGTGGGCGGTTGGACCCTGCGCGACGAGAGCAACACCGGCCTGATCTATCGCCGCGAGTTCAACCAGTCGATTGCCGCCAACAACAGCTTCGGCTCGACCATCAACGCCTATGACCTGACCCAGAATCCGTCCGGCAAAAACCCGGGCGACCTGCTCGGCCTCGACGGCAGCAACCCGGCCGGGGGCAACGGCGCGTGGATCGGCCAACCGGGCGTGCCGCAGTATTCCAACTATTACGGCTGGCTCAACCTGCCACCGATGTATGCGGCCGGGCATGGCCTGTATGCGGAATCGGTGGCGCCCTACACCGCCGAAAGCACTTGGACCACCAAGACCCTGTTCAGCCAGCACAACCTCAAGTACGGCGATTATTTCGGCCTGAACATCGGCGCCAGCCGCAGCTGGATCGAGGCCGAGATCCACAACCCCTTCGCCCTGGCCGGTGGCAGCCGACGCCAGGACAACGACAACTACCGCTTGTTTGCCTTCCAGGTCAGCCCCTATGTGAAACCCACCGAAAACACCACGCTGTACTACACCTTCGACCGCTCGCTGGCGGTGAACACCGGGTTCTTCTCCAACGGCCTGGGCTGGGGCAGCGGCAGTGGCGCCAACAGCCTCAACCCGCTGGCGTTCCAGAGCCTGAGCGTGCTGCATGAGGTGGGCGTGAAGGTCGAGGCGGTGCCAAACCAGCTGTTCATGACCCTGGCCGCATTCAAACAAGCCCGGGATCAGGCGCCCGACAGCAATAACAACATCGCGCGGCTGATGATCAAGGGCGTGGAAGCCACCGTGCGTTATCAACCGGACGATCACCTGCGCAGCGGCCTGAACCTGTCCAAGCTCAACGCCTACAACGAGTTCACCTCCCAGGCCGGGTTCGCTTCGGCGGGATTCATCCCCGACAACGGCACGGTGTTCGGCGACAACAACAGCCTCAATCAGCGGCCGTCCGGGCGCTATGACGCGGTGCAGATTCCCGAATACACCGCCAGCGGCTACGTGGACTACCGCTTCGATTCCGGCTTTGGCGCCGAGCTGTCCGGCTGGTGGACCAGCAGCTGGTACTTGAACCTGAGCAAGACCGTGAAGATTCCCAACGAATACAACCTCGACCTCGCCCTGTACTACCGCCAGCCGCAATGGAGCACCACGTTGCGCGTACTCAACCTGACCAACGAACTGAACTTCGTCAGCGGGCTCGCCGGTTCCACCAACACCTTTTTGCAACCCATGCCTGGCCGCACCTTGCTGGCCCAGGTCGACTATCAATTCTGATCCGCACCAGGAGCGCTCCATGTCCATTGAATTTGTCGGCATGATCTTCCCCCGCCAATGGTCCGAGACCCGTGGCGTTCGCAGCCCGGACTTCGACCTTGACTTCATCCGCCACCACGCCCGCGCCCACGAGCACGCCGGTTTCGACCGCGTGCTCATTGCCAGCGGCCCCGGCAGCGCCGACAGCCTGCAGATCGCCGCCTACGCGGCCGCGCACACCGAGCGCCTGGGGTTCATGATCGCCCATCGCCCGGGCCTCACCGCGCCGACCGTGGCCGCCCGTTCCTTCGCCACCCTGGACCACACCACCGGCGGCGGGCGCATACGCCTGCACGCCATCACCGGCATCACCGCCGAACCCCAGGAAGGCGATTTCCTGCTGGACAAGACCGAACGCTACCAGCGCACCGACGAATACCTGGAGATCGTGCGCCGCACCTGGACCGCCGAGGAACCGTTCGATTTCGAGGGCAAATACTTCAACATCAAGGGCGCGTTTTCACCGGTCAAGCCGCTGCAACAGCCGCATATCCCGATCTCGTTTGGCGGGTCTTCCGACATTGCCTACCAGATCGCGGTCAAGCATGCGGATTTGTATGCGCTGTGGGGCGAGCCGTTGAGTGGCGTGGCGGAACAGATTGCCAAGCTCAAGGCCGCCGCCGCGTCGGCCGGGGTTGACGAGCCACGGGTGAGTTTGTCGGTGCGTTTGATCTTGGGCGCTACCGAGGAATTGGCCTGGCAGCGGGCGGAGCAGATCCTGGCGCAAATCAAGGCCAACCCACAGTTTGCGGCGGGCAGTCCGTGGAGCAAACGCATCAAGGGCACCGGCTCGGAACGCTTGCTGGCGGCGGCCGCCTTGGGGGACCGCCATGACCGCGCGTTGTGGATGCCAACCGCCACGGCCGTGGGAGCGTATGGCGACACCACGGCGCTGGTGGGCACACCTGAAACAGTGGCGCAGGCCTTGTTGGATTACGTCGATCTGGGCGTGACCACGTTTTTGAATCGGGGCTATGACCCGTTGTACGACACCGTGGATTATGGGCGGTGGATCATTCCGGCGGTGCGGGAAGAGGCACGGCGCAGGCAGGCAAACGCCTAACCTGTGGCGGGGGAGCTTGCTCCCGTGAGGACCTCACAGCCAACCATGAATCACCAGGTTCACCCCTACCTTAACGGTGGGATCGGCGGTTCGACGATTCGACTTGCTCGCGAAGGCGGTGTGTCAGTTGAAAAAAGGGTGACTGACACACCGCCTTCGGGACCAAGCTCCCTCGCCACAGGTTATGCAGAACTCGTTCGATCACCGCGCAAATTTGCCCTTCACCCCAACGACGGCGAATGCGCAAGAAGCGTACGCGTATACGCCGCCTGCGGCCGGTCCAGCACCTCATCCACCGCGCCCTGCTCCACCACCCTGCCCGCCTTGAGCACCAGCACCCGGTCGGCAATCGCACGGACCACGCCGAGGTCGTGGGTGACGAACAGCAAGGTCAGCCCTTCGCGCTGCAACTGGCGCAGCAGGTCAAGGATCGAGGCTTGCACCGACACATCCAGCGCCGAGGTGATTTCGTCGCAGATCAGTAGCTTCGGTTCGCATAGCAGCGCACGGGCGATGGCCACGCGTTGGCGTTCGCCACCCGACAAACTCCCGGGGTACAGGTCGGCGACCGAGGCCGGCAGCGACACCCGCATCAGCACCGCTTCCACCCGTTGCCGCGCCGCTGCACCCTTCACGCAGAAGAAGTGTTCCAGGGGCGCACTCAGCGTCTGGTACACCGTTTGCCGTGGGTTCAACGCCCGGTACGGGTTCTGGAAGATGTACTGGATCGGGTGCCGCTGCCCCGCCTCACGCCGGCGTGCCTGCAAAGGTAAAGCCTGCCCCGCGTAACTCAATGCGCCGGTGGCGTTCTCGCCAAGGCCGGCAATGGCCCGGGCCAGGCTGGTCTTGCCTGAGCCGGACTCCCCCACCAACGCCAGGCATTCCCCTGGCTGCACCTGCACGTTGATGTCGAACAGCACTTGGCGGTCGTAGGCGACATTCAACGCGCTGACCGTCAGCAACGGCGCCTGGGTGTGCGCGGCGACGCTTGCAATCGGTGTCAGTGCGACCGCTTGCAACGGTTGCTCATGGGGCACCCAACAGGCCACGGCATGGGCGACGTCCACCGGCAAGGTGGGTTCCACCCGCGAACACGCGTCGGTAAACCGCTCGCAGCGCGGCCCGAAGCTGCACCCCGTTGGCCGCTGCCCCGGTGCTGGCGCATGCCCGGCAATCGCCTGCAATTCACGCCGCCCCGCCACATCCGGGATCGCCGCCAGCAACCCTCGGGTGTACGGGTGGGACGGCCGGCTGAACAGCGCCTCCCGCGTCGCCGTTTCGACGATGCGCCCGGCGTACATCACCATCACCCGGTCCACCAGGTCCTTGATCACCGCGAGGTCATGGGACACATACACCGCCGCCACCCCCTGGCGTTTGCACAGGTGGCGCAGGGTGTCGAGGATGTGCGCCTGGGTAGTGACGTCGAGGGCGGTTGTCGGTTCGTCCAGCACGATCAGGCATGGACGCAGCACAAACGCCAGCGCCAGCATCACCCGCTGTTGCTGACCACCGGACAGTTGATGGGGAAAGCGCCGCAGGAATTCCGGCTCATCCGGCAGGCCGACATCCTGCAACGTCTCGCGGATACGCACCTGTTGCGCCTCGCGATCCAATCCCAAAGGATGCACCGCCAGGGTTTCGCGCAACAGGTGGCCGATGCGCAGTGCCGGGTTCAGCGCCGTGGCCGGGTCCTGGGCGACATAGCCGATCAAACTGCCTCGGGCACGGCGCAGGGCTTCACCCTCTAGGCTCAACAGCGCTTGGCCGCCCACCTGCACCTGGCCGCCGACAATCTGCGCACCACGCCGCGCATGGGCCAACAACGCGGTGGCCAGGGTGGTCTTGCCCGAGCCGGACTCACCCACCAGCCCCAGGATCTCCCCCGCTTGCAGGCTGAACGAAATGCCCGACACCACGTCCACTTCGCCGGGTAATTCAACCCGCAGGTCACGCACCTGCAACACCGCGCTGTCGATTTCGGTCATGGCGTTCATGGCTGTTTTGCTCCCGTCCCTGCGCTGCTGCGGCCGATGCCCTCGGCCAGGATATTAGTGCCGTAGGCAAACACACCGATCAGCACGGCCGGGGCCAGCACCGCCCAGGGTTGTACCAGCAGGCCGGCCTGGTTTTCGTTGATCATCAAGCCCCAATCCGCCGTCGGTGGTGCCACGCCGTAGCCGAGAAAACTCAGGCCCGAAAGCATGCCCACGCCCCAGGTCAGCAGGTTGCCGAAGTGCACCAGCAACGGCGTGAGGATGTTCGGCAGAATCTCCTTGAACAGGATGCGCCGGCGCGAATACCCCATCATCTGCGCCGCTTCGACAAACTCCTGCCCCGCCACCGCCACCGCGCTGGCGCGTGCCAGGCGGATCACGCCGGGGATGAACGCGATCGACACCGTCAACACGATCAGCCACGGCGCACGCCCGAGCATCGAGACGATCAGCAACACCAAAATCAGGTCGGGAAACGCCAGGGACACGTCCGCCGACCAGGTGATCCACTGGTCCAGCCGTCGCCGCGACAAGCCGGCGAGCAAACCGAGGGTGGTGCCCACCGCCAGCGCCAGGCTCGCCGCCGCCACCGACATCCACAGCACCGACACGCCACCGCTGAGCAACCGCGACAGCACGTCGTGCCCCAGAAAGTCATACCCCAGCCACGCCGCGCCCGTGGGGGCGCCGTACACCGGGCCGACCATGTCCGTCGGCCCGTGGGGCGCCAGCCAAGGGCCGAGCAACGCCACAGCCACCACCAGCAGCGTGATCAACAGGCCCTTGCGGGTTTGCGGCTCGTTCATGCGTCACCTCGGGAACGGCGCCACCAGGGCGTAATGCCACGGCGGTTGCGTTGGATCAGGGTCACCCGCCGCGCCGTGCGCAGCTTGGGTGTCAGCAGCACAGTCAACAGGTCGGCCAGCAGGTTAATCAGCACCACGGCCAAGGTGATCACCAGCACAATCGCCTGCACCATCGGCAGGTCGCGCATCTGGATCGCTGCGTTGAGCGCGGTGCCAATGCCGGGGTAGCTGAAGATCACTTCGGCCAGCACCGCGCCGCCGATCAAGGTGCGCAAAGTCAGCGCCACCCCCTGGATGGCCGGCACCAGAGCATTGGGCAAGGTATGGCGCCACACGATGCGCCGCTCGGGCACCCCACGCAAACGGGCGGCAATCACGTAGTCGGACGCCAGCGCCTCGATCATCGCAGCACGCACCATGCGGGTCAGGTACGGCAAGGCGGTGAGGCTCAGGGCCAACACCGGCAGCACCAGGAACCTGAGTTGACGCAGCAGCGACTGGTCCGGGTCGAGGATCGACACGGCCGGCAAAAAATCCATATGGGGCATGGAAAACAACAGCACCAGGCCAATCGCCAACAGGAACCCCGGCGTTGCCTTGAGGAAGATCAGCAGCGACAGGCCCCAGCGATCCAGCCGGCTGTCGCGCCGCAACGCCAACGCCACGCCCAGTGCCAATGCAGTGGGCACCACCACGGCGATGACGCCCGCCAGCAACACCAGGGTGTAGCCAAACCGCCCCCACAGCAGGTGACTGACCGGCACGTTGGAGTCGAGCGACACACCCAGGTCGCCCCGCAAAGCCGAGCCCAACCAGCGCAGGTATTGCCAGGCAATCGGCTGATCGAGCCCAAGTTGATGTTGCAGCGTGAGGATGCTGTCGAGCGGCGCGTCCGGGCCGAGGATCACCCGCGCCGGGTCCGACGGCAGCGCCTGGGTGGCGATGAACACCACCAGGCTGATCACCCAGGCGGTCAGCAGGCCATAGCCTAGGCGCCCGACAAACCAGGACAGCCACGCCGGTGTGCGTGGGGTGTTGCAGTGCGGCTCAGACATGGTTCAACCACAACTCATCAAAGCGCCAGGAGGCGAAGGTGGTCTGTTCCGGCGTGAGGCCACCGACCTTCACCGAAGCCGCGTCCAGCACGTCGCTGAAACCCCAGATCAACAGGCCGCCACGCGCGTGCTGGATCTGCTGCGCTTCATGCACCAGGCCTTTGCGCAACGCCAGGTCGGGCTGGGCCAGGGCCTGGCGGTACAGGTCGTCAAAGCGCGGGTCATGGAAGTTGCTGCGGTTATAGATCGCCAACGGTGCATCGTTATGCAACGCCGACGCGAGGAAACCACGGGCCGGTGTGGAGCCCGGCGACACTTGCCATTGCTCGCGTTGCGGGCCGTTGAACACGGCGCCGTCGACTTGGCTGACGCGCACCTCGACACCGGCCTTCTTCGCCTGCTGGGCAAACACCAGCGCGGCGTTGACGCCCGGCCCCGGCGTGGTGGTCAGTTCCACGCGCAGGTCGGTCTGGCCGGCCTGGCGCAACAACGCCCGCGCCTGCTCCAGGTCATACGGGCGCTGGGCAATCCCATGGTTGTAGGTGGGGTCGTGGGGCGAATAGAGATCGTTGGCGATACGGCCAAAGCCGTTCAGGCCTCGGTCCACCAACTCTTGCCGGTCGGCCAGCAAGCGAAACGCCTGGCGCACCCGCACATCGTCGAACGGCGGCTTGGCCAGGTTCAGGTTGAAGCCGGTAAACGAGGTGGTCGGCGATACGCTCAGTTGCAGCCGCGAGTCGGCCTTGAGCAATGCACTGTGCTCGGCCTGCACGCCGCTGGCGACGTCGATCTGCCCGGCGCGCAAGGCGGCAACCCGGGACACCTGGTCCTTGAATTCGATGATTTCCAGCTCGTCGGCATACGGCTGGCCGGGCTTGTAGTAGTTCTCGAACCGCGTATACAGCGAGCGCTGGCCGGGTACAAAACGCTTGAGCTTGTAGGGGCCGGCGCCCACCGGATTAGTGATCGGGTCATAGTCGGTGGGCACGATGCCGCCGAAGCTGATCAGGGTTTCATCCAGCGGGAAGAAGCTCTGACCGTGCTTGAAGCGGATTTCGATCGTGCGTTCATCCAGTTTGCGCAAGGCATTGCGGTCGATGGCCCCCACCAGCCCGGCAAACGGCGAAGCCAGCTTCGGGTCGGTGAGGCGCAACAACGAAAACAGCATGTCGTCGGCGCCGATGGTCTTGCCGTGGTGAAACTCCAGGCCCGGCTTGATGCGGATGGTCCAGGCGCTGGCGTCGGCGTTCGGCTCGGCGAATTCGGCCAGGGCCAGGCGCGTGCTGACGTCGGTGTTCCATTCCCAGAACTTGCTGTACAGCGCCCAACCGCGAATGATCCCGCCGCCCACCGGTTTGTGGGCGTCCAGGTTGCCGGACTGGTCACCGTCGATAATGCCGACACGCAAGCGCCCCCCGCTGACGGGCTTGCCGGTAAGGACGGCCGCGCCCTGGGTCGCCGCACCACTGTCACAGCCCCCCAACAGCAAGCCGCCGCCGATGGCCAGGCTATTGCCGAGAAACACCCGGCGGGAAAATCCGTCACTCATCACTCAAGCCTCTTCGCGCTGCACAACCGTGTGGGTGACGCCCAGGCGTGGCACGTCAAAACCGTGGTCCAGGTCGAGCAGCGGGAACAACAGGTCGGCCACGCGGTGGGCTTCGTCGATCAGCGGGAAGCCCGACAAGATGAACGCCGACGTGCCCTGGGCCTCGTATTCACGAATGCGCTCGGCCACTTGCTCGGCGCTGCCCACCAGGTAGGTGCCGGCTGCCGGGCCAAGAATATTGAAGCCGAACAGGCTAGGCCCGAGCCACACGTTGGGGTAGATCTCCAGCTCGCGTGCGGTGGGCAAGCGCCCGCTGCGAACAGTGTCGACATTGCGCTGGATGTGCGGGTCGTCGCTGTGGAAATCATCCAAGCTCACCCCCGGCGGCAGCTGGCGTTCGATGGCGTTTCGTGCGGTTTGCAGCGAGGTACGCTGCAGCAGTTTTTCGGCGTGGGCCCAGGCTTCTTCCTCGGTCTCGCGCACGATGATCTGCAGGCGGGTGCCGAAGGTCAGCTCGCGGCCGATCTTCGCGGCCTCGGCGGCCACCTTGCGGAACTTGTCGCCCAATTTTGGCGGGGTATTGGCGAAGCTCAGGTACACGTCCAGCAATTGCACCGAATGCTCGACACCCGGCCCCGATGTGCCTGCGCCCCACAGCGGGATGCCGGGCTTCTGGTACGGCGGGTGCCAGCCGCCCAACGGATGCCTGGCCGCGCCCGGCGAACGGGGGGCGAGCTTGACGTAATCGCCGTCATAGCCACGGGTATCGCCGGCATAGAAGCCCTGGAACGCCCGCCAGTATTCGAGGCTGAAGGCATAGCGTTCGTCATGGGGGTAATGCACGCCCAGCGTCGCCAGGCCCGCGTCATTGCCGTTGACCACGTTGAACAACAGGCGGCCGTTGGAGAACTGGTCGAAGGTCAGCGCCCATTTGGCCAAGACAGCCGGCGACAGCTCCCCCGGGTGTTGGGCCACCAAAAAGCGCAGGCGTTGGGTGGCGTCGATCAGCGAGGCGGCCACGGCCAGGCTTTCATTCGGGCTGGAGCCGAGCAAAGAGCCGTAGTAACCCAGGCGATCACTGGCGACGGCCAGTTGCTTGAGGTGGTGGAAATCGGTTTTCCAGCGGCCTTCGGGCTCCCACGGATAAGGCCCGTCGGGCGTGGTGAGGTACCAGAGAATTTTTACGGCCATGACAACACATCCTTGAATTAAAAAATCCCCCTGTAGGAGCCGGCTTGCCGGCGATGGCGGCGGCACATCCGACATTGATGTCGCCTGGTACACCGCTATCGCAGGCAAGCCAGCTCCCACAGTTGGACCGAGTGAACCTTAGCTACGACGGTCAATCGCCGGCACCAGGCCCAACGCCGTAGCCTGCTCGAACAACCCGCTCATCTTCCATTGCTGGGTCAACACGCCCGGGCCGTAGGCGCGCGAGCCCCCCAGTGCGTCGGCGAGCAATTGCAGTTGTGCGCCCTCCTCCAGCAACAGGATGAATTCCGCCGTGGCGCGAAGCCCTTGCTTGCCCCACACCGTGGAGCCGCCGTTGGCTTCGAGGATCGCCAGGTTGAAGGGGTTTTCGGCGATCTTGTCGAGGATGAAATCCACCTCTTGCTGGCGGCGGTCGATGTACACCGGCAGCTCACGCGCCAACTGGTAGCGCTGCACCGGCACGTAATGAAATGGCAGGGTGCGGTGGGTCTGGGCCCAGGCGCCCAGGTACGGCGAATGCACGTGGGACACGGTGGTCACGTCCGGGTGCTGCTGGAACAGCTTGGTGTAGCGTCCCAGGCCACCCTTGCCCTTGCCGAAGATCACGTTGCCGGCAAAGTCGGTGACGGTGGCCTGCAGCGGCTTGCGGTAGTTCCACGGGCCGCCGTAGTTCACCGACACCAGCAGCTCCTGGCCGGGGACGCGCTCGATAAAGCCAACGGTGCCGTTGGCGGTGATGGTGTTCGTTTCGCGGAACACGGTGAAGGCTTCTTCAGCTTCCAGCAGGACCTTGTCGATAAAGGCCTGCAACTCCTGGCTGATGGGTTGTGCGTGGACGATGGCAGTCATGGGGTGTCTCCAGGTTCAGGCGCGGCGCTTGGCCAACAGTTCATGGGCGGCTTGCAGGGGGCGCGGGTCGACCCAGTCGGCGATGGCAAAATCGCGCTCCAGGAAGCCGTGCAGGTAAAGGAAAGTCTTTTGGGTGTCGAGGAACGCCAGGCGCTGGGCCGACAGGTCCGGTGCCAGGGTGGTGTGGAAGTCGCCGCGATAAGCCTCGGCCACACCGGCACTGCCCGCGCGGGTTTCTTCTTCAAGAATCGCGTTGAGGCTGTCGCGGTTGTTCGCGGCCCACTCGGCGGCGCTGAGGGTTTGCGCGAGGAAGCGCACCACCAGGTCAAAGTGGTTGTCCAGCAGGCTCTGGTGGACGGTGATCGGCCGCGGCGTGCCGTTGTTGATGCGATAACGCGGCTCGGCGATCAGGTCCAGGTCGATGCCCACCACCAGGCCGAGCCGGCGCGCTGCGTCAGCAGCCGAAGCGCCCTTGACGTACACCGCGTCCACCTCACCACGCACCAGGTAATCCAGGCCCGACCACAGGCGCTGCAAGCCACGCTGCGGGTCGGGGGCCTGTTCCTGATCCTGCAACGCCACTTCGACCAGCGTCACGTCATCAAAGCCCAGGCCGGCCAGGCTCAGGGCGCCCTTGTATCCGTGCAGGCTCATGGCCCGGGCAATGCTGCCCGGCCGGCTTTCCCCCCACGCTGGCAGGGCCAGGCGCTTGCCTTTCAAGTCCTCGGGGCGGGTGATGCCGGAGTCCGGGCGCACGAGGATGGTCTGCCATTCCTCGATCCAGGTCAGGCCGATCAGCCGGCTCGGCGCACCGGCTGCACGGGCGGCCAATGCCGGCACATTGCCGCCTTCGCGAAACAGCCCTGGCAGGTCGTGATCGTAATGATGACGACCCAGCTGGCGGGCCTCCTGCAAGGTGGACACCGGCAGGCCATCGGCGGCGAACTCTTCGGTGAGCCAGCCCAGCTTGTAGGCGATGCCGGACGCGGTCGGCACCGGGCAACGGGTAAACCAGATCTGCTCAAGCTCAGGCGTGGGCAGGACAGCGGAAAGGGTCATCGGCAGCTCCATTGAATTGGGCGGGTTCAGTGGAGGGGGTATTGCAGAGGCCGTGCCAAACGGCCAAAGCCCCGGTTTACGGGCCTGATGCCCGGGGCTATGCAACGCGATTGCTGACCTGCCAACAGCACTGCTGCTGCGCCAGCAGTCGCTTGGGGGTGTTGCTTCTCCAGCAGCACCCCGTGTGCCTCAGCCCCCGTGCCATGGGGTTTCAGGCGTTGGCTTGGAACTTGCTCAAGCCCCTTCAGACACCGCTCGCTCTTGTAGGAGCCCGGCGCGAACCAAACCAGAAGGATGAATGCATGACTACGTTTGAACAGGCCCCCATACGCCAGCTGCACAGCGAAGCCGAGGCCATCGCCGCCGCCCATGAAATCGCCCAGGAGATCGCCGCCATTGCCGCCGACCACAGGCAAAACGGCCAACTGCCGTGGCGCCAGGCGCAGCTGTTATCGGAGAGCGGCATCACCGCCATCGGCGTGCCAGAGGCCTACGGCGGGCTTGGCGCGTCGGTGCAAACCATCGTCGAGACCGTGCGCATCATCTCGGTGGCCGATGGCGGTGTGGGGCAACTGCTGCAGATCCATAACGTGATGCTGCGCGGCATCTTCAATGGTTACCCCGACGCCGTGCGTGATCGCCTGGTCAGCGATGTGCTGGCCGGCAAACGCTTCGGCAATGCGCTGGCCGAGGTCGGCGGCAAGAACAAATTCGCGCTCAAGACCCGCGTCGAACGCCGTGAGGACGGTGCCCTGGTGCTCAACGGCAGCAAGTTCTACTCCACCGGCTCCTACCTGGCCGAATGGATCTCCCTCACCGCCGCCTCGGAGGATGGCGGCGCGGGCGTGCTGCTCAACCGCAACGCGCCGGGCCTGACCCTGGTGGATGACTGGGAGGCGTTCGGCCAGAAAAACTCGGTGAGCGGCACGGTGAATTTCGACAACATCGTGCTGGACGAAGACTACGTGTCACGGCGCAAAGGCCCGATGAAACGCACCGGGCTGACCTTCCCGCAGATCCTTCACGCGGCCATCGACACCGGCATCGCTGCGGGCGCGCTGTCGGCCGCCGTGGATTACCTCAAGCACAACGCACGCCCGTGGGTGGAAAGCGGCGTCGATCACGCCAATGAAGAGCCGCACATCATCAAGCAGATCGGCGAATACGCCGTGGCCTTGCGCGCCGCCGAGTCGCTGTTGCGCGATGCGGCACGGGTGTTTGATGCCCATGAGCTGGACCCGGAGAACAAGGCACTGCAAGACGAACTGATCCTCTCTGTGGCCACCGCCCGTGCTCACTCCGACAGTGCCTCGCTGAAGATCTCCAGCGACATCTTCTCGCTGCTCGGCGCCAGCGCATCCCTGAGCAAATGGAACCTCGACCGCTTCTGGCGCAACGCCCGGGTGCACACCACCCACGACCCGATCCGCTGGCGCCTGCACCACGTGGGCAACTACTACCTCAACGACGTGGACCCCGGCGAATACACCGCAATCCTCAACGCCAAGGAAACCCAGGGCGCCACCCAAAAATAACCACACAACTCTGTAGGAGCCCGGCTTGTCGAAACGTCGCACCGCGGCGATGGCGGTGTGTCAGGCGACATCTGTAGTGGATGTGCCGACGCCATCGCCGGCAACCCGGGCTCCTACACGGGGACGCGTGAATTCCTTTTTGCCGATGAGCTTTTCATGATCGAAAGACACCCTCTTCTGCGCAGCCTGGCGATCTACCGGGAAATGCCCTGGCGGTTCAGCCTGGTGGCAGCGCTGTACATCGCCATCAACCTGGGGCTGGTCTGGCAGCAATGGCTGATCGGCCACGCGGTCAACGACGTCAGCGCCGGCCGCGCCGTGGTGCATCACGCCGACGGCAGCCTCGACGCCAGCCTGGGTTGGTACTGGCTGGGCCTGATGCTGGCCGTGGCCCTGGGCCGTGGCGTGCTGCAATACGTCGCCAGTGTGCTGTCGCTGGTGATCAGCCAAGAGCTGCTGACACGCCTGCGCGAACGCATCCTGGCCCAGGTGCAAAGCCTGCACCTGGGCTACCACTGGCAGCACGGCATGGGCGAGATGATCACCCGCACTACCCGCGACGCCGACAAGGTACGCGACGCGCTGATCACCTTCTGGCGCCAGTTGGTGGAAACGCCCTTGGTGGTACTGGCCACCGTGGGTTTGCTGAGTTGGTACGACCCACTGCTGGGCCTGGTGCCGCTGCTGCTGACGGTCACGGGCCTGGGGATTTTCGTGTTGCAAACCGAACGGCTGGTGGGCCTGGACCGTGCCGTCGGCAGCGCCTATGACCGCGTCAACCAGGACCTGAGCGAAGGCATTGGCGGGGTGCGGGTGATCAAGTCATTTGCGCTGGAGCAACCGCGTATCCAGGGTTTTGCCGACCAAGTGGCGGTGTTTGCCACGTTGGCCCGGCAGGCCCTGGCCTATTCCAGTTCACGCATTCCGCTGCCCCAGGCGGTGGTCGCACTGGGGCACGTGTGGATCCTGGTGTACGGCGCGCATCTGGTGGCGGCCGGTCAGTTGGGGATTGGTGAGCTGGTCACCTCCCTGCTGATCGCCACCACGCTGGTGTTCCGCATCGAAGGCATCGGCCGGGTGATGCAGACGTTCGCCGACGCCCGCGCCAGTGCCGAGCGCATCTGGCAATTGCTTGATGCTCCCGCCGCGATCCAAAGCGGCACTGCCACCCTGCCCGCCAGCCCCTTGGGGCTCAAGCTGGACGCGGTGAGTGTCACCGCGCCTGGCGGTGGTCGCGACATTCTGCAGGGCTGTTCGCTGACCTTGCAGCCCGGTGAGATCGTCGCATTGGTCGGCGCCACGGGCACTGGCAAGAGTTTGCTCGCCAGCCTGTTGCCACGTTTGAGCGATGTGACGGCCGGGCGCGTCTTGCTGGGCTCGGACCGTCATGGCTGGCAGGACATCCGCGCCCTGCAACTGGGCCCATTGCGCCAACGGGTGCACGTGGTGCCGCAGGAGAGTTTCCTGTTCGCCGGTACCCTGGCCGCCAACCTGCGCCTCACGGCACCCGATGCCAGCGACGAACAACTGCGCGACGCCCTGCACTTGGCCGCCGCCGAAGATGTGTTGCAACGTCTGCCCCACGGGCTGGAAACGCCCCTGGGCGATCGCGGCGTCACCCTGTCCGGCGGCCAGCGTCAACGCCTGTGCCTGGCCCGCGCGTTGCTGGGCAAACCGGACATCCTGTGCCTGGACGACGCCACCAGCGCCCTCGACGCCATCAGCGAACGCCAGGTGCTGCACAACTTGCGGCAACTGCAGGGCACGACGGTGCTGGTGATCTCCAGCAAGCTCTCGACCATCCTGCTGGCCGACCGCGTGCTGATGCTCGACGCCGGCCACATCGTCGCCCAAGGCACCCACACCCACCTGCAATCCACCGACGCGGCTTACCGCGACCTGCTGGGGATCGACCATGGCTAACCCGCTGCCAGGCAAAGCCTTGAGCGACATCGAAATCGAAGAAATGCTGGCAAAAAAAGCCCTCGACCGGGGCATGTTCAAGCGCCTGCTGCCGCTGCTGCGACCGATCCGACGTCAGATCCTGGCGGTGATCGGTATCGAGATCTTGCTGGTATTTACCGTGTTCCTGCGCCCGTGGTTCGTGCGTGAACTGCTCGACCGCGGGCTGGTTCAAAGCGCCGATCACTGGCTGCTGGATGAACGCCTGGTGCTGTGGCTGGGCCTCGGCCTGGCGGCAAGCTGGTTGGCGCGCTTTCTGTTGGCCGGGGTCTCGCAGTTCGTGGCCGGCAGCGCGGCGATCCGGGTGCTGAACGCCTTGCGTGTACAGGTGTTCGCCCATGTGCAGGGCCTGAGCGTGAGCTACTTTGACCAGACCCGCGCCGGGCGCATCATTTCCCGGGTCGACCGCGACGTGGACGCCCTTGAACCGCTGGTGATCCAGGGCCCACCGGAATTACTCGGCGCCGTGCTGCGTTGCGGCCTGGCGTCGGTGATGCTGTGGCGTATCGACCCCCGCTTCTTTCTGAGCCTGGTGGCGACGGTGCCGCTGCTGGTCATAGCCACCTGGAGTTTCAAGCGCATCTCCCAGCGCAACTGGGCCAAGGTCGCGGAAAACCGCAGCCGCTTTACCGCGCACCTGGTGGAAAGCGTCAGCGGCGCACGCCTGCTGCAACAATGCGCCCAGGAAACGCCCAACCTGCAGCGTTATCGCGGGCTGCTGGATGACTTCAACCACGCACTGATTCGCGGCAGCTTGCGCTCGTCGTGGTTTGCGCCGTTTACCGCCCTGCTCAGCTCGGCCGGCATCGCCCTGTTGTTGCTGGTGGGCGCCTATGGCCTGGCAGCGGGCGACGTGAGTGTGGGCCAGGTGGCTGAAAGCCTGTTCTACGTGTTTCTGTTCCTCGGGCCGCTGCAGGAACTGTCGGACCTGTTCGAGCGTTACGCCACGGGCTCGGCGTCGGCGCAGCGGATCTTCCTGTTGCTCGACACCCGCCCGCAGATCGTCGACAGCCCCGCGCCTCAACCACTGCCGCTGGCACGCGGTGACGTGCAGTTTGACCAGGTGGGATTCAGCTACGGGCAGACGCCGGTCCTCACCGGGCTGAACCTGCATATTGCGGCGGGTGAAGTGCTGGCGATTGTCGGCCCGTCCGGGCATGGCAAGAGCACGCTGGTGCAGTTGCTGACGCGTTTCTACGAAGCCCAGACCGGCGCGGTGCGGCTTGACGGTATCGACGTGCGCGACCTGGCGCAACACACCCTGCGCCGGCATGTGGGGGTGGTGTTGCAGGACAACGTGTTGTTCAGCGGCAGCATTCTCGACAACCTGCGCCTGGCGGCGCCCCAGGCGTCTGATGCGCTGCTGATTGCCGCGGCCCGTGAGTTGGGGGCAGATGAGGTGTTGGAGCGGCTGCCCCATCAGTACCACACCGAGGTGGGGCCGCTGGGCGCGCATTTGAGCCATGGGCAGCGGCAGTTGGTGTGCCTGGTGCGCGCGTACCTGGCGGACCCGGCGGTGCTGGTGCTGGATGAGGCGACGTCGGCGGTGGATATTCATACCGAGCGGCGGATTCAGCGGGCGTTGCGACGGCTGTGTGAAGGGCGCACGGCGATCATTATTGCCCATCGGCTGGCGACGATTCGGGATGCGGATCGGATCGCGGTGGTGAGGCATGGGCAGGTGGTTGAGGTGGGGGGGCATGGGGAGTTGATTGAGAGGGATGGTGTGTATGCGGGGTTGTATCGGAGTTATTTGTTGAGTGCGGAGGTGGTGGTTTGACGTCGTGTACATATCCGTTATTGGAGTAACGGCTGCTTATGGTTCCGCTCTTACAGCGGCTCACTTTTGAAAAGCGCAAAAGTAAGCAAAACGCTCTTGCCCCAACACTCGGCACCTCGCCTAGGCTCGGCATGCCCTCACTCCGGCTTGAATCCGTGGGCCGCCGTCATGGGCCATCCTTGGCCCAGGACGGCTAACCCGGCGTCCTG
>NZ_JBSSAF010000026.1:0-39852 GCF_054058375.1 Pseudomonas sp. TE24901
CTGGCAGGGAAATTCAAGGGCACTCCCGAGGCCACCTACGCAGGCAGCGTGTACTGAATCACCCCTGTAGGAGCCCGGCTTGCCGGCGATGGCGATCTTGAGGGCGCCATCGCCGGCAAGCCGGGCTCCTACAGGGGTGGGTAGTGTTGCTTCAGCGCTTGAGGTTGATGTTTTTCAGGTCATCCAGCAGGCCCAGCAGGGTCTGCAACTTCGCTTCGCCCAACTGATCCTGCAAACGCTGGTAGTTGCCTTCCATGCATTGGCTCATGGACTCAAAACTCGCCTTGCCCTTGTCGGCCAAGGTCACCAGCACGCGGCGCTGGTCTTGCTCGGCCTTGCGCCGGTGCACCATGCCGGCGGTTTCCATGCGTACCAGCACGCCGGTCATGCTCGGCTTGAGGATGCAGGCCAGTTCGGCCAACTGGTAAATCTCCAGCTCACCGTGTTGTTCAAGGATGCGGATGATGCGCCATTGCTGTTCGGTCAGGCCGTGTTCGTTCAAGGACGGGCGGAAAAAACTCATCGCGGCCTCACGTGCTTGCAGCAAGGCCAGGGTCAGGGACTGTCGAGGTTTGGGCATAGGGATCAGGGTCACGGGGTATTTAGTTAATAATTTAACGAAACTCTAGCATTCCCTGCCCGCGAGCGCGCTATAACTTGTCTGTCGCTGCGCCTCTGGCGCGCTGAATCAAAAGCCAGGGCAGGCAGGATCAAGACTTCCCTCCCGCCAGGGCCCCTAATGGAGGCATCCGCTTTAGAGCCTTCCTTCACTTTTTCAGGCTGCGCCATGATCAACATCGAAACCCCCACGTATTACACCGCCACCAAGAAATACAACCTCAGCTTCCCCACCCTGGAACAGGACGTCGACGCCGATGTGGTGGTGATCGGCGGCGGTTTCTCCGGCATCAACACGGCCCTGGAACTCGCGGAAAAAGGCATCACCAACATCGTGGTGCTCGAAGCGCGTTACCTGGGCTTTGGCGGCACCGGTCGCAATGGCGGGCAGATCATGGCGGGCATCGGCCATGACCTGGAGAAGATCAAGAAGGACGTCGGCGAAGACGGCCTGCGCCAGGTGTTCGAGATCAGCGACCTGGGCGCCGACATCATCAAGAACCGCATCGCCAAGTACAACATCGACGCGGACTTCTGCCACGGCTACGGCTACATGGGCTTCAACGCCCGCCAGGAAAAAACCCTGCGCGCCTGGGAGAAGGACTTCAAGTCGATCAACAGCCAGCACGAGATCCGCTTTCTCGGCGGCTCCGACGTGCAGCAGATCATCGGCTCCAAGGCCTACAGCAGCGCCCTGCTGCACATGGGCGGCGGCCATGTGCATTCGCTGAACCTGCTGCTGGGCGAAGCCACCGCGCTGGCCGGGCATGGCGTGCGGATCTTCGAGAACAGCCCGGCCCTGGAAGTCAGCTACGGCGAACGCATCACCGTGCGCACCGGGCGGGGTTCGGTGCGCGCCAGCAAACTGCTGTGGGCCTGTGACAGTTTCCTCAACAAGCTGGAGCCGGAATTGCACCGCTCGACCATCAATACCTACGCGTTCCAGATGATGACCGAGCCGTTGTCCGAAGAATTGATCCAGCGCATCAGCCCGATTCGCGGGGCCTACAGCGATATCCGTCCGGTGATCGACTACTACCGCGTCACCAACGAGAACCGCCTGCTGTTCGGCGCCGCCACGCCGCTGGTGGAACACATTCCCGGCGACCTCAAGGCGTGGAACCGCCAGCTCATGCTGAAGATTTTCCCCTACCTCAAGGACGTGAAAATCGACCTGGCCTGGGGCGGGCCGATGGCGTGCAGCCCCAACCTGTTCCCGCAGATCGGCACCTTGCCGGGGCGCAGCAATGCGTTTTTCGTGCAGGGCTATTCGGGCTTTGGCGTAACCCCCAGCCACATCATCTGCAAGGTACTGGCCGAAGGCATGAGCGAAGGCTCGGCGCGCTATGACCTGGTCAGTTCGATCCACCGCCCAACCATCCTCGGCAAGGATGCGATTCGTCCGCTGTTGCTGACGGCGGGCAAATCCTGGCACCAGCTTTCCGGCTACTGGAACGGGCGCCGCTAAACCCGCGCCCACCTGGGCGTTTTATCCCTCTGTAGGAGCCGGCTTGCCGGCGATGGCGATCGTTAGGACGCCATCGCCGGCAAGCCGGGCTCCTACATTATTCATCAGGAGCAACTGCCATGACCCTTACGACCCTCAAGCACAATATCCAACTCAGCGAACTCGACGCCTGGGGCACCGTGGCCGACCTCGGCTCGGAGATCCTCGAAGGCGAGGTGCGTGCCTTCGGCAAGATGACCTTCGGCGCGCCCACCGACCCGGTCAGCAGTGCCTATTTCGGCACCACCCGGGGCAAATTCCGCATGGTCTATCCGTTTGCCGAACAAGCCACCGTGGTCACCGGCGAAGTGCTGCTCACCGACGAATCCACCGGCCAGACCACCCGCTACAAGGCCGGTGACAGCTGGTTCGTGACCAAAGGCACGCCCGTGCTGTGGGACGTGGTCAGCGAGAGCTTCGTCAAACACTACTTCGCCGTCGTGTAAGGGAGGCGCCGCCATGACCGCTTCTTCTGACTGGATCACCGTAGGGGCACTGGCCGACGGCTTCGCCCCAGGCGCGTTCATCCTGCCTAACCTTGCCGACCTGGCGGGCCAGACTTTCACCCTGCACTTTGCCAATGGCTGGCAGATCGAACACCGCTTCGAGCAGGACCGCCTGGCCTGGCATGCCGCTGACGGGCATTCCACAGGCAGCGCGCCATACCGCGCCACCTCGATCCGTCCGGGCCTGTACCTGGTGGACTTCATCAAGCACGAGGCCGGGCACAGTTGGTCGATCAGCCTGGTGCTGGACACGCCCAACGCCTCCTTCACGGCAGTGATCGGGCGCCTGCCGGATCAGGTCGACACCCATGAAGGCCTCTACCATCGCGCCCTCGCCGGCAAGCCACTGACGTCAGTGGAGGTTGATTTCCTGCACGGCAGTGTCGACCGCCCCTGGCAAGCCGGCCATTGCTTGCACGCGCCCACCGACGAACTGGTAGGCCTACGCAACCGTTATCGCTACAGCCCCAGCGAGGTCTACGAGCACATCTACCTCAACGAACGCTTCTATGCCTGGCAATGCCTCAAGGGCGTGGAGCAAGGCCTGTGCGACACCGACCGCTGCCATTACTACAAGATCGCCGAGCAGCTGTACCTGTTCGTGTGGCAAGAGAAGATCGTGCCCACCCTCGGCCTGGTGCTGATCGACCTGCAGCAGCACCGCAGCGACGGCAAGATCTTCGGCTATGCCGGGGCGTCGTTCGATGCGCTGTCGAACTTCCCGGTGAGTTCCTATTGCCAGGTGCTCAACCGCACGGAATACCCCCGTGACTGAGCCGCGCACGGTGGTGATCACCGGTGCCGGCACGGGCATCGGCGCGGCCTGTGCCCGGCTGTATGCCGAAGAAGGCGCGCAGGTGGTGCTGATCGGCCGCCGCCGTGAACCGCTGGAACAGGTGGCGCGGGACACGGGCGGCCTGATCCTGGTGGGCGACGCGGCTTGTCCGGTCACGTGGGAGGGGTTTATCGACCAGATCCGCGAACGGTACGGGCGTCTCGATGTGCTGCTGGCCTGTGCCGGTGGCCATGGCCTGGGCAGCGCCACCCAGACCAGCCCGTCCACCTGGGAAGGCGCCCTGCGCAGCAACCTGGACAGTGCGTTCTACAGCGCCCGTGCCTGCCTGCCGCTGTTGCAGGACAGCGCGGGCAACATCGTACTGATCGGCTCTATCGCCTCGTTGGCGGCGGGCCCCGAAGTGTGCGGCTACACCACGGCCAAGCATGCGCTGCTCGGGCTCAATCGCTCCCTGGCCCGGGACTACGGGCCGCACGGCGTGCGGGTGAACGCAGTGTGCCCGGGCTGGGTGCGCACGCCCATGGCCGATGCGGAAATGCAGCCGTTGATGGACGCCTATGGCGAGACCTTGCAGCAGGCCTATGCCCGGGTCTGCGCCGATGTACCGCTGCGCCGGGCGGCCAGTGCCGACGAGATCGCCAAGGTGTGCCGCTTCCTGGCCTCCCGTGATGCGTCGATCATCACCGGGGCGACGTTGGTGGCAGACGGTGGTTCCAGCATTGTCGATGTGCCCACATTGGCCTTTGCTCACTTGGAGAATGCCGATGAATGACCTGGATTTCAGCGGGCACGTGGTGCTGGTGACCGGCGGTGCCCAAGGCATCGGCCGGGGCATCGTCGAGGCGTTTGCCAGGCGTGGCGCGCGGGTGGTGATTGCCGACCGGTTGCTGGCCCAGGCCCAGGCCGCGGCCGTCGAGCTGTCGGCCCTGGGCTGTCGCGTCGACGCAGTGGGTGTCGACCTGGCCGATTCACAGGCAGTGCTTGAGTGCGTTCAGCGGCTGCCGCAACTGGATATCCTGGTGCACAACGCCGGGTATTTTCCGCTGACGGCGTTTGAAGACATTACGCCAGAGATCCTGCAACGGACCTTGGCGGTCAACCTGTCGGCGCTGTTCTGGCTGACCCAGGCGGCCTTGCCGGCGTTTCGCGAACAGGGTCGGGGTTGTGTGCTGGTCACGTCTTCGGTGACCGGCAACCGCGTCGGTTACCCGGGGCTCAGCCATTACGCGGCGTCCAAGGCCGGGGTCAACGGGTTTATCCGCAATGCGGCGCTGGAGCTGGCGCCGTTGAATGTGCGGGTCAACGGTGTGGAACCGGGCATGATCGCCACGCCGGCGATGGGCAACCTGGGCGATGCAGCGTTGAATGACGCCATTGCCAGCCGTGTGCCGCTGGGACGCTTGGGCGCGGCGGCGGATATTGCCGGCGCCATGCTGTTCCTCGCCTCCGACCTCGCCAGCTACATCACAGGGCAGACCCTGGTGGTGGACGGCGGTGCGACCCTCCCCGAAGTCTGAACACCGCTCCCACAATGGTTCTGTTTTGGTTTCAAGATCGCACACGCAGGCTCATGCCCCAACTGCTTGCATCCGGCTCGACCGAAAATCCTTCGGCGACACTTCGAACTGCTTCTTGAACGACCGGCTGAAATGTGCCGAGTCGGTAAAGCCCCATTTGTAGGCAATCGAGGTGATCGATTCGCTGCGCAGGAACGGGTTGGTCAGGTCATCCGCGCTGCGCTTGAGGCGGGCGCGCTGGATGTAACGGCAGACGCTGTCGTCCTGTTCCTCGAACAAGCGGTACAGGTGCCGCACCGATATATTCAAACGGTTGGCCAGGCCGATCGGGCTCAAGCCTGGTTGACTGAGGGATTCATCAATGACCTTCTGCACGTAGCTGCGCAGGTTGTTGCCCTGCAGCGCCGCCATGCCCTCGCGGCACTCGTCACCCTGCTCCAGGGCCGAGCCCAGCAGCGAGACGAAGGCGCTTTGCAGCGCTTCCACTTCGCCAGCGCCGTCTGCGGTGTCGTCCTTGCACAGTTGGTCCATCAGCACGTGCAGCATGCGCCCGCAGGCTTTGGTCGAGGAGATCTTGCCGAAGGCCCGTGCATCGCCGCCCAGGTGTTTGCACACGTCGGCGCGGGACAGTGACAGGGAGGCGTGTTCGATCAGGCCGAAGGGGGTGATTTCGATGGAGCCTACCGAGTCCATCAGCAGCATTTCGCCGGGGGCCAGTTGCAGGGTCTGGCCGTTTTGTACGATCTGGGAGTAACCGCTGCGTTGGCTGACCAGGAAGCAGTCCTGGTCGTTGTCGTGGTCGGCGTGGTGCGCGGGGCGTTTGATCAGCCCGGCATTGGTGCGCAGGATGGCAAGGCCGCGTGGGAGGTCGCGGATTTCGCCGATGAACAGGGAGCGGTTGAAGGCCAGTTCGGTGTCGAAGTAACCGCAGGCGGCGCGCAGGTCGCGGTTCCAGGTGTCGAGCCCGTCGTGTGCATGCTGTGGGATGCTCATGGGGTGTCTCCGCAGTGGCTTCTTTTTGTTGTTCTGGTGCAATAGTTAACATGTTATCTATATGCGTGCAAGAACATCGTGGTTGGGGGGTGTAGAAGCACTATTGATGCCAATCGGCAGAGGTTGGCTGGCGTTCAGACTGTAGGAGCCGGCTTGCCGGCGATGGCGGTCTCTTGGGTGTCGAGGCGCTTGGGATCGCGTACATATCCGTTGCTGTGGTAACGGCTGGTATTGGTTCCGCCCTTACGGCGGGTCACTTTTGGAAAAGAGCCCCAAAAGTAACCAAAAGGGCTCTTGCCCCAACACTCGGCACCTCGCCCAGGCTCGGTGTGCCCGTAATCCGCCATGGATTTGGGGGGCCGCCGCCACGCGCCATCCATGGCGCGGGGCGGCTAAACCGGCATCCTTGCCGGTTTACCCCCCAAATCCATGTCGGCTTACGGCCAGCGTGTTTGACGGGGCGCCTAAGATCAAGATCAAAGGCGCTCGCTTCGCATCGAGAGTGGTTTTTAGAAGCTTGATAGTAGGCGTTGCAGGCCTTTTAGGGTTTGCAGGAGGTGGGTGCGCTGTGGTGGGCTCAGGGCGATGTAACGCCGAAACGCCGGCAGGCGATTGACGACTTCGCTGCCGCCCATGTGTTCCAGGCGTACGCACCATTGCTGGTCGTGCAGGTCGATGCGCAGGCGTTTGAAGTCCAGTGGCATCAGGGCCTGGAACAGCGTGGTGTCTGCCAACAGTTGCGCCTGCAACTCACGACCCAACGCCGGGTTTCCGGAACGGCATCGCACGCGAATGCCGTTGCGTCGAATCGCGCCGCTGTGGTGCACCTCGTAGCTTGCGCTGCCCTCTGTGGCAGCAGGTAGGCGCAGCACGAATTCGGTCAGCACCAGGTGCATCAACAGTTGGGATTCGGTGCGTTCGATGATCTCGAACGCCACGCCGTCCACTTCCAGCGTGGCCAGCCCGAGGTTGCGGCGCAGGTGTGCCAGGGTTACGCCGGGGCGGTAGCCGGCGGGGGCGCGGTCGGCGCGGAACAGGTCAGACAGTCTTTGCCGCAAAGTCGTTGTAACCATCATGGGGCTTACCCGGTTCGTTGCTGAATTCCTTGGCCAATACGTCCTCGACAGAGGCGGGCTTGAAGGGGTTGACCTTCTGCACCACGAGGGTCCAGAACAAGGCATACGCCGCCGTGCCGGCGAGCATGACGCCGAAGGGGATGTAGATGTCGGCGGGGTTCATGCCGGGTGGGGTGATGAACCACATGCCCAACAGAATGCCGATGCTCGACACAATCTGCGGCAACGGGAACCACGGCGAGCGGTAGGCCCGTGGCAGGTCTGGCCGGCGGATGCGCAGGCTCACCACCGACACTGTCACCAGCAGGTAGGCAAAGCTCCACGCGCACACCGCCGCCAGCACCAGGTGCATGATGTTGTCGGTGTTGCCGCCCAGGTACAGGGCGTGCAGGCAGGGAATCAGCATCGCCACGAGGATGCACAGCAGCGGCGTCTTGAAGCGCGGGTGCAGGTAGGTGAAGACCTTGGGCAATGCGCCGTCCACCGCCATGCCGTAGAGGATGCGCGGCACGCCGGCCATCAAGGTGTTGATGGTGGCCGCACCGGCAAACAGGAAGCCGATGCCTAGCCATAGGGGGCCGATTTGGCCCATCACCTGTTCGGCGAATTTGGGGATGGCCATCGGGGTGTCCAGCAGGTGGACGCCGCTGGCGGCGTCGAGCACCACGTTTTCCACTTGGCGTTTCATTGCCGCGCCGTAGATGAACATGCACGTGGCCACGCCCATCAGTCCCAGCATCATTGCGCGCGGCATGACCTTGGCCGATTGGCGCAGGTCCGGTGCCAGGGGGGTGACGAACTCGCAGCCGACAAACATGAACATCGCCATGCCCACCAGCGACAGCACGGTGACCAGGTCGGTGCCCACCAGCGACTCGCCGAACCAGCCCTCCAACTGCACGGCAGGCGCGGCGATCAGGCCGAGCACGCCGAACACCATGAGGGTGGTCCACATGCCAAAGGTGAGGATGATTTCCGCCCGGCCAAACGCGCTCACGCCGAAGGCGTTCAGCACACCAAAGACGATCACGAAGCCCACGCCCAGCAGCCATGAACCCCCGGCTGATTCTGCCAATGTGTTGAGGTGTTCGAAGTTCACCAGGGCCATGACGCCGGACAGGATGGTCTCGGCGGTGCCGGCGAACACATGCACGATCAGGTAGGCCGACAAGGTGCCGGTGATCGCAAAGAACCGCCCCATGCCGCAGTTGATGTAGTCGTACACCGAGCCGGTGGTGGGCAGGATCGACGCCGCCTCGGCGAAGGTGGTGGCCTGGGCGAGCATCATCACCACGGCGATCAGCATCGCCAGGGCGAACGCACTGCCGCCGATGCCGAAGCCCATGGTGGCGGTGAGAATCACCGGGCTGGCCATGATCAGGCCAATGGTGCTGGCCAACGCGGTGGGGAAACCGACCGTGCCCCGGTTGAGGTGCGCGGTGAGTCGGTCGTTGATCGACATGATGGGGTCCTCGTAGACGGTTTTTTTTAATGTGCAATCACTCTGCGCCCCACTCGAGTTGATCGTCTTGCCCCTGTCTGCCGGCGCTTTTGTTGCTCCCTGCCACGGCGTGCAGCGTGGCGGCCTGGGTCAATTCCCTGGCACGCAAATGAAAGACTTGGCCTCCCACCGCTCGCCCTAATGCGCCCTCACTCTTAACCAAGCTGGGGACAATAACAATGGAGCACACACTGAAAAATCGCCGCCTGCGCCAGGCGGTCGGCCTGGGCATTGCGTTGCTGGTGGGCCAGGCCCAGGCGGTCGAGTTGTACGCCGACGCCGACACCAAGGTCACCGGCAACTTCCTCGCCGTGTACGGGATGTTCAACAGCCCGAAAAACTACGACGGGCGCAGCGGCGGTTCGACCTGGCGCGAAGCGTTCATCAAGTACGGCTTGAGCGTGGAGCAAAGCCTGGGCAGCTTTGGCGGCGTGTACGGCACGGCCAACCTGGTGAGTTCCGGCACCTGGGGCGACGGCGATGCCTCCGGGGTGACCACGGGCCAGGAGCGCACCACCAAGTTTGACGAAGCCTTTGCTGGCTGGCGCTCCGGCGACCTGTTCCCGGCGCTGGGCAAGGACGGCCTGGACCTGTCGTTCGGTCGGCAGATCATCACCCTGGGAGACGGTTTTATCGTCAACGACGACGGCCCCAACCTGGGCAAGGGCGTGGGCGATGGGGAATTCAATCGCGGCGGCGCCTACTACATTGCCGCGCGGCATGCGTTTGACAAGACCGCAGTGATTCGCCTCGGTGGTAAAGACGGCGTGCATGGCAGCCTGATGTGGATCAAGTCCGACAACCCGGCCCAGGCCATGACCGAGATGGCGGCCGGCACCCTGGAATACACGGCCGCCCCCGGCACCCTGGGGCTCACCTACATTCATGGCATCGACGTCGACGAACGCTTCGCCACCGACCTGCAGCGCCAGCGCAAAGGCATGAACCTCTACAGCCTGCGCGGCGCCGGCAACGCGGGCATCGACAATGCGCACTTCGCCTTTGAACTGGCCCGCCAGGACCGGCGCGACAGCCAGCAGAACGCCGGCTATGCCGAGGCCGGCTACACCTTCGCCGACCTGCCCTGGTCACCGGACCTGACCTACCGCTACGCGCGCTATTCGAGCAATTGGGACGGGATGTTTTCCGGCTTCAACCGGGGTTACGGCACCTGGGTGCAAGGTGAAGTGGCGGGCAACTATTCCGGCCCCTACAACAGCAACACCGCCGTGCAGCACGTGGCACTCAAGGTCAAGCCGCTGGAGAACCTCACCCTCGGCGCACTGTTCTTCGACTACAGCACCGTCAGCACCCGCGACCAACTAAATCTGGATGGCCGCGAGCTGGACCTATACGCCGAATGGGCGGTGAACGAGCACCTGATCATCACGCCGCTGCTGGGTCTCTACAAACCCGACAAGGATGCCGCGAGCGGCGGCAACCAGGTCGGCGGCAACGGCACCAATGTCTACAGTCAACTGGTGGTGGCCGTACCGTTCTGAACCGCCTCGGGCGCGCACGGACGCAGCGCCTGAACCTCGGCATACACCCCCTGGTGATACAGCAGCGGGGCGCGGCCGAAGTCGTCGAAGGCCACCACCTTGCCGATCATGATCCAGTGATCGCCGCCGTCCACCTGCTGGTATTTCTCGCAGTGGAACCGCGCCGAACAATCGGCGAACACCGGCGAGCCCCCCTCCCCCGGTTCGTATTCGATCAGGGCAAAACGGTCTTCACGGGGGCGCGCAAAGTTGTTGGACAGGTGCACCTGGTCGGCCGCCAGCACGTTCACCGCAAAGTGGCTGGCTTCCTCGAACACCTCATGGCTGTTGGAGCGTTTGTCGATGCTCCACAGCACCAGCGGCGGGTCGAGGGACACCGAATTGAAACTGTTGGCGGTCACGCCCACCTTGCGCCCGGAGGCCGTGGCGGCGGTGACCACGGTCACGCCGGTGGCGAAGTTGCCCAGGGCGCGGCGAAACGCCCGTGGGTCGAAAAGGCTGCTCTCAGACATGCAAGACTCCCGGGTGCCCTCCAACGGGCGCCCTGATTGTTGTAGTGGAAGAACCCGTCACACCATGCTCGGATCGGGCTCCAGGCCCATCAGCTCACGGCCGAGGATCTGCGCGCAGACGTCGTAGTCGGTGTAGGCATGGGCGCCGGTCATGTGGGAATCGCGGAACAGGCGCTGCATTTCGTTGTGGTCGAACCAGGCGTTGCCCCCTGCGGCGGCGAACAGGCGGTCCACGGCCTCGATGCACATCTTGGTCGCGTAGGCCTGGTTGGTGCGCCAGAACGCCAGGGTTTCACGGCTGGGGTAACGGTGGGCGGCGCTGTGTTCGGCGTGGTCCTGCCAGGTCTTTTCGAGGAACGCCCGGGCAGCGGCCACCTGGTGGGTGGACTCGGCCAGGCGCATCAACGCAGGGGTGGCCGCACCGACCGCGGCGCCGGTGTAGGCACGCACGCGGTTTCTGGTTTTTTCGCGGAACACCTCCAGCATGCGCTCGGCGATGCCCAGGCTCACGGTGGAAAAACCACTGGCGAAATACGGGCGGTACGGCGCATAGAAAATCTGGCTGTCGGGGTACAGGCCAAAGCCTGCGGACTTGCCTTCCATCATGTCCTTGGCTTTCTGGATGCGATACTCGGGCACCCAGGCGTTGTCGATCACCAGGGTCTTGGTGCCGCTGCCTTTCATGCCCGCCGCGTACCAGTCGTCACGGATCTGGTAATCGCTGCGCGGCAGCACGGCAAAGCAGTAATCCTGGCCGCCCTCAAGGTTCTGCCGACGGCAGCCGACAATCGCCCACTCGCCATGGTCACAGCCGCTGCTCCAGCCCATTTCACCGCTGAAATGCACACCACCCTCGCCCTCCACCACCCGGCCGAACGGCGCAATACTGCTGCTGGCGGTGGCGTCGGGGTTTTCGCCCCAGATGTCCTGCTGCAACCGCGCCGAAAACAGCGCCAATTGATGGCTGTGGGTACACAGCAAACTCATGGCCCAGGCGGTGCTGGCGCAACTGCCGGCAAGCGCGGCGATGCAATCGGCAAACTCGGGCAGCGAAAGCTCCAGGCCCCCATAGGCCTTGGGCTGGAAAGCACGGTGCAGGCCGATGCTTTTGAGCAGTGCGATGTTTTCATCCGGCACCTGGCGCTGTTGTTCGGCACGGCAGGCATTCGCTGCAATGAGGGGCAGGAGTGGCTTGAGGTCTTCAAGGAGTGGGTTTGGCTTTTTCATGGACGGCCCTGCTTATTATTGGAAGTCGGGCAGACGCTCCAAACAGAGGAACGACGCCGGATGCAGGGCCAGTATCGATGGGGCAGCGCGCCTGGAAAATGCACGTTCCACAGGAGAGGTTGTACTTTCCATGACAGTGGCAGCCACAGACATGAGGCGCGGCAGGCACAGACAAGCTCACCGGGCCGCCCGCTGGTTACCCTCGGGTTTTCTTTTGTGACCTGCCAGGAAACCTGCCATGAGCGATATCCCGCTGCTGCCTCAAGTCGAAGCCTTTTTGCGCCGGCCCCATGGGTTGTTCATCGACGGCGCCAATGTGCGCAGCCACTCCAGCCAGACCCTGGCGGTGACCAACCCGGCCACTGGGCAGGTGATCGCCCAAGTGGCCGATGCGGACCTGGCGGATATCGACGCGGCGGTAGACTCCGCCAACCGCGGCTTCCAGCAATGGTCCCAGGCTGCACCGGCAACCCGTGGCAACGTGTTGCTCAAGCTGGCGGATTTGCTGGAGCGCAACCGCGAGGAACTGGCGCAGATCGAGACGTGCCAGTCGGGCAAGATCATCCAGATTTCCCGTGCGTTCGAGGTCGACCAGGCGGCGCACTTCCTGCGTTACTACGCCGGGTGGGCCACCAAGATCAGCGGCCAGACAATCACCCCGTCGCTGCCCTCGTTCAACGGCGAGCGCTACACCGCGTTCACCCTGCGCGAACCGGTGGGCGTGGTGGTGGGCATCGTGCCGTGGAATTTCTCCACCATGATTGCCATCTGGAAACTCGCCTCGGCGCTGGTGACCGGCTGCAGCATCATCATCAAGCCCAGCGAGTTCACGCCGCTGACGATCTTGCGCATTGCCGAACTGGCCATTGAAGCCGGGCTGCCGGCCGGCGTGCTCAATGTGTTGACCGGCAGCGGTCACGTCGGCAAGGGTTTGGTGGAGCACCCCGGCACGCACAAGGTGTCCTTCACTGGCTCGGTGCCCACCGGCATTGCCGTGGGGCGCAGCGCCATGGGCGCCGGCCTCACCCGTGCGACCCTGGAACTGGGCGGCAAGAATGCGGCGGGGTTCCTGCGCGACGTGGACGTGGACAAGGCGGTGGACGGCATCCTTGAAGCAGGCTTCTTGCACTCGGGGCAAATCTGCGCGGCGGCCGAGCGCTTCTACGTGCACCGCTCGCAGATCGAGGCGGTGCTGGACACCCTGAGCCAGCGCCTCAGCCGCCTGACCATCGGCTCGCCCCTGGATGAACGCACCGAGTTTGGCCCGGTCACCCACCAGCAGCACCAGATGAAACTGCTCGGCTACATCGACCGGGCCCGGGCCGAGCACAACACGATCATCCACGGCGGCACCCTCATCGACCGCCCAGGCTGCTACATCGAACCCACCGTGATCCTCGCCAACAGCGCCGCCGATACCCTGCTCAACGAGGAAACCTTCGGCCCCATCGCCACCTTCCTGGCCTACGACAGCGAAGACGAACTGCTCGCGCTGATGAACAACAGCCCCTACGGCCTCAGCGCCAGCCTGTGGACCAACGATTTGGGCAAGGCCCTGCGCATGGTGCCGGCGATCAACGCCGGCACCTTGTGGGTGAACATGCACACCCTGCTCGACCCGGCCGTGCCGTTTGGTGGCAACCGGTCTTCGGGGGTCGGGCGGGAATTTGGTGGCGCGTTCATCGAGGACTACACCGAGCTGAAGTCGGTGATGATCCGCTATTGACTGTTTCTTGCCGGCTCCTACGGGTTATTCAGGCGGCGGGGATAACGGCTTCGGCCTCGATTTCGATCAGCCATTCGGGCAACGACAAACCGCTGACGATAATCCACGAGGACGGTGGCGGGTTGCGGGGGAAACGCTCACGCAGCGCCTGGGCGATCGGCTCCTGCTGGTCGCGGGCGGACTCGGCGATGTACAGCCGCAGCATGATCACATGGGACAGATCGCCGCCCACTTCGGCCAGGACCTTTTCGATATTGCCTAGCGCGGCATAGGTTTGCTCGGTGATACCCGGGCCGACGGTACGTTCATCGGCCTCCACGCCCACTTGGCCGGACAACATGATCCGTCGGCCTTGCGGCACTTCAAGGGCCTGGCTGAAACCGTATTGCAGGGAATTGAACACGGTTGTGGGATTGATGACCTTTCGTTGCATGACGCTTCCTTGTTGTCGGTAGGCAAACAAGGCTACCCCATCGGCCTCACGCACTCTGACGCGTTCAACATCCCGCAACACTTGTAGTGAGCGAGCTTGCCTCGCGCGGCGGTGTGTCAGGCCCCCTATTCACACCTGACACGCCGCCGCGCGAGGCAAGCTCGCTCACTACAGGTCATCTTGGGTCAGGCTACCAAGGCCCCATCGCCAGGCTGAACGGTGAAAACTCGGCAAACTGCCAGCGCAACGCCAATGCTGCGGGACGTCGGATCATGTGTTCCACGGTCACTGTCCACAGCCGTTGTGCCCCTTCAAACCGCGCCACTTCGGGGCCTTCGAGGATCAACGCGGTGCGCCCGGTTAGCTGCAACACATCCCCTGACTCAAAGTCGATGAACAACAACCCCGCCACCGGGTTGGCCTGCAGGTTGCCCAGGGTGTTGAAGAACTGGTTGCCGGCGAAGTCGGGGATGGTCAGGACGTTGCCGTCGATGCGCACAAAACCGGTATTGCCGCCTCGATGAGACACATCCACCGAGCGTTCGCCTTGCACGTCCACGTAGCTGGCGACGAAGAATGTATCGGCGTTGCGGATCATGGCACGGGCGGTATCGTCCAGCCCATCGGCGCGCTCCACCGCGCTGCCGGGCTTGCGGGCGATCGAGTCGACCGGGCGCAGTTGGATGTATTTGGGGCAGTTGCCATAGGTCTGTACCACGTCGACCGAAAAGCCGTCGTGATCAAGGGCGCCGATCCGGCCGTTCATGCGGTTGCGGCGGCGGGTGTTGAGGTCGATCCCCAACAGGCCGACCGAAGCACCCGGGCGAAAGGCGGCGCGGGCCGGGTCGCTCATCGACGGCAGGCTGTCGATCTGCAAGGTGTAAGGGTCCGGCGAATGGGCAAAACCCGGCGCACCTTCCACCATCGTCGCCCAGGGAATGCCCTGCTCGTCCACCACGCCCAGCATCAAGTAGGGCAACAAGGGGTAGAAGTCACGATGCTGTTCCGGCAGGTGATCGCGGATCACCTTGGGCCCGACTACCGCCATGCGGTCAGCCACGCCCACCGCCTCTTGAATCTGCCGTTCGCCGGCATGCCACACAGACTGTTCGATCAGGTTCATGGCGCGTACCTCCTACTCGTTGATACCCCGATGCTGCGCCCTACCCGCCGGCGTGGGAATCACCACGCCAGGCAATCCACTATTACGCCAGCTGAAATGCCGGATGCTCGCGCAACGCGCTCACGCAGTGGTCGACAAAGCTGCGCACGCGCATCGGCGCGTTGCGGCCTTCGCGGTACACCACGTTCACAGGCAGGGGTGGCAGCTCAAAGTCCGGCAAGACACGGCGTAACTGCCCGCTCTGCAGGTGTTCGTGAACGGGATAACTCAGGCAACGAATCAACCCCGCGCCATGCACGGCCGCGTTGATCGCGCCTTGCACCGTGGCACAACCCAGGCGGGCACGGGCCTTGAGTGAGTAGCCTTGGAAATCCCAGTGCACCTGATCGGCACCGGCAATCAGTCGATGCCGCTTGAGGTCATCCGGGTGGTGGGGTTCGCCGTGGGCCGCGAGGTAATCGGGGCTGGCGCAGAGGATTGGCCGCACCTGCCCCACCGGCCGGGCAATCAACGCCGAATCGGGCAGCTCGCCGACGAGGATTGCCACGTCGAGCCCTTCTTCGTGCAGGTTCGGGTAATAGTCATGGTAGTGAGCGACCAGGCTCACCTCGGGATAGCGATCCAGGTAGTCGGCCAACACCGGCGCCATCACGTAGCGGCTGAACAAAAACGGCAAGAACACCCGCAGGTTGCCCTGGGCCTGCACATGCAAGCCCTTGGCCGAGGCTTCGGCGGCATCCACGGCGGCGAGCAGGCGCACGCAATCGGCCAAGTAAGCATGGCCGGCATCGGTGAGGCGCACGCCACGGGTGCTGCGCGCCAGCAACGGCACGCGCAATCGCGCCTCCAGGCGGGCCACCGCGCGTACCAGGGTCGGGCCGGACACCTGCGCGCAACGCGCCGCCGACGCCAGGCTCGGTTGCCCGGCCAGGGCGGCGAACAGCTGCATGTCGCGATAACGCTCCATCAGTTGCGCCGTTTCATCGCCGGGTTCAGCGCGGCGTCCTGGCCCAGTCGATGGCTGAGGAAATCGACAAAGGTGTTGATCTTGGCCGGCACGCGGCCGCTCTTCTGGAACACCACCTGGATCGGCAGCGGCGGCGGCTCGAAGGCTTCGAGCACCACCTCCAGCTCGCCCACTGCCACAGCGGCCGCCACCTGATAGGACAACACGCGGGTCATGCCCCAACCCAGCCGTGCCAGGTTGATCGCCGCGTTGTTCGCCGTGACCACCAGGCGTGGCTCGATGGGCACCGTCAACGGCTGGCCCGCCTCGATAAAGCCCCACTCGCTGACCAACTGGCTGGACGACGACGTGGCGATCTTGGCTTCACGCAACTGCGACGGATGGCTGGGCCGCCCGTGCTGTTGCAGGTAGGCCGGCGAGGCACACACCACCCGGCGCACTTCGCCCACCTTGATCGCCTGCTGCCCGGGCTCGTGCAGATGGCCGATACGCACCGCCACATCCACACCTTCGTCGGTCATGTTGACCACGCGATCGACCAGCAAGGCGTTGATGTTCACCAAGGGGAAACGATCCAGGTAGTCCCCCAGCACCGGCGCCACATACAGCTCGCCAAACAGCACCGGTGCGGTCACGGTCAGGTGGCCACAGGGGATGGAATAACTGCCCGCCGCCGCTTCCTCGGCCTCATCGAGTTCCGCCAGGATGCGCCGGCAATCTTCCAGGTAACGCTGGCCGGCTTCGGTGAGGTGCAGGCTGCGGGTGGTGCGCGCCAGCAATTGGGTGCCGATGCGCTCTTCCATGGCGGCGATGGCGCGGGTCACGCTGGGCGGCGAGGTTTTCAGGCGACGCGCCGCTGCGGCAAAGCCCTCCTCCTCGGCCACCGCCAGGAACACCTGCATTTCGTGAAATCGGTCCATCAACTGCCCCCATTTTATTCACCCAACCCTTTCCACCTGTGGCGAGGGAGCTTGCTCCCGCTGGGCTGCGAAGCCGCCCCAACGAGACTACCGAGTTTTCCCAGGGAATACGCGGTGGCAAATTTTGGGGCCGCTTCGCAGCCCAGCGCGAGCAAGCTCGCTCGCCACAACAAGCTCGCTCATTACACGGTGTTCAGGTTATTGGGATTGCAGGCCGACGGCAGTGCGTGGCATGCCTACAAACCCTGGCAGCGCTTCGAGGCTGGCGAGCCAGGCGCGTACATGAGGGTAGTCGGCCAACGACACATTGCCTTCCGGCGCATGGGCCACGTAGGTGTAGAACGCGATATCGGCAATCGTGGGTTGCTCGCCGGCCAGGAAGCGGCTCTGGCTCAGTTGTGTCTCCACCAGTTTCAGCAAGGCGTGGGACCGGGCAATGGTGGCGACGGTGTCGACCTCGGCACCAAACACCGTGGCCAGCCGCGCGGCGGCAGGTCCGGCGCTCAGTTGACCCGCAGCTGCCGACAACCAGCGCTGCACGCGCGCTTGCCCCGCCGCGTCGCTCGGCAACCATTGGCCCTTGCCGTAGGTGTTTGCGAGGTACACCAGGATCGCGTTGGAGTCGGCCAGTACCACACCGTTGTCATCAATCGCCGGCACCTGGCCAAAACTGTTGATCGTGGCGATATAGTCCGGGGCTTTTTGCGCGCCGACCTTGAGGTCCACCAGTACAAATTCGGTGGGCAGGCCCAGCAGGGACAACATCAGCTCGACCCGGTGGGAATGACCGGACAACAGGAAACCATAAAGCTTGATCATGGAAGGCTCCAAAAGAGTGGGTGATCGACGCCTCGCATCGTCTACCGCTGCCTCGGTCGTTGGAATCACCAGGATTTACAATCCAGCATTTCATCGGGCGAAACAATCACTCGCCAAACAATTCCACGATCAGGTTGAACAGGGTGGTCTTTACCGCGCTGTCCAACTCGGTCCAGGCCAGGCCGGTGGCGGCCTGGAACGCGCCCAGCTCCAACGGCCGCGACACGCAGTTGGCCGGCAGTGCCCGTGCCGCCTGTTGCGGCAGTACCCCCACCCCCAACCCGGCCGACACCAGCGCAAGCATGGTGGTGAACTCACCCAGCTCGGAGGCGATTGCCAGGGGCAGGCCCACCGCCTGGATGAATTCGTCGTAAAAGCCCGGCGCATAGCGGCGCGCCAGGATATACACCGGCACCTGGAGCAGGTCGGCGGGATGCAGGCAGGCCTTGGACGCCAGCGAGTGATCCACCGGCAACGCCACGCAGAAATGCTCGTGCAGCACTGCCCGGGTCTGCACGCCGGGGTGGCTGGCGGGCAAGCGCATCAGGCCGAAGTCCAGCAGGCCGTTCTTCAGCGCAGCCGCCTGGTCCGGCCCGGGCATGTCCTTGAGTTCCAGCTCGATGCGCGGGTAGCGCTGGTGCACGGCGCGGATCAATTCGGGCAACAGTTGCGGCAGCACTGACGACACAAACCCCAAACGCACCCGGCCGATTTCGCCACGGTTGGACGCCCGCGCCGCATCCGCCGCACGCGCCGCCTGGTGCAAGGTGGCCTGGGCTTCCGGCAAAAACGCGCGGCCCGCGTCGGTCAGGGTCACCGAGTGGCGGTTGCGGTCCAGCAGGCGCACGCCCAGGCCACTTTCCAGCAACTTGATCTGCATGCTCAACGCCGGTTGCACGATCGACAGCTGCGCCGCCGCCCGGCCGAAATGCAGTTCCTGGGCCAGCACCACAAAGGCGCGCAAGTGCTTGAGTTCCATCAACTCACCCTGCTTATCACAAACATTGATCACCCGATCACAAATGAAAATTGGACGCTCGCCCGCGCCTGCGGTGAAGTAACACCCTGTCATACACGATATGACAGGGCCTGGCCTATAACAATGAGAACAAGGAGGCACCATGCTCGGCATGGCTAACGACACTTATCTGCTGCTCGATGCGCTGGTCACGATTATCGGATTGATATTGTTGATCACCCACCTCAAGGTCCACCCCTTTGTCGCCCTGACCGTGGCCGCAGGCTTTCTCGGCCTGACTTCCGGCATGCCGGTGGACAAGGTCATGAAGTCGTTCCAGGACGGTTTTGGCGGTGTGCTGGGCTTCGTCGGCATCATCCTCGGCCTGGGCACCATGCTCGGCAAGTTGATGGCCGACTCCGGTGGTGCCGACCAGATCGCCCGCACCCTGATCCGCGCCTTCGGCAAACAGCGCGTGCACTGGGCGATGATGTTTTCGGCGTTCCTGGTGGGCATCCCGCTGTTTTTTGAAATCGGCTTTGTGCTGCTGATCCCGCTGGTATTCATCGTGGCGCGGCGCACCGGGCTGTCGCTGATCAAAGTCGGCATGCCGCTGCTCGCCGGCCTGTCGGTGGTGCACGGGCTGGTGCCGCCGCACCCGGGGCCGTTGCTGGCCATCGGCATCTTCGGCGCAGATATCGGCAAGACGATTTTCTACGGGCTGGTCGTCGGCCTGCCCACGGCGGTGATCGCCGGGCCGTTGTTTGGCAACCTGATTTCGCGCTACGTGCCGGGCAAGGCCTCGGACGAGCTGATGGAGCAACTGGCCAAGGAGTCCTCGGGGGACAACCTGCCGGGCTTCGGGATTACCGTCACCACCATCCTGCTACCCGTGGTGCTGATGTTGCTCAAGACGTTCGCCGACGTGGCCTTCGCCGCCGACGCCACTTTCCGGGTGTGGATGGACTTTATCGGCCACCCCATCACCGCCCTGCTCGCAGCCTTGTTGCTGGCGTTCTATACCTTTGGGGCGGCGCGCGGGTTCTCGCGGGAGCAACTGAGCAAACTGCTGGATTCGAGCCTGGCCCCCACCGCCGCGATTGTGCTGATCGTCGGCGCCGGCGGTGGTTTCAAGCAGATGCTGGTGGCCAGCGGCGTCGGTGATGTGATCGGGCATATGGCGGTGCGCGCCGAGATTTCGCCGATCCTGCTGGCGTGGCTGGTGGCGGCGGTGATTCGCGTGGCCACAGGCTCGGCAACGGTCGCGACCATCACGGGCGCAGGCATTGTGGCGCCCGTCATCGGCCTGATGCCGGGGGTGAACCGCGAGCTGCTGGTGCTCGCCACCGGCGCCGGTTCGTTAGTGCTGTCCCATGTCAACGACGCCGGCTTCTGGCTGGTCAAGCAGTACTTCAACATGACCGTCGTCGAGACTTTCAAGACCTGGACGCTGATGGAGACCGTGCTCTCCTTCGCCGCCCTGGGGTTCATCATGCTGCTGTCGTTGGTGGTGTGAAGCGTTAGGAGAGGTAACCCATGAAAAGCGTTCTAGACAACTTCCGCCTCGATGGCCGGCTCGCGCTGGTCACCGGTTCCAGCGCCGGGATCGGCCTGGCGATTGCCCGAGGCCTGGCCCAGGCCGGCGCACAGGTGGTGCTCAACGGGCGCAACCGCAGCACCTTGCGCGACGCGGCGGCCCTGCTCGCTGCCGAAGGCCTGCAGGTGCATACCCAGGCGTTCGATGTGACCGACAGCACGGCGATCCAGGCTGCGGTGGCCGACATCGAAGAACGCCTGGGCCCGCTGGAGATCCTGGTGAACAACGCCGGCATGCAACGCCGTGGCCCGTTGGAAGACTACAGCGAGCAGCATTGGCGCGAGCTGATCAGCACCAACCTCGACAGCGCGTTCCTGGTGGGCCAGGCGGTGGCACGGGCGATGATTCCGCGCAAACGCGGGCGCATCATCAACATCTGCTCGGTGCAAAGCGAACTGGGCCGCCCGGGCATCGCGCCGTATGCCGCGAGCAAGGGCGCGCTGAAAATGCTCACCAAGGGCATGGCCATCGACTGGGGCCCGCACGGTCTGACGGTCAACGGTATCGGCCCGGGCTACTTCAAGACCGAGCTCAACGCCAACCTGGTGGCCAACCCTGAGTTCAGCGACTGGCTGGTGCAACGTACGCCAAGCCGGCGTTGGGGCGACGTCGAGGAGCTGGCGGGCGCAGCGGTGTTTCTTGCCAGCGATGCGGCGAGCTTCGTTAACGGTCATATTCTGTACGTCGACGGTGGCATCACCGCGTCGCTGTAATCCTGGAGAACCTTATGCACGCCATTGTCTGCCACGCCTCGAAAGACCTGCGGGTCGATCCCCAGGATGAACCGCAAACCCTCGCCCCCGACCAACTGCGCGTGCGCATTGCCCGGGGCGGGATCTGCGGCTCGGACCTTCATTATTACCAGCACGGCGGTTTCGGCACCGTGCGCCTGCGCGAGCCGATGGTGCTCGGCCATGAAGTGTCGGCGGTGATCGACGCGGTGGGCAGCGACGCCGCTGGGTTCAAGGTCGGCCAGCGCATTGCGGTATCACCTTCGCGCCCCTGTGGCGGTTGCCGTTACTGTCACCAAGGCTTGCCCAACCATTGCCTGGACATGCGCTTCTACGGCAGCGCGATGCCCTACCCGCATATCCAGGGTGCGTTTCGCCAGAGCCTGGTGATCGATAGCCATCAGGCCCATGGGCTGGCCGATGAAGTCAGCCTCGCTGAAGGGGCCTTGGCCGAGCCGTTGTCGGTGGGCTTGCACGCGATCCAGCGCGCTGGCGCGGTGTTCGGCAAGCGCGTGCTGGTGACCGGCTGCGGGCCCATCGGCAACCTGCTGATCGGCAGCCTGCGCGCGGCGGGCGCCGGTGAGATCGTTGCCGTGGACCTGTCCGCCAGCGCCCTCGCCTGCGCCGAAAAAATGGGCGCCACGCGCACCCACAACCTGGCCGATGGCGCCGATGCGCTTAAGCGCTATACCGCGGAAAAGGGTTACTTCGACGTGATGTTCGAGGTATCCGGCAGTGCCCAGGCCCTGCGCAACGGCCTGGAATGCATCGCCCCGCGTGGCGTGCTCGTCACCGTCGGCCTGGGGGGCGATGTGTCGCTGCCACTCAACCTGCTGGTGAGCCGTGAGATCGACCTGCGCGGCACCTTCCGCTTCCACCCGGAATTCGCCCAGGCGGTGGATTTGCTCAACCGCCGCATCATCGACGTACGCCCGGTGATCTCCCACACCGTGCCGTTCGGCGATGCGGTGCAGGCGTTCGAGCTGGCGGCGGACAAGACCCAGGCGATGAAAGTGGTGCTGGACTTCGGCGTGCCGGACCTGGCCTGAACCCGCCCTGAAGTACACAGCCGTTCCCCTGTGGGAGCTGTCGAGCTTCAGCGAGGCTGCGAAAGCGGTGGGTCAGTCAGCACCTGTATCGACTGTGCCGCCGCCTTCGCGGCCTCGTTAAGGCTCGACGGCTCCCACAGGGGATCTTCAGGGGGGTTGAGAGGGTCAGCGTTCTTGCAGGCGATCGCGCAAAAAGCGGTGGCTGGTGGAGAACAACCGGCGGTAGGTGAGCAACACCGCACCCACCGTGCCCAACGCCGACGAGGCGGCGATCAGGAACATGATCACGATCTGATAGCGCACCGCATCCACCGGGCTCTCCCCCGCCAGCACCTGGCCGGTCATCATGCCCGGCAGGCTGACGATGCCCACCACGGTCATCTGGTTCAGCGTCGGGATCATCCCGGCACGCACGGCCTGGCGGATCGCTTCCTGAGCGGCCTCCCAGCGTGAGCCACCCAGGGCCAGGATCATCTCGATGGTGTTGCGCCCCGAGGTCAATTCCTGGGTCATGCGCTCTATGCCCAGGGACACGCCGGTAAGGGTATTGCCCAAAATCATGCCAAGAATCGGGATCGCATACTGCGGTTCATACCACGGGTGAATGCGGATCACCGCAAACAGGCCCACCGCCGTGACCAGCCACGAGCTGCCCCACACCGACACAATGCTGTCGACCCGCTGCCCCTTGTACGTGCGCCGCCCTCGCCCCGCTGCCGAGACACCGGCAATCAAGGTCATCGCGCACATCAACGGCAGCACCACGTACCAATAGGCAAACTCGAACACCCAGCCCAGCAGGTAACCGATGGCCAGCAGTTGCACCACGGTGCGCACCGCCGCCCACAGCAATTGGCGCTCCAGGCCCAGGCGCAGCAGCAGCGACAGCACCCCGTTGATCAGGATCAGCGAGGCGGCGATGCCCATGTCCAGCGCGGTGAGGTTGTGATAGTTCATGACTGCACCGCCGTGCTCAACACGCCGGCACTCATCTGCAAGTGGATGTCGCTCATGCGCCGGGCCTGGTCCAGGTCGTGGGAGACCCAGATACAGGCGCGAGAGCGATCGGCGGCAAACCAGGCATCGATCAGCGCTTCCACTTCACGGGACGATGCAGGGTCGAGGGCTGCCGTGGGCTCATCAAGCAACAGCACTTCGGGGTTGAGTTGCAGGGTGCGGATCAGCGAAACCACCTGGGACTCACCCCCCGACAGGTCGGCGGCACGCTTGGCCAGAAAGTCCGGTGCCTTGCCGGCATGCCCCAGCAAGGTGGTGACCGTGGCCAGGTCGAAGCGGCGGTTGCGCGAGGTCTTGAGGCTGAAGGGGAAACGCAGGTTGTCTTCCACCGTGCCTTCCAGCAGCGCCGGGCGCTGGGACAGGTAACTGATGTGGCACCGGTAATGGGGAATCTGCGCATTGCTGATCGGCTGGCCGTTCCACAGGATCTGCCCGGAGTTGGGCGCGTCCAGCAGGGCCAGTGCGCGCAGGAAGACACTTTTGCCAGAGCCGGACGCGCCGGTGATCGACACGCGATCAGCAGCCGTCAAGGTGAAATCGGTCGGCTGCAACAATGCCACGCCTCGGCGTTCATCCAGGCGCGTAAGGGCGCGGGTTTCCAGCAATGCATTCATAGACTCACTTGGGCTCCTGTTTGAAACGCTCATGCTTGGCATGGCCGATACGCTGGGCGTGATAAATGCCAGTGTGCCCGGAGACCAGGTAACTGGCGATACAGGCGATGGCAGCCAGGGGCGCAATCTCTGGGCCGAACAGCTCCATGGCCATCACGATAGTCGCCAGCGGCGTATTCGCCGCACCGGCAAACACCGCCACAAAACCGATGCCCGCGAGCATCGCGAATGGCAGGTGCAGCAAGGGCGCCAACGCATTGCCCAGGGTAGCGCCGATATAGAACAGTGGTGTGACTTCACCCCCCTTGAAACCGCTGCCCAGGGAAACCACCGTGAACACCAGCTTGCCCAGCCAGTCCCACGGTGCCATCGGCACGTTGAAGGATTGCACGATGCTGGGAATGCCCAGGCCGATGTAGGCGTAGGCATCCAGGGCCCACACCGCCACGGCGATGATGACGCCCCCCAGCAACGGCCGCAGCGGCCCGTAGGGAATCATGCGCTTGACCCGCGCGCCCAGACGGTGGGTCGCGGTGGCAAACAACATCCCCACCAGGCCGAACACCACGCCGGCCACGGCCACCGCCAGCACACTCCACAGCGACACCGGCACCACTTCACCGATGGGGTAATGGGTGTGCACCACCCCCCAGGCCAGGCCGATCTGGTCGGCCACGATGGCCGCCACCACACAAGGGAACAGCGCGTCATAGCGCATGCGCCCGATCGCCAGCACCTCCAGGCCGAACAAGGCCCCCGCCAGTGGTGTGCCGAAGACCGACGCAAAGCCGGCACTGATGCCGGCCATCAAGACGATGCGCCGATCTTCACGTCGCAGGCGGAACACTCGGGTCAACTGGTCCGCCAGCGCCCCGCCCATTTGCACAGCCGTGCCTTCACGGCCGACCGAGGCGCCAAACAAATGGGACACCAGCGTACCGCCCAGCACCAGCGGCACCATGCGCAGCGGTACGACTTTCTTGGGGTCGTGGATTTCATCGATCAACAGGTTGTTGCCGGCATCCACCGGCTTGCCCACCCAGTGGTACACCAGCCCCACCGCAAACCCTGCCAGGGGCAACAGCCAGATGATCCAGCGGTGGGCTTCGCGCCACGCGGTGGCGTTGTCCAGCGAGAACAGGAACAGCGCCGACGCGCTGCCGGCGAGCACGGCCACCACGCTGGCGAGCAGTAACCATTTGATCAGGTACGGAATAAGGTCGAGTTGTTCAGGGCGCTTGAGAGAGAACATGGAATCAGCCACACATAAACCAAAGGGGCCGGATCAACGAGGGAGTTTATGCGCGAACGCCTACAGCCCTGAGTTGACCAGGTGTCTGTAGGCATCATCAGCTGCGGGACGCAGCGGTTGGGTCAAGGAGGAATGCCATCTCCGATAGCGATGGATCATAGAGAGGCGTGGAGCAAATGTAAAATCATGTTTCAAGCATCCGACAGCCTCCTGCGGCGGGCGCCTCACCGCTTGGGTGATAACCCGATCGCACAGGCGACCACGGCGGGGTCACCCTGGAAGGTGGTTCGCGCGGCAATCGACAGTTTGCTCGCACGGGGAGCGACGCCTTCCGTATCAACGGTGCGCAACGTCGGCCGCTCTACCGCCGGCACCGCATGCGCCGGGTCGACGATTTCCATGCAGCGGCGCAACGAATTGAAGTCCGGTGACTGTGACAGCGCCAAATGCAGGGTCTGGCTCACGGACACCGACACCAGCGAGCTTTGCGCACATTGCCCGTCGTAAATCAGCGTGTGGCGAATCAACGGGTTGTCGTGGCAATACTTGAGCAGGTTCACCTGCCGCGAGCGCACCAGCGCGGTGTCGATGATCAACAGGTCGAATGCCACGCCTTCCGAGCGCGTCAACGCTTGCAACTCGTCGAACGAAGCCAGCGGGGCAATGCGGTGATAGCCCAGCTGGTTGAGCATTTTCTCGATCTTGATCCGCTGCAGGAGATCCGCATCGGCGATCAGCAGGCGTAACGCTTTATTGGGCATAGGGTAAACCTGACAGGTGGGCATCAGCGTCGCTCACGGTAACTGCCAGAGGTAAAGCCTGACTTTAAGGCGATTCTGAAACGGCAACCCGGGGCATGCCGGCACTTTTAAGAATCGCCTCAAAGCCTCGACGCCTGCGCCCACCTACCATGGCCCGCGCCCCAAACGCCGCTATGGAATCCCGTTGTGTTCATGTTTCTGTTTCGTCTACTGCTGCTGGCCGGTGTGCTGCTGACCCTCGCGCCACCAGCCCGCGCGGCCCTGAAAATCGAAGGCACGCGCCTGATCTACCTGGGCCAGGACAGAGGGGCCAGTATCGGCGTGGTCAACCAGGCCGCCCGCGAACTGGTGGTGCAAACCTGGATCACCGGCGACGACACCGCGGCCAACGGCGACGTGCCGTTTGTGGCCACTGAACCCTTGGTGCGCCTGGGGCCTGGCGAACATCACTCGCTGCGCCTGCTCTACGCCGGCGAAGGTTTGCCCACGGACCGAGAGTCGCTGTTCTGGCTCAACATCCTGGAAATCCCGCTCAAGCCCGAGAACGCCAACAGCGTGCAGTTCGCGATCCGCCAACGCCTCAAGCTGTTCTATCGCCCGCCCGCGCTGGCCGGCGGTTCGGCAGAGGCGGTGCAGCAGCTGGTGTGGCGCACGCAGGGGGGGCGCGTCACGGTCAACAACCCCAGCGCCTTTCACCTGTCACTGGTCAACCTGCACACCGACAGCCAGGTCCTCAGCGACTACGTGCTGCTTGCCCCGCACCAGAGCAAGACCCTGGACGCCCCTGCGCCTGTCGACCCAGGCACCACCCTCCACTTCACCGAAATCACTGATATCGGCTTGCAGGCCCGCCACCGCGCGGTACTCAAGTGATCGACCACGGGGTAATTGCACCTATGTCACTCACCCAACGCTTTCTACCCATGCTGCTGTGGGCCTGCGCCGCCCTGCCGGCCACCAGCCACGCACTGGCCTGCCGCGAAGACGGCACCGGCTCGATCATCACCCAGGAGGCGCTGGGGACCGCGCTGGCGGTGGCCGCCGATGCGCCCAACGGCACCATCATCTGGGAGTCCGGCCCGCGTACGACCAATGTGATCTGCAAAGACGATTACAACCATGGCCGTGAAGAGGTGTATTTCTACGTCAACCCGGCCAACGTGAGTATCGGCACCGGTATTCGCGTGGGCATCCGCTACAACAACCAGCCGATTACCCAGAGCACCGGCAAGGTCGGCACGGGGTTCTTTTCCGATCGGGGCTGCACCGCCAATTGCGTGGGCTGGGACAAGGCGCGCTTCACCCTCAACTTCAGCGTTTTCATCGAAAAATACGACCCCACGCCTCCCAGTGGCCAGGCCAGTACGCTCACCTCGTACCGGGTGTTCCAGCTGGACGGCGTGCGCGGTCTCAACTCGCGGCCCAACAGCAACTTCAACTACGTGGTGACCGGTATGAACGGCATCCGCTTCGTGCCCTGCACGCCGGAACTCACCATCACCCCCAGCGTGGTCAACTTCCCGACGCCTTCGCGCAAGGCCGCGATCGGTGAAGTCGCCAGCACCGCAAACTTCAGCCTCAACCTGCGCAAGGGTTGCGACACGCCCTACACCGTCAGCGCACGCTTTGCGACCACCCCGGGCGGTGGCGGCGTGATCAATGGCTTGCTGGTGCCGGACAACAACAGCTCGGTGGGCATCTCGCTGTCCCGCGCCGAAAGCCAGCAACAGCTGCCATTCAACACCTGGTTCACCCTGCAGGAGCTGATGGGGCTGGGCCAAAGCCACGACGAATTCCGCGCCGACCTGAAATGGCGCACCTTGCCGATCCCCGGCGCGTTCGACGCCGCCGTGGTGGTGGATATGTATTACAAGTAGCTGTTTTTTAAGGATCGTCTTATGCCATGCCCATGGACGGGCGCTTAAAGTCTGTCGATGCGATTGAAAAGTTACCTGCTCCAGATCAACCCCGTCCTCTCCCGACCCGAAGCAGCCAGAAGGCTGCTTCGTATTTTTGCGACCGTGTTGCTGATCGGCATCCTGAGCGGGGTCTACACTTTTCTGCTGTCCACCTTCAACAACGATATTTCCCAGCGCCGTGGCTACATGAGCAGTGCCATCGCCGAGGCCCATACCTTTTTCACCAACCGCGAGGCCCTGCTCGAAAGCCTCAGCCTGTCGGCCGTGCGGCGCCCCTCGAAAACCCCGGTCTATACCTTTTCCCCGGAAGAACAGCACCTGCAGTTGGGCGACTCCCCCGACAACCAGTGGAGCATCTGGCTGACCACCCGCATGCGCGAATACCTCAAGGCCAAACAACTCAACCTGCTTTACGTGAACGCCGGCACCAGTGCCCAGACAACACCCCAGGTCACGCGCCTGTATGACGCCACCGCGCAGGTGTTGCCGATTTCCAAATGCCTGCTCAACCGCCTCAAGGCCGTGCAACACAGCGATCCCACCACACTCAACGAGCTATGGCTGAGTGACAGGACCGAAGGCCACTCGCACCTGTACATTTTTATCCGCCTGGACGAACGCGACCCCGAGTCCGGCTGGCTCGGCATGGAAATGGAAAGCCGCGAAGTGTCCTCCACCCTCAGCGACAAAAGTGCCGGCGAGTTCATGATGCTCAGTTCCCAGGGCATGCTGGTGTTCACCAACAGCGACAATGCCCAGCTCAGCCAGCAGCGCCTGCGGCCGGGAGAGGACAGCTTTTTCGGGTTCGTCGGCAATGGCTGGCTGCCCGATCACCTGGTAATCCGCAAGCACCTCAAGTCTTCGGACTGGCAACTGATGTACTCCATCGACCTGCGCGCAGTGGTCAGCGGCTTGTGGAAGCAGTTGCTCGGCTCGCTGCTGTTCTGCCTGTTCAGCGTGACGATGATCTGGCTGGTGATGCGCCGGGTCGACCAACGCTTCATCATCCCCTCGATCCATCGCATCCAGGCCTTGATCGAAAGCGAGGCGTTCGGCCGCGATGTGATCCAGACCGCGCCCGTCGCGCTGTGTGTCTTGCGTCGCACCGACGGCCAGGTGGTGCTGGAAAACACCTTGGCGCAGCAATGGCTGGGCGCCGGTCCGGAGCGCGAGGCGCTGCGCGACGGCTGGATCGAGCAAGCCTTTGCGAACGGGCCGTCCGAACGCAGCGACTACTTTGAAACCATCGACGGCCGCCACCTCTACCTGAGCAGCGCCCCCACCCGCTACAAGGGCGAGGACGTGCTGTTCTGCGCCTTCAGCGACATCAGCGCTCGCAAGCAGGTCGAAGCGGCACTGGAAGAAGCCCGGCAGTCTGCCGATGCGGCCAACGCCGCGAAAACCTTGTTCCTGGCGACCATGAGCCACGAAATCCGCACGCCGTTGTATGGCGTGCTCGGCACCCTGGAACTGCTGGCGCGCACCCAGTTGGACACCCAGCAAAAAGACTATCTGCATGCCATCGAAGGCTCGTCCTCGACCCTGTTGCAGCTGATCTGCGATGTGCTGGACGTGTCCAAGATCGAAGCCGGGCAACTGGCCCTGGAGCTCAGCGAGTTCTCGCCCCTGGACCTGGTGCACGAAATCATCCAGGGCTACGCGGCGGCGGCCCAGGGCAAAGGCCTGCAACTTTATGCCTGTTTCGACCCGAAGCTGCCGGAGCGCTTGATCGGCGACGTAACGCGCATCCGCCAGATCCTGAACAACCTGCTTAACAACGCGGTGAAATTCACCGACTACGGGCGCGTGGTGCTGCGGGTCAAGGTGCTGGGCCGTGACGGCGAGCGCTCGAGCCTGCTGTGGCAAGTCTCGGACACCGGCAAAGGTATTGCCCAGGAAGACCAGGCGCTGATTTTCGAGCCGTTCTACCAGAGCGAAGGCAACACCAATGTGGTGGCCGGCACGGGCCTGGGGCTGCCGATCTGCCAACGCCTGACCGAATTGATGAACGGCAATATCCGCATGGTCAGCGAGCTTGGCCTGGGCAGCAGCTTCAGCTTGACCCTGCCCTTGGAGGAGGCCCCCACTGCACCGCTGCCGCCCCTGCTGGCCGAAACCATTTATGTTGCCTCACCGATCCCGGAACTGGCGAACGCCATCAGCGGCTGGTTGCGTCGCTGGGGCGCCCGCGTGCAGACCACCCTGCCAGCGCAGACCGAAGGCCACCTGCTGTTGCAACTGCACCCCGGCAACGTTGACCCAACGCTGGTCGCCGAGTGGGCCGGGCCCGTTATTCATGCCAGCAGCAACGCCAGCAGCGTCCCGCCGGATGACGGCGGGGCCTGGCACGTCAACCTCAACCAGCTCAGTGCCATTCACCAGGCGGTAAGCCAGGCTCAGGGGCTGTGGGTGGCACGCGCCGATGAGCAGACACGCCAACGTGACCTGAAAAAACTCAACCTGCACCTGCTGGTGGCCGAAGACAACGTCATCAACCAACTCATATTGCGTGACCAACTCGAGGAACTCGGCTGCACCGTCGAGCTGGCGGCCGATGGTCACGAAGCCTTGTTGTTGTACACCGCCGGCACCTTCGACGTGGTGCTGACCGATGTGAACATGCCCCACATCAACGGCTACGAACTGGCGCGGGAACTGCGGCGCCAGGGCTGCCCGTTGCCGATTATCGGGGCCACCGCGAACGCGATGCGCGGCGAGGCCGACCTGTGCCTGGCCGCCGGCATGAACCATTGCCTGGTCAAGCCTTTCGCGTTGCGGGCGCTCTTCAATTCCCTGGCGCCTTATGCACGGATCATCCATGAAGCCCCTTAGTATTTTGATCGTCGAGGACCACCCCCTTCAGCACATCTACTTGCAGCACCTGCTCAGTGAGTTGGGGGAGTTCATGCTCGAAGCCGCCCAGGATGGCAAAGAGGCGCTGGAACGCCTGCGCCAACGGGACTTCGATTTGGTACTCACCGACCTGCTGATGCCGGGCATGGACGGTGTGCAATTTATTCAAAGCCTGGCCAGCCTGCGCTGCAAGCCGGCGCTGGCGATCATGAGCGTGGCGTCGCGGCGCATGTTGATGGCCGCAAGCCTGGTGGCCAAGAACCTGGACGTGGAAGTGATCGGGCTGATCTCTAAACCGGTGGCCGCCGACGCGCTGCGCAGCCTGGTCGAACAACTCAGGCGCAAAATGCGCACCCCCTCCCCGCTGCCCGCCAAACACCTCGACATCGACCGCCACACGCTGATCCAGGCCATGGGCAACGGCCAGCTGCAAGCCTGGTTCCAACCGAAAAAGTCCTTGGCCAACGGCCGCATTGTCGCCGCAGAAGCCCTGGTGCGCTGGATGCACCCCGAGCAAGGAGTGATGTTGCCCGGTGCCTTCCTGGAGGCGATCAAGGCGTTCGAACTGGAAGAACGCCTGCTGTGGGTGGTGCTCAAGCAGGCCATCTACGCGCAGAAACAATGGTGCCTGCGCGGCTATGACATTCCGGTGTCGATCAACCTGCCCACCCATTTGCTCAACAGCCACGACCTGGCCGACCGCCTGCTGGAGTTCGTGCTGCTCCACGACGGCATTCCCGGGATGATCTGTTTCGAGCTGATGGAATGCTCGGTGCCCCAGGACATCAGCAACTTCTACGCCGGCGCCTGTCGCTTGCGTATCAAGGGCTTTGGCTTGTCCCAGGATGATTTCGGCAAAGGCTACAGCTCCTACCTCAACCTGGTGTCCACGCCCTTTACCGAACTCAAGATCGACCAGGCGCTGGTGCAGGGCTGCCATGACAACGAAGGCATGGCCTCGGCCCTGGCGAGCATCATCAGCCTGGGCCGCAAATTGGGCCTGACCGTGGTCGCCGAAGGGGTGGAAACACCTCAACAACTGGCGCTGCTGCGCAAGGTCGACTGCAACCAGGTACAAGGTTTCCTGATCTCCCACGCGGTTTCTTGTGAACAATTTCAACAACTTCTGAACAATGATGGCCCCGCGACATCTCATTAGGCGCCTGGCACGGATTATTTGTTGCAGGGAGCGACTAAGCTCCTTCCAGTGCCGATTTTTTCTCCGCCTGCGGACGTTCTTGATGAAGCACAATAACGCGATCCTCGAAGCCTTTACCCGAAGCTCATTGCGCTTGAACAAAAGCCTGATGCTGATGTTCGGGCTCGCGTTGCTGCTGGCCGTCACCAACTACTGGTCCTTGCAGCGGGGCGTCAATATCCGCTATGGCGCCATGCAGTTCCATTTCGCACGCCTGATGGAAAACCTGGCGCAACAGGAAACGTTCCTCAAGAACCTCGCGCATCCCGGCGTGCAGGCCGAACTGCTGCGCGCCACTGACGTACAAGTCAGCCTCAAGAGCCGCATGGTCGACACCCGCCGCACCTTGTACGAAGGCCAGAAGTACTCGTTCTCGGTGCCCTTCAATGTGACGTTCGATGAGCAGCGCGTCGGTGTCGGCGCCAGGTCGCGGGTATTTGCCTTGGGGGCTCATCTGACCAGCTATTACAGCGCCTTCTGGTCCTCTTCGCCTTACGGGGCGCCGCAGACCTTCGTGTTCAACCGCCAGGCGGATTACGCCATTGATATCCCCGCCGTGAATACCACGCCGACGCTGGTCAACGCGGTGCAGCAAGCCCTGGCGCAGACGCCGCCTGGCCTTGAGCCCGAACGCGTGTACTGGCAGGCCGGGCCCGCGCCAGACCATCTGCTCGCCTATATCGGCATCCCGCTCGACGGCCCGGACTCGGCGGTGGTCGGCACCCTGCTGGACCTGGCCCAGGCCGACGACGTGCAGCGCGCGCTGGAACGCTCGGCATTTGACCGCGTGACGTTGATCGCGCCCGACGGCCAGCGCCTGGTCGGCCCGCCAGTGACCGGGGCACCACTCACCGACGGCGTTCACTTCACGTCGCAAGGCTTCGAATTCAAGATTTCCCAGGCCGGCGAGCGGCCGTGGAGCGCGATCTATGGTTTGAGCTACGCACGGTATTTCCACTACGCCTTGTGGCCGCTGAGCAGCCTGGCGTTATTCCTCGGCAGCCTGCTGGCGCTGGGTTGGGCCGGCAGCCGCTGGTACCGGCGCCAGGTGATTGCGCCGGCGCGGCTGGCCCATGAACGCATCGCCGAAAGCGTGGCCTTCAGCCGCGTGATCATTGACACCGCCCCCACCGGGTTATGCGTGGTGCGGCGCAGCGACGGCGAAGTGTTGATCGAAAACCAACGCGCCCAGCAATGGCCAGGCAGCGCACGCCTGGTGGCCGCCATGGCCGGCACCCATGACAGCGCCGAGAGCGGCGAGACCCACCTGGAAATCGAAGGCCGCCACCTGCAGATCGGCTTCGTGTCGACGCGTTACCAGGCCGAGGACGTGCGCCTGTATGCGTTCAACGACATCACCCGGCATATCGAGGATGCCTCGGCCCTGGAGGACGCACGCCGTGTCGCCGATGCGGCCAACGAAGCCAAGACCCTGTTCCTGGCGACCATGAGCCATGAAATCCGCACACCGCTGTATGGCGTACTCGGCACCCTGGAATTGCTCGGCCTGACCGACCTTGACCCGCACCAGAAAACCTACCTGCACACCATCCAGCGCTCCTCCGCCACGTTGTTCCAACTGATCAGCGACGTGTTGGATGTGTCGAAAATCGAGTCCGGGCAAATGGCGATCGAAGCCGTGGAGTTCTGCCCGCTGGACATGCTCGAAGACACCTTGCACACCTACGCCGCGTTCGCTCAGCGCAAGGGCCTGCAGCTCTACAGTTGCATCGACCCGCAACTGCCGGACAGCGTCATGGGCGACCCGCTGCGCATCCGCCAGATCCTCAACAACCTGGTGAGCAACGCGATCAAGTTCACCGACATCGGGCGCGTGGTCATCCGTGCCCGGGTGCGCGCACTCGACGCCGGGCATGTGCAACTGGAATGGCAGGTGACCGACTCCGGCGTGGGCATCGCCGAGGCGCAGCAGGCCAAGCTGTTCGATCTGTTCTACCAGGCGCCGGACACGGCGGGCGAAGGCGGCGCAGGCTTGGGCCTGCCGATCTGCCGGTGGTTGGCGCAGATGATGGACGGCCAGATCAAGGTCGTCAGCGAGCCGGGGCTGGGCAGCAGCTTCACCTTGAAAATCCGCTTGCCGGTGTGTACCGGTGCGCTGACCAGCCCGCCGCAGGTGGAGCCCAGCACCACACCGGTGTATGTGCAGGCACCGGTGCGCGAATTGGCGCAATCGGTGTGCGACTGGCTCAACCGCCTGGGCATTGCGGCGGCCCTGGCCGCGCCGACTCAGGAACCGGGTGCCCACCCCGCCGTGCTGGTGGACGTGCTGCCCGACCAACCCGCGCAACCCTGGATCGGCCAGCGCGTCATCTGCCTGCCGGGCGCGCACAGCCCACCACTGCCCACCGAACAGGGTTGGGTGGTCGACATGCACGACGTACGTGCCATTGCCGCCACCGTCTCCCTGGCGCAGCAGGGCAAACACGAACAGCCTCCTGCGGCCCAGCCCCAGAGTGCCGGTCGGTTGGGGCTGCGCATCCTGGTGGCCGAAGACAACCCGATCAACCAGGCGATCATCAAGGAACAACTGGAGGCGCTCGGCTGCTCGGTCAGCCTGGCTTCGAACGGCGAACAGGCCTTGCACCTGTGGCAGCCGCAGGCCTTCGACCTGGTGCTGACCGACGTCAACATGCCGTTGATGAACGGCTACGAACTGGCCAGGACCTTGCGCGAGCACGCGCCCCACCTGCCGATCATAGGCGTGACGGCCAACGCGATGCGCGAAGAAGGCGTGCGCTGCCTGGCCGTCGGCATGAACGCCTGGCTGGTCAAACCCCTGAGCCTGCAGACCCTGCGCGCGCAGTTGATCAAACTGTGCAAGGTCGCGCCCCCTACCGAAACGTTTGACGACAGCGTGCACCTCTCCGACAAGATGCGCCCGTTGTTCATCAGCAGCGTGCAACAGGACCTGCAGCATATCGGCGCGGCACTGGAACAGCGCGATGCACACCGCCTCGGCCAACGGCTGCATTCAGTCGCCGGCGCCCTGGGTGCCGTGCAGGCCAACAGCCTGGCCCAGGCCTGCATCGAACTGGAAAGCGCACTTAACCGTGGCAGCCTCGACACTGCACTGACGCTCAAGGTGACGGCCGTGATGCAACGACTTTCGGCCGTCCTGGACACGCTCCAGCCCGGGCCCACTCCCCTCACTTGAACTGGCATTACGGACGGCCCCTTATGAAGACATTCAACGTGGTAATCGCGGACGATCACCCGATCGTGCTGCTCGGGGTGCGCGAACTGGTGGAGCGCGACACGCGCTTCCAGGTCGTGGGCGAGGCCGTCTGTTCGGCCGGCCTGATCGAGTTGCTGCAGCGCCAGGGCGCCGACATCGTGATCACCGACTACAACATGCCGGGCGACTCACCCTACGGTGATGGCCTGAAGCTGGTGGAATACCTGAAACGGCATTTCCCGCAGGTGCAGATCCTGATCCTGACGATGATCTCCAACCACCTGATCCTCACCCGCCTGCAGGAACTGGGTGTGGTGGGCATCATCCAGAAAAGCCAGTTGCACACCGAGATCCAACTGGCGCTCAAGGCCATCGCCCAGCAGAGTGCCTATCGCAGCCTGGAGCCGCCCAAGACGTCCGTGATCGAGACCCTCACAGCTATCGACGAACGTTTCTCGACACTGTCGCCCAAGGAGTTTGAAATCCTGCGTCTGTTTATCTCTGGCATGAGTGTGAGTGATATTGCCCGCAGCCAGAACCGAAGTTCCAAAACCATCAGTGCACAAAAGATATCGGCCATGCGTAAACTTGCTGTCAGCAGCGACCAGGACCTTCTGGCTTATTGTCTTGCGCGCAACATCTTCAACTAAGCCCCCCTTTAAAAGCCATTCATGGACAATGGCTTCGCCCTTTATATACGGGCTAGAACCTCTAAAAAAATACAACTAAGCCCTCCTCTCCTGCGCTTATAAGAATCGTCTTATTTGCCCGCCAGCCCTCGCCTCTTACTATTTCCCGGCAGTTCAGAAACCACACTTTCCACCTCACATTTATGGACATCATCATGAAGAAGTTTTCCCTGGCTGTTATCGCCTCGGCCATTCTCTGCGCCGGCGGCAGTGCATTCGCCGAAGAGCCGGTTGTACCGAAACCCACCCTGGGCGGCAGCGGCAAAATCACCTTCACCGGCGTGATCAACAACGACGCCTGCTCGGTAGACGGCGCCAACTCCGACCGCACCATTTCGGTGGACATGGGCAACGTGTCGATCAAGGACATGGGCACTGCCGAGAACCCGACTGCCGGCCGTGTGACTGCCAAGGACTTCAACCTGAACGTCAACTGCAACCAGGGCACCAAAGTCGCGATGATCTTTGACGCCAACAATGGCGGTTCGGGCCTGGTGACCGGCAAGAACGTCCTGGCCCTGAATCCGGGTTCGGCCACTGCGCAGAACGTCGGCATCGCCCTGCTCGACAGTAAGGGCACGCTGATCGACCTCAGCTCGCCCGCCACCGCACGCATTGAAAGCACCATGCACGGCCAGGGCACCGACGGTGGCGACGCCACCCTGAGCTTCGCGGCGGCCTACGTCACCACCGGCGCCGCCGGCGCATCGACGGCCGGTCGCGGTGACGCCACCCTGCCGTTCATCCTGCAATACGAATAACCCGGCGCCTGGCGCACCGAACGCGCGAGGCCCTGGGGCCTCGCCATTCCCTTTCTGATGACACCGGACACCCCCTCATGCTGCCTCGTTCCATTGCCATGGGCCTCGGGCTGCTGGGCATGCTCATGGCTGCCCAGGCCACCGCCAGCATTTCATTGAATGCCACACGCATCGTCTTCGAGGGCGACCACAAGGAAGCCAACATCACCGTGCGCAACGGCAACCAGGACGTACTGATCCAGTCCTGGGTCGACCGCAACGATGCCAGTGGCAGCCGTGCACCATTTGCCGTCACCCCGCCGTTGGCACGGGTGTTTGCCAAGGAACAGCAACTGTTGCGCATCCTGTACGAAGGCAGCGGCATGCCCACTGACCGCGAGTCGGTGGTATGGCTCAACGTGCAGGAAATCCCCAAGGCCAGCACCACCGAGAACACCTTGCAGTTGGCCATCCGCCAACGCATCAAGATTTTTTTCCGCCCTGCCGGCTTGCCGGGCAGCGCGCTGCAGGCCCCGGCCCAACTGGAATGGACGCTGGTCAGACACGGCACACAGACCCTGCTGATCGTGAAAAATCCGACGTTGTACCACGTGTCCATGGCCGACATCAGCGTGCAGGACCACCTGGCCAGCGATTCCACCATGGTCGCCCCGGGGGAAGAAAAACAGTTCCCGCTCAAGGGCCTGACCGCCAGCGGCACGCTGCCGTTGTCGTTCTTGAGCATCAATGACTACGGCGCGCAAACCCCGTACACCGCCACTCTGGCCGGGGGCATCACACACGCCACCGAGTCGCGCCTCAAACCCTGAGCGCTGCTGCTCGCACTTGCTCGCTCATCCGGGATGCCACAGGTCTTCGCATGTCTTTTCTTTCCTGCAACTGGTCCGCGTGTGACGCACTGAAGTTGAAGACGCTGTGGCTGGCGATTGCCGCCAGCCTGCCCGCCTGGGCCATGGCCGACGAGGCCGCGCAAACCTTCAACACCACCTTCCTGCAGGGCTCGCAGTCCCCGGTCGACCTGCAACAGCTGCTGTCGGCCAACAGCGTGTTGCCGGGCACTTACCGGGTAGACCTGTACAGCAACGAAGTGCTGGTGGGCCGGCGCGATATCGACTTCAAGCGCAACCCGCAAAATGACCAGGTGCAAGCCTGCCTGACCCTCGACCTGCTCAAGCAATTGGGCATCGACATGGCCCGCCTTGAGGCCCAAGGCAAACTCGACCCGCAGCACCCACAGGACTGCTACCCACTGGCCGCCCTGATCGAAGACGCCACAGTGCGCTACGACAGCAGCCGCCTGCGCCTGCTTGCGAGCATTCCGCAAGTGGCCATGCAGCGCGGCTTGCGCGGGTACGTCGACCCGCAGCTGTGGGACGATGGCGTACCTGCCGCGTTCATCAACTACCAGCTCAACAGCAGTCGCTCCGCCGGTGACCATGACACACGCGTCGCCAACAACCTGGGCCTGCGCAACGGCATCAACCTGGGGGCCTGGCGCTTGCGCAACGAATCGAACCTCAGCGGTGGCACCGGGCGCAAGAACACCTACACCAGTAACCGCAGCTACGTGCAGCACGACGTGACGGCGATCAAGGGCCAGTTCAGCGCCGGTGAGATTTTTTCCGACACCGACCTGTTCGACAGCGTGCGGTATCGCGGGGTCAAACTGGCCTCCGACGACGGCATGCGTGCCGACAGCGAGCGCGGCTACGCCCCCGTGATCCGTGGCGTGGCACAGACCAACGCGACGGTGGAGATCCGCCAGAACGACTACATCCTCTACACCGCCAGCGTTGCGCCGGGGCCGTTCGAGATCAACGATATCTACCCCAGCGGCTCCAACGGCGATTTGCAGATCACCGTGATCGAAGCCGACGGCACGCGCCGCGTGACGACGCAGGCGTTTTCCAGCCTGCCGATCATGGTGCGCGAGGGGCAGGTCAAGTACAGCCTCTCGGCGGGTCGCTTCAACAGCAACACCGACGGCCTGGCCACCCCGCGTTTTCTGAGCGGCACCCTGGCCTATGGCTTGACCAGCAACCTTAGCGGCATCGTCGGCGTGCAGGCCAGCGAGGACTACAGCGCCCTGTCCCTCGGCGCCGGCCGCAACACCGCGTTGGGTGCGGTATCGCTGGACGTGACCCATTCATCGAGCAAGGCCCAGGGGCAGACCACCCAGGGCAGCAGCGTGCGTGCGTTGTACGCCAAGACCTTTGCCGGCACCGACACCAATTTCACCCTGGCAGCCTACCGTTACTCCACCGAGGGTTATCGCAGCTTCAACGACCATGTCGAAGACCTCAGCGACAACCTCCGCGTGCGCAGTGGCCATTCAAAAACCCGCACCGACCTGACCATCAACCAGAGCATCGGGCGCAACCGCGAATTCGGCAGCCTGTATGTGAACGCCAGTGACCAGCGCTACTGGAATCGCGGCGGCTCCCAGAGTTTCTCGGCCGGGTATACGAGCAACTGGGGCAACCTGAGCTACAACCTCGGCGTGACGCGCACCCAGCAGATTGTCACCTGGGGTGAGCCGAGCAGTGACACCCAGGTGAACCTGTCCATCTCGTTCCCACTGGGCAGCCAGGCCCGCGCGCCACGGGCATTTGTCACCACCAGCAGCCAGCACGGCGACACCACCACCCAGGCGGGCATCAACGGCTATGTCGCCGACACCAGCGACACATTCTATTCGGTACAGGCCGGGCACAGCGACACCAGCGGGGATTCCGGTTCGGTGAACATCAACAGCCGCACCTCGGTGGCGGATGTCAGCCTGGGCTATAGCCAGGGCCAGGGCTACAACGCGCAGAACCTCAACCTCGCCGGTTCCGTGGTGGCCCACGGCGGCGGGATCAACCTGGGGCAGACCGTCAGCGAGACCTTTGCACTGGCCGAGGTGGCGGGCATTTCCGGGGCCCGGATCAGCAGCTACAGCGGCGTTGAGACTGGCCGCAACGGCTATGCGGTGATTCCGACGGCCCAACCTTATCGGGTCAACTGGATCAGCCTCGACACCCGGGACTTGGGCGCCGACGTGGAAATCACCAACGCCACCCAGCAGGTGGTGCCGCGCCGGGGCGCCATCGTGGTTGCGCACTACAGCGGTACCACGGGCAGGCGGGTGTTGTTTGAGTTGTTGGATGCGCAGCGTCAGCCATTGGGGTTTGGGGCTTCGTTGGAGGACGCTACGGGCAAGCAGTTGGCGATTGCTGATCCGAATGGGAATGCGTTGGCGTTGGTCGAGCAGGACCAGGGGACGCTGGTGATCAAGTGGGGGGAGCGTAGTTGCACGGCTTCGTATGCGTTGGGGGTGCAGAACAAGGCGTTGAATTATGAGCGGCGGGTGTTGGTGTGTGGGCCTTGATGTGGGGGGTTGGGAGTACATATCCGTTATTGGGGTGATGGCTGCTTATGGTTCCGCCCTTACGGCGGGTCACTTTTGAAAAGAGCCCAAAAGTAACCAAAAGGCTCTTGCCCCAACACTCGGCACCTCGCTCACGCTCGGTGT
>NZ_JBSSAF010000027.1:0-38290 GCF_054058375.1 Pseudomonas sp. TE24901
GCGCTGGGCCAAGGATGGCCCATCGCGGCGGCCCACGCTCCAAAGCCGGAGTGAGGGCACACCGAGCCTAGGCGAGGTGCCGAGTGTTGGGGCAAAGCGTTTTTGGTTACTTTTGGCGCTCTTCCAAAAGTGACCCGCCGTAAGGGCGGAACCCTAAGTAGCCGTTACCGCAGCAACGGAACTACACCCCCCACCCAACCTCACCGAGCCTTATCCTCCCGCCCCCGCAACACCCGATTAGGCATAGCCAGAGCCGCCATCAACCCAAGCAAAGAAACCCCCGCACTCACCATCAACAAATGCCGAAACGTCACCGCCAACTCCCCACGCAACGCATCCTGCGCCGGCCCTGGCGCCGCGTTCAGCCCATCCAACAAAACATTCCCCGAACCGCCCTCAGCCCCCAACGCCCCACTGGCCAAGTGCGCAAAACTCGAATCCTGCAACAACGCCAGCAACAGCGCCGACATGCACGCCACCCCCACCGCGCCACCCAGCGAACGGAACAGGTTGGTGGTACTGGTGGCCACACCAATATCCCGCTGTTCTACCGAATTCTGCGTCCCCACCAGCGATGTCGGAAACTGCATCCCCGCCGCAATCCCACACAGCAGCATAAACACCGCCGTCATCCCCACCGCCTGGGGCGCGCTGTAGGCCATGCCGAGAATCGCAAACGGGCTCAACAGCGCGCCACTCAAGATCATCGGTTTATAGCGCCCGGTCACCGAGGTCATACGCCCGGCGAAATAGGCGCCCATGGGCAACCCCATTGCCAACGGCAACAGGTGCAACGCCGCGCTGTCGGCGCCGGAACCGGTCACCGTCTGGTAGCGCAGCGGCATCAACACCGTCAGGGAAATCGCCTGGAAGCTGGTGAAGAAAATCGTACACCAGCACAACACCGCACTGCGGTTGGCGAACAGGTGCATCGGCAGCAGCGGCTCCCGCGCGCGGCGTTCATGCCAGACAAACACGCTCAGCGCCACCAACGCGCACGCCAGCAGGCCCAGCACCTGGTCGTCGCGCCAGTGATGGCCCTGGCCGATTTCGGTGATGCCCAGCAGCAAGGCGGTCAAGCCGATGATCATCAATATTGTGCCGAGGTAGTCGATGATCGGCTTGCGCTGCGGCACCGGCAAACCCACCAGCGTGCGATGGGCCACGTACCAGGCGCCGGCGCCCAGTGGCAGGTTGATCAGGAACACCCAGCGCCATGACAGGTACTCGGTCATGTAGCCGCCCAATACCGGCCCGGCCACGCTGGCCACGGCGTACATGCTGCTGAAGTAGCCCTGGTAGCGCCCGCGTTCACGGGGCGGGATGATGTCACCGATGATCGCCTGGCTCACCGAGATCATCCCGCCGGCGCCGATGCCCTGAAGGATCCGCGCCAGCACCAGTTGCTCCATGCTTTGCGCCATGCCGCAGAACAGCGACGCCAGCGTGAACAGGCCCATGCCGATCAGCATCATCGGTCGCCGCCCATACAGGTCGCCGAGCTTGCCGTAGATCGGCACCGCCACCGTCATCGCCACCATGTAGCCGGAGATCACCCAGGCCAGCAGGTTGACGTCATGGAATTGCGCCGAAATGGCCGGCATGGACACGGCGACGATGGTCTGGTCCAGGGCACCGAGGAAGATCGCCATCATCAAGGCAGCCAGCACACTGCGTACGGCGGGAACGGGTTGGGCGGGCTGATTCAGGTTGGTCACGGCAGAACCTTTCGAGCAGGGCCCACGGGTAAGGAAGGGCCCGCGGGAATGCTCGACATCTTACTCGATAGCAGGCTATTCGATAGCCTCGTAAGGAAGTCCGACGTAATTTTCTGCAATGGTTTTACGACCGGCCTCCGAGTGGATGAAGTACTCAAGCTCGCTCTCGGCGATGCGCTGGCTGAAGCCGTCCGCTTGTGGGAATTGATGCAGCATCGAAGTCATCCACCAGGAGAACCGCTCGGCCTTCCACACGCGGCGCAGGCAGATGGCGGAGTACTTTTCCAGCAAGTCCACCCGTCCCTCGCGGTACACCTTGAACAGGATCCGATACAGCGTGCTCACATCACTGGCCGCCAGGTTCAGCCCCTTGGCGCCAGTGGGTGGCACGATGTGCGCCGCATCGCCAAGCAGGAACAGGCGCCCGTACTGCATCGGCTCCACCACGAAACTGCGCAGCGGCGCGATACTCTTCTCGATCGATGGTCCTGTGACCAACCGCGGCGCCAGCTCGCCCGGCAGGCGGGTTTTCAGTTCCTCCCAGAAGCGCTCATCCGACCACTCATCCAACGGTTCTTCCACCGGCACTTGCAGGTAATACCGGCTGCGCGTCGGCGAGCGCATGCTGCATAACGCAAAGCCACGCGAGTGTTTGGCGTATACCAGTTCCGGGTGCACGGGCGGTGTATCGGCCAGGATGCCTAGCCAGCCAAAGGGATAGACCCGCTCGAACACCTCCAGCGACTCGGCAGGAATCGACTGACGCGCCACCCCGTGGAAACCGTCGCAACCGGCGATGTAGTCGCACTCCAGGCGATACGTCTCGCCTTCGTGCTCGAAGGTGAGCCAGGGTCGATCACTGTTGAGGTCGTGGGGCTGCACGTTGTGCGCTTCATACAGGGTGCTGGCGCCAGCGGCTTCACGGGCGGCCATCAGGTCGCGGGTGACTTCGGTCTGGCCGTAGACCATCACCGACTGCCCGCACGTCAGCGCCTTGAGGTCGATGTGGGTGAGCCTGCCATTGAGCGCCAGTTCAAAACCGTCATGCACCAGGCCCTCGGCGTCCATGCGCTGGCTCACGCCCGCCTCGCGCAACAGGTCGACCATGCCTTGTTCCAGCACCCCGGCACGGATGCGACCTTTCACATAATCGGCGCGCTGACGCTCAAGAATAAGGGTCTGGATACCGGCGTTGTGCAGCAGTTGGCCGAGCAGCAATCCCGAAGGACCGGCGCCAATAATGGCGACTTGGGTTTTCAGCGTTTTCATTATTTTTATGGCCCGCAAGCTTCACCGAACGGATTGGGTGAAAGAGTTGTCATTGATCTGGTTGCTGGCATTTTTCACTTGAGTGGCCGGCAAAAGAAGGTGAAAACTGAGACAAAGCCTGCGCTTTTTGCCAATCGGGGCGATTACCGCACCACTATCCTGAGTATCGGATTGAAACCATGACGAAAACTGCCAGTTCCGCGATTCCGGTCTTCAAGCTGTACGGGGAAAGCCAGCAATGGCCAACGCCGGATTTGTTGCACTGTGAAACCATTTCCCGGCGGAGTCGGGAATACCAGTGGGAAATCCAGCCCCACCGGCACGCGGATCTGTGCCAGTTGCTGTATGTCCACAAGGGTCACGCGCAGTTGGAAATCGAAGGCCAGCGCACCACGCTCAACGAAGCCACGCTGCAGGTGCTGCCGCCGTTGTGTGTGCATGGTTTTCGTTTTTCGGAGAATGTCGAAGGCTACGTGGTAACGCTGGCTGCACCGCTGGTGAGCCACTTGCAGGCGCAACTGGGGGCCACCGTCGACGGTTTACAGGCCCTGGGCAGTTACCCTGCCGGCAAGGACAGTGACTACCTCAACGCCCAGTTCGCCCGCCTGCAGGACGAATACGCCGATGAGCAACCGGCGCGGGACATGATGATGCACGCCCTGGTCAGCGTGCTGCTGGTGTGGATCAGCCGCCAGGCCATCCAGCGCCGCCATCCCCGCACACCACGCGGCCGTGAGTACTTTCGGCGCTTTACCCAGTTGGTCGAACAGCATTATCGCGAACACCCGAAGATCGAAGACCTGGCCCATAAACTGGGCATCTCGGTCTCGCACCTCAACGGTACGTGTCGGGAATTGGGAGGGCAGCCTGCACTGCAGATCATGCATGACCGCCAGTTGCTGGAAGCCAAGCGCCTGCTGACCTACACCAGCATGACCATCAACGAGATGTCGGAAGTGCTGGGGTTTTCCGACCCCACCAACTTCTCACGGCTGTTCCGCCGACGGGTCGGGTTCTCGCCCAAGGCCTTTCGCGAACAGCTCAAGGCCGACACCAGCCCCTCTTTGTAGGAGCCGGCTTGCCGGCGATAGCGGTGTATCAGCGCAGCGCGCTGAAGCTGCCGGTATGGGGAACGCATTGGTCCTGATGGCAACTGATCGCAAAACTCGGCGGTTGCATGCGCGTTTGCTCTACCCGGTAGGCGGCGGTGCCATACAGCGCAGTCGCCAGGGCGCACAGGATGAAAATCATCAGGTACTTTCTGATTTTTAGCGTCATGGCACAGACCTCAGCACAGGTATGAACAGTGCTGTTTAAAGCATAGGTCAGCCAGGGCGAGTTGCCATTATTGGACGCTATTCAACCGGTTTATGTCGCCCTAGAGGCCTACGTCCCACGCAGGCTCCTCCGGAAACCTCACCACCAGGAAATCCAGCAGGCTGCGCAGCGCCTGGGGCATGTGTTTGCGCGAGGCGTACACCGCGTAGATGTTCATCTGCTGCGGCTCGGCGTCGGGCAACAAGCGAACCAATTCGCCGCTGCGGATGTAATCCCCGGCCTGATAGCTCGGCAACCGTGACACCCCCGCCCCCGCCAAGGTCACTCGCAACAACGTCGTGGCCTCATTGGCGCTGATAGTGCCCTGCACCGCCACGGACACCGGCTCGCCGTTCTCAGTAAAATGCCAGAGGCTTTTGCCGAAGTAGGAGTGGGTCAGGCAATTGTGCCCTGCCAGGTCACGCACCTGCCGGGGTTGCGGGTGCTCCAGCAGGTAAGCGGGCGACGCGCAGATCACCGAACGGCACAGGGTGAGCTTGCGCGCGATCAGGTTGGGGTCCAGTTCGAAACTGGTGCGGATGGCCAGGTCGATGCGTTCGTCCACCAGGTTCACCGTGCGGTCGAGCATCTGCATGTCGATGCTCACCAGCGGGTAGAGCTTGACGTACTCGGCCACCGCATCGGCCAACTGCGCCTGGCCGAACGAGCTGCTGACACTCAAGCGCAACTGACCGCGTGGGGCTTCATCGGGCTCGGTGACGGCAGCCTGCATGTCGTTGCACAACTCCAGCATCTGTCGGCAGCGCGGCAGCATTTCACTGCCGGCCGTCGTCAGGCTCAGCTTGCGCGTGGTGCGGTGCATCAGGCGTGCGCCCACCCAGTCTTCCAGTTCAGCCAGGTAGCGCGACACCACCGGCCGCGACAGGTCCAGATGATCGGCCGCCGCCGACTGGCTGCCCAGGTCGACTACGCTGACAAACACCCGCATTGCTTGAAGACGGTCCATGATTTGCCCGGTTTTAGAAACAAACTATGTTCAAGCATGGCATTTTTTGTGACGTTTAGTGCAACTAAGCTCTGTGCATCACTTATCCCTCGCTGGAGCTGCACATGATCTCGACCTTCAAACGGTTGGCCACCGCGATGGCCGCCCTGGCCTTTGCTGCCCACGCCGCTGCCGCGGACCTGACGCTCGATGCCTACAACCCGGGCACCTCGGCGATGATGCCGGTGAGTTCGGTACTGGTCAGTGGCGAGCATGACGTCATCCTGGTGAATGCGCAGTTCGGCAATGGCCAGGCGCAAGACCTGGTCCAGAAGATCCGCGCCAGCGGCAAGCACCTGACCACCATCTACGTCAGCGACGGCGACCCGGACTACTACTTCGGCCTCGACGTCCTGACCACCGCCTTCCCCGACGCCAAGGTGCTGGCCTCGCAGCCGGTGGTCGACCACATCAAGGCGACCGCCGAGCAAAAACTCGCGTTCTGGGGCCCGAAACTGGGCGCCGACAAACCAGCGAAGCTGGTCATCCCCCAGGTGCTGCAAGGCCACACCCTGACGCTTGAAGGCCAGGCGCTGGAAGTGGTCGGGCTGAACGGCCCGCAACCGGACCGCACCTTTGTGTGGATCCCATCGATCAAGGCCGTGGTCGGTGGCGTGGTGGTGTTTGAAAACACCCACGTGTGGATGGCTGACACCCAGACCGCCCAATCCCATGCCGACTGGTTGACCACCCTCAAGCGCATTGAAGCCTTGAAACCCCGCACGGTGATCCCAGGCCACTACCTGGGCACCCCCACCGTGAAGTCCGTGGCGTTTACCGCCGATTACATCAAGGCGTTCGACATCGAGACCGCCAAGGCCAAGGACTCTGCCGCGCTGATCACGGCCATGAAAAAGCGTTACCCGAACCTCGCCGACGAAGGCAGCCTGGAACTGGGTGCCAAAGTCGCCAAGGGCGAAATGAAGTGGTGAATGGTTTCAAACCCTAACGAACTGGAGAACGTCATGAGCAAGATTGCAATCATTGGTGCCACCGGCCGTGCCGGTAGCCAACTGCTGGAAGAAGCCCTGCGTCGCGGGCACAGCGTCACCGCCATTGCGCGTAACACCGACAAGATCGCCGTGCGCCCGGGCGTCACTGTGAAGAAAGTCGACGCACTGGACGCCGCGGCCCTGCAACAGGCTGTCAGCGGCAGCGACGTGGTGATCAGCGCCGCGCACTTCGCCACCCTGCCCGCCAGCGCCGTGATCGGCCCGGTGAAAAAGGCCGGCGTGAAGCGCCTGCTGGTGGTGGGCGGTGCCGGTTCGCTGCTGCTGCCAGGCGGTGGCCGCGTGATCGACAGCCCGGGCTTCCCGGCCGAGTACAAAGCCGAAGCCAGCGCGGGCGCCGAGTTTCTTAGCGTACTGCGCCAGGAAAAAGACCTGGACTGGACCTTCCTGTCGCCGTCGGCGGAGTTCGTCGAAACCGAGCGCACCGGCGCCTTCCGCCTGGGCCAGGATGACCTGCTGGTGAGCAGCGAAGGCCGCAGCTGGATCAGCTTCGCCGACTACGCCATCGCCCTGATCGACGAAGTGGAAACGCCGAAGCATTCACGCCAACGCTTCACCGTCGGCTACTGATCCAACGCTCTCCTACATGGGGGGATTGGCGTTCATGACCAGCCAATTGACCCAACGCGGTTAAACCTGTGGGAGCGGGCTTGCTCGCGAATGCGGTGTATCAGTGAAAGAAGTTTTAACTGAACCACCGCATTCGCGAGCAAGCCCGCTCCCACATTTGGATCTTCAGGGTTACGACTGTTGTGCCTGGCTGACGAGCCAATTCATAAGAGCCTCCAGCCCGGGTGAAGGCTCACTCCCCGAGGGATACACCAGGTAGTACCCCATCCCCGTTGCTACTTGCAGCTCGAACGGCATTGCCAACCGCCCCGCCTTCAAATCCTCACCGATCAGCGCACTGTCGCCGATCGCCACGCCCGAGCCTTGTGACGCCACCGTCATGGCCAAATCCAGTGTTTCGAAATGATGCCCCTGGGCCAGGTTGCTCAAATGGGTATTCGCCGCCTTGAGCCACAACGCCCAGTCCCGCTCATCCCGCGTGGGGTGCAGCAGTACCTGTTGCTGCAGGTCCGCCGGCGTGCGCAACCCGCCGAGCAAGGCCGGTGCACACACGGGTGTGAGTTGTTCGTCAAACAAGTGCCGGGCCTGGGCCGATTGCTCGGCGATGGGCGCATAGATCACCGCCGCATCAAATTGCTCGCGGCGAAAGTCCACGGTGTAGGCCACGGTGGTGGTGAGTTCCACAGGCACGTCCGGGCGCTCGTGCTGCCATTGCATCAAGCGCGGCAGCAGCCAGCGCATTACGCAGGTGGACGCCTTGAGTTGTAGGGTCTCGCGGCGGCCGCCGATCTGCTCCACTGCTTCGCCGATCAAACCGAATACCTGCTGGGCCCTTAGCGACCATTCGCGGCCTTCCTCGGTCAGGCTCAAACCCCGCGCCTGGCGTTGGAACAAGGCGTAGCCCAGGTGGTTTTCCAGCCCCGCAATCTGGCGGCTCACCGCGCCCTGGGTGATGTGCAGTTGCTCGGCCGCGCGGGTGAAATTGCAGCACTGGGCCGTGACCCAGAAGGTGTGCAGCGCGGGCAACGGTGGGAGGCGTTTCATAGGGGCGCAGCCATGACGTGAGGACATGGCTAGTATGACTTTTTATCGATTGTTGCCGCTACGGGCCAGCCGGTCCAATACCGCCTCGAATCCATAACAAGAGCGACATGTATGGCGACCTGCGGCGAAGTATTGGTCCACCTTCTGGAAGGCTACGGCGTGGATCAGGTGTTCGGCATCCCCGGCGTACACACTGTGGAGCTGTATCGCGGCCTGGCCCGCTCGAGCATCCGTCACGTTACCCCGCGCCACGAACAGGGCGCCGGCTTCATGGCTGACGGCTATGCGCGCACCAGCGGCAAGCCGGGTGTGTGTTTCATCATCACCGGCCCCGGCATGACCAACATCACCACGGCCATGGGCCAGGCCTATGCCGACTCGATCCCGATGCTGGTGATCTCCAGCGTGCAGTCACGCAGCCAATTGGGCGGCGGGCGCGGCAAGCTGCATGAACTGCCGAACCAGAGCGCGATGATGGCCGGCGTGGCCGCGTTCTCCCACACCTTGATGTCGGCGGCGGAACTGCCCGGCGTACTGGCCCGTGCATTTGCCCTGTTCCAGGCCGGCCGCCCGCGCCCGGTGCATATCGAGATCCCGCTGGATGTGCTGGTGGAAAACGCCGACGCCTTGCTCGGCAGCGAGCCGGTCAGCGTGGCCCGTGCCGGTGCGGCGCCGTCGGCGGTGAAACAAATGGCTCAACTGCTGGCGGCCGCCAAGCGCCCGTTGATCCTCGCCGGTGGCGGCGCCATCGACGCCGCCCCGGAACTGACCCGTCTGGCCGAAACCCTCGGCGCCCCCGTGGCCCTGACCATCAACGCCAAGGGCATGCTGCCCGCCAGCCACCCCCTGTTGATCGGCTCCACGCAAACACTGGTCGCCACCCGCGCATTGGTGGCCGACGCCGATGTGGTGCTGGCCATCGGCACGGAACTGGCCGAAACCGACTACGACGTGACCTTCGCCGGAGGCTTCGAGATTCCCGGCGCCTTACTGCGCGTCGACATCGATGCCGACCAGACCGTGCGCAATTACCCGCCGCAGGTAGCGCTGGTGGCCGATGCACAGATCGCCGCCGAGGCCTTGCTGGCAGAACTGAACAGCAAGCCGCTGCCTGCGCGCAACCCAGCGTGGGGCGCCGAACGGGTTACACGCCTGTGGGCCGATTTGGCGCCCACCTGGGACGCCGCCACCCGCGCGCAAACCCTGTTCCTCACCACCGTCCTGGACGAACTGCCCGACGCCGTGCTGGTGGGCGACTCCACCCAGCCGGTGTACAGCGGCAACCTCACGCTCAACCTCGACCACCCACGCCGCTGGTTCAATTCCTCCACCGGCTACGGCACGTTGGGCTACGCCTTGCCGGCCGCCATCGGCGCCTGGCTGGGGCGTGGCGACGGGCAGCCGGTGGTGTGCCTGATCGGCGATGGCGGCCTGCAATTCAGCCTGCCGGAACTGGCCAGCGCCGTGGAAGCACGGGTGCCGGTCATCGTCCTGCTGTGGAATAACCAGGGCTACGAAGAGATCAAGAAGTACATGGTCAACCGCGCTATCGAACCGGTCGGCGTAGACATCTACACCCCGGACTTCATCGGCGTGGCCAAGGCACTGGGCTGCGCCGCCGAGCGTATCCAGGGCAGCGAACACTTGCGCACAGCCTTACGTGCCGCGGCCGATCGCCAGGGGCCGACGCTGATTGAAATCGACCAGGGACTTTGGATGAAGGAGGTAGGGGTATGAGCGCAGTATTGAACGGTGTGTACATCGACGGTGTATGGCGTGCCGGCCATGACGTGCTGGAGGTGATCAACCCGGCCACCGAGGCGACGTTGGCCCAGGTCAGCGTGGGTGATGCCACAGCAGTAAAGCTGGCGGTCGACGCGGCCAGCGCCGCGTTCGGTGACTGGTCCAAGAGTACCGGCCGTGATCGTGGCGCGCTGTTGCGCAAGGTCGCCCAGGGCGTCAGCGAACGCCGCGAGCAGCTGATGCAATTGCAGTCGAGCAACAACGGCAAGCCGCTGTTTGAAGCGGGGATCGATGTGGACGACGTGATCGCCACCTTCGAGTACTACGCCGGTGTGGCTGAAGAAATGGACGCTGGGCAAGACCGCCCGGTGGCGCTGCCCAGCGATGACTTCAGCGCGCGTCTGCGCCGTGAGCCGTGTGGCGTGGTGGGGCTGATCGTACCGTGGAATTTCCCGATGGTGACCACCGCCTGGAAACTCGCCCCGGCCCTGGCGGCCGGCTGCTGCGTGGTGCTCAAACCCTCGGAAGTCACGCCGCTGGCGGAGCTTGAATTGGCGCGGATCATCGCCGAAGCGGGCTTCCCGAGCGGCGTGTTCAACCTGGTCTGCGGCACCGGCCTGGCGGTGGGCGCGCCCCTGGCAGCAGACCGTCGCGTGGCGAAGATCTCCTTCACCGGCAGCAACGCAGTGGGCGTGCAAGTGATGCAGCGTGCTGCTGAAACCATCAAGGGCGTGAGCCTGGAACTGGGCGGCAAATCCTCGTTGCTGGTGCTGGCCGACGCCGACCTCGACCTGGCGGTGGAACTGGCGTGCGGCGGTGGTTTTTTCAACGCGGGGCAAATCTGCTCGGCCACCAGCCGCGTGTTGGTGGCTGACAGCCTGGCGGATGAATTCCTGCAACGCTTGCAGGCACGGGCTGAAGGTATTCGCGTGGCCGACCCGTTTGCCGACGACGTGGAAATGGGCGCGCTGATCAATCGCGCGCAGTATCAGCGGGTGCTGGGGCATATCAGGCGTGGTGTTGAAGACGGCGCGCGGTTGCTGTGCGGTGGTGAACGGCCGGCGGATCTGGCCAAGGGTTTCTTCATTCGGCCGACGGTGTTTACCGATGTGCCGTTGGACAGTGCGTTGTGGAACGAAGAGATCTTTGGACCGGTGCTGTGTGTACGCCGCTTTACCACTGAAGAAGAAGCCATCGCCCTGGCCAACGACAGCGACTTCGGCCTGGTGGCCAGTGTGGTCAGCCGCAACCCTGAAGCCACCGAGCGTGTCGCCAATGCGTTGCAAGCCGGGCTGATATGGATCAACGCGCCGCAGGTGATCTTCCCGCAGACGGCGTGGGGCGGTTACAAGCAGAGCAGCATCGGCCGCGAGCTGGGGCCGTGGGGGTTGGCGGCATTCCAGGAGATCAAGCACGTGATTAAATCCATCTAACGACACACATCCCATGTGAGAGCTGGCTTGCCTGCGATAGCGGTGTGTCAATCAACGCTGTATCAACTGACAGATCGCCATCGCAGGCAAGCCAGCTCCCACAAAAGCCAGTTTCCACAGTGGATCGCCGTTGTGTCAGTCAGCCGCTTCACCCCGCAGCATTACGCTCGGCATATTCGCTGACGTCGTGTTGCAAACATTATTTGTCTCACGCCAAACATAGAAACGCCCTACAGAGCTTTCTATTGGTACGAGCGTTCCGTTAAGCTTTTGCCCTTGTCGCGCGCTGTCACAGTGCCAAGGCTTACCGGATGGAATGGATGCTAAACAGTAATTCGCTCAGAAAGCTCGATATGCAGGACTTGATGGTGTTCATCGCCGTCTACGACCAGAGCAGCGTTACCGAGGTGTCCGAAACGCTGTTCGTCAGCCAGTCCACCGTGAGCTACAGCCTGAAGAAACTGCGCACCAGTTTCGAGGACGAGCTGTTTATCAACACGCGGGCGGGCATGCGGCCAACGTACAAGGCCACCACCATGTATGGCCATGTGCAGAAGATCCTCGAAAGCATCAACCTGTGCCACGCCGGGGGCCAGGCCTTCGACCCGACGCAAAAAGCCGTGACCTTCAACGTGTGTGCCCCGGAATACTTCGAGCAATTGATCCTGCCGCGCCTGCTGAAAAACTTCGACCGCGCCGACCTGCCGGTGATCGTCAACGTGCAAAAGCTGGAAAGCGACATCCCCGCCGACGACCTGCGCGAAGGCCGCCTCGACCTGGTGATCTGCTTCGGCCCGCACTTTCACCGCGCCCACAAAGACTTCAAGACCCAGATGCTGCTCGAAGATGATTTGGTGTGTGTGTTCGACCAACGTTCGGCGCCCCGGGAGCCGGCGTTCAGCCTGCAATCCTTTGTGGAGCGCCGCCACGTGTTCCCGACGCCCTGGACCTCCAGCACCAACATGATTGACGGCTGGCTCGCGCGCCAGGCCCACAAGCGCCAAGTGGTGGCGCGGGCCAACAGCTACGGCGCGGCACTGAAGATGATCACCGGCACCGACTTCGTCGTCACCCTGCCCCGCCGCGTGCAGAAGCTGCTGGCGCCACCGCCGGTATTCGGCCATTGCGAAGCGCCCAACGGCTTACCAGGGTTCACCCTGGACATGCAGTGGAACGAAACCAGTGAACAGGACAGCGCCAATACCTGGTTTCGCGAGCAAGTCGTAAAAGTCTGCGCCGAACAAGGGTTGCTGTAACCCTTAACCGATGGCGACTTTGCTGTAGGAATCGCGATCAATGTCCAGCAGCTCGACACTCAGTTGCAGCTGCACGCCTTCGGGCCAATCACCCAGGTCTTGCAGCGCCGCCAACAGGCTTTCGGAGAGCTGTTTCTTGACCTGGGGCGAGCGCCCGCTGAGCAGCGATAGTTTCACCGCAATAAAGCCACGGGAACTCAGGGAGGTGCCGACCTGGAAGCTCTCGACCTTCACGGCGCGGCTCTTGATGTCGAACTCGGAACCGAACTGCCCGGATGCCATCAGCACGTTGTTGAGCCGCAACAGGGTTTTCTCAACCGCCAGGTCTGGCAAGTTGGCGGTGTATTCCAGGTGCAGGTGCGGCATGAAAAGCTCCGAGTACGTGTAGGAAAAGAGTCATAGGTATAACACGCGGCCGAAATGAACCGGGCCGTTTTGTCGGTGAAACTTCGGTCAGGCGCCTGCGCGAGCAGTCCCGCTTGGACGCGTTGCCTCAGGATTTGGCGGCCAGCACCGGCAGCAGGTCGCGCTCGCTCATGAACGCTTCCAGCCGCGAGCGCATCCAGCGTTCCGCTGGGTCGGTGTCCACGTGGCTGAGCCAGACCATCGACAGGTCCAGGGTCGGGGTTTCAAACGGAAACGGCTCGCAGAACAGGTTGCCGCTGGCGGCCATGGCCTGGGCGGTGTAGTCGGGCAAGCTGGCGATCATGTCGGTGCCGGCGAGCAAGGCCGGCAGCGCGCTGTACTGCGGCACCGACAGCACCACATGGCGCTTGCGGCCGATCTCCGCCAGCCATTCATCGGCGAACCCGGACACGTTGGCGGTGTGGGACACCAGCACATGGGGGCGTGCGCAATATTCGTCGAGGGTCAGCGGGGTGTCTGAAGCGTCAGCGCGCAGCAAGCTGGGGCGGATATGCCGCAGCAACTTGCGCTTGGCATTGGCCGGCAGGCCACGCGTTTGGGTGATGCCGACGGTGATATCGCCCGAGGCCAGCAGGTCCGGGATTCGCCAGTAGTCGACGTGCTGCACCACAAACACCACCAGCGGTGCTTCCTGGCGCAAGGCCCGCAGCAACGGCGGCAGCAGGCCGAACTCAACGTCGTCGGACAGGCCGATGCGGAAGGTCATGGTGCTTTGGGTGGGGTCAAAATCGTGGGTCAGGCTCAAGGCCGACGAGAGGGAGTCCAGGGCCGGCGACAGGTGCTGGATGATCTCCTCGGCGCGCGCGGTGGGTTCCATGCGATGGCCGACGCGGATGAACAGCGGGTCGTTGAACAGCGTACGCAGGCGGTTGAGGGCCGAGCTGATGGTGGGTTGGCCGAGAAACAGCTTCTCGGCCACGCGTGTCACATTGCGCTCCAGCATCAGTGCTTCGAAGACCACCATCAGGTTGATGTCGGCCTTGCGTAGTTCATTGCGATTCATCGGCGCCTGCCCCTTTCCCCAAGACAAGCCGCAGTTTAGAAAGCCCGGGGGCCTGCGTCTATGTGCGCACTGTTCATCCGCAGGCTTTGGGACTATAAATCAGCTTTCCAGGGTCGCAGGAACACCACCGTGCTGGTCATTTTCGCCATGAGCGCCCTCTTTAGCGGGGTGTTGCTCTGGGCCATCAAGTTCATCGAAAACCCGACTGCCAGGACACTGCTGCGGGTATTTGTCGGCCTGTGCCTGGCGGCCATCGTGGCTTACCTGGTGCTGGCTTCCGGGTTCCCCACTTCATTGCTGGTGTGAGTCGCCTCCTGCCCCTGACGCAAGCGCAATGCCGCCAGCGCCGCCACCACCAACACCAGTGCAATCACCTTCAAGCCGTTCATCGCGTTACCGGTGCTCATTTCAATCGCGCCCATCACCGACGGCCCGACAAACCCGCCCAACAGCCCGCACGCGTTGACGAACCCCAGACCGCCCGCCAACGCGACGCCCTTGAGGCGTGACGCCGGGTACAGGAACACGATCGACTGCACCACAAAGAACATCACCGCCGACAGGCAAAAGCCCAGCAAACTGAACACCGGCCCCGACACCGACGCAATGCCCAGCCCCAGCGCCATGGTCAGCAGCCCTGTCACCAGCAGACGCCGGCAACGCCCGGGCGTCGTGGCAAAACGCGGAATCAGCACGGCGCCCAGTGCCGCCGCCATCCACGGCAGCGACGTCAGCAGGCCGACGCTCATGGTGCTCAGCTCCCCGTATTTGCTGATGATGCTCGGCAGGAAAAAGATCACGGTGTAGATGGTGATCTGATGGCAAAAATACACAAAGATCGCCAACAGGATTTGTGGGGTCAGCCAGTTTTTCAACGAGTGCCCACCCTCGCCCGCGCCCTCTTCGGTTTCCTGGGCGATACGCTGCTCGATGCCCCGCGCTTCTTCGGCCGACAGCCACGACGCCTTGCTCGGGCGATCCGGCAACTTGCACCACACCACCCAGGCAAACGCCACGGCCGGCAAGCCTTCGAGCAGGAACATCCACTGCCAGCCATGCCAACCGAGCAGGCCGTCCATGCGCATCAAGGCCGCGCCCACCGGGCCGCCGATGATGTTGGCAAAGCACACGCCCAACAGAAAATAACCGGTGGCCCGCGCCCGTTGTTCACGGTTGAACCAGTACGTCAGATAGAGCATGACGCCCGGAAACAACCCGGCCTCGGCGATGCCCAGCAACAGGCGCAGCACGTAGAACGAGGTCTCGCCCTGCACAAAGGCCATGGCCGCCGAGATCAGGCCCCAGGTCACCATGATTCGGGCGATCCAGAACCGCGCGCCGACCTTGTGCATGATCAGGTTGCTGGGGATTTCCGACAGCGCATAGGTGAGGAAAAACAACCCGGCGCCCAGCCCGTAGGCCGCGGCGGAAATGCCCAGGTCGACGTCCAGGTGATGCTTGGCCAGGGCGATGTTGGTGCGGTCCAGGAAACTCAGAATGTAGGCGATGATCAGCAAGGGCATCAGCTTGGCGAACATCAGTTTATTCAGCGCCTGCGGTTCGCGGGCCCGGGTGACGGTTGTCATCGGCAGTTCCTCTTGGCGCCCCGCCAGCCGAGCTGGGGGGCGCATCAGTGTTGTTCTAGGGTTGGAGTTGCACAGCCATGGCCTGGGGGCGATGGGAAAACAGTTGCAGCAGCGCGCCGCCGAGGGCGCAGCCGGCCATCACGAAGAAGCACACGGTGTAGCCGTGCAGCGTGGTCCAGCCGCCGCCCATGGCAATCAGGCTGCCCATCAGCACCGGCGCCAGGCCGCCGCCGATGAACATCGCGGTGGTGATGATGCCGTTGGCGGTGGAGGTCGCAGACGGCTCGGCCGAGTCACAGGCCACCGCGTAGTAGATCGGCCACACCGCATTGGCCACCAGGCCGAACAGCAGTTGCACGACGATGATCAGCGTCAGGGTGTTGGCGAAGTAGAACGCGCCGACACTCGCCGCCATCCACAGCCCGCAGATGATCAGGGTGGTGCGTCGGCCGATGATGTCCGACAGCGACGGCCACACCAGTTGCCCGAGGATGCCGGTGAGGGTGAACACCACGCTCATCCCCGCCGACTCCGCGAGGGACAACCCGGCGATGTTGTAGAGATAGGCCGGCAGCACGATGTTGACGCCCATGTACACCACTTGGGTGAGCATCGTATTGCCGGCCGTGAGGGCGATATTCCGGTTGCGCAAGGTGGCGACAAAGGTGCGCCAAGCCTCGCCTTTTACCGCGCTGGGCGGTGCGTTGTCGGGCGGGGTCATGCCTTTGGCGGCAATGTCGACATACAGTGCGGTGATGCGCTCGGCTGTGGAGTAGCGCGCCCAGAAGATCATCAGCGGCAGCGCCACCACAAAGGCGAAGAAGAACACGTAGCGCCAGTTGTCTTCGCCGAACACGGTGATGACAAAGCTGGCGACGATGCCGCTGAGCATCGCCCCGATCGGATAACCGGTGTGGTGCGCGCCCAAGGCAAAGCCGCGACGCTCCACCGGCCACCACTCGGCGGTGTTGCTCACGCCCACCGGCTCGCCCCAGCCCGCGCCGAGGTTGACGCCGACGCGCAGGGCAATAAAGGTGGCCAGGTTGCCGCTCAGTGCCTTGAAGCCCGACAGGAACGAGATCGCGGTGTAACCCAGCACCAGCGGCACCTGGAAGCGCGCGCGTTTCCAGCCGCCACCGTAACGGTCGCTCCACATGGAGCCGGGGATATCCAGCAGCGCCAGGGCCAGCATGACCACCGTGGCCACGGTGCCCCACTGGTCGGCGGACAGATCGAAATGCTTGGAGATGGTCGGCCCCAGGCGCAACACGATCTCACGGTCATAGGCGTTGAGGATCCAGATCATCCAACAGACCAGCAGCGACACCCAGGAATGCCGGTGAATGCTGCGCAGCGACGCTTTTTTGATAGTTGCCATGGGCCTCTCCAGGCGCGCAAGGGCGCGCACTGACACAAGGTTGCGAAGGAATTTGCCTTGTCACACACACGCGCTAGCTGGCGAAACGTCGCTCGGCTATTCCTTGCACGCCCAACCCGGTAATGGCGAACAGCGCGCCGCGCTGCTGGCCGTCTGCCGGGAAACGCGGCAGCGGCGGCTTGGCCATCGAGGTCACAAACAGGGTGTCCAGGTTCGGCCCGCCGAAGGTCAGGCTGGTGACCTTTTTCACCGGCATCTGGATGATGCGGTCGACGTGGCCGTCGGGGGTGTAGCGCACCAGTTTTCCGGCGTAGACCAGCGCCTGCCACAGGCACCCTTCGGCGTCGACGGTGCAGCCGTCGGCGGCGCCACCTCCGGAGGTGTCGACCTTGGCAAAGGTGCGGCGGTTGCTCACGCCTCCTGTGGCGAGGTCGTAGTCATAGGCCCAGATCTCGCCGGACCAGGTGTCACAGAAGTAGAAGGTTTCGCCCGACGGGCTCCAGCACGGGCCGTTGGACACGATGATGCCTTCGTCCAGGGTGTGCAGGCTCAGGTCGGCGTCCAGCCGGTAGAGCTTGGCGCTGGCGCTGTCTTCGAGGGTGTCCATGGAGCCGAAGACAAAGCGGCCCTGGCGATCGACCTTGCCATCGTTGAGGCGGTTGTTCGGCAGGTGCGGTTCCGGGTCGATGACGAGGTTGAGTTCACCGCTCTTGAGGTCGAGGGTGTGCACGCCGTTTTGCAGGGCGACAATCGCCGAGTGGCCGTTGTGGCGCAGGGCCATGGAGCCGATTTTCTGGCCCACGTCCCAGGCGCGCAGTTCACGACCGTCATCAGTACAGCGCAGGACCCGGCCGTCGGCGCTGTCGATCCAGTACAGCCGTTGTTGTTCGACGTCCCACACCGGGCCTTCGCCCAGGGTGGTCTTGATGTCGACGAGCACTTCGATACGCATGGTGATCCCCTTATTGTTGTTGTGCGGGATGCAGGCCGTGCTTCACCACGGCCTCGTTGTTTGCAGCGTCAGGCTTAGAAATTGACCTGGTCACGCCCCTTGAGCCCGAGGATTTCCCGCGCTTCATCCGGCGTGGCCACGCGATGGCCGAGGGCTTCGATCACCGTGCGGATGCGCCGTACCTGGTCGGCGTTGGAGGCTGCCAGCTTGCCCGGCCCGTCCCACAGCGAATCTTCCAGGCCGACCCGCGCGTTACTGCCCATGGACAGGCCCATGGTCGCCAGCGGAATTTGCCCACGCCCGGCACCGAGGATCGACCACACGTAGTCGTCACCAAACAAGCGGTCGGCGGTGCGCCGCATGTGCGCCAGGTCTTCCGGGTGCCCACCGATGCCACCGCGCAAACCGAACACCGACTGGATAAACAGCGGCGGCTTGAGCAGGCCGCGCTCCAGGAAATGCGCGGCGGTGTAGAGGTGGCCGATGTCGTAGCACTCGATCTCGAAACGGGTGCGGTTCTCGGCGCAGGAATTGAGGATGTGGGTGATGTCGCGGAAGGTGTTGCGGAAGATCCGGTCGTCACTGTCTTCGAGGTACGGGCGCTCCCAGTCGTGCTTGAAGTCAGTGAAGCGGTTGAGCATTTCGTACAGGCCGAAGTTCATCGAGCCCATGTTCAACGAGGCCAGTTCCGGCTTGAACTGCATCACCGGCTGCAGGCGCTCTTCCACGCCCATGGTCGGTGCGCCGCCGGTGGTGATGTTGATCACCACGTCGCTGGCAGCCTTGATCTGCGGCAGGAATTCGGCGAACAGCGCCGGGTCCTGGCTGGGGCGGCCATCGTTGGGGTCACGGGCATGCAGGTGGACAATCGCGGCGCCGGCTTCGGCGGCACCGATGGCGGCGTCGGCAATTTCCTGCGCGGTGATCGGCAAGTGCGGCGACATCGACGGCGTATGAATCGCACCGGTAACGGCGCAGGTAATGATGACAGGACGATTTTTGGACATGACGAATCTCCGACTTTTATTCTTATGAAGAAAAATCCTGGGTGCAGCGCGCAGTGTTCTTCCGTGGCTTACAGGTACTCGACGTTCCCGTCGACGCTGATCGCCTGGCCGGTCACGTTGCGTGCGGCGGGCGAACAGAGAAACAAGGCCATGGCCGCGACGTCTTCGGCGGTGACCATGCGCTTGAGCGAGATCTTGTTGAGGTATTCCTGGCGCATCTGGGCTTCGGGCACGCCGACCTGCTCGGCACGGGCGCGGATCACGCCGTCCATGCGCGGGCCTTCGACGATGCCGGGCAGCAAGGCGTTGACGCGGATATCGCTCTCGCCCAACTCCGAGGCCAGGGATTTCATCAGGCCGACGATGGCCCATTTGGTCGCCGCATACGGCGTGCGCCACGCGTAACCCAAGCGCCCGGCCACCGAGGCGATGTGCAGCAAGTGGCCGTGGGACGATTCCCTGAGCATCGGCACCGCGTGGTGGGCAAAGCGGTATTGCGCCGTAAGATTGATGTTGATGGTGGCTTGCCAGTCGGCGTCGCTGATCGCATCGATCCCGCCGGTAGGCCCGGCGATCCCGGCGTTGTTCACCAGCACATCGAGGCCGCCGAACTGTTCGTGCTGCACCTTGAACACCGCCTCGATTTGCGCGGCATCGCTGACATCGGCGCGGGTGGCGACGGTGCCAGGGTGCTTGTCGCGAAACGCGGCCAGGGCCGACTCGCTCACGTCACACACATGCACCTTGGCGCCTGCTTCCAGGTACGCCGCCGCCAGCACTTCACCGATGCCGGCAGCCCCGCCGGAAATCAACACACGTAACCCGGGATAGGGCTGCAACCGTTGTAGGACACTCATGCACGTTTACCTCCTGAAGCAGACGACCGCGTACGGTCGTTCTTGACGAGCAGGCGCGCCAGGGAATCGGCGGCCTGCATGATGTCATCGGTCACCGCCGCGCGAGCGCCGGCGCCATCGCGGGCGGCCAGGGCTTCGACGATGCGCGTGTGCGCCTCCATTGAGCGTTGCAGGTGAGCTTTATCGGGGGCGACCAGGGCAAAACACGGGCCCATGTGCAGCCAGAAGTTTTCCACGGCAGCCATGGTCAACTCGGCCTGGGCCACGGCGTAGATGCGCCGGTGAAACGCGAAGTTGGTCCACAGGTAGCGCGACACGTCGACTTCATCGGCGGCGTGCTGCATCTGCTGGCAGAGGTCGGTGATTTCGTCGAGGTCAGCTTTTTGCAGGCGCAGCACTGCCTTTTCGGCAAGCAAACCTTCGAGGGCAACCCGGGTATCACGGATTTCACGCAGGCGTTCGACGGTCATCAGTCGTACACGCAGACGGGAGGTTTCGGTGACTTCAAAGGCGTTTTCGGCGCTGAGGCGCTGCAGGGCTTCGCGCACCGGCATGGGGCTGGAACCGAGGGCTTCGGCGAGGCCGCGGATGGTGAGTTTCTGGCCAGGCTGGAAGCGACCGCTCATCAGCGCTTCGCGGATCTGGCGGTAGACCTGGTCTTGCAGGGTATCGCGGGATACCTGGCGCAAGGTGGGCAGGAGGAGCGGACCATCAGTCATGAGTCAAACCTGTGTTGTCGTTCTTATGGCTTCAATATGTGATCACAAATCAAATATGTCAAATAGTTTCCCGATCCGATTTCTGCTCGATTGACGGACGCAGGGCCGCTGACTCTAATGACCCCTCAACCACGCAAGGAGCGCTCAACCATGAAATTCGCCTACACCATCATCTACGTGCCGGACGTTGCGGCCTCTTTGGAATTCTTCGAAAAAGCCTTCGGGTTCAGTCGCCGTTTCCTGCATGAATCAGGCACGTATGGCGAGCTGGAAACAGGGGCTACGACCCTGTCGTTTGCCGCCCATGAACTGGGTGCAATGAATTTCGAGGGCGGGCATGTACAGGCACACGCTTCGCGCCAGCCGTTGGGGATGGAGGTGGGGTTTGTGACCGAGGATGTGTTGGCTGCGCACGCCAACGCGCTTGCGCAGGGCGCAGTAGAGCTGTCGGCGCCGACGACTAAACCCTGGGGGCAGGTGGTGTCGTATGTGCGTTGCCCGGATGGGACGCTGGTGGAGTTGTGTACGCCGATCCTGAACTGAGCGCAGGACAATGTGGGAGCGGGCTTGCTCGCGAATGCGGTGTGTCAGTCAGCCTATTTGCCACTGATACACCGCATTCGCGAGCAAGCCCGCTCCCACATTTCTAAACGAGTACTCCCGGGATATCAGGGTTTAAGCGGGAACTCCTGGTCGCGCTCCGACAGCTCTGTGCCGTCGTCCGGATGCTTCCAGGTCTGCGGTTTGTCTTCCTCGTGGCGCCGGGGTTGTTCACGCTCCGGCTCATCCTTTCGCTTGCGTTCGTCAGCCATTGTCACCTCCCATCCGTAAGATTTGGTCACACCTTTCAGCATAGAACAGGGCCATCATTTTGGACGACCTTGGCGATTGATAGCCTGTACGCATCAATACATCCAAATAACTCACTTATCATTTCTAAATGTGTCAGCCACTATCCGCGGTCTTAAGCGAAACAAGCACTTTAAAAAGAACGCTGGAGACACAAAACCATGACTAGCCCTTCCCGGCCCGACTCTGCCCGCTCGAAAGTTGGTGCGGTTTTCCGCGTGACTTCCGGCAACTTCCTCGAACAGTTCGACTTCTTTCTGTTCGGTTTCTACGCCACCTACATCGCCGCTGCGTTCTTCCCCGCTGCCAATGAGTTTGCGTCATTAATGATGACCTTCGCCGTGTTCGGCGCGGGCTTCCTGATGCGACCGCTGGGCGCGATTGTCCTGGGTGCCTATATCGATGACGTGGGTCGCCGCAAAGGCCTGATCGTCACCCTGTCCATCATGGCCAGCGGCACGTTGCTGATCGTGCTGGTGCCGGGTTACCGCAGCATTGGCCTGTGGGCCCCGGCGCTGGTGCTGCTGGGCCGTCTGCTGCAGGGCTTCTCGGCCGGCGCGGAGCTGGGCGGTGTCTCGGTGTACCTGGCTGAAATGGCTACTCCGGGCCGCAAGGGTTTCTACACCAGCTGGCAATCGGGCAGCCAACAGATCTCCATCGTGGTCGCCGCTGCACTGGGTTATGGCCTGAACGTGTGGATGGAACCGGCCGTCGTTGCCGATTGGGGCTGGCGCATTCCGTTCGCCATCGGCTGCGTGATCATCCCGTTCATCTTCATCCTGCGCCGCAACCTGCAAGAGACCGAAGAGTTCGCCAACCGTAAGCATCGCCCGACCATGCGCGAAGTGCTGGCCACCCTGGCGAAGAACTGGACCGTGGTCATCGGCGGCATGCTGATGGTGGCCATGACCACCACTGCGTTCTATCTGATCACCGTGTACGCACCGACCTTCGGCAAGACCGTGCTGCAACTGAGCACCTCCGACGCGCTGTTGGTGACCTTGCTGGTGGCGGTGTCGAACTTTGTCTGGCTGCCCATCGGCGGCACCCTGAGCGACCGTTTTGGCCGCAAGCCGGTGCTGCTCGCCATGACCGCCCTGACCGTGATCACCGCTTACCCGGCGCTGTCGTTCGTGGTCAACGCACCGAGCTTCGCCCACATGCTGGAAACCCTGTTGTGGTTCTCGTTCCTGTACGGCATGTACAACGGCGCCATGATCCCGGCCCTGACCGAAATCATGCCGGTTGAAGTGCGCGTAGCCGGCTTCTCCCTGGCCTACAGCCTGGCGACCGCAATCTTCGGCGGCTTCACCCCGGCGATCTCCACCTGGTTCATCCACATCACCGAAGACAAGGCCTCCCCTGCCTATTGGATGATGTTTGCCGCCCTGTGCGCGCTGTGCTCGACCCTCGCGCTGTACCGCCGCGCCAACGCCCGTGGGCAGGTGATGCAGGAGGCGGTGTGATGCGCCCGCTGCTCAAGACCCTGACAGCCCTGGCCCTCGGCGCGTTCGCGCTGACGGCCCAGGCCGAACAGCTCAAAGTGATGACCTCGGGGGGCTTCACCGCCGCCTACAAATTGCTCGGCCCGCAGTATGCCCAGCAAAGCGGCGATACCCTGGACACCATCCTCGGCCCATCGATGGGCAAGGCGCTGGAAGCGATTCCCAACCGCCTGGCCCGTGGCGAACACGCCGACGTGGTGATCATGGTCGGCTACGCCCTGGATGAGCTGATCAAACAGGGCAAGGTCGACAAGGCCTCCCGCGTTGAACTGGCAGACTCGCGCATCGGTTTGGTGGTGAAGGCCGGCGCGGCCAAGCCGGCGATCGGCACCGACGCCGAGCTCAAGGCCGTGCTGAGCCAGGCCAAGTCCGTGGCGTATTCGGACAGCGCCAGCGGCGTGTATGTGGAAAAGGAGCTGTTCAAGAAGCTCGGCATGCCGGCCAAGGGCACCATGATCGAACGCCTCCCGGTGGCCGAACAGGTCGCCAAGGGTGACTACGAAGTGGGCTTGCAACAGGTGGCGGAATTGTTGCCGGTGCCCGGCGTGACCTACGTCGGCAAGATCCCGGAAGACGTGCAATCGGTAACGCGCTTTGCGGCGGGCATTCCGGTCAACGCTGAACACCCGGCCCAGGCCAAGGCGCTGCTGCAGTTCCTGGCGTCGCCCCAGGCGCAACCGGTGGTGCAATCCACCGGCCTGGACTCGGTGTCACACTGACCGAAACGGCATCTCACGCACCAACCGTTCCAACTCCAGCGCCGCTGGCGGCAATGTCCGCCCGCGGCGTTTTATCAAGCCCACATTGCGCATCACCTGGGGTTCTACCAGCGGCACGCTGACCAGAATCGGGTGTGTGCCGGCCGGCATCGCAATCGACGGCACCATCGCCACCCCCAAGCCCGCCTCCACCAGCCCGATCATCGTGGTCACGTGGTGCGTCTCGCAGATACTCGGTTTTTTCACCCGCACGCCGCGCAAGGCCTGATCCAGCAAGAAGCGGTTGCCGGAGGTTTTGTCGACGGTGATGTAGTCGTGCTCATAGGCTTCGGCCCAGGTCACGCTGTCGCGCTCGGCCAGGGGGTGATCGCGACGACAGGCCAGTACGTAGCGCTCCTGCAGCAGCAATTCGAACTCCACTTCATCGGCCAGGCTGCCGCTGAAACTCACGCCGAAATCCGCCTCGCCACTCTCCACCGCATTGCACACTTCGCCAGCACTGGCATCCAGCACCCGCAGGCGAATCTTCGGATAGAGCTTGTGGAATTCGGAGATCACGTGGGGCATGAAGTAGTACGCGGTCGACGGCACACACGCGATGGTGACGTTGCCCATGCGCGTGGAGGCGACGTTGCTGATGCCCATCAGGGCCACGTCGAGGTCATCGAGCATGCGTTCCACCTGGGGCAGGAAGGCACGGCCGACCATGGTCAGGCTGACCCGCCGCGTGGTGCGCTCGAACAACTTCACGTCGAGGGCCGACTCCAGTTTCTCGATACGCCGGCTCAGCGCAGGCTGCGAGATGCGGATGGCCTCGGCGGCGCCACGGAAACTGCCCTTGTCTACCACGGCGCGGAAGGCTTGGAGGTCGTTGAGGTCGAAGTTGATGATCACGAGGAAGGGCCAGTGAGGTCGATTTGGGGGACATTATCGTACGAATGCGTCAGCGTCAGGCCACGTGCATTTAAAAAATCGGGTGACCTGCGTAGTCTCGTGCCGAATTCTTTCGACAGAGTGATCAATGTCCAGCGCCTCCCCTAACAAAAAAAACCTGCGTCTATGGCGACTCGGCGCCGCCCTCGTGGGCCTCCCTTGCCTGGCGGCACTCGGTTTCTTCGCCTGGCAAAGCTTCTACCCCGTGAGCGCGGCAGCGGGCTGGAGTGTCCAGGTGGTCCACCGGGACGTGGAGAAAGCCGCCTCGCTGATGCCGTTGCCGGACGGTTCGCTGATGGTCAGCCAGGAGCTTGCCAAGGGCAAAGGCAGCATCGTACGTATCCACAGAGATGGCGCACGGGATGTGGTGGTGGCCAACCTTTCCAAGCCCGATGGCATGTTCGCGACCCGTGGCGGCTGGGTGTTCAGCCAGGAATCCGGCGGTTTGCCCGTCAGCTTTTTCAAGGACGGCGTGGTGACTGAGCTCTTCAAGGGTGAAAACGTGCAAGGGCTCTGGGATGAAGGCGACGACCTTTACGCCATCGAAGACCGCAAGCCCACCGGCCGCCTGCTGCGCTATCGCTGGAGCGATCAGTCGTTGAGCGTGCTGCGCGACCAGGTGCAGGAAGGCGAGTCCATCGTGCGTTGCGCCGACGGGCGAATGCTCTACACGGAAAAGAAAAAAGGCGTGGTGCGCGAGCTGAGCGCCGATGGCAGCGACCCGGTGGTGCTGGCAGGCCTGAACAAGCCGACGTTCTTGATGTGCGATGAGCGCGGGCTGTGGGTCAACGAAGACTCGACGCACCGGGCACGGTTGTTGTTGGTAGACCCACAGGGCAAACAGCAAACCATTCTGTCGTTTTTGAAAGCGCCGCAGTCGATTGTGCCGACGGGGCGTGGCACCTACCTGCTGGCTGAAGGCGGCAGGAATCGGGTGCTGGAGTTGGTGCCGCAGGGGCGTACTGTCACCCCCTGAAACCTGGCAAGTTGCGCCCTCAGGCGGTATTAAGCGCGGCCCTATCAAACGTACGGATAGGGCTTCAGCCGCGTCGTCGACGCAAGAAACAACACGTCATAAATATCAACGACTTATCCTCTCTTCCCGCGTGCAAATACCCTCCCTGCAGCAATACTCAGATCTTCTAAATGCCTCCTCGCTTGCAAGAGTCCCACTACGGGACTAGGATCTGCCTATGAGAATTATCGCGATCAGCCAGCTCAAAACCTTCTGGCAGAAGCACCCGGATTCGGAACAATCGCTGCTGGCCTGGCTGGACGAAGCCAAAAATGCCCACTGGGCAACGCCCGCAGACATCAAGGAACAATTTCGTAACGCCAGCATTCTCAAGAGCCGACGGGTCGTCTTCAACATCAAAGGCAACGATTACCGGCTCGTGGTTGCCGTGGCATACCGCTACGGTGCGCTCTATATCAAGTTCGTCGGTACGCATCAGCAGTACGACAAGATTGACGCAGATCCCGTTGAAACGGAGTAACCCATGAATATCCGACCTATCCACACTGAACAGGACTACAGGGACGCACTGAAGTCTGTTTCCCCCCTGTTCGACAATGAACCGGAGCCCGGCACGCCGGAGGGTGATTATTTCGACGTAATGATCACCTTGATCGAGGCCTATGAAGCCAAGCACTTTCCCGTAGACCTGCCCAACCCGGTAGATGCCATTCGCTTCAGGATGGAACAATCCGGGCTCTCGGCCGCTGACCTGGTGCCTGCCATAGGCCGTCAGAATCGAGTGTATGAAGTGCTGAACGGGAAACGAGCACTGACCTTGCCGATGATCTGGAAGCTGCACGCCATGTTCGGTATTCCGGCAGAGAGTCTGATCAAACCGATGAAACAGGCTTGAACACAGGGGCGGGTTGATTACCTGTCCAGACACGAAAAAGCCTGCCCAGTATCACGCTCGGCAGGCTTTGTTTTTTGGGGTTGCTTCACTGACAGCTGAAATGCGGTCGGGCTACTGAGTCCAAGCGTGACGATCACCAAAGAACGCCTGGGCGTTACTGTCGAGCGTCTCCAGGTGATACCCGCCTTCCTGCACGATCACACAGGGCAATCCCAGGCCACGGATGCATGCCCCCAGCCGCGCAAACCCTTCGCGCGTGACCGCGACTTTGCTTTGCGGGTCCAGCTCATAGATGTCGAAGCCCAGGGACAACACCAGCACGTCCGCCGAAAAGTCTTTGACCGCCGCCAGGGCCTGTTCGAGTTTTTCGAAGAACAGCGCCTCACTGGCGCCGTGGGGCATGGGCAGGTTGAGGTTGAAGCCCTCGCCCGCTGCGTTTCCGCGTTCTTCGGCGAAGCCGGCGACGCCGGGGTAGAAGTTGGTGGGGTCACCGTGGATCGAGACGTACAGCACGTCATCGCGCTCGTAGAAGATTTCCTGGATGCCCTGGCCGTGGTGCATGTCGGTGTCGAGCACGGCGACGCGTTGGAACCCTCCACGCAAGACCTGGGCGGCGACGGCTGCGTTGTTGAGGTAGCAGAAACCACCCGCCGCATCGAACCGCGCGTGGTGGCCCGGAGGCCGGCACAGGGCGTAGGCAGCCGGCGCGCCATCGAGGATGGCCTTGGCTGCTGCGACGGCGCTCTGGGCCGACCAATAGGCCGAGCGCCAGGTGAGTTCGCCAATCGGGCAACTGCCATCCGCCAGGTAACGCGCCGCCTGGGCGAGGATGCCGCGCAGCGCGTTGGGTTCACGCACGAAGATGTTGGACATGACTTCATCGCCCCAGTCCTCGGGGATTTCCTTCCAGCGTTGATGGGCTTCTTGCAGGAAGGCCAGGTACGGCGCGCCGTGCACGGCGAGCAGTGGGTCAAGGCCATGGTCCTGGGGTTGCTGGATGTCGAACCCCAGGGTCTGTGCAGCCAGCAGCAGGTTGCGTGCGCGCTCGGGGACTTCCTGGGGCGTGCGCATCTGGCCACGGGAGTAGTAGCTGCGCGGGTGGTGCAGGAGTTGTTCGGGGTGGAAAAAGGTACGCATGGGATTCTCCTGATGAGCACATTTGTGCGGGTGAACACCGGACCTGTGGGAGCTGGCTTGCCCGCGATAGCGGTGAATCAGGCGATAAATCATTGCCTGACAGAACGCCATCGCAGGCAAGCCAGCTCCCACATTTAGATCGTCTTCAGCCTTGCACAAATGTGTCGTTAATTAGCTGGAACCGCTCGTTTGAGCACAGCATTGAGCAGCACATCGGTGCCCTGGCGCACGTCCTCGGGCAGTACGTCTTCGGCCTCGTTGTGGCTCAGGCCGCCGACACACGGGATGAAGACCATCGCGGTCGGGCAGTACCGGGCCAGGTGAATGGCATCGTGGCCGGCACCACTGACAATGCGCTGCTGGCTGTAGCCCAAGGCGTCTACCGAGGACTGCACACAGGCTACGCAGTCCGCGTCGAACGGCGTGGCCGGACTGATCCAGTGGGGACTGATGGTGACGCTCAGGCCACGTTTTTCAGCGATGGCCTGCAGGCGCGCACGCACTTGCTGTTCCATGGCATCGATTTCGGCGTCACGGTGATGACGCAGGTCGACGGTGAAATTCAGCAACCCGGGAATCGTGTTACGCGATGACTTGGCAATGCTCAGCTCGCCCACGGTGGTCAGGCCTTCGGGGGCAAAATCCGCCGCCAGGTTTTCCAGGGCCTGGATCATTTTCGCGGCGCCGTACAGCGCGTCCTTGCGCAGTGGCATCGGGGTGGTGCCGGCATGGGCCGCCATGCCTTCGACCCGCACGTCGAGCCAGCGAATCGCCTGGCCGCCGGTGACCACGCCGATGCTCTTGGCGTTGTCTTCCAGGATCGGGCCTTGCTCAATATGGGCTTCGAAATACGCGTCCACCGCGCCACCCAACGGGCGCTCACCGTTGTAGCCGGTACTGCGCAATGCCTCTGCCACGCTGATGCCGTCGACATCCGCCGTGGCCAGGGCCTTATCCAGCGCCAAGGTGCCAGTGAACACCGCCGAGCCGAGCATGGCCGGGGTAAAGCGCGCGCCCTCTTCGTTGGTCCACACCGCGATTTCCAGCGGCTTGCGGGTCTGGATGCCGTGGTCGTCGAGGCTGCGGATCACTTCCAGGCCGGCCAGCACACCGTAGACGCCGTCGAAGCGCCCGCCTTCCGGTTGCGTGTCGAGGTGGCTGCCCATCATGACCGGCGCGGAGTCCTTGTCGGTGCCGGCACGCCGGGCGAACAGGTTGCCGATGGCATCCACGCTCAGCGTCAGCCCTGCGGCTTTACACCAGTGGCTGAACAGCTCACGGCCGGCCTGGTCTTCGGCACTCAGGGCCAGGCGGCAACTGCCGCCACGGGCGGTGGCGCCGATCTCGGCCATGGCCATCAGGCTGGCCCACAGGCGCTCGCCATTAATCTTCAACATTCGCAAATCTCCCTCAAACACTGTGTGCCATTTCATGACGGTGAGCGGTGGCGTGACGGCGCGACAACGCCAGTACGCACACCAGCGAAACCGCCGCGATCACGCTGTAGAACACTGCCATCGGCCACCATTGGCCCTGGTATTCATGGGCCAGCCAGGTGCCGATCAAGGGCGTCAAGCCACCCGCCAGCGCACCGCACACCTGATAGGCCAGGGAGATCGCGGTGTAGCGCACGCGGGTTTCGAACAGGCCGCTGACAAAACCGGCAATCACGGCATAAAACGAGGCCATGCACACCACCGCCAGGGCGATGCCGAGGATGATCAACGGGGCCTGCCCGCTGCTGACCAGCACGAACATCGGGTAAGGCGAAGCCATTGCCAGCACGGTCATAGCGCAGAGGAAGCGCGTGGCGCCGACCTTTTCGGCCACCCAGGCGGCCAGGGGCTGGATGCAGAACTGGATGATCGCGACGAAGAACAAGCACTCTAGAATCAGCGAGCGCGGTAGGCCCAGTTGCTGAGTGCTGTAGGCAATCATGAAGGTGTTGGTGAAATACACGCCGGCGATGCCCAGGGTGTTGGCGCCAATGCACAGCAACAGCGGGCGCCAAGCGGTGCGCAGCACTTCAATGACGGGGGCCTGGTCTTTCTTGATCGCCCGCGCTTTTTCAGCCTGGGCTTTGTCTTCGAGAAACTCGGGGGATTCGTTCACCCCCAGGCGAATCGCCAGGCCTACAATCAGCAACAGGGCGCTGGCCAGGAACGGCACACGCCAGCCCCAGCTCAGCAGGTCTTCTTCCGGCAAACGGGTGACCGCACTGAACGCCAGCAACGACAGGATCAAACCGGCCGGGCTGCCCAACTGGGCGAAAGAGGCAAAGAAGTTTCGACGGCCTTTCGGCGCGTGCTCACCGGCCATCAGCACTGCACCGCCCCACTCTCCGCCCACGGCAATCCCTTGCACCACGCGCAGCAGAATCAGCATCACCGGCGCCGCAACGCCGATTTGCGCGTAGGTCGGCAGCAGGCCGATACACACGGTGACCACGCCCATCATCACCAAGGTGATCACCAGAGATTTCTTGCGCCCGATACGGTCGCCGATGTGGCCGAACACAATGCCGCCCAAGGGCCGTGCAAAGAAGCCCACGGCGAAGGTACCGAAGGCGGCCATGGTGCTGAACAGCTTGTCGTCGGAGGGGAAAAACAGTTGGCCGAACACCAGCGCGGCGGCAGTGGCGTAGATGTAAAAGTCGTACCACTCGATCATGGTGCCGATAAAAGCGGCGGCCGCAGCACGGCGGGGCTGTGGCGAAGCGGAAGGCTTCATGGGGCGGGCTCCTTTGGTTATTTTTTTGGCAGGAGAAAGTCAAACGGGCGCGCTCTGATGGCGCTTGTTGAGGGTGATTTATCGTCGCCGGGCTATGATTAGTCAATTTTCTATTTATTATTCAAATTATAAATCCTGCTTATTATCGAGCCGCGCCATGCCCGAACCTCGCCGCGATATTCACCCGCTGCTCAACGACCGCCTGGACTGGAACCTGCTGCGCACCTTCCGCGTGATCGGCCAGGAACTGAGCATCAGCCGCGCCGCCGCCCGCCTGCACTTGACGCAACCGGCCATCAGCCAGGCCCTCAAGCGCCTGGAAGAACAACTCGACTGCGAGCTCATCGCCCGCCGTGGCCCGCGCTTTGTGCTGACCGACGCCGGTGAACAGATCTTTGCCATTGCCGGCGAGATGTATGGCCAGGTGTCGCAGATGAGCAACGCCCTGCAAAAACCCGGCGATGAGGTACTCGGCAAAGTGCGCTTGCTGATGATCAGCCGCATCGAGTCGCACACCTTCGACGACTTCCTTGCCGACTTTCACCGCGAGCATCCCCGGGTCGACCTGGAAGTGGAGGTGATGCGCAGCTCGGACATCGTCGCCGCCCTCCTCGAAAAAACCGCGACCCTGGGCCTGAGCCTTAATCGCCGGCCACAGCCGCGTCTGGAACAGCACCTGTTCTTGCGTCAGCGCTATGCGTTTTTCTGCGGACGACACCATCCGTTGTTTGGGCGCAGCGGCCTGGCGGAGGGGGATTTGCAGTCGGAGAACTTCGTGAGTTTTACCAGCGACCAGATTGGCGGGATGTTGTCGCCCTTGACGATCTTCCGCGACCAGCAGGGCTTCAGCGGGCGGATCGTGGCGTCGTCGTCCAGCCTTGAAGAGGTGCGCCGGTTGGTGATCGCCGGGTTCGGCCTGGGTTGCCTGCCGATCCATGTGGTGGCCGAGGATGAGAAGAACGGGCTGCTGTGGCGGCTACCGCCGGATGAGGGGATCGCGGATGTGGATATTCATCTGCTGTGGAACCGGGAGCAGAAGATGAGTCGGGCCGAAGGCGTATTTATCGAGCGTCTCACGGCTCGATTGGCGTCGTGAGCGGACTTGCCCCGCGCGGCGACATCCTGCTGAGCTGATACACCGCAGCGGCGTGTCAGGCGTATTGTTTTTGCCTGATGTACCGCGGCGCGGGGCTAGCCCGCTCACTACAAATACGCGACATGCCCCATAATTGGCGGGTTTTGCAAGTCGGGTGGCGGCTTGCTGCTAGTGTGGAAAGCGCGTCTATCGAACATCCTTCGTTCACTGGTTGTTTCCTATGAAGAGGTGTTCCATGTCCAAGTTCTGGTTTATCACTGGCAGTTCCCGTGGCCTTGGCCGCGCTATTACCGAAGCGGCCCTGCGCGCCGGCGACCGTGTGGTGGCGACGGCGCGCAACCCCCGTCAATTGGATGACCTGGTCGCTGAATACGGCGATGCGGTTTTGCCCCTGCAGCTGGATGTGACGGACAACACGCAGGTGGTGAAAGTCGTCGCGGCTGCGGTGGCGCATTTTGGCCGGCTGGATGTGGTGGTCAACAACGCGGGTTACGGGGACTTGGCGTCGGTTGAGGATGTGACGCTGGAAGACTTCACGGCGCAGATCAACACTAACTTCTACGGTGTGGTGCACGTGAGCAAGGCCGTGGTTCCGGTGCTGCGAGCCCAGGGCAGCGGGCATATCTTCCAGGTATCGTCCCTCGGCGGGCGTATCGGCATGGCCGGTTTGGCGGCTTACCAGAGTGCAAAATGGGCCGTGGGCGGGTTCTCGACGGTGTTGGCGCAAGAGGTGACCCCGCTCGGGGTGCAAGTGACGGTGCTGGAACCGGGTGGCATGCGCACCGACTGGTCGGGCTCGTCCATGACCATCCCCCCGATCAGCGAGCCCTATCAGCAAAGCGTCGGCGTGCTGGTCGAGTTGCTGAATTCCCCTGGTATCTTGCCGACCGGCCCGGCTCGGGTTGCCGAGATCGTACTGGAGTTGGCCCTGAACAAAGAGGCGCCGCTGCGCCTGTTGATCGGAAGTGACGCGGTGCAATACGCAGCGCGGGCGGCGGAAGAGCTGGCGGCTTCCGACAAGAAATGGCATGACCTCAGTGTGTCGGCCTCTGATTGATTTGTTCGACTGAAAAGGTGGCCCATGCCTGATGCACGCCAATCCCGTTTCAACATCCCGGATGTTTTCTGGCAAGCCCTGAAAACCATCGGGCTGGAGCCTTCGGCGGTGTTGCGTCAGGCACGGCTGCCGGTGACGCTCAACCTTCACGAGCGGCGCGACCGTCGTCAGGTAACGACGCCCGAGTTTTTCCGTTTGTGGGAGGCCATCGGCACGCTCAATCCGGACCCGGCGGCCGGCATCTTGCTGGTCACCCAGCTGGACAGTGCAACATTGCCCCCTGCGAGTTTTGCCGCCTTCATTGCCCGCGACTTTCGGGATGGCCTGCACCGTCTCGCCCGCTTCAAGCAACTGTGCACCCCCGAACGGGTGCACGTGACCGAAGAAGGCAGCACCTGCACCATCACCCTCGACTGGTTGCGCACTCAGGCGCACCCGCCGACGTTGTTTATCGACGCCGCCTTTGCCACGTTCGTCGAACTGGGCCGGCGCGGTTCCAGGGTGCACATCATCCCGCATCATGTTGAATTGGCCCGACCGGAATGTGGCAACACCGTCCTGGCCGATTTTTTTGGCTGCCCGGTGCGTTTCGGCGCCGAGCGTAATGCCTTGGTGTTTGACGCTGCTGACTTGAACCGGCCCTTCCCCGGGCACAACCCGGAACTGCTCGACATACTCAACCCGGTCCTGACCGCCGCATTGGCCGAAGCGACGGCATTGCCCACGATCAGCCATCAGGTCAAGGGTGCGCTCAAGCGCATTCTCGCCAGCGGTCGCCCGGAGATGGTCGAGGTGGCGCGGGACATGGGCATGAGCGAGCGCACGTTGCAGCGGCGTATCACCGAGGAAGGCACCAGCTTTCGCCAATTGATGCTGGAAACCCGCCAGGAGATAGTGCGCCATCTGTTGGCAGAACCGACGATCGAGATAGAGGAAATCGCCGGCTTGCTCGGTTACGAAGACACCAATTCGTTTTATCGCGCCTTTCGTACCTGGGAAGGCACGACACCCGCGCGCTGGCGCGCCTCGCAGGGCACCACCCACTGAGTTCACGCGGGCAATGTGTTCTCGACACTGCGAGCCATGCGCTGCAGCGCTTCGAACGGGTTGCGCCCGATCAGCATGAAGCCGTGGGTAGCACTGGCCCAATACACCACGTTCATCCCCCGCCGCTGCTCGGTAGCGGCAGGTTGCGCACCCTTGCGGCTGGCGGTGATGCACAGCGCCAGTGGGCCGTGAAGTGGGTCCAGGTAGGTCAGCTGGCCGATCAATGCGCCGTCATAGTCGAGGATTTGCGCACGCCGGAATTCGGCGCCGGGCAGGTTCACGGCCTCAGGCGACAACGGCAGGCCCAATTGCGCGCCGACCGAACTCAGTTGCGCCACGTGGGAGGCGGGTTCGGCGCTGAGGTTCTCCAGGGTCTGGGGGGTGTACAAGGCCATGTATTCGGCGACCGACGCCCGCCAGCCCTGGCCGGGTTCCGGGCGAGGCCAACGCATGAACAGGCGGTCGGTAATCACCCCGGCCACGGCAAAACCGGCGGCCATGGCCAGGAAGCGGCGCCGGCTCAAGGCGGGGGCTTGCGCCGAGGGTTGCGATTTGAGCATCGCCTGCAAACGCTCGGTGGGTGCCTGGTCGAGCAGTGAGTCGAAGGCAGCCTTGAAGGGTAGATCAGCCACCTGCAATGCCTCCAGGCGCGTAGCCAGGGCGGGATCAACGCTGAGCCGATCGGTGATGAGCTGGTGCTGCAGGGCATCCAGTTCGCCATCCAGGTAAGCCACCAACAGTTCGTCGGAAGGTGCGTCAGTCAGGGTCATCGCCGTTCTCCACGGGTCTTGTCCGGTTGGGCTTGTGAAGGGGCGGTTTCAGCCAGCTTCGCCCGTGCGGCCGCCAATCGGCTCATGACGGTTCCCACCGGGATATGCAGCACCTCGGCAATCTCCTTGTATGAAAGCCCTTCCACATACGCCAGAAAAACCGTTTCGCGCTGGGCTTCGGGCAGCCCGTTCACACGCTTGATGACTTGGGCGGCGAGTACCTGTTCCTGGGCCAGGCTTTCGCCGTCGAAGGACAATTCCTGCTCCGCATCCACGAAGCCCTGCCCCTGGCGCACCCGCTGCGCGCGCACTTCGTTGAGCCAGATCGAATGCATGATCGCCAGCAGCCAGCGATCCAGTCGTGTGCCGGCGGCAAACTGCCCGGCACGTTCCAACGCCCGCACACAGGTGGCCTGCACCAAGTCTTCGGCCAGGTGCTTTTGCCGCGACAACACCAGCCCGTATCGCCATAAACGCGGCAATAACTGGCCCAGCTCGCGACGAAACTCAGCCTCTGGGGTGATGGCAGCCCCCTGTGTGTTCATTCACGGTTTTATGCCTCGGGCGCATGGGCGATCGCGTCAGCCAGGTCTTCATATTCTTCGCAGGTGGTGCTGCACAAGGCTTTGATCTTCACCAGCTGCTCCTGCGCCAGGTCGATGCGGCCCTTGATCACGTAGGCCTCACCCAGGTACTCGCGGACTTGGGCATAGTTGGGGTCGAGCGCCACGGACTTCAGGTAATAGCCGATGCCTTCGTCGGTGCGCCCCAGCTTGCGGGTGGCGTAGCCGCGATAGTTGAGGGCCTTGGCGGTGTTCGGGTCTTGCAGGGTATCGAGCAGTGCCAGGGCTTCGTCGTAACGCCCATCCTTGGCCAGGCGGTAGGCGTAATCAGTGCGGTCGGCGTCCGACGTGGCCTTGCTGGTTTGCAGCACGCACTTGCCGGTCTTGGTGTCCCAGACCTGGCCTTTGGGGCAATTGGGCTTGGGCGGCGCGGATTCGTCACCCGATGCGCGGGCCTGGCCTGCGAGCAAGGCGGTAGTCAGGCAAGCACCGAAGAACAGTGCGGTACGGTAGCCAACGGCGTGTTCGTGGCGGTTCTTCATGGTTTTCATGCTCCGTAACGATGGGGAGGTACAGCGGCCAACATCACTTTTCAAACGCATTGCGTGAACCGGGCAGCATGCGACGCAACGTGTTGTCGCCCATCACATAGTGGTGCCAGAGGGCAGCCACGGCATGCAGACCCGCCAACAGGATGATCGCCCAGGCTACCGTGTCGTGCAGGCCGCCCAGCGTCCCGCGCCAGGCATGATCGACCACAAAAGGCGCCGGGATGGAAAACGTGCCGAAAAAGGTGAACGGTTCCCCCTGGGCCCAACGGAACATAAAACCCAAACCGATCTGTGCCAGCAGCAACAGGTACAGGCAACCATGCGCCATTTTCGCCAGCACGTTAAGGGCGGGGCGACTGCCGCCGGACAGGCGCCAGACAATCCGCGCAGCGATCAACACCGCCATGGCGATCCCCAAGGAGATGTGCACCGACTGCAGGCCTTTGCGCAGTGGTGTGCCCTTCTCCAGGTTTTCCCAGATATGTGCGCTGGCAAACATGAAGATCACCACGGCGGCGGTGAGCCAATGGAAGGTGCGGGTGAGGCGGTCGTAGCGGTCGACATGGAGGCTCATGGGCGTTTCCTGGGTGGTCTGTGGGGTGAACACCGCAGTGAGGAAGGTTATTCGGTGAGGCTGTGATTTTTTATGCTGTTGATTCGGTGTGAGTTGGGCACTCGGAAACGCAAAAGCCCCGCAGCCGGCTCAGCTACGGGGCTTTTGCGTTTTGTTAACGTTCCTTATTGGCTTGGGAGAGCACCGAGGCTGCAAGGGTTTTGGTGTCTTCGCTGTAGTCATCGCTGCCCAACACTTTTGCGGCTGTTTCCTCCAGCTCTGCACCGGTCTGCTTGCCGGTGTTCTTCTGGGCCAGCGCTGACGCGGCAAGGCTTTTGGCAGTGGCCGTAGCGCCTGGGTTGTTAAGCGTTTGTGCGGCCAACGTCGCGACTTTGTCGGAGGTTTTCTTGGTGTTCTTGCTCATGATGCAATTCCTTTGCAGTTGGATGCGCCCGATCTGGCGCGCTAGCACAACGTAATAAGTTGCCGTCGTTATCGCAATGCGCCTCCTGTAGGCAAGGTTTTTAAAATGGCGCGAAAGTGACATCTGTGGCGTGGGACTCATCGATTGCACTGATGATTACTATCGAACGGGTCGCCTGCTCAATCATCAAGACCGGTTTATATAATCGCCCCCTGACTCCCTTCCCCCGCCTGGCTTCAGGCGACATTCATCTTGGAACCCAACACCATGCCAAGCGCGACACAGGCCCCACGCGGCCGTCCCGAACATAATCAACAAAGCGTCAAACAGCAGTGGCTGGCGATTCTCTCCGTGGCCGTGGGCGCCTTTGCCCTGGTGACCAGCGAGTTCCTGCCGGTGGGCGTGCTCAACGACGTGGCTGCGGACCTGGGCATCAGTGCCGGGCATGCCGGCCTGATGGTCACCCTGCCCGGCATCATGGCCGCGCTCGCAGCGCCGTTGCTGTCGGTCATCATTGGCGCCATGGACCGCCGCTACCTGCTGATCAGCCTGACGCTGATCATGATCATCGCCAACACCGTCGTGGCCTTTGCCAGCGATTTCAGCCTGTTGCTATTCGGCCGCGTATTGCTGGGCATCAGTATCGGTGGGTTCTGGGCCACCGCCATTGCGCTAAGTGGCCGTTTGGCTCCCAAGGGCGTGGGTGTAGCGAAGGCCACGTCGATCATCATGATGGGCGTGACACTCGCCACTGTTCTGGGTGTGCCCGTTGGTACCTGGCTCAGCGGCTTGATGGGCTGGCGCATGACGTTCCTGGTCACCGCATTGCTGGGCGTACCGGTAGTACTGGCGCAGGTGTTCCTGCTGCCTCAGCTCAAGCCGGAGAAGGCCATTCTTGTCAGTGACCTGCCGGCCTTGTTCATCAATCCACGGGCTCGTGTGGGTTTGATCGCGGTCTTGATGATTGGCCTGGCGCACTTTGCTGCGTACACCTATGTGGCACCGTTCTTTAAAAACAGCTCCGGCTTTGATGGCCCGACCATTGGCTCGCTGTTGTTAATGTTTGGTGTGGCAGGCGTGGCGGGTAACGTTTTCGCCGGCTTTGCCGCCAATCGCAGCGTGCGCTACACCCTGTTGCTGGTTGCGCTGATGATCGGCACCAGCACTGCGCTGTTCCCCTACTTCGCCACCGGCCTGACGGGCGCGACGATGCTGATCGCACTCTGGGGCTTCGCCTTCGGCGCCTTCCCGGCCTGTGCCAGCATCTGGATGTTTGTCGTGGCGCCTAAGGACGTCGAACGCGGCATGCCGCTGTTTGTCGCCCTGTTCCAGGTGATCATTGCCTTGGGCTCGTTCTTCGGCGGGCGGATCGTTGACCAGATGGGCAGTTCGGTACTGTTGAGCTTGGCCACGGCGCTGGTGGGCTGTGGGTTTGTCACGGTATTGGTGCTGGGGCGTAAGGTGAGCAATAGCTTGGCGGCGCAACCCGCTTGACCGAGTGATTGAAACGAAAAAAGCCCCTGTCACGTCTCGGTGACAGGGGCTTTTTTGTGGGCGGCGAAAGCCATCATTCGTGACTAGGCGGCTGAAAGGAAGCTGCGTGTGGTTGATGTGGCAGCTTTGCATTCGGGCTACAGGCTGGCGGCAGCCCGCTGAACGGAGTCATCTGCGAGCAGAGGTCAAGCAGGTTATTGAGGAAAGGAACAGATAGGAAAATCTGACGCGCAGTTTGCCGAGGCCTGTGGCTGAAGTATGTGTCTATCAAGCGGCTAACTATTCCGTGCACGTCTTCGCCTGGCGCTGAACGTCCCTCCCAATAGTTATCAGGCTTGGCCAGCTGAGCCGATACATGCGTGCGCTAAAGGCGATCCGCAATTGTTGGGTCGATCAAGAACTCATGCCTGGATGATGGTGAGGAAGGCAGTCCTTTGCTGGGCTGCGCTCTCAGACGGGATATCGATAGTGCCCTGGAAAATACGCTGATTAGCCAGAGGTGGAATCGCTCTATGTCGCTAAAGCGCCAAGTCGGCGCTCTATGACTGAGCAAGATTTGTGTCACCCCCATCACCGTCAGCGTTGTCGGGGGATGTGGGGTAATCCGGTTTTCGACCGCCCAAAACAAAACCCCATCTGCTTTCGCAAATGGGGTTTCGGAATTTAATCTTGACGATGACCTACTCTCACATGGGGA
>NZ_JBSSAF010000028.1:0-10799 GCF_054058375.1 Pseudomonas sp. TE24901
TGACGGCGGCCCACGGATTCAAGCCGGAGTGAGGGCATGCCGAGCCTAGGCGAGGCACCGAGTGTTGGGGCAAGAGCCCTTTTGGTTACTTTTGGGCTCTTTTCCAAAAGTGACCCGCCGTAAGGGCGGAACCATAACCCGCCATCACCTAAATAACGGATATTCACACCGCCCCCCTACGCCACCCGTTCCGAAGCATACCGATTCACCGGCACCGGCAACCCCAAATGCCCCCGCAACGTGCTGTGACTGTACTCACTGCGAAACAACCCCCGCGCCCTCAGCAATGGCAAGACCTGATCGGTAAACCGCGCAAAATCCTCCGGCGCGCCCACATGGATATTGAACCCATCCACCGCCCCCTCCACAAACCAACGCTCAATCTCATCCGCCACGGTTTTGGGCGAACCGACAAAACTGGAAAACGGCTTGGCAAACCGCAACGCCGCCTGACGCAACGTCAACCCCTGCTCACGCGCTACGTGCTTGATGTGCTCGGCATGCCCGCGATACCCATTGCTGCCCAGGTCGCCCAATTCAGGGAACGGCTCATCCAGCGGATATTGGCTGAAGTCGTGGTAGTTGAAGGGCCGCCCCAATTGCACCAAGGCTTTATCCAGGTCCAGCTCGCCATTGCGCTCACGGTCGATGGCCTGGGCCTGCTCATCGGTGTCGGCAATGATCGGCGAAATGCCCGGCAGGATCGTCACGTGATCCGGGTTGCGCCCCGCAGCGGCGGTGCGTTGCTTGATGTCCCGGTAGTACGCCTGGGCGTCTTCGAAATTGCCTACGCCGGCAAAGATGCCCTCAGCATAGTTGGCCGCCAGGCTGCGCCCGGATTCGGAAATGCCCGCCTGGAAAATCACCGGCTGGCCCTGGGCCGAACGGGCAATGTTCAGCGGCCCAGTGACCGAAAAAAACTCGCCGTGGTGGTCGAGGCGATGTTGACGCTGCGGGTCGAGGAACACTCGGGTTTGCTTGTCCCGCACAAAGGCGTCGTCCTCATAGGAATCCCACAGCCCCTGCACCACGTCCAGGTGTTCGGCGGCACGGCGATAGCGCTCGGTATGGTCGATGTGCTGTTCGCGACCAAAGTTGCCAGCGGCGCCTTCAAGGCCCGTGGTGACCACGTTCCAACCGGCGCGGCCGCCGCTGATATGGTCCAGGGAGGCAAACTGGCGCGCCACGTTGAACGGTTCGGTATAGGACGTCGTCAGCGTCGCCACCAGGCCGATTTTGGAGGTGGCGCCGGCAAGCGCCGAGAGCAGCGTCAAGGGTTCCAGGCGGTTGAGAAAATGCGGGGCTGAATCGGGTGTGATGTAGGGGCTGTCGACGATGAAGACCAGGTCGAACTTGGCGGCTTCCGCCTGTTGTGCCTGGGCGCGATACCAGTCGATATTGACGCTGGCATCACCGGGAATCTGCGGGTGCAGCCATTCGTTCTGTGCGGTGCCGACGCCGGTGAGAATGGCGCCGAACTTGAGTTGCCGAGCAGGGGTGGGCATCAAGGAAGTCCTCCGTGGATGGCAGCGATGCTTGCCGTGGAGAATGACCTTAATGCCCGTGGGTGGCGCTTGTGAAAGGCTTTGTTGATCTATGCTAATTATGAAAAATATTGATTTCTAAACAACATCTTCATCCAATAGCGGCATAACAAAAAGCCACCCGGTTCAACGCCGTGCGCTGACCGCCGACCCATCGTTGGACACGATCACTTCCACGCGACGGTTTAACTGACGCGACTGTGCGCTCAGGTTATCGGCCACCGGGAACTGCTTGCCGTAGCCGATGACGGCCATGCGCTCGATCCCCACGCCGAGCCGTTGCAGGCCACGGGCGACGGCCTGGGCGCGATGCTCGGACAAGCTCTGGTTGAAGGCATCGCCGCCAGTGCTGTCGGTGAAACCCTCGACACGCACCTGGCGCTCCGGGTTCTGCAACAGGAAGTCGGCCAGTGCCTGGAAGTCGCGCTGGCTGCCGGGCTTCAAGTCGGCCCTGCCGGTATCAAACAGCACATCACCAAAGGTAACCACCTGGCCGCGCTCGGTTGGCTGGGCCTTCATCGCCTGCAACGCCTTGAGCTGCGCGGTGCGCACGTCGAGCTGCACCTGGGTGCGGTCAACTGCGATGTTGTCGAGCTGGGCATCGGTTTGCCGGCTGATGATGGTTTGCTCGGCCACCGCGATTCGTTGTGTCGCCAGGTACGCCAGCTGGTCGATCTTCGGGTCGGTGCGGCTGTGCAGGGACAGTTGGTTGGCGCGGTCCAGCGCGTTGGACGCAATGCGGGTTTCAACCGCCGCCAGGGTGTTGGACGCAGGGTTCTGCTGCAGGGTGGAGAACTGGCTACGGGCTTGCAGCAGTTGCGGGTTTTCCGGTGGGGTGGCGCAACCGACCAGGGCCAGGGTCAGGGCCGACAGAACAGGAATGACGAGAGTGGCACGCATGGGAGGCTCCTCAGTGGGTGGTCGCGGGGGCGTTGAGCATTTCCTGCTTGAGCACCTGGATGCCCTCGCGCGCCTGGTTCAAGACCTGTTGTTTACGCACGGCAGTGGCCTTGGCTTCGGCCAGGTTGGCGTCGACTTCGATCTGCTCGGCCAAGCTGTCGACCAGGACGTAATTTTTTTCGCCGATGGCTTGCTCCATGCGGGCCAGCTTGTCCTGTGCCGTTTTCATCTCAAGCGGTGCGAATTGGGTGGCTTGCGCGGCCAGGGCACGCCCGACCGAATCACGGGCCAGGGTGGTTTTATGCTCGGATGGCGGGGTCGCGGCACAGCCTGCCAGCACACCCGCGACCATCACGGCCCAGGCCGAGCGGCGCAGGCGTTTGCTCACACAGGTCATTTTCATGGTTTGACTCCTAGGCATTTACGGGCCTGATGCCCCCTCGCTTGGGGTCAAGCGAGGGGGCCATCCTAGGAGGTAAAGGTCGAGCAGAAGCGATGAAATCTCCGGCCACAATGTAGGAATTTTCCCAATAAAAACAAAACCCTGTAGTGAGCGGGCTTGCCCCGCGCCGCGGTGTGCCAGACAAGTGTGAGACACCTGACACACCGCAGCGGCGTGTCAGGTAAATTTTAGGTGGCCGACACGCCGCCGCGCGGGGCAAGCCCGCTCACTACAGGTAAAGGGCGCTTCGGGGTGGTTCAGGAGCTTCTGGCGGCGATGGCTTCGACTTCGACCAAGGCCCCCGGCAACGGCAACGCCACCACTTGCAACGCGGTGCGTGCCGGTTTGTTCGGTTGCTCCGGTGTGCCAAAGAACTGCGTATAGCCGGCCTGCAACCCGGCAAAGTCCAGCTTGCCGCCGGTTTCTTCAGCGCCCACCAGGAACACGCGCAACTGCACGATATCGCCCAGGTCCAGGTCTTGCTGGCGCAGGATCTTGCGCAGCTTGTTGAACACCGACACCGTCTGCACCTCGGTGTTGCCATAGGCTGCCGGCGTACCGGCCGGGGCGTTGGCGTCGTGCAGGTCGGGCAAGGTGCCGCTGACAAAGATCAGGCTGGCCGAGGCCGGGACGGTGACGGTTTGCGAGATCGGGAAGTCGCCGAGGCTGGTACGTTGAATGCTGTCGCTCATGATGAAGCTCCTTAGGAGGCGGCAAGGGCCGCGATCTGTCGTTGTTGAGTCACGCGTTCGGCCAGTTGCCCGACCACATGGCGTGCCGAGTTGGCCGCCGATTCCTGCCAGATACCCACGCCGCTTTGCACCAGGCCGTCGCCCGCGAAGTACACGCGGCCGTGGCCGGCTTCGAGCAGCGCACTGGCGTCGGCCGGGAAGTGCTCGCGTTGCAGCCACGGGCCCTCGCTGTAGGGGATCTGTTCCCAGGACACCGCCAACGGGTTGCGCAGGTGTCTGGAATAACCCGGGTGCAGCAACTCCACTGCCTCCTTGGACGTGGCGTACTGCTTCTCGAACGGTTGCGCGCCAAACACATCGGCGCCCTCCCCGGTCACGTAACCGGCCACCAGCAAACCTTCGCGGGTATTGAGGTCGTTGCTCGGGTACCACAGCAGGCGCGCCGGGTGTTCGATCCAGGACAGGCCGCCGTAGGTGCGGTAGTCGGTTTCCCAGAAGCGCGGCGACTGCCACGCCACCTTGGTGGCCTGGTCGCTGCGGGTGCTGAGCAGCGCGGCCTTGATCGGGTCGCTGAAGTCGGTGTCGAGCCTGGCCAGCAAGGGCAACGGCAAGGTCGAGATCAGGTAATCGGCGCGCACCACCTGTTCGCGCCCGCTGTGTTTGTCGTGATAGGTCACGGCCACGCCGTCATCCAGCTGGCGGATCTGGCGCACCTGGGCGCCGAGCTGCACGTGGTCGCGCACCCGTTGATAGAACGCATCAGTGATACGGTCCATGCCGCCAACCGGTTGGAACATGGTGGCGGAAAACTCCGGGAACTCGGTGTGCAGCAACGCGCCCCACAACTCCGGGTGCAGCAGTTGGTCCAGCGCCAGCGGGCGGCGACTGGCAGGCAACGCGCCGGGATGCGCCGGCGACTCCAAATGCCCCGAACGCAGCGTGCCCTCGAAGACCAGCTCCTGCGACAGGTCGCCATACACCTGCAGGAACGCCAGCAACCGCGTGCGCTCCTCGTGACTCAACACATCATCCAGCGCGTCACGTTGCACCGCCTTGGCCAGCAAGCCAGACACGTGCCCGCGCGCATCGTTGATCGCCTGGCCCACGCTGAACGCGGGCCTGTTCACATCCGGCCGCACCTGGGCGCCATGGCTGCTGTTGACCAGCACTTCCAGCGGCACCCCCAGCTCGCTGCAATAGTCGAGAATCGTGCGGTGCTGGCTGGGGATCCTGGCCGGGCCTGCGTTGAAGTAATGCCCTGGGTCGAACGCGGCGGTCTGGGTGCGGCCGTCCTTGTAGTCCACGCGGTCGCCATGGCGGATTGTCCAGGTGCGACCGCCCGCCCGATCACGCGCTTCCAGCACCTGCACGTCGAACCCGGCGCGGGTGAGTTCCAGGGCCGTGACCAGCCCGGCAATCCCGGCGCCCAGCACCAGCACGCGGGTGCCCTGCCCCAGGCTCTCCTTGAGTTTCAGCGGCTGCGGGCGGCGGTGCGAAGACGGCCCCAGGCCCAATACCGCCAATGCATCCTTGACCGCCTTTTCCCCGCCTACCGCAGCGAGGCTCGACAGCGCTTCACGTCGTGTCAGTCCCATGCTCGATGCTCCTTAATCCGGCAGGCCCGGTGGGTTGATCAGCGACTTATCGACGCGCTCGATATCCAGGCCCCAGCGTTGCAACACCTGTTCGTATTGGCCGCCGGCAATCGCGCCTTCGAGGGCGGTGTGAATCGGCTTGACCAGGCCGTTGTCCTTGCGCGTGGTCACCGCGATATCGGCTTTCAACGGCCAGCCACCGTTGACCGTGCCGACGAGTTTGATACCGCCGGTGATGGCCGCCGAATAGGCGTACACCGAGTTGGGCCCGAACAACGCATCGCTGCGCCCGGACTGCACCGCCAGCTGCGCGGCGGCCTGGTCGTCGAAGTACTGCAACAGGGCCGGCTTGATGCCGGCCTTTTCATTGGCCTCGTTCCAGGCCAGCAGAACCTTTTCCTGATTGGTGCCGGAGCCGACGATGATCTTCAGCCCGGCAATGTCGGAAGCCTGCTTGATCTCGCTGATCTTGCTGGTGCTCTTCACATAGAACCCGAGCACGTCCTGTCGATACGTGGCGAAGTCAAAGCGCTTCTTGCGCGCCTCGGTCACCGTGACGTTGCTGATCACCGCGTCGTATTTGCCCGAGCTGACGCCCAAGGGCCAGTCTTCCCAGCTGGTCTGCACCACGTTGAGTTGCAGGCCCAGGCTGTCGGCGACCAGTTGCGCGGTGTCGGCCTCGCTGCCGATGGTGGTCTTGTCGTCATTGGCCAACAGCGCCAGGGGCGGCCCGGCCACGCCGGACACGGCCACGGTGAACTTGCCCGGCTGGGCGAACTTGAAGCCCGGCGGAATCTGCGCGATGGCGGCTTCGTTGCGCGGCACGTGGATGCGCGGGCGGTCGGGGCTGAGGTCGACCTGTTGCACGGCCAACGCGGTTTGCGCCGCACTGACGGCAAGCACCAGCAAGGCGATACGGGCAGTAGGGATGAACATGGGCAGTCACTCCTTGAACTAAAGCACTTTGCCGAGAAAGGCGACGGTGCGGGGATGTCGGGGTTGGCGGAAGATCTGTTCGGGCGGGCCTTCTTCGATCAACTGGCCGTCGCAGAGGAACACCACGTGGTCGGCCACCTCGCGGGCAAAACCGATTTCGTGGGTGACGATCACCAGGGTCACGCCCAGTTGGGTCAGGCCCTTGATCACGTCGAGCACCTCGCCCACCAGTTCCGGGTCGAGGGCCGAGGTGGGTTCATCGAACAGCAGCACCTTGGGGTCCAGCGCCAGGGCCCGTGCGATGGCCACGCGCTGCTGTTGGCCACCGGAAAGCTGCCGGGGGTAGGCGTCGACCTTGTCGGCCAGGCCGACCTTGGCCAGCAATTGGGATGCCTTGGCGCGAGCCTCAGATTTGCTCCAGCGTTTGTGGGCCAGGGGCGCTTCGGCGATGTTTTCCCAGGCGGTGAGGTGCGGGAACAGGTTGAAGTTCTGGAACACGAAGCCCACGTCGATGCGGCGCTTGAGGATTTCGCGCTCTTTCAGTTCGTACAGCAGGTCACCCTTGCGGCGGTAGCCGACGTATTCACCGTCGATGGTGATGTGGCCGCTGTCGATCTTCTCCAGGTGGTTGATGGTGCGCAGCAAGGTGGACTTGCCCGAGCCTGACGGCCCGAGAATCACCGTGACCTTGCCCGGGTCGATGGTCAGGTCGATGTCTTGCAACACCTGCTGGTTGCCAAAGCGCTTGCCCACGCCCTGGATCTGGATGCGCCCGGCGCGTGCTTCAGCCATGGGTTTTCTCCTTGAGCCAGCCACGGATGCGCTGCAGCGGCGTCGGTGGCAGTACCCGCGCCGTGCCGCGCGCAAAGTAGCGCTCGACGTAGTACTGGGCGCTGGTCAGCACGGTGGTGATGATCAGGTACCACACCGTCGCCACGATCAGCAGCGGGATCACCGCCTGGGTGCGGTTGTAGATAACCTGCACGGTGTAGAACAGCTCCGGCAGGGCCAGCACGTAGACGATGGAGGTGCCCTTGACCAAGCCGATGATCTCGTTGAAACCCGACGGCAAAATCGAGCGCAGCGCCTGGGGCAGGATGATCCGGAAGATGCGTCGCGACGCCGGTAAACCCAGGGCCGCCGCCGCTTCATGCTGGCCAGCATCCACGCCGATCAGTCCGCCACGAATGATCTCCGCTGCGTAGGCCGCCTGCATCAGGCTCAGGCCCAGCACGGCCACGGTGAACTGGCTGAGCACATCCACCGTCGACCACTCGGCGAACACCACTGAGGTGAACGGCACGCCGAGCACGATGTGGTCATACAGGTAGGCAAAGTTGTAGAGGATGATCAGCACCAGCAACGCCGGCATCGAGCGAAAAAACCAGATGTAGCCCCAGGCCAACGCCGCCAACAGCGGCGAGCCCGACAACCGCGCCAGCGCTAACGCCGTGCCGAGGATCACGCTGAACACCGTACTGAGCAGGGTCAGCAACAGCGTCTGGCCGAGGCCGCGCAACACCGACGGCGAGAAGAACCACTGGCCGAACACGCCCCACTCCCAGCGCGGGTTGGTGGCCAGGGAGTGCACGATGGCCAGCAGCACCAGCGCAGCGAAGATCGACCCCGCCCAGCGCCACGGGTGCCGCGCTGGCACCACGTGCAGGGCCTTGATGGGCGTGGCGACACGCGCCTGGCGAACCGGGCGCACGTCTTCGATCAGGTCATAGGTTTTGGCGACAATGGGCATGTTTTTTCCTCCGCCTTAGAAGGCATAGGTCAAGCGGGTGTAGTAGTACCCACCGGTAAAACCGTAGGGCGAATAGGTGCCGTAGCTGGCGAGCATGGTGCTGCTCGGCACGCCTTGTTTCTTGGGGTATTGGTCGAACAGGTTCTTGGCGCCGATAGCGATGTTCAGGTCTTTGGTGAGGTTGTAGCCAAGGTCCAGGTCCGTGATCCATTTGGCGCTGTAGACCCTATCCAGGCTGCGATCCGCAGAGACGTTGACCTCTTTGTAGGCGCCATAACGGGTCAGGGCCAGGTTGAGGTTGAAGCGGTCGATGCTCCAGTCGCCACCCAGGATCAGCTTGGTTTTTGGTTGCACGTCGGTGATCAGGCCCCGGGCCTGGCGGTCCATCAGGTCATACGAGGTGCCCAGGATCGTCGTGGATTCCTTGTAATTGAGGATTTTGGTCTGGTTCCAGTTGAACGCGGCGGTCCACTTCAGCGAGCCGAACGCGCCGAGGTCCTGGTTGTAGTTGCTGACCAGGTCCAGGCCTTTGGTACGGGTGTCTGCGCCATTGATGAAGTACTGGCCGCCCGAGGTGGAGTTGATGCCGTTGTTCTGCAGCACCTGGGTGACTTCCGGGCCGAGCAAGGTGCCGGTGAGGGTGATGCGGTCACGCAGGTTGATCACATAGGCGTCGGCGGTGAAGTTCAGGCGATCGGTGGGCGTGAGGGTCAAACCCAGGCTGAAGTTGGTGGAGCGTTCGGGCTTGAGGTCCTGCGCCCCCAACGCCTTGGCCGCCGCCGAACCCACCGGCAGCACGCCGTAGTTGATCGACTGATACACCCCGTCCACCACGCCATAGGTGGTGGAGCGCGCACTGAACAGACTGTTAGCCAGGGACGGCGCGCGGAAGCCATTGCTCACCGTGGCACGCACGGCGAACTGCGGCGTGAAGTCGTAGCGCGTGGTCAGCTTGCCACTGCGGGTGGCACCCACGCCTTCGTTGTAATGCTCATACCGAAAGGCGGTGCCGACGTACCAATCCGGCAGCGGGTTGAAGCCCACGTCGACATAACTGGCGAGGCTGTTGCGCGAGGCGCTGCTTTCTTCATCCGGCGAAATGCCGTTGGTGACCTGGGCGCCGGACGATGCGCAATTGCCCGGCGCCACGCAGTAGCCGCCGTTGGCATAGGACGCATAGTCACCGGCCTGTACCTCATACGTGTCACGCCGATGCTCGAAGCCATAGGACAGGTCGAGGGGCTTTTGCAGGCCGATGTCGAAGCCGCGCTTGAAGTCCAGGTTGGTGGTCAGCTCGGTAGAGATCCAGGTGCCGGAGGTAAAACTGTTCGGCGTGGCCTCGCCCAGGGACGGGTTCTGGTTGTGGGTGGTGCCCTGCTCTGCCGCGTTGCGCCCGTAGGTGGTAGACAAGTCCCAGGCCCACGCGCCGACGGTGCCTTTACCGCCGAACGCCGCCTGGAAGTCGTCTTCATCGATGTACCAGGTGGGCGTGTACCCCGACGGGTAGCCGTTGGGCCCGGTGGTGATGGTGTTGGTGATGGTCGGCAGACGGAAGTTCTGCCCCTGCTCGGCCTTGCGCCGTGAATAGGTGGTGAAGGAGTACAGGCTCAGGCTGTCATCGATCGGCAATTCGGCGTTGTAGCCCAGGGTGAGCAAGTTGGTCTTGGGCGTGCCGTAGCCGCCATAGGTCGCCTTGCCCGCCAGGCCATACGCCTGTTCGTAGGTGTAGCCGTTGGCGCTGGCCTTGTTGTCGTCGTTCTGGCTGCGTGCATCCAGGGCCAGTTGCACGATGCCGCCGTTGCCGATTTCGAAACCCTTGTTGAGGCTCTGCTGCACGGTCTGCTTCTTGCCGTCGTAACCCTGGCCGACGTTGGTCACCGAGGTGCCGCTGGTGTCAGCCTTGAGGATCACGTTGATCACCCCGGCGATGGCATCGGAACCGTATTGGGCGGCAGCGCCATCGCGCAGCACTTCCACGTGATCGATGGCGCTGATGGGGATCAGGTCCAGATCCGCCGGGGCGGCGCCGGTGTTGATGCCGTTGATATTGAGGGTGGCGCTGGTATGGCGACGCTTACCGTTGACCAGCACCAGCACTTCGGCGGCACTCAGGCCGCGCAGGTTGGGTGCGCGGGCGATGCCACTGGCGTCCCAACCGGTTTTTTCCGGCAGGGTCAGCGAGGGGATCACGGCGCTGAGGGCTTCCATCAGGCCGGGCTTGCCGGTGTTCTGTAGTTGTTTGGCGCTGACCACGTCGATCGGCACCGGGCTGCTGGTGACGGTGCGTTGTTCGGCGCCTCGGTTGCCGGTAACCACTACGGTGGAGAGGGTGCTGTCGTCCTGGGCCTGTGCTGGGTTGGCCAGCAGGGCCAGGGCGAATACGGCGGTGGGTTGTAGGGCTCGCTTCATATCCATTCCTGCAGGTTCAAATCGCGAAGTCGGGCAGGCACGCGGTCGTGCGCGGTGCTCGGCGTTTTTGGGGGTGTTGCGGCGATTTGGGGCTAGGTGTGGAGCGCGTGCGGGGTTTGGATCGACAACATACGTTGAACTCCCTTCCAACGATTCTGCTGCGGGGTGGTTAGCCGGTTATGGGCGCAGAATCCGAATCACGATGGGTACCATCCGAGGTCAGGGGTAGGCTGTTGAGTTCAAACATAACGGAATGGGTTTTGAAAATATAATGCTATTTGGGCATAAGCTAATATTCTTGAATTTCATTATCTGATTGTATTTTTATTCGAATAATTGATGTTTTTAGGTTGGGGACATATCCGTTTCTTCGGTAACGGCCGCCTATGGTTCCGCTCTTACAGCGGCTCACTTTTGGAAAGAGCCCAAAAGTAAGCAAAAGGCTCTTGCCCCAACACTCGGCACCTCGCTCACGCTCGGTGTGCCCGTAATCCGACAGTGATTTGGGGGGCCGCCGCCACGCGCCATCCA
>NZ_JBSSAF010000029.1:0-5398 GCF_054058375.1 Pseudomonas sp. TE24901
GGAATTTAATCTTGACGATGACCTACTCTCACATGGGGAAACCCCACACTACCATCGGCGATGCATCGTTTCACTACTGAGTTCGGGATGGGATCAGGTGGTTCCAATGCTCTATGGTCGTCAAGAAATTCGGGTACTGAGTCGTGACCGGTTGGCCTCGCTTCAGCAAATTGGGTATGTGATAGTTTTCGGTGTTTTGTGAGCGTCGAACTTTCGGTTCATTTCGTCTTCACACACCGCAATCTGGTGCCTTTTCAGGTCAGCAAATTGCTTGGGTGTTATATGGTCAAGCCTCACGGGCAATTAGTATTGGTTAGCTCAACGCCTCACAGCGCTTACACACCCAACCTATCAACGTCGTAGTCTTCGACGGCCCTTCAGGGAACTCAAGGTTCCAGTGAGATCTCATCTTGAGGCTAGTTTCCCGCTTAGATGCTTTCAGCGGTTATCTATTCCGAACATAGCTACCCGGCAATGCCACTGGCGTGACAACCGGAACACCAGAGGTTCGTCCACTCCGGTCCTCTCGTACTAGGAGCAGCCCCTCTCAAATCTCAAACGTCCACGGCAGATAGGGACCGAACTGTCTCACGACGTTCTAAACCCAGCTCGCGTACCACTTTAAATGGCGAACAGCCATACCCTTGGGACCGGCTTCAGCCCCAGGATGTGATGAGCCGACATCGAGGTGCCAAACACCGCCGTCGATATGAACTCTTGGGCGGTATCAGCCTGTTATCCCCGGAGTACCTTTTATCCGTTGAGCGATGGCCCTTCCATACAGAACCACCGGATCACTAAGACCTACTTTCGTACCTGCTCGACGTGTCTGTCTCGCAGTCAAGCGCGCTTTTGCCTTTATACTCTACGACCGATTTCCGACCGGTCTGAGCGCACCTTCGTACTCCTCCGTTACTCTTTAGGAGGAGACCGCCCCAGTCAAACTACCCACCATACACTGTCCTCGATCCGGATAACGGACCTGAGTTAGAACCTCAAAGTTGCCAGGGTGGTATTTCAAGGATGGCTCCACGCAGACTGGCGTCCACGCTTCAAAGCCTCCCACCTATCCTACACAAGCAAATTCAAAGTCCAGTGCAAAGCTATAGTAAAGGTTCACGGGGTCTTTCCGTCTAGCCGCGGATACACTGCATCTTCACAGCGATTTCAATTTCACTGAGTCTCGGGTGGAGACAGCGCCGCCATCGTTACGCCATTCGTGCAGGTCGGAACTTACCCGACAAGGAATTTCGCTACCTTAGGACCGTTATAGTTACGGCCGCCGTTTACCGGGGCTTCGATCAAGAGCTTCGCGTTAGCTAACCCCATCAATTAACCTTCCGGCACCGGGCAGGCGTCACACCCTATACGTCCACTTTCGTGTTTGCAGAGTGCTGTGTTTTTAATAAACAGTCGCAGCGGCCTGGTATCTTCGACCGGCATGGGCTTACGGAGCAAGTCCTTCACCCTCACCGGCGCACCTTCTCCCGAAGTTACGGTGCCATTTTGCCTAGTTCCTTCACCCGAGTTCTCTCAAGCGCCTTGGTATTCTCTACCCAACCACCTGTGTCGGTTTGGGGTACGGTTCCTGGTTACCTGAAGCTTAGAAGCTTTTCTTGGAAGCATGGCATCAACCACTTCGCTAACTAAAAGTTAGCTCGTCATCAGCTCTCGGCCTTAAGATCCCGGATTTACCTAAGATCTCAGCCTACCACCTTAAACTTGGACAACCAACGCCAAGCTGGCCTAGCCTTCTCCGTCCCTCCATCGCAATAACCAGAAGTACAGGAATATTAACCTGTTTTCCATCGACTACGCTTTTCAGCCTCGCCTTAGGGACCGACTAACCCTGCGTCGATTAACGTTGCGCAGGAAACCTTGGTCTTTCGGCGTGGGTGTTTTTCACACCCATTGTCGTTACTCATGTCAGCATTCGCACTTCTGATACCTCCAGCAAGCTTCTCAACTCACCTTCACAGGCTTACAGAACGCTCCTCTACCGCATCACTTACGTGATACCCGTAGCTTCGGTGTATGGTTTGAGCCCCGTTACATCTTCCGCGCAGGCCGACTCGACTAGTGAGCTATTACGCTTTCTTTAAAGGGTGGCTGCTTCTAAGCCAACCTCCTAGCTGTCTAAGCCTTCCCACATCGTTTCCCACTTAACCATAACTTTGGGACCTTAGCTGACGGTCTGGGTTGTTTCCCTTTTCACGACGGACGTTAGCACCCGCCGTGTGTCTCCCATGCTCGGCACTTGTAGGTATTCGGAGTTTGCATCGGTTTGGTAAGTCGGGATGACCCCCTAGCCGAAACAGTGCTCTACCCCCTACAGTGATACATGAGGCGCTACCTAAATAGCTTTCGAGGAGAACCAGCTATCTCCGAGCTTGATTAGCCTTTCACTCCGATCCACAGGTCATCCGCTAACTTTTCAACGGTAGTCGGTTCGGTCCTCCAGTTAGTGTTACCCAACCTTCAACCTGCCCATGGATAGATCGCCCGGTTTCGGGTCTATTCCCAGCGACTAGACGCCCTATTAAGACTCGCTTTCGCTACGCCTCCCCTATTCGGTTAAGCTCGCCACTGAAAATAAGTCGCTGACCCATTATACAAAAGGTACGCAGTCACAGAACAAAGTCTGCTCCCACTGCTTGTACGCATACGGTTTCAGGATCTATTTCACTCCCCTCTCCGGGGTTCTTTTCGCCTTTCCCTCACGGTACTAGTTCACTATCGGTCAGTCAGTAGTATTTAGCCTTGGAGGATGGTCCCCCCATATTCAGACAAAGTTTCTCGTGCTCCGTCCTACTCGATTTCATGACTAAGAGATTTTCGCGTACAGGGCTATCACCCACTATGGCCGCACTTTCCAGAGCGTTCCGCTAATCTCAAAGCCACTTAAGGGCTAGTCCCCGTTCGCTCGCCACTACTAAGGGAATCTCGGTTGATTTCTTTTCCTCAGGGTACTTAGATGTTTCAGTTCCCCTGGTTCGCTTCTTGCACCTATGTATTCAGTACAAGATAACCATCTTATGATGGCTGGGTTCCCCCATTCAGACATCTCCGGATCAAAGTCTGTTTGCCGACTCCCCGAAGCTTTTCGCAGGCTACCACGTCTTTCATCGCCTCTGACTGCCAAGGCATCCACCGTATGCGCTTCTTCACTTGACCATATAACCCCAAGCAATCTGGTTATACTGTGAAGACGACATTCGCCGAAAATTCGAATTTCTCAACTAAGAGAACTCACAAATTTTACCTTAGCCTGATCCGTTACCAGTGAAAGTAACGTTCAGTCTATCTTTCTATCACATACCCAAATTTTTAAAGAACGATCTAATCAAAGACTAGAAATCAACATTCACCATCAACCTGATGGAATGCTCATTTCTAAGCTTTAAAACTTTCAGAAGCAGTAGTGGTGGAGCCAAACGGGATCGAACCGTTGACCTCCTGCGTGCAAGGCAGGCGCTCTCCCAGCTGAGCTATGGCCCCGTATTTCTACAGGCGTTTCCCACACAAAATTGGTGGGTCTGGGCAGATTCGAACTGCCGACCTCACCCTTATCAGGGGTGCGCTCTAACCAACTGAGCTACAGACCCAATTTCGGGCTGCTTCTTTATCGTCTTCTTCAATGAATCAAGCAATTCGTGTGGGAACTTATGGAGCAGCTGATGTCGTCGATTAAGGAGGTGATCCAGCCGCAGGTTCCCCTACGGCTACCTTGTTACGACTTCACCCCAGTCATGAATCACACCGTGGTAACCGTCCCCCCGAAGGTTAGACTAGCTACTTCTGGTGCAACCCACTCCCATGGTGTGACGGGCGGTGTGTACAAGGCCCGGGAACGTATTCACCGCGACATTCTGATTCGCGATTACTAGCGATTCCGACTTCACGCAGTCGAGTTGCAGACTGCGATCCGGACTACGATCGGTTTTATGGGATTAGCTCCACCTCGCGGCTTGGCAACCCTCTGTACCGACCATTGTAGCACGTGTGTAGCCCAGGCCGTAAGGGCCATGATGACTTGACGTCATCCCCACCTTCCTCCGGTTTGTCACCGGCAGTCTCCTTAGAGTGCCCACCATAACGTGCTGGTAACTAAGGACAAGGGTTGCGCTCGTTACGGGACTTAACCCAACATCTCACGACACGAGCTGACGACAGCCATGCAGCACCTGTCTCAATGTTCCCGAAGGCACCAATCCATCTCTGGAAAGTTCATTGGATGTCAAGGCCTGGTAAGGTTCTTCGCGTTGCTTCGAATTAAACCACATGCTCCACCGCTTGTGCGGGCCCCCGTCAATTCATTTGAGTTTTAACCTTGCGGCCGTACTCCCCAGGCGGTCAACTTAATGCGTTAGCTGCGCCACTAAAAGCTCAAGGCTTCCAACGGCTAGTTGACATCGTTTACGGCGTGGACTACCAGGGTATCTAATCCTGTTTGCTCCCCACGCTTTCGCACCTCAGTGTCAGTATCAGTCCAGGTGGTCGCCTTCGCCACTGGTGTTCCTTCCTATATCTACGCATTTCACCGCTACACAGGAAATTCCACCACCCTCTACCATACTCTAGTCAGTCAGTTTTGAATGCAGTTCCCAGGTTGAGCCCGGGGATTTCACATCCAACTTAACAAACCACCTACGCGCGCTTTACGCCCAGTAATTCCGATTAACGCTTGCACCCTCTGTATTACCGCGGCTGCTGGCACAGAGTTAGCCGGTGCTTATTCTGTCGGTAACGTCAAAACAGTTACGTATTAGGCAACTGCCCTTCCTCCCAACTTAAAGTGCTTTACAATCCGAAGACCTTCTTCACACACGCGGCATGGCTGGATCAGGCTTTCGCCCATTGTCCAATATTCCCCACTGCTGCCTCCCGTAGGAGTCTGGACCGTGTCTCAGTTCCAGTGTGACTGATCATCCTCTCAGACCAGTTACGGATCGTCGCCTTGGTGAGCCATTACCTCACCAACTAGCTAATCCGACCTAGGCTCATCTGATAGCGCAAGGCCCGAAGGTCCCCTGCTTTCTCCCGTAGGACGTATGCGGTATTAGCGTCCGTTTCCGGACGTTATCCCCCACTACCAGGCAGATTCCTAGGCATTACTCACCCGTCCGCCGCTCTCAAGAGAAGCAAGCTTCTCTCTACCGCTCGACTTGCATGTGTTAGGCCTGCCGCCAGCGTTCAATCTGAGCCATGATCAAACTCTTCAGTTCAAACATCTTTGGGTTTTTAAGAAACCCTAAACTTGGCTCAGCAATCGTTGGTTACATCTTTGATTTCTCGCGGAGTAACTTGTGATGCTGATAATCTTGTTGACTATCAGTCTGACTCCACAAGCACCCACACGAATTGCTTGATTCAGTTGTTAAAGAGCGGTTGGTTAAGA